>NZ_CP126963.1:0-721351 GCF_002871945.2 Gleimia hominis | reverse complement strand
GCAGCGAATCTGCCGGCACAGTAGCGGTCGCGAGCGTGGTGGCAAACCCGCCGGTACCGAGGTGCTTCGCCAGCCCTGAACAATCAATCCGCACGCGTTCGCCAACGGCGATCGCCCCCACGAGGTCCGTATACGCTAACGCCCGCACTGTTTCTCCACCCTCAAAGCCGCTGGCCCCGGCCGGGGCGTGCGTTATCGTGCATTCAAAACTGACACACGTCGACCACTGGCTCAAAATCTTGCGGACCACCGCGTTTCGTTGCATCACCCATCTAGAATACAGACTGGCTTTGAGCGCGTGCCCACCAGTCCAACCGCCGCATGCCTTAGGATAGGTATCGAAACAGTCTAGCTTTGCCCCAACGGCTTTTGGGTTGGGACGGCACATTGCGGTTCACATTTGAAGGAGATAGACGTGAGGCCTTGGCATTGGGTAGTGGTAATCATCGTGCTCGTGGTGGTGTTTGGTGCTTCCAAACTCCCCGACATCGCAAAGAACGTAGGTAAGTCCGCGAAAGTCCTCAAGAAAGAAATGCAGGAACTCACCGAAGATAGCGATACGGACAGCAACGCAAAATCGACCGGCCCGAAAGACAGTGGTCAATAAACACTAATGGCATCAAAGCAACGGGATCCACAGGGGCGGATGCCACTGCTGGAACACCTGCGGGAACTGCGTAAACGACTGCTCATAGCCCTCGTGGGCATCTTGGTGGGCACAATCGTGGCGTGGTTCTTCTACGAACCCATTTTCAACTACATGGCGGCGCCCCTGGCGCAACTGCGTGCAGAAGGTCAGCAGGCGGAACTTAACTTCGAAACCGTTTCCGCAGCATTCGACCTGAAACTACGGATCTCAATGTTCGCAGGTTTCCTCGCAACCACCCCGTGGTGGATGTACCAAATCTGGGCTTACCTGGCGCCCGCGCTGCGCAAGAGTGAAAAAATCTACATCCTCAGTTTCACATTCGCCGGCATCATATTGTTCGTTGCCGGTGGGGCAACGGGCGTGTGGATTATGCCGCACGCGGTGCATATTTTGACGTCGTTCGCGCCCTCATCATCGGTATTACTGATGAAATCTAGCGTGTACTTCACTTTTTACATGCGCCTGGTGGTGGTGTTCGGATTGTCGTTCACCGTGCCACTAGTGATGGTGGGCCTCAACTTTCTTGGTGTCGTGAGGGCCCGCACGCTATTGAAAGCCTGGCGGTGGGCAGTGGTTATCGCATTCGTTTTCGCTGCAATCGCGAACCCGCTGCCAGACCCGTGGACCATGACATTCCAAGCTTTGATGCTGTGTGGCCTTTATTTCCTTGCGGTCGGGATCGCGTTCTTGAGGGACCGTTCGGTTGACAAAAAACGAGCGAAAGAAGATGCGGAGCTGAACCAGGCACTGAGCCGAACTGGGAGGAAGGAACCGAGTGATGGCGAAGCGTAAACGCAGGCGAAACCGCAACGCGGAGCCGAAGCAAAACACGGAGGTGGCCCCCACCCCGGCACAGCGCTACCGGGCGGCGATGGACCGTAATGCGTACGCAAAAACGCAGCGCGCGGCGTTCGCCAGCCAACTCGATTTTGAGTTAGATCCGTTTCAAGCCGGCGCGCTCGAATCAATCGAGGCTGGCCGCAGCGTACTCGTTGCCGCACCCACCGGGGCGGGCAAAACAATTGTGGGGGAGTTTGCCCTCTACCTCGCACTGAAGGAGGGGAGGCGAGCTTTCTACACCACGCCAATCAAAGCCCTATCGAACCAAAAATACCGCGAACTCGTGGCCCGCTACGGCGATGGACAAGTGGGGTTGCTGACGGGCGACACGTCAATTAATGGAGATGCGAACCTCGTGGTAATGACCACGGAGGTGGCGCGGAATATGATCTACCAGGGGCGTGACCTATCGGATCTGGCGTTCATAGTGCTCGACGAAGTGCACTACCTTGCGGACCGGTTCCGCGGCCCGGTGTGGGAGGAAGTACTGATTCAAACCCCCGCGCACGTGAACATGGTGGCTTTATCAGCAACCGTTTCGAACGCGGAAGAATTCGGGCAGTGGATTGAGCAGGTGCGTGGTGACTGCGACATCATCGTGTCCGAAACCCGCCCGGTACCCCTATACCAGCACATGATGGTGGGGCGGAAGATATACGACCTGTACTCGCCGGTAGAAAAACTGCGCACACCACACGGCAAAAACGCGGGCAAGTGGGGCGAGAACGCGGGCAGTTCCAGTAAACATGGGGATCATGCTCCAGCGCGCGTGCAAAAGCCGCTGTCAAAACGCAAACTGAATCCCGACCTACGGGCCGCGGTGGCACGGGCAACGGGGATTCAATCGCGGTCAGTGGGGGAGCGACGCCGCGGTCTCGCCGGTGGGCGTCGTATCCGCACGCCTAAACGAGTTCGCCGCCCCTCCCGTGCAGAGGTCGCGATCTCGTTAGAACACGCGCACCTCCTGCCCGCCATTTACTTCATATTTTCACGCGCCGGCTGCGATGATGCCGTCGACCACCTGGTCACCGCCGGAATCACCCTCACAAATCGGACGGAACGCGAACAAATCCGCGCGATAGTCGAAGAAGCTACGGCGACTCTACCGGCGGCAGACATGGCTGTGGTGGGCGTGGACCGGTGGATCATGGGCTTAGAAGCGGGGGTCGCCGCCCACCACGCAGGCCTGCTGCCAATCATGAAACAGACCGTTGAAACCCTTTTCTCACGCGGGCTAATAAAAATCGTTTTCGCTACTGAAACACTCGCATTGGGAATCAACATGCCCGCTCGAACCGTCGTGTTAGAAGCGTTGCGCAAGTGGAATGGGATGGCGCACGTCCCGTTGTCACCCGGTGAGTACACGCAGCTCACGGGCCGTGCTGGGCGTCGGGGGATTGACACGGAAGGGCACAGCGTGGTGGTTTACACCTCGGAAAACGAACCTGAACTGGTTGCATCTCTTGCTTCTAAACGCACCTACCCCCTCGTATCCGCATTCCGCCCTACCTACAACATGGTTGCGAACCTAACCGCCACCGGGTCGATGGCGCAGGCGCGCGAGGTGATGGACCGCTCGTTCGCGCAGTTCCAAGCGGACCGCAAAGTTGTGGCAATTGCGCACGACTCGAAGGCGGCTGAGAACCTCATGCAACAGGCCGACCACGGGCTCGAATGCTCCCACGGGAACGTCAAAGAATATCTGGTTGCCCGCGACGAACTTACGCGACTGCAAAAAGAAGGGGCGAAAGCACGGGCCCGGTTCCAGTCCGTCCATCCCCTGGAAGTACTTGATTTACAGGTCGGTGAGGTAGTGTCTTTCCCGGTCGGAAAACGGATGCTGGATGCGGTGGTTACCCGCCGGGCCCGCAGGGGCGGACGCAATCCGATGGTACAAATCGTTACGCAGGACGGTCACCTGCGCACCGCCATCGCGCAGGACTTCACAGCCGGCCTAACTGTTTTAGGGCACATGCGGTTGCGCAAAGACGTGTTGCGGTCAGTGCGGCGCTGTTCCCACCGGATTGGCCGCGACCTCACAAACATGCGCAAGGCCGGTAAACTCATGTATCCCAAACGGGCGCGTCCACCCATGCCAAAGCACATTGCCAAGCAGATTGATCAGCTGGAACACGCTGTGCGCACCCACCCCGTGCACCACTGTCCGCATCGGGATCAGCACGCCCGCACCGGCCGCGAATGGCTCCACGCGCGCCGCGAATACTTGCGGTTAAGCCGCAAGGTGGACCAGCAGACCTCGTCGATTACCAAAAAATTTGATGCGATTGTCCGCGTGCTGCAAGAAGAAGACTGTCTGGACGGAGAGCGTCTAACCGCCGCCGGGCAGATTTTGCGGGGTATTTACAGTGACCGAGACCTCGTGGTGTCTTTGTGTTTGCACGAGGGGGTGTGGGAGGGCCTCACGCCCGCGCAGTTAGCCGCGGTGGCGTCCACGTGCGTGTTTGAGCCTCGGAAGAATCACGATCCCGACATGGATATTCCCGGTGGGCCAAAGGGGCGTTTGTCGAAGGCACTAACTGCCACTCAACGCATCATGACACGCGTTAATAAAGCTGAGTCCCAAGCGCATGCGCCCACAACTATGCCACTGGAGTATGGGCTTGTGAACGCCATGTACTGGTGGGTTAATGGGGATCCGCTGGCAACCGCGGTGCAAGCCGCAGACCTGGAACCGGGAGACTGGGTGCGGTGGTGCCGCCAGGTGATTGACCTGTTGGGGCAAGTTAAATCGCAGTCCAGCTCCGAGTTGGCGCGCACGTGTGATGTGTGTGTCGACTCTATCCGCCGGTCCGTTGTGGCGCTTGCCGAAGAGGCATAAGAAATGCGGGCGATGCAACGAGCGGGTGCGCGGTGACTAACACGCGGCCAACCAACCAAGCAGCGCGCCGAAGATTGCGTTGGTTCACGTGGGGGCGGGGCCGGCGCTGGTGGGACTACCCGCTGTTAGCAGTTAGCATGGCCTTATTTTGGGCGTCTTTTCCACCACTTGCCATGGGGTACCTGGCGGTGCCGGCACTGGCCATACTGTTCGCCGTGCTGAACGCAGTGCGGGTGGGGCGCAGCACCTGGTACGGATTCTTGTTCGGCCTGGGTTTTTTTCTGCCGCATATTTGGTGGGCCACGATCTCGGTGGGGGGATACCTCCCGTGGTTCGCGTTGTGCCTGGTGCAAGCCTTATTCTTAGCCGGTTTTGGGTTTTCCGCAGGCGTGGTGCGCTACCTAGCTAAAGGCGCGGTCGGTAACTCGGTCTTACTCGCGCTGGCGTGGGTTGGAGTAGAACAGTTGCGCGCGTGCGTACCGTTTGGGGGTTTCTCGTGGGCACTACTGGCGTACAGTCAAGTCGATCTGCCCGTGCGCACACTCGCTCCGTGGGGGTCCGAAGTGACGATCGGGTTTGTGTGTGCACTGACCGCCAGTTTGGTGATGCGTGTTTTAGTGAGGCCGCGCTGGCTGCGTCCCGGGTTCGGGTTCTTCTCAAGAACCACAGCACTCGTGCTGGCCGCGCTCTTGTGCGCCGGCCCGTGGATGCTGCGGTTGCCGCTTGCGCAAGAATCCGGTTCGGTGCGGGTGGGAGCGGTGCAGGGGAACGTGCAGTGGCCCGCGGAGCAAACTTTCGCTCAGCATTTGAAAGTGACTGATAATCACGTTAAGCAAACGCTTAAAACAGTGCGTGCGGGCCAGCGGGCGGACTTTTTAGTGTGGGGCGAAAACTCGGCGGACACGGATCCGCGCGAGGATGCTCAGGCGTACGACCTCATTTACCACGCGTTGGAGGCCGCGGGAGTGCCCATCCTGGTCGGTTCCGTCAAGTACACGCCCACTGCGCGTTACAACGACATGCTGGTTTACTCGCCAGATGGGCAGATTGTAGACCAGTACCGCAAACAACTGCCCGTCCCGTTCGGTGAATACGTGCCGATGCGCAAGTACCTATCTGTTTTGTCCAAAGATGTGGCGCGCGTGTCGGTCGACATGCTGCCCGGTTCAGAACCGGGGTTCGTAAAAATCCCCCTGAATGGGCAAAGACAGTTACCCGCGGCGATTGGGATTTGCTTTGAGGCTGCCTACGAGGAGGTTCTGGCTGGCGGTGTGCTGGCAGGTGGTCAGCTGCTGCTTATGCCCACTAATAACTCTTCGTTTGGTAACTCAGCAGAATCGGGACAGCTGCTACAGATGACGCGACTGCGGGCGATGTCGCTGTCGCGCTCCGCAGTGCACGTGTCCACTAACGGCCAGTCTGCCCTCATTTGGCCCGACGGATCGGTGCGTAAACAGACACACTTGTTTGAATCTGCCACGCTGATTGACGATGTCCCGTTGCGCACTTCAATCACTTTTTCTGCCCGTCACCTACCGCAGTTACGCACCGGCGTTATCGCCGGGTGGGGCGGGGCGCTGTGCGTTGGTGTGTTCTTGGCAATGTTCAGAAGGAGGCCCCGTGGATAAGGCACGTGAAGGAGATACGGCAAATAAGTCTGCGGAGGGTGGGCGCGCACTCGTGGTTATCCCCACTTACAATGAGCGGTTAACCCTGCCGCGGACCCTAGCGAATCTGCGCAGTCACCTGGCGGGCGTGGATGTGCTGATTGTGGACGACTCCAGTCCGGATGGTACTGCGCGCTGGGTACGTGAACAGCGTGATTTAGACTGCGTCTTCTTGCTTTCGCGCCCTGCAAAATCAGGTTTGGCTAGTGCGTACCTAGACGGTTTCGCGTGGGGGATGGCGCGCGGCTATGAGTATTTGTGCCAGATGGACGCGGATGGATCCCACCGCGCAGAAGACTTGGCCCGGATGCTGGGTGCAGCAGTGCAGCGGGGCGGTGAACTTGTGATTGGTTCGCGCTGGATCCCGGGGGGTGCAACACCCGGGTGGTCGGCGAAACGCGTGGCCCTGTCACGGCTGGGGAACCTGTACATTCGCCTCATGCTGGGGCTGGGGATAAAGGATGCGACCGCGGGAATCCGGGTGTACCAAGCGGGCTTGCTTCGCCGCATGCCCCTGAGTGCGCTGCAGCAGCGCGGATATGGGTTCCAAGTGGAAATGACCCGCATGGCAGCCCGCGTGGGGGCGCGCATACTGGAGGTGCCGATCGTGTTCCTTGAGCGGCGGGCGGGCAAGTCAAAGATGGACACCCGCATTGTGCTAGAAGAGTTCCGTCACGTCACCCAGTGGGGGCTCCAGCGGGCCTGGAAGCACTTTCGCGGTTGAGCGCGGTTGGAATCATCCGCGCGGCTAGCGGGCCGCCGGCAATCGCATGCGCACCTAAGCGCGGGTTACTGTACTTTCGTGCCTTCGCGAATCACGGTTTGCGGTGCGTATTCTTCGTTCCACGAAATTAAGTTCGCGCGCTGCCCTGGTTTGAACTCAGTGGTCACTCCCGGGGCGTCCCAAACGGAACCACCGCGGATGGGCGTGCCGATGGTGGCGCGGATAATTGCTTCCAGTGGAATCCGCCCTCGGCTTGCGATCAGTTGGAATTGGTCTGCCAGCAACGACGCGCCTCCAGCTAAACTGTCTTTGTGGACGAGCCAGCAGGCCCCGTCTTTCACTTCGACTTCTAATCCCCCTAGGGTGTAGCGTCCCTCACCCATTCCGGCTGCGCCTATTGCGTCGGTGACGAATAGGGCACCGGCCCGGCGTGGGTCGTCTAAATATTCGACGAGGTCCTCTACCAGTTCTAAGTTCAAATGCTGGCCGTCAGCGATCATTTCACACACTGTGGTGCCCACGCGGGCTGCTTGCACGAACTCGCGGACAGGGCCGGGAGCTCGGTGTGTAACAGCGGTCATCCCGTTGAATAAGTGAGTTACGGTTTGCGCGGGGTCACCCGCTCGCATGGCACTTCGGTGGGGTATGTCCGGCGCGTCTTGCGCGGTTTCAGCCGTCCCTTGCCCGGGAGCGGCCTCACCCCACGCCTGCCCGTGCGCATCATACGCTTGCACGGTCGCCTCCAGCGCGGCCGCGGCCTGCGGTCCAGTTCCACTCGTGTGTCCCCACGATGGTTTAGCACCGTATGCAGCGAGCACCGGGAGTGCGTCGAGCGCTCCCTCGGCCTCAGGGGCGATCGTAATCGTCTTAATGTAGCCGCCTGCGGCCTTAAGCCAGTGCTCCAGTTCCCCGCGGTCTACCGCGCGGATAACATCGGGGTTTTGCGCTCCACATTTCGCTTTCGACACGTATGGTCCCTCAAGGTGAATACCCGCTAAATCACCACTTTCACAAAACGGGAGCAGCGCCTCAATCTGCGGCATCGGGTCCGCCAGGGACACGAGGGACGCAAACATCGCGGTGGTCCCGCGTTTGCGGTGGGTCAAAATGGCGGTTTCAATTTGTTCGGGCGCGTAATTATCGGGAAACGCGTAGCCGCCGCCGCCGTGGCAATGCAGGTCTACCAGGCCGGGCGTAATGAACGCAGCAGTTTCCGCGTCTTCGCTCGCCTCCTGCCGGCGGATCTGGTCTGCGTCCTGCTTCGTCAGCAGGCGGGTTACTTTACCTTCCTCAACTTGAATGCCTTGCGCCTGAATTTCCCCATTGGCGTTAAATACTTTCCCGAGGTAGTACATTTATGCGAGCTCCCAACGTCGTTTGTAAAAATCGGTTAGTTCTAGGTTGCTGGCGGCCGCGTCGTCGAGCAGCACGGTCACTTCCGGGTGGGTTTGCAAGATCGTCACGGGCCAGCGGGCACTGACGGGGCCTTCAATTAGCTGGTGCACCGCTTCGGCTTTCTGCTTTCCGAACGCGAGTAGTACCAGCGCTTTTGCATCCATGATGGTCCCCAGCCCCTGGGTGATACATTTCTTCGGAACCGCCGTTTCGTCACCGTTGAAGAAACGCGCGTTGTCACGGATCGTATCGGGCGCGAGGACTTCCGCGTGGGTGCGGGAAACCAGTGAGTCCCCAGGCTCGTTAAACCCAATGTGTCCATCCGCCCCCAGCCCGAGGATCTGCAGGTCCACTCCGGTGGCTTCGATCGCGGCGTCGTACTGATCTGCCGTTACCGTGGGATCGTCCGCAGGTGCCGCCAGGCCGGGGGTGAACAAGTAGTCTTCGCGCAGCCCGGTTTTGTCATTTCCCACCAGTTCGCGTCGCAGTACATTGCGGTAGGTTTGAGGGTGGTCGTCGGGCAGTCCCACGTATTCGTCGAGGGCAAATGCTTTGGCGCGTTCTAGGCTGAGGGTGCCGGCCGCGTGCGCTTGCCGCAAGTAGTCGTACAGGTACTCGGGGGTGGAACCGGTGGCCACTCCCAGGGTGGCGTCTGGGTTTTCGCGGTACAGTTCGAGCACCATGTCGGCGGCAACTTTGGACGCCTGCGGTGCGGTGGGGAAAATACCAATTCGCATGTGCAATCTACCTAACTAATACCTGGGGTGCGCACAATGGTTATTCTACCAAGTTAGTTCCCGGCACTGTTGGGCCCAAGTGCGTGCCCCGCACGGTTTAGATTCGAGATAGTTAGGCTCAAATAAATGCGGTGCAAGGCGTGGGATCGGGACAGTTAGGAGCAAAAAGAGAGGGGGTTACGACTAAGCGGTCGCAACCCCCTCGTGAAAACTCGTTCCCCCTCTAGCTTCCTGCATCTAGCCGGGCAGCTAGTGGGATGGAAACAAAGCTATTTGCCTAACACCTCGTGGGCTGCCCGGAGCACGTGGTCCGTGGTGATGTCGAAGTGCTCGAACAGTTCGTCAGCGGGCCCAACTCCGCCGAAGGTGTGCATTGAAACTGCCTTGCCCGCGTCACCGATGTACTTGATCCACGGGGTGTCCAAACCTGCCTCGACGGACACGCGAGCTTTCACATCCGCGGGCAGTACTGATTCGCGGTATTCCTCATCTTGAGCGTCGAACCATTCCATGCACGGCATCGACACGACGCGGACCTTCACCCCTTCTTCGGTCAGTTTCTCCCGCGCCTCGAGCGCTAACTGCACTTCTGATCCGGAGCCCATCAAGATGATGTCTGGAGTGCCCTCACAGTCTGCGAGCACGTAACCACCTTTAGCCAGGCCTTCGGCAGAAGCCAAGCCTGTGTCTGCACCACGCGCAGGGTTGGGCAGGCCCTGACGAGTCAAAACCAAGCCAACGGGGCCGCGCTGTTCCAAAATGGCCTTCCACGCCTGCGCGGTTTCTGCCGCGTCTGCGGGCCGCACAATGGACAGGTTCGGAATCGCCCGGTACGCCGTCAAGTGCTCAACCGGCTGGTGGGTGGGCCCGTCCTCACCCACACCGATCGAATCGTGGGTCCACACGTAGGTTACGGGCAGGTTCATAATTGAAGCCAACCGAACTGCTCCGCGCATGTAGTCGGCGAAGACGAGGAACGTACCGCCATACACTCGGGTGAGGCCGTTGAGGGCAATGCCGTTCAAAATCCCGCCCATCCCGTGTTCACGCACCCCGAAGTGGAGGTTTCGGCCGTACGGGTTGCCAGAGAACATCTTCGACTGGCGCTCTTCCGGTAGGAACGAGGGATAGTTTTTCATCAACGTGTTGTTCGAACCCGCGAGGTCGGCGGACCCGCCCCACAGTTCGGGAAGCACATCAGCGATCGCGTTCAGCACAGTGCCAGAAGCCGCGCGTGTAGCTAAGGACTTGCCTTCTTCGAAGGTTGGCAGCGCCTTCTCCCAGCCTTCCGGCAGTTCATGCGCGACCAGGCGGTCTAAGAGTTTCGCGTTCTCGGGGTTAGCGTCTCGCCACGCCTCGTACTTCTTGTCCCATTCAGCACGCGCCTGCTGCCCCCGCTGAGCCACATTTTCGCGCGAGTGCTGCACTGCTTCTTCGTCCACGTCGAACATCTTGTCCGGGTTTGCTCCCAGAGCTTCTTTGAGTCCGCGTAGCGCTTCATCTCCAAGCGCGGAACCGTGGATAGAGCCGGT
Organism: Gleimia hominis; assembly: GCF_002871945.2. Taxonomy (NCBI): domain Bacteria; kingdom Bacillati; phylum Actinomycetota; class Actinomycetes; order Actinomycetales; family Actinomycetaceae; genus Gleimia; species Gleimia hominis. The sequence goes on along the minus strand of NZ_CP126963.1, from coordinate 710,968 downwards.
GTTCTGCTTACCCGGGGTGGGCCAGCCGATAATGGTGCGCAGCGCAATGATGGACGGCTTATCCGTCTGCTCTTCCGCACGGGTCAGGGCCTCGTCGAGCGCGTTCACGTCCTCGTGGTATTCGCCCCCGTTATTGGTCCAGTCCACAGTCTGCGTGTGCCAGCCGTATGCCTCGTAGCGTTTCAACACGTCCTCGCTGAAGGAAATGTTGGTGTCGTCTTCAATGGAAATCTGGTTGTCATCCCAAATCAGAATTAGATTCCCGAGGTTCTGGGTGCCCGCCAGCGAGCAGGCTTCGGAGGAGATGCCTTCTTGCAAGCACCCGTCGCCTGCGATTACGTAAACCTTGTGGTCGAACGGGGATTCCCCTTCTGGTGCATCCGGGTCCATCATGCCGCGCACGCGCCGCTGCGCCATCGCCATGCCCACGGAGGCGGCGAGGCCGGAGCCGAGCGGGCCGGTGGTGATTTCCACGAAGTCCGTGTGGCTGTACTCGGGGTGGCCCGGGGTGCGGGAGCCGAACGTGCGGAACTTCTTCAGATCTTCAAGTTCCAGCCCCATGCCCCCTAGGTACAGGCTGATGTATTGCGTCAGGGAGGCGTGGCCGGCGGACAGGACGAACCGGTCGCGTCCGAGCCAGTCTTTATCTTTCGGGTCCAGCTTCATGTGCCGCTGGAACAGTAGGTAGGCGAGGGGCGCGAGGGAGATGGCGGTACCGGGGTGGCCCGATCCAGCTTGTTCCACTGCGTCGCCCGCGAGCGTTTTTGCTGTAATTACCGCGCGAGAATCTAGGTCGGTCCATTCGAGGGACATGTGTAACAACCTCTCTTGTCGTAGGTGTCTCAATGGTCGGTAACCATTGGGTTGGGTTTAATCTCTAGTGTTAGTCGCTGCGCCATCCGCGTCATCAATGTTTAGCGAAGGCACTCACACCCATTTAATTAACATCATTACTGTTAAACATAACATTAGTTGTGATTATCTAGTAGGGCGTGAGTCACGTGTAGTCTCGTTTCCATCCTCTTCAACTAGGAAATGCGTTCTACACTACATTCTAAGCGTCCGTAAAGGTGGGAGTGCGAATTGGACCGGTACGTCAAAGACTTTTTGGATTATCTAACCGTCGACAAGGGCCGCTCACCGAATACGGTTGCTGCCTACGGACGGGACTTGCGCGCGTTCTTGAACTGGCTGCCCATCACTGTGCAAAGCCCGGAAGCAATCACCACGGATCAGCTGACGCAGTTCTTCACGCAGCTCGCTAGTGGAGAGGTGACAGGTAGGCCCATGGCAGCCGCGACGATTAATCGGTATCGCGCATCCGTCCGCGCGTGGCTGCAGTACCTGATTCGCGTGGACGTACTAACTGAGGATCCGAGTGCAGACCTGGAGCCGCGCAAACAAGTGCGTTCACTACCTAAGGCCCTCACGATCGATCAAGTGGGGGAGCTGCTAGCGGCCGCCGCTTCCACGCCGGGTGCGATAGGTCTGCGCGACCGCGCACTACTGGAACTGCTTTACGGAACGGGGGCGCGCATCAGTGAACTCGTTGCGCTGAGCGCGGACGATTTTGACCTTGAGGGCGAGTTCCCGCACGTGCGCCTGTGGGGCAAAGGTTCCAAAGAGCGGTTGGTTCCCCTGGGTAAGTACGCGCGTGAGGCCCTGGTGAACTATCTGCATGCCCGCGGCGAGTTAGCTGCTCGGGCAAAGCAGCAGCCGGTGAGCCACGCGCTTTTTTTGAACAAGCGCGGGCAGCGGTTGTCGCGCCAGAGTGCGTGGGAAGTGGTGCGTAAATGTGCGGATCAAGCCCACGTTGAGGGCGTGTCGCCCCACACGTTGCGACACTCGTTTGCCACGCACTTGCTCGAAGGTGGCGCCTCAATCCGCGACGTACAGGAACTACTTGGCCACGCGTCGGTAACCACCACGCAGATCTACACTAAAGTCTCGATCTCCACCCTGCAGGAGGTTCACGCGACCACGCACCCGCGAGCGCGGTGACCCATGGTTTTTACTTATGCCTTAAACTAGATGTGTGAGCGACGTTCAAACACCTTTAGTGCCAGTTCCCCCTCAAGAGGGTAGTGACCCGGATTTTCCCGTGCCCGAACCTTTAAATGAACACGGGCCGGCGCGAATTATTGCCATGTGTAACCAAAAAGGTGGGGTCGGGAAAACCACAACCACCATTAATTTGGCGGCGGCATTGGCGGAGTACGGGCGTCGCGTTTTAATAGTTGACTTTGACCCGCAGGGTGCGGCGAGTGCTGGTTTGGGGGTAAACGCCCCGGACATGGACCTGACGATTTACAACTTGCTGATGGATTCCAAGGCGCGGATTGAGGACGCGATTGTGGGAACCAAGGTGGATAACCTCGACGTGGTACCCGCGAATATTGACCTGTCGGCCGCAGAAGTTCAGCTGGTTAACGAGGTGGCGCGCGAACAGGCGCTGGCGCGTGCACTGCGTCCGATTACGGATGAGTACGATGTGATTCTTGTCGATTGCCAACCGTCGCTTGGGTTGCTTACCGTGAACGCGCTCACGGCTGCGCACGGCGTGATGATCCCGTTGGAAACAGAGTTTTTCGCGCTCCGTGGGGTGGCGCTCCTGGTGGACACTATTGAGATGGTGCACGACCGGTTGAACCCGCATCTCAAGATCGATGGCGTGCTCGCAACCATGGTTGACACCCGCACGTTGCATGCCCGGGAAGTGCTGGAGCGTTTGGAACAGGCGTTTGGTGACAAAGTGTACGACACGGAAATTCGCCGCACCGTGAAATTCCCCGACGCCTCAGTGGCTACGGAACCGATCACCACGTACGCTCCCACGCACGCGGGTGCGCACGCCTACCGGCGTTTAGCACGGGAAGTTATTGCTCGCGGTGACGCAGCCTAAACAGCCGGCTAACCACACCCAACCTAAACCGCCGGCGGATCCGCTTCAACCTAAGCAACCGGCTGCTCAAACCCAACCTAAGCAACCGGCTGCTCAAACCCAACCTAAGCAACCGGCGTTCGCCGTGGACCTGGAAGTGTTTTCGGGTCCGTTCGACCTGCTGCTGGGGCTGATTTCGAAGCGCGAACTGGATATCACCCAGGTGGCGTTAGCGCAGGTGACCGACGAGTTCTTAGCGTACATGCGGGCATTTCCAAACCTGTCTGCCACGAGTGACTTCCTGGTGGTTGCCGCCACCCTCTTGGACATGAAGGCTCGCTCACTACTGCCCGACGAGCCGACCGGGGAGGAAGAAGAAGATCTGGAGTTCCTCGCGGCACGCGATCTCCTGTTTGCTCGCCTTCTCGAATACCGCGCGTACAAAGAGGTAGCACAGATCCAAGGGGCACTGTTAGAACGCGGCGCCCGATATCACGCGCGGAGCGTTCCCCTCGAACCAAAATTCGCGCAGCTTTTACCGCAACTGAGGTGGGAAGTGAACGGGCCGGAGCTCGCAGTGATCGCCGCGGAGGTACTCACGCGCCAACCCGAACGCGTGACTCTCACGCACCTGCATGACCCGCTGGTGCCCGTTGGCCCTCAAGCGCAAATAATTGTAGAAAAACTTGCCGCAGAGCCACAGCAAACCTTCACGCAACTGTGCGCGGACGCTCCCGATTTAAACACGGTGGTATCGCGATTTTTGGCGCTTTTGAACCTGTATCGCGAACGCGTCGTCTGGTTCGAACAAGCGGCGGCCCTCGAACCCCTACACGTACACTTGTCCTCAGGTCGGGCTGACAAGGAAACCACCTGGCTGCGGGGCATGGATGAATTCGGGTGAGGTACCAGACTCGTCAAACCTAGTTCGGGTGAGGAGCCACGCTCGTCAAACGCAGCTTGGGCCGCTACACTAGAAACGGAGTTATTGGCGGGAGGTCAACACTAGATGCAACAAGCCAACACGCTGCGATCCCTGTCGGGCAACGAGCTCGCAGGTGCCCTCGAAGCAATTTTAATGGTCGTAGATCAACCGGTTTCACAAACCGATCTTGCGCGCGCACTCGAGGTAGACGTGGAAACCGTGCAGCAGTGCCTGCAAGGCCTCGCACGCGAATACGAAACTCAAAGCCGCGGGTTTGAACTGCGCAACATCGCCAACGGGTGGCGAATCTACTCAGCGCCCCGATTCGACCCCCTAGTATCCCAGTTCATCGTGGGAACAGGAACGCAAAAACTCTCGCGCGCAGCCTTAGAAACGCTGGCGATAATCGCTTACAAACAACCAATCACCCGCGCGCGCATTCGCGAGATCCGCGGGGTGAACGTTGATTCTGTGGTGCGCAACCTGCAGGCCCGCGGGCTCGTTACGGAAGATGGGCAAACCCTCACGGGCGCCAGCCTGTACCGCACCACAAACGAGTTCATGGAACGCATGGGGATTGCGTCCCTTGACGAACTCGCTCCGCTGGCACCCCACTTGCCCAAACGCGACGAACTGTCAGAAATATCAAAAACTTTGGAGGAAAAGTGAGAAAAGATCCACACGTGAAAAACGGTGTGCGGCTACAGAAGGTTATTTCCCAAGCCGGTATCGCTTCTCGGCGGCATGCGGAAACAATGATCACGTCGGGGCGCGTCACGGTTGACGGACAAGTTGTTCGCAAACTTGGAACCCGCGTCGACCCGACGAAACAGGTGATCCACGTGGACGGAGACCGGCTCATGCTAGACGAGGACACGCTCACGATCGCGTTGAATAAGCCAATGGGAGTTGTCTCCACCATGGATGATCCGCAGGGCCGCGAATGCCTGTCGGACTACACCACTGAGTACTCCCAGCGCCTGTTCCACGTGGGCCGGTTGGATACAGATACGGCGGGCCTGATCCTGCTCACTAATGATGGGGAACTGTCACACCGCCTAATGCACCCCTCCTACGAGGTTCAAAAGAAATACGTAGCCACCGTGTCGGGGGACGTCCCGCGCGGGCTGGGGAAACGCCTGAAACGCGGCGTCGAGCTGGAAGATGGGCCCGTAACAGTGCACGATTTCCAGATTACAGACCACTACGGCGACCTCACTTTGGTCGAGCTTACGCTGCATGAAGGCCGCAACCACATCGTGCGCCGCCTCATGGAAGAAATGGGATTTCCGGTGATTGAACTGGTGCGCACAGAGTTTGGGCCCGTGAAAATCGGGCGGCTACACCCGGGCGTTACCCGGAAGGTGGAAGGGGACGTGCTGCAAGAACTGTACCGGTGCGTGGGGCTATAACAGCAACCGTGCACGCCGCGGTTGTGGAATTGTCGGTGCGTGGATGGCGGATTGTCACGGAGGGATAAGACTGTGAAAGATGAAGTTACGATTGATGCGATGGCGCATGAGGCCCACGCGTTGGGTTTGGTTGTGGCGATCGACGGGCCCTCTGGCAGTGGGAAGTCGACGATTGCCCGTAAGCTGGCTACGCTGCTTGACGGCGAGTACCTGGATACGGGCGCGATGTACCGGGCGTTGGCGTGGTATTGCATGGAGAACGACTTGATTGGTGACGCCGAGGCGGTAGCCGGGGCAGCAGATTCGTTTCCGCTCGCGATTTCGACCGATCCTAATGAGTTTCGCGTGCTCGTTGGGGCTACGGATGTGACCGATGAGATCAGGTCGCAGGCCGTTACCGAGAACGTGTCTACCGTGTCCACAAACGTGTCTGCGCGCGAGCGGTTAGTTCGGCGCCAGCAGGAGATTATTGCCACCAGTGAGGCGTCGGGCGTTCCCATTGTCGTTGAGGGCCGCGACATCACTACGGTGGTAGCACCGCAGGCACCGGTGCGGCTGCTGTTGACGGCTTCCCAGAAAGCGCGTTTGAATCGGCGTACTAAACAGTTGCACGACGGTGAATCTGATGAGGCGCTTGAGGCGCAGACACGCGCACAGGTGGTGGATCGGGATGCGAAGGATTCTACGGTAGTTAATTTCACGTCGGCCGCTGAGGGAGTAGCGACGCTGGATTCGTCGGCACTGAGTGTGGACGAAACTATGGATAGTGTGCTGGACCTGGTGATTGAGAGGATCCAGGAACTGCAGGCTAAGCGCGTTGCGGAAGATAACCGGGCCCGAGCTATGCGCGCGAGCCTGGATGCGTACGAGTTAAGTGATAATGACGCCGCGGTTTTGGATGGGCAGGCGCCAGCTGATGGGCAGGAGCAATCGCATGCGGGCGCACCTGTCTTGGCGGTGATTGGCCGGCCGAACGTGGGTAAGTCCACGCTGGTGAACCGCATTTTGGGGCGGCGCGCTGCCGTGGTGCAAGACCAGCCTGGAGTTACTCGTGACCGGGTTTCGTATCCGGCGAACTGGGCGGGTAAGGATTTCACATTGGTCGATACCGGTGGTTGGGATGCGACCGTGAAAGGTTTAGATAAGGAGGTGGCGCTGCAGGCCGAACTGGCGATTGAGATGGCGGACGCGGTGCTGTTCGTGGTGGACGCTTCGGTTGGGGTGGCGGATTCGGATGAGCGTCTAATCCGTTTGTTGCGCCGCAGTGGTAAACCAGTGGTGCTGGCGGCTAACAAGATTGATTCTGAAGCCCAAGAGGCGGATGCCGCGATGTTGTGGTCGCTTGGTTTGGGCGAGCCGATTGCGGTGTCAGCCCTGCATGGGCGGGGCAGCGGGGACCTGCTGGACCGTGTGGTGGATGTTTTACCGAAGGAATCTGCGGTGGCACCCGCCCTTCCTGAAGGTGGGCCGCGGCGGATAGCGCTGATAGGCCGGCCGAACGTGGGGAAGTCGAGTTTGTTGAACCAGTTAGCGGGTGCGCAACGCGTGGTGGTGCACGATATGGCGGGAACCACCCGCGACCCGGTCGATGAGCTGATTGAGGTAGATGGGCGGCCCTGGTGGTTTGTCGATACCGCGGGGGTGCGGCGGCGGCTACACCGCTCGACGGGCGCGGACTACTACGCGGCTTTGCGTACGCAAGCGGCCCTGGAAAAAGCAGAGGTGGCGCTGGTGCTCCTGGATGCGTCGGTGGAGTTAACAGAGCAGGACGTGCGGATCGTGCAGCAGGCCGTGGATGCGGGTCGCGCACTCGTTTTGGTTAACAACAAGTGGGATAAGGTGGATGTCGATCGGCAGGCGCAGTTTAAACGCGAAGTTGCGCGGGATCTTCATCAGGTGAGTTGGGCACCGCGCGTAAACATTTCTGCGGCTACGGGGTGGCACACTAACCGGCTGGTGCGCGCAATTGACCAGTCGCTACTTGGGTGGCAAACGCGAATCTCGACAGGAAAGCTGAACTCGTTCCTCGGTGAACTGGTAGCAGCTAATCCGCACCCGGTGCGGGGTGGTAAACAGCCGCGAATCTTGTTTGGCACACAGGTATCGAGCCGTCCCCCGCGGTTCGTGCTGTTCACTACCGGATTTTTGGATCCGGGGTACCGGCGGTTTATCGAACGGAAGTTACGGGAACTGTGGGGCTTCCCGGGCACGCCCATTCAGATAAGTGTGCGTGTGAGAGAGAAGCGGCGTAAGTAAACCGAGCGATCGGAAAACGTTGGATTCCAGACGATGTAGATGTAGATGAGTTGTGAGGCTTGCAAGGGTTGGACGCAGGCGAAGCACATTTGGATTTGGTATAGCGTAGGCGGGCTATCGGGCGACGGGTGAGTTCGCCTTGCCCGTCCCATGGTGTGCACCCGTTGCGCCGAAGGGTATCCGAACCGTGCGAGGAACCGTGCGAAGCAAAACTGCCTCGGAGCCTGTCATGATGTAAGCTGTTGAAAAATAGGAGTAGCCCTAGGGGATCGTAAAAAACGGTCTCCGAGGGCTTCGCCGCGTCGGGGAAAGAAGTTTGCTGCCGATGAGGGTGGGACAACGGTTAGCGATCAACCACCGGCAAGTAGAATAGGATGAACTGGTTAAATGACTGCCCCGTTGTGAGGAAGATTCATGAAGACTTTAAAGAACGGTCTGATCGCTATAGGACTTTCTTTGACCTTGCTGATCAGTAGCGTAGGTTTTACTTCCACTGCAGTTGCGGATGAGGTTAGTCCTAATGCCGAAATAACGCTAGAAGCACAGCAGCCGGTAAGTTCTTCCGATAAATCGGCTCAAGACCCACTCGTGGAAGAGCGCGGGGCAAGAACTTGGGTCCTTAAGCACGCGCTGAAAGGTATCGCTGGAATGATACGTTCTGGCGGTAGCCAGTTCGTAAATCTAGGAGCAAAATTCGATGGAATCTGCGGACTACCTAAAACGGATTGATTCTCTAGAGAATGAGGTGGCAAGTCTCAAGGATGTGCTGTTGACTCTAGTTGGTTGTGTGCAATATAGCGCGGATAAGCCTTATGATGCTTACCTGTGCAGGATGTTTCTTAGCAACACGGAACGTGTCAATCTGACACTCATCCTCGGTGGTATCACGACACGTTTGAAAGGTGAGAAGCACAGTGCGAAACCAAAAGCTCCCCTCGCCGACAACGCTTCCTTAATGGCAGCATATGATGACGAACCGATGTCAGTCCCGGAAGCTATTGATCTGCTTTCCCAGGTTGTGGGATCCGCTAACGCGGCGGGTGTTTTGACCGCATTCAATCAGCAGTACCAAAACGGGCTTGAGTTTGGCTGACACGAAAACTGCTTTAGCGTTAGCGAGTATCCGAACCGTGCGAGGCAAAGCCGCCTCGGAGCCTGTCATGATGTAGGTGGTTGAAAAATAGGAGTAGCCCCAAGGAACCCACTCACCGGGAACCTTTGGGCTTCGCCGCGTCGGGGAAAGGGACGCGCGCTGATGCCGAAGCGACCTGCGCGTCCCTGCTCCCCAAACCTCACCCACAACCGCTTCTGCGAGCAGCACGCCGAAGCTGAGGACGAACGCTACCGGCGCTTCCAACGTGACCCGAAGATCAACCGCAGATACGGCGCCAGCTGGCGGAAGATCCGCGCCTACATCACCGCCCCGCCCTCTGTGTGAGGTTGGGGGCTCTCCATCTCTCGGGTTTTCGGCTGATCAGCAGGCAGGGCCCACCGCGCACAAAGTTTCCGAATCAAACGGGGGATTACCCCTCATGCTGATTATTTGCGGACCTTGCGTCGTTTCTTTTTCTTATTTTCTTGTTGGCCAATCACAACAAAACAGGCAAATCCTGCGAACCACAGAGGCACAGTGAGTAGCAGGTTTCTCGCGTAGTTGTCGGTGAAAATAATCAAAACGTCCGCAATGGAGGCTATGCCCAACAATCCGATGCCCAGCCATGTCAATAAGTCGCCGTGTGATGTCTTCTTTCTCTTGCCCACAAGGCAGTATCCTACCTGAGGAGACATCCATATGGTGAAAGATGGTACGAATCGTGATGGCCTGCGGGTGCGGGCTGGTGCGAAATCGGATGCGTTGAATGAGAAGCTCGCCAAGGGGCGCCCTGCCACACGCCTGGAAGACCCGACAATTGACCCGCTCGATTTCCAAGGTGGCAATATTGGCGAGGGCGCCGCGCTGGACGGTACGGAGATGCCGGAGCCTTCCGAATACCTGTCTGAGGTTCAGCGTGATGGTAAGCCGCTGGATTTGCTGGCATATCCAATCAGGAATTCGATGCAGGCTGGCATTAGTTGCGTGCGCGGTGGGAAACAGTTTGCGTTCCTGGATTTGGTGAAACAAGTCGAACGGGAACGCTCATGATGTTGACGTTGGGTTCGTTGTTTGACGGCTCAGGAGGATTCCCACTCGCCGCACTCTACGTGGGCATCGAGCCAATATGGGTCTCAAAGATTGAGCTCCTGCCCATCTTGGTCACCACGAAGCGCCTACCGAAGGTGCAGCACCTGGGTGACGTGAACGCGATCTACGGCGCGGATGTTGAGCCGGTGGACGTGATTACTTTCGGCAGTCGGTGCCAAAATCTCTCCGTCGCTGGAAAACACTTCCAAGCCGTCCTCACCTCGCTTGTCCAGGTCGCAGAGCCGGAGGCGCCCACTGTACCTATCCCTAGAAAAGACTGGCCGACAGCGGGAGTGCTTGTGGTTGGTGGATTCTCGGTTGCGTGGCGGGTGTTGGATGGTCAACACTTCGGAGTGCCCCAACGTCGCCGCCGCATCTTCCTTACCGCAGATTTTGTAGGCCAACGTTGCCCCCGAGGTTCTTTTTGAGCCCCAGAGCAGCATCAGGGATACTCACGCGGGCTGCTGGTGCTGTAAGCGGTAGCCATTCCCGGGGATTTCGGGGGTGAGATTCGGGGATGAAACCTTTTGACACGGGCGCAGCTGAATGTGTCTAATTAAACCACCAGCTTTTAGGTAGCCAAGGTGTTGCATAAATGATGGTTCCCTGCAGCAAGCACCAACGCGCGCTGCGGAACAGAGGCTTCCAGCATCTGAGCTGGCAGTGAGACACACAAAGAGGAAGAATCACGAGTATCAAAAAGGACGCTATCGTTCTGGTTTCCAGTTGCGTTCTGGTTTTTCAAGGCGCAACGTTTGCTGTAGCGGACGAGATTGCTGAACCTGTCCAGTCAAGTTCAGCGAGTTATCAGCAGTCTGCGGGAACGCTTACGTATATTGATGCGCGTTCAATGCTCTTCACCCCAGCAGACGGTGTTGACATTGATCTGACGAACCTGACCGTTTCACAGAACGGAATGACTGAGCAGTTACCTGTGACTGCTGTTGATGTTACTGGTGCTCCTGTCCACGTGAAATACGCCAAGATTGAGAACGGTCTTCTCATCTCAGTTTCCGAACTGTATCAAACGCGAAGTGTGGGTAAGTGCCTCGCCGGGATAGGTGGTGGAACTGTGACGGGTGCAGGAACTCTTGGGCTTGGCGGAGCTGCGGTTGGAACTGTTACCGTGCCAGTTATTGGAACTGTTTCAGGCGGACTTCTAGGCAGTATCGTTGGCGGTATTGGAGGTGGGTTAACCGGTGTGGCAACGTTCTGCTGGTAAGCGACGGATCGTGTGTTACCTGTGCGGATCCATCGGTTTCGCGCTCGCTTCAGTGGTTGTTTTTATGCTGTTGGGAAGAACCGTGTTTAAGGCAACAGTACTCAATCCGATTCTTCTTTTCGGAGTCGGCTTAACGTTTGTTGTTTCCCTGACACAACTGCGAGGACAACAGAAAGAATGACCATTAGTTAGCGGCGCGCTAACGCGAACTGAGGGACTTCGATGAGTAATCGGAGTGGCCTTGCTCCTAGATGGGCACCTGCGTGTATGTGTAGGTGCCCATCTTCATGTCTGTTCTTTTAGGGGATGAAGATGGGTTTTCTTGATTGGCTGCGTGGCGAATCGAAACGTCCTACCAAGGATCAAAAGGATAAAAAAATGGATTTGGCAAACAATGCAACAGGAAGAGCTGTTGGTAAATGATCTAAAGTCTATGACAATGCAGCGAATACCTGTAAAGTGAAGGCCGACACAGGAAAGCTCGTTACCTTGAAGTAGAGTTTGCTTTTGCATTGAGTGTGAAGGCGAGAAACAGCATGAAAACTCTAGCAAGAACTGCGGCGATCATAAGTTTAGCCTTACTTGTATTGATTGCTCTTAGCGCTCACGCTGCAACAATTGCGGGTGTTACTTTAGTGACCACTACTTTGCCGATGGTTGCCCATCTTCTCGCTTTCCCTCTCATTGTTTGTCTGGGGCTAATATTCCTGTGTTTGGCGGCTCTTGCAGTAGTGGCGTTGCGCAGAGGTCTGACGGGTAGTGTCAGCAGATTCTGGATTGTTTTTTGGCTGGGCGTTTGTGCTACAGCCTTGTTGTATGGCTCATTGTTATTTTATGGATCCGGCAGTAAGACTTCATCTTTGACAAATCAAAATAACGTCACAGTTCTGGAATGGAACGCACTTAATAGCGGGGATCCAGAGCAGTTTAGTGACATGATCAACCAATTTGATCCGGATGTTTTCGTTTTACCTGAACTGGGCGATTACGCCACGCCGAGCGGGACTAGATTGACTGACCTGCTGCGTCAGTCAGGCAACGCCCCGGAAAACTATTCTCTTTTCACTTCACACTCTCATGGTGAGATAGCCCCTGTGACGGTCATTGTGAAGAAATCTTTGGGTGAATATACGGCCAAAGAGGGGGATCTGGCCACGTTCGGCTCCATCGTCCTGACCCCGCGCTATGCCAAGTCTGATTTGCCAGTGATCATCGGTATTCACACAGCGCCTCCACTTCCCGGGCTAATGCAGACATGGCGAAATGACCTGCAACGGATACAGCAATATGCTTCTGAGCGTTCAGGAGATCGTGTCATCATCGCGGGAGATTTTAATGCACAGATCTATCATGGTTCTTTAGCCGAGCTTTCTGGCTACACCGACAGCAAACCCAGCATTTTTGGCGGCACTTGGCCTAAAAGCGCCCCGAGTGTGTTGAGAGCCCACATTGATCACATCCTGGTGTCAGAAATCTGCAAAGTCAAAGCGTCGCAGTACTATGAAGTCCAAACATCAGACCACATAGCCTTAGTCAGTTTTATCTCCTGTCGAACCACAACATAGAACAGACAATCTTCATAATGCCTGACACTTTTGGCACATATGTTTCTATAACTCTGATTCTTTTAGGGGATGAAGATGGGTTTTCTTGCTTGGCTGCGTGGCGAATCGAAACGGGAAGCGTCCGATCATTTGATTGGGCCTGGCTATTCGTTCTTTTACGGGACGACCTCGTCGTGGCGTGCGGTTACGGAACGCAGCGCGATGCAGATGACGGCGGTGTATACGTGCGTGCGCATCCTTGCGGAGGCGATTGCTGGGCTACCACTATACGTCTACCAGCAGAGCGCTGATGGTGCGAAGGTGAAGGCTACGACAGATGGCTCCGATTTTGCTAGCGCACCGACCACGTGTGTCAGAAATCGAACTCATTTCCCTGCTCAAGTAATTGGCCACCAGCGTGTTCATCCCGGTACCCGGGACCCCACTTGACGCGACACTCAACTAAACACTGCCTCTGCTCAATAGTCCAAGGCAGGCAGCCATCCCTACACAAGACCCCCAACGAGCGCATCAACCGCGAGATCAGGCGCAGTGCCGACGCCGCCGGCGTCTTTCCTCCGCCGACAAGCCCTTATCCACCCAGTAGGCGCGTCCTAGCCGAGCAGAACGACGAGTGGATCGAAGAGCGCCGCGATTTCGGCCTGGACATCCTCGCCCAATGCCACAACACCGCCACCAGCATCATCAACGGAGACACCATTGACGCAGGGAAGGAGACCGGGTCCAACCGCCTCGAGATCACCGACGGATACACCACTACAGGTATTGACAAACGGGTCAGGTGTCGCTTTGAATAGTTCTTGTGTGAATTGAATCATAAAATCCTAGTATTTCACCCAATTCACACTTCGCACATTCGGATGGAGATTATTGTGAACTCGACGATCATTGCTGAGGAGAAGCATTTCGCGGACTTGTCAGCTGTGGCTCCGGGTGGCTGGTCCTGCTCGTGCCGCTGCTGGTGCTGGGTCAACATTTTCAATCTTTAATGCTGGCCGGATGCTGGTGCACGATTTCGCGCACCAGCATCCGCACAACTTAATACAGCGCTCGCATTGCATGAGAGCTATAGAAGGTATAAAGAATATGACCCGCGAAGAAAGAATAGCATTTGCTGACAAAATAATTGCATCTTTGGTAGATGTCAAAAAAACTTATAATTCTACCGATGTCGTTGACGGGGTCTCCTTTGATTTATTCGGGGGAAAGACTACTGTCCTTGTTGGGCCAAATGGATCCGGCAAGACGACCACCATGGAAATGCTTGTAGGACTTCGGTCGATGAGCGAAGGATTGGCAACTATTGCGGATATTCCAGTGGTTCCTGGCGGCGAGCATCGATTCTATACGGGCATACAGCTCCAAAGCTCCGGCCTACCTTCGAGGATTAAGACAAAGGAAGTAATCCGGGCGGTCGAGTGTCTCTACGCCGATCCTAGTGACTGGGAACCCATGGCCGCCGACCTCGGTGTCGACAGCTACCTCGACGCCTTTGTTGATAACCTGTCCGGCGGAGAGCGCCGACGCCTCGACATTCTTTGCGCTGCTATTGGCCGGCCATATCTTTTGGTGCTTGACGAGCCTACCTCTGGTGTCGACCCAGAGGGGCGTGCCATCGTTTGGGACTTCGTACATTCACTGAGCGCCAAGGGGTGCGCGATTCTTGCATCTACTCACGATATGGCGGAAGCCGAGGCATTTGCGGACGACTTACTCGTGATGGCTCATGGAAAGATCCGACTCAGGGGTAGCGTTGACGAGGTTCTTGCCAGCCTTGGTGGCAACCGCCGATTACGCCTCACGCAAATAAACAGGCGCGTTCAAGAGCTTGTCGAGCAATCTGGTCTTAAGCACGGTCGAACCGGATCGGCTGTAGTCGTGATTGGCGAGGCTGAGGAGATTTCAGAACTATCCAGGCGCATCACCGAGGAAGACACGGGCGCAGACGTTCTTGCGGGACCTGTCCGCCTGGAAGACGTCTTTGCAGTAGTCGCAGGAATGGACGCAACGGCAGGAGGTGAGCTTCAATGACACGCCACGATAGAGCTGGTTCTCATCTCGCGATTCTCAAGGTGTGGTACCGCCAAGAACTGGTGCTTCTGTTTAGGGAGCCTGTAGCCGTGTTTTTTTCTCTTGCGTTCCCCTTAGTTATTTATCTTTTCATCGGCGTACCTTACGCAGAAGAATTAATTCCCGATACCCGGATTAAGTTTATTGACATGATGTTTCCATCTCTGATCGGAACGGTGGCCGCAAATCTCCTTCTGATGGGGCTTCCGATCTATGTGGCTGAGCTTCGAGCGAGGCAAGTCGATAAACGGTATCGGGCGTTGCCCTTATCCGGTCTACATGTTGGGGCAGCTATTATTTTGGCGATGCTCACATTGACGATAGTGGCCGCGGCCTTCATCGTCGCCATCGTCGGGCTCCGGCACGGATTGCGCCCGGAGGTGGCTTCACCCCTATTCATTTTGCTTAACCTTGGATTTATTGCGTTCCTGTGCGGCGTGGGATTCTATCTTGGTACACTGCCGTTCGGCACTCGGACTATCAATGCGTTGACAGCAGCTGTTTTCTTCATTACGTTTTTCGGTTCTGGTGCGGCCGCACCCCTCGACGCTTTGCCCAAAATGGTCCAGAACATTCTCGAATGGAACCCTCTGAAAATTTGGTTTGACGCTCTCGTAGCTGTATATACCAATTCTCCTTTCCCTAAAGGTGGAGCATGGAAGATTACAATCACCCTAGTCGTATCACTCGTTTTAGTCTTGATCGGCCTCAAAAATTGGCGCAGAACGGAGTAACCATGCCCGCAACATCTCCCCTAAAGATGAAGGAATCTTCGCGGCTAACAATTAAGGAATATAACAGGGATATTCCCTGGCTCGGCGTTTCGCATACGAACCAAGAATGGCGTTCCATTATGGATATGCTGGACGCATATAGTCCATTTGGTGAGGTGAGGACGGTCTTAAGTTCGCTTCGCCCAGGAATCGGTTTCTACGGCTATCAGGGCTCAGCAACAGCGATGTCACTCGATCACGTGTTGCAATGCATTATTGGGCTACCTGCGCTACCATCCGGGTTGGATAGAGATATTTACGGCGGTGGGAAGGGCCTAACAATCGAGGATTCAGTTCTGTTGTCCCTCGGGGAGGCTATTGAGAGTATGATCGGGGCGTTTTCGTCGATCACGTCGCAAACAGACGCGATTGAAAGATGGGCGTCGGCGGACGAAATCGAACGCGCAGGAGAGAAGTTCATCGGTCCCGGCGATATTCGGCTCTTCGCTCCTGAACAGTTCGAGGATAGAAACTTCCTCTGCGAAGAATGGCGTAATGACGCCAAACTCCTGTGGATACGTGGAACGAACCTCCTGACGGACGAGCAAATATACGTTCCGTCACAGCTTGTACACCTATTCTATATTCGTCAGTCTGGTGAGGCGCGGATTGGCGTATCGAGTTCTGGTGGCCTTGCCACTACCCCCCTCGAAGAAATCGTCGCTGAAATCGCCGATAAACAAGGCATGCACGCTGCCATGCATCGCTACCTCAACGAACTCAACAACACCAGCAAGAGGATGATCTATTAGAGTTCAGCCCGCGCATCTGGCACGTCCTCATCGACCACGCCACCATCGAAGCCGACGGGGCGATCAGCTTCACGTTCAAAGACGGCACCACGATCGACGTATGACACCGGCTTCCGCCAGGACACCCTCGACGCACAGTAGCGTTGAGGGTATGGCTCTTCCCGAACTCGATCTCGCCCGCATCCGCCGTTGGTGCGGTGCCCGCGTACCCAAACACCTGTGGAACCAACTCAAGGTCGAAGCCGACGTTACTGACTGGCATGTCACCATCGTCGAAGTGCGCCCATCATGGGATGGGCAAGGCGAACCCACTCGCTTCCCGATAGCTCGTTTGCGTTACACCAAATCCACGAAACTCTGGTGCCTGTATTGGCGAGACCGCCACTTGAAATTCCACGCCTACGACATCGAGCTCTCGCCGCTCGTTGATGACCTGCTGGACTATATCGAGAACTGCGGCGACCCCATCTTTTTCGGGTAAAACTCCAGGTCACACAGTGTTGCCCCCAGTCCAAATCTAAATGCACCCACCTGGCACCCACCAAAGGGCAGCGTAAGAACGTATCAACAACCGCATCGTAGGGAATCCGCTGTTTACACATAACCTACAAATTCACAGCAGTCTTGTTAGACTCAACACGACTGATGTTAATTGGTGTGCCGAGGAGGGTTCATTACCATGTCTGAGAATCTGAAGCGACTGTCAGAGCTAGGCGTATCCATATGGCTGGACGATCTATCTCGTAAACGTTTACGAACTGGGGATTTGCAAGAGCGCATAGATAAGGATTACGTAGTAGGGGTTACCACTAATCCCGCTATCTTTTCTAAGGCAATTGGGAAAGGGGAAGACTACACTGAGCAGGTGCGCGAGCTTGCTGCGGCAGATGCGACGGTAGAGGATGCTATCTTCGCAATGATCATCGACGATGTGCGAAAAGCTGCAGACGTGTTAACGCCAATTTGGGAACGTACCGGCGGGCAGGATGGCCGAGTGTCTATTGAGGTTGACCCGCGTTTTGCTGCGAAGACTACCGAGACAATCGAGCAGGCGCAGTTGCTATGGGATCGGGTTGACCGTCCGAACACGATGATTAAGATTCCTGCCACCGAGGCCTCGCTGCCGGCAGTTACCGAGGCTACTGCCCGGGGAATCAGCGTGAACGTGACGCTCATTTTTTCCGTACCACAGTACCGCAAGGTAATTGACGCGTACATGCAGGGTCTGGAAACCGCGCTTGAGCGGGGTGTTGAGATTACGCAAATCCACTCCGTGGCGTCGTTTTTCGTTTCCCGCGTCGACACACTGGTTGACGCAAAGCTCGACGCATTAGGAACGCCTCAGGCCGCAAATCTACGTTCGCGCCTCGGAGTGGCTAACGCTCGGTTGGCCTACGAGGAATACGAGAACTCGCTGACCTCAGACCGGTGGAAGGCACTCACCGCGGCGGGCGCTAATCGGCAGCGGCCGCTGTGGGCTTCGACAGGGGTAAAAGACCCGAAGCTGCCAGACACGCTCTATGTGGATGAGTTAGCGGTTCAAGATACCGTAAACACAATGCCAGAAGCCACCTTGCGTGCTGCAGCGGAACAATCGCAAGTTCACGCGGATGCGGTCACTATGCATTACCAGCAATCGCACCAGTATTTCGAGATGCTCGCTGAACTCGGGATTGACTTCGACGCGGTTGCAGCGCAGCTGCTCGATGAGGGAGTCAAGAAATTCGAGGTCGCTTGGAATGAACTGCTGGAGAACGTCCAGGCGGCTCTGACACAAGCAAAATAACTATGGTTAGACGTACTGGCCACAGAACCTGTGCTCGCATGCCTGGAACTTTGGGCAGATTATTTGCATGTAACTAAAGTCGCTTTCGCACGTGGGAAATGGATTGGCATTACGCCTACTGGGTGGGCTAAACTAAAACCCGTTGCGAAAGCAACTTCGGGCTGTGGCGCAGCTTGGTAGCGCACTTGACTGGGGGTCAAGGGGTCGCAGGTTCAAATCCTGTCAGCCCGACTCAATTTTGGATGCAGATCGTGTCAAATAGACGAACAGTTCCTCGGTGCTGAGTGATTTACTTATTTACCGTGACTTATTTGATTGCTTTTCGAACAAGCCTTCTTACCGAAATAGGCTTAAAATAGTGTGCGTATCAGAGTCGATCAGATAGGGAAGTAACTAGTTTCGCGGTTGTTAACCCTACGAAAGGCATTAGTTATGCGAAAAAGAGCCTGGCGGTATTTGTGCACAGCAATCGCGTGTGTAGCACTCGCGCTGCCACTGTCGGCATGCTCGGATAGTGGGCACACGCGTTTGAATTTTGTTTTTAGTAAACGCGAAGCGATTCCGTTTATGCACCAAGTGGTAGCGGACTACAACAATGCCCACAAGTACGTGACTGTTGTGATGGACACGTCCGGGGTAGACCCAATGTCAGCCAGTTTTGTGCGAGGAAACCCGCCCGATGTTGCACTTGCTAACTACAACATGGAAACAGCGCGGTTCGTGGAGCGGTGCACCCTTTCAGACTTGTCCGATTTCGCGCCCACCGCCAAGATTAACCCAGACCTCACGCCCCTCATGAAGCAGTACGGCGAGTGCGAAGGGCGGGTGAGTGCACTTCCGTACTCAATCATGGCGTCGGCAGTAATCTACAACAAAGACACGTTCGCAAAATACAATCTGCAGATTCCAAAGACGTGGGATGAACTGATTGAGGTGTCGCAGAAGCTTAAAGATAATGGTGTCACCCCGTTTTACGGTACGTTTAGCGCGGCAGAAGGGTGGACTATTGGCCAAGGGTGGTTTGATTATTCTGTAGGCGGCTCCCTTGACGTTTTACAGTTCTTTGATGCCCTCAAGGCTGAGGGAGAGCATGTGAATGCGCATTCTAAAGTTTCTTTTGAAAAAGATTTCGCGCAACCAGTGAAGAAGATGCGTTACCTAGCGGATAACTTCACTAACTCCGACGCGTTTTCACGCTCCTACGGTGATGGGAATACCAATTTTGCAAAAGGGAAGGCCGCGATGCTGATGCAAGGCCCATGGTCGTTCAGTGAGATCGCTAAGACTAATCCCGATCTGAACCTAGGTACTTTCCCTCTGCCCATGACAAACGATCCGAGTGACCTGAAAGTTCGGGTTAACGTAGACTTAGCGGGCTGGATCCCTCAGGCGTCAAAACACAAAGCTCAGGCAAGGCAGTTCCTCGAATACCTATACAGCCCAGGCGTAATTGAAAAGTACAACGCGTCCCAATTAGGGATCGTACCGATCGACGGGGCGAAGCAAACTCAGGACGAGCGGATTCAAGGGGCAATGCACTACTACAACGAAGCTAAATTTTACCAGGGTCCGTCCGTGCTGATAGATAAAACGATCCCGGTGTTCAACTACACGCAAGAGATGCTGTTGAGCGATCAGCCAAATAAGCTCTTGCAAACGCTTGACGAAGACTGGGCGCGTTTAGCGTCACGGCGGTAAGAAAAGAGGCGACATGATGTCCACTGAATATGCTCCAGCGGCTACGCCGGGCCGCAGCAAATCGGCTCGCAGCAAACCGGTTAGTTCCAAGCAGGGGCGCAAGAAGCACCGGCGCCTATCAGTAGAGCCAATCTACTGGTTTTTCTTGCTCCCCACGTTGATACTGATCACGCTGGTGATCACGGTGCCTGCAATAGTCGGATTCTTCTTTGGGCTCACCAACTACATTGGGGTAGGGGAATGGGACTTTATCGGACTGGCGAACTACAAGACCTTATTCGCCGATCCAGCGATCCGACAAAGCTACTTCTTCACCCTCGGGTTCTCGCTGGTGACCGTCATTATCGTGAACATTATTTCCTTCTTACTTGCGGTTGGGTTAACCGCGAAGATAAAGTTCAAAGTCACCCTCCGAGCCGTGTTCGTTCTCCCAATGGTGATTTCTGGCATCATCATTGCGTACGTGTTCAACTTCCTGTTCTCCACCACGCTGCCGAACGTTGGGCAGGTTCTGGGGATAAGCTGGTTGGAACAAAGCATCCTCAGTGACCCAAACTGGGCGTGGCTCGCGGTCGTGATCGTAACTGCATGGCAATCAATGCCGACCATGCTGCTGATTTACATTGCGGGCCTACTGTCAATCCCCACGGATGTGTACGAAGCCGCCGCGATTGATGGAGCCTCAAGATGGCAGCAAATGATGCGCATAACGCTGCCGCTCGTGTTCGGATACGTGGTTATCAATATTGTGATTGGGTTTAAGAACTACCTGAACTCCTACGACATTATTGTGGGACTCACTGGGGGCGGGCCGGGTACGGCAACCCGCTCGGTCGCCCTCACTATTATCACTGGGTTTTTCGGTGGGGACTACGCCTACCAGATGGCGAATGCCACAATATTTTTCATCCTGGCGATTGCCCTGGCGATACTGCAACTGTCGCTAACGCGTGGAAGGAATGCGATCTAAAATGTCCGCACACACACAAACACTGTCAAGCCCCTCGTCGTCCGCGCGCAGACAAAGAGCGGGCAGCGTAAAAACCCGCAAAGAGCGCGTAAACTGGTCCACCACCATAGTGCTGATCCTGTGTTCGGTCACGGTGATCCTCCCGTTCTTCGTCGCTATTTCAATGGCGCTTAAAACCACGGGCCAGGCGGTGGACGGCAAAGCATTCTCAATGCCAAACCCGTTCAGCCTGGAAGGTTTTACGCAAGCGTGGTCGCTCACGGATTTCCCTAAGGGCGCGTTCGTGTCCGTGTTCGTAACTGCCGGCACGGTGGTGTGCACCATTATTTTGGCGGCCATGGTTGCGTACGCGGTGGTGCGCAACTGGGAGAAACGGTTTTTCCGCTACTCGTTTTTCTACATCATGGCGATGATGTTCATCCCATTCCCCGTAGTCGCTTTACCACAGATCCAAATGACCGGCCGGTTGCATTTAGATAACCCCGTGGGCGTGGTGGTGTTGTCCACCATGTTTCAGATGGCGTTCAGCGTAATGCTGTTTACCGCGTTCTTGAGGTCCATTCCACTGGAGTTAGAAGAAAGCGCGCGGATCGATGGCGCCACCACGTGGCAAGTGTTTTGGAAACTGATTATGCCACTGCTTACCCCGATGGCTGCCACCGTGGGGATCTTCGCGTTCTTGTACGCGTGGAACGACTTCATGCTGCCGTCCCTCATGATTTCTGACCCCCAGTGGCAGACACTACCGGTGCGGCAAAACCAGTTCCAAACCCAGTTTTCCAACAACTACAACATTGCGTTTGCGTCGTATTTGATGGCGATGGCCCCGGCGATTGTGGCGTACTTGTTTTCACAGCGCTGGGTAATGGCAAGTGTCACCCAGGGCGCTGTGAAAGGTTGATGCTTACTGCGCTGCCCGAATCCACACGGTGGTTTCACCGGGGATCTGTGTAGCAGAGTCGGTGGAACGCACGAGCGGTTGGGTGGATAGCACCACGTCTTCTAGACGCGAATTTGCTTCCGTGTCTGGGCTGGTAGTTTGAGGCAGTTCGATGGGGCCGGAACCGAAGTTCGTGACGCACACCCATCCGCCGGGGCGCTCAAATGCGAGTACGTTGTTTGTGCACAGGTCTTCGCACCACTGTAATGTTTCGTCGCCCTCCATGGCGGCGCGCCAGGCCAGGGCTGCGCGGTAGAAATGCAAGAACGACCCACTGTCCGCCTCTTCAGTTTCTACGCTGAAGTTCGCGAACCAATCTGGTTGCGGTAGGTGTGCTTGCGCGGTGCTGAAGCCGAATGCGGGGCGCTCCTGCGTCCATGGGATGGGTACGCGGCAGCCGTCACGCCCAATCTGCGTGGCTTGTGTGCGGAAGTACGTGGGGTCTTGCCGCTCGGCGGGCATGATTTCAACCACCTCGTGCAATCCCAGTTCCTCACCCTGGTAAATGTAGGCAGATCCTGGGAGGGCAAGCATGAACGCGGTTGCGGCTTGAGCGCGGCGCGCACCTTTCTCGCGGTCCAAGTGCGGGTGCTTGCCACCGGAGAGGAGCCATTCAGATTCTGGGCCCGGTTCGTTGTCGAGCACGCTTCCGGCCGTGTGTTTTGAGGGTGGGAGCCCGTAGCGGGTGGGGTGGCGCACCACGTCGTGATTGTTCAGTACCCACGTGCTCGAAGAACCTGAGGTTTTAGCTAGTTTCAGGTTGTGCGTAACGATCTGCCGGAACTCACCTGCATCGAAGTTCGCTTTTAGCAGGTCGAAGTTGAAGGCTTGTCCCAGGCTCTGCGGGTTTGCGTAGCGGGGAATCCGATCGGGATGCACCCAGGCTTCTGCCACGGCGGTGCGGGGTGGGTCGTATGAGTTAAATACTTCCCGCCACGTGGCGTAAATATCCTGCACGTCGTCGCGGTCCCACAGGGGGTGTTTACCGTCGTGAGGGAGGGCATCTAACTGCTCTTGGGTGGGCAGGATTTCCGGGAGGTCTTTTGCCAACCCATGGGCCACGTCGATGCGGAAGCCGTCGACTCCACGGTCAGACCAGAAGCGGAGGGTTTCTAAGAACTCTTCTTTCACCTCTGGGTTGCGCCAGTTCAGATCCGGTTGTTCCCGCGCGAAGAAATGGTAGTACCACTGGCCGTCCTCAACTTGGGTCCAGGCGCGCCCACCGAACGTGGATTCCCAGTCGGATGGCGGCAGTTCGCCGTGTTCGCCGCGTCCGTCGCGGAAGATGTACCGGTCGCGTTCTGGTGATCCGGGGCCGGCAGCAACGGCTTCTTTGAACATTTGGTGCCGGTTAGACGTGTGGTTTGGCACGATGTCAATAATGATGCGAATACCACGTTCGTGTAGTTTCGTGGCGAGTTCATCGAAGTCTTCGAGCGTACCGATGCGCGGGTCTACGTCCCGGTAGTCGTCCACGTCGTAGCCACCGTCAGCGAGTTGGGAGGGGTAGAACGGGCTGAGCCAGACGGCGTCGATCCCGAGTTTTTCTAGGTAGTCGATTCGCGAAATGATGCCTTGGAAGTCTCCAATTCCGTCGCCGTTACTGTCTTGGAAGGAGCGGGGGTAGATTTGGTAGACGACTGCTTGCCGCCACCAGTTCGGGTCGCTGGAGTCAAACCTGCGTTTTGCGGTGGGGGTTGGTAGTACGAACTGTGTCATTTCACTGCCTCGTTCTAAAACTAGGGGTCACGAACTGTTCTCACTCAAGTTTACGTGTCCACTTGGTTGGGTGCGTAGTTGGGCTTGGGTTTTGGGTGGTCAGCCAGGATTGGGATGGGTTTTGTCTAATGCGTTTGAGGTTGGGGTATCTGCGCGTAGGCGTCGTCGCGTTTTCGCATGAGGCGGCCAATCGTTACGAAACTCACGATCATGAGGATGATGCCGAGGACAACGGTGTAGGGGTTCGCGGTGATGCCGGCGACGATAAACATGAGGAGCACGATCGTGCCGTTGGTGAGGGCGTAGGGGATTTGGGTGCGCACGTGGTCGATGTGGTCGGCGGCGGCACCTGTGGAGGCGAGGATGGTGGAGTCGGAGATCGGGGAGCAGTGGTCACCGAAAATGCCGCCCGATAAGACGGCGCCGATGCACACGAGCATGGGGGCGTTTAAACCTTGGGCAATGGGGATCGCGAGGGGAATCATGATCGCGAACGTTCCCCACGAACTGCCTGTGGCAAACGACATGAGGCCGGCTGCGATAAACACGAGCGCGGGCACTAAGAAACCGGGGATGTTGCCCTGCAGGATTTCCACAATGTAGTTGGCAGTGCCCATTTTGTCTAGAAGTGCGCCGAGGCTCCAGGCGAGCACCAGGATTATTACTAAGTTAATCATCCGTTCCATGCCTTTTACATACGTAGAGAATACGCTCCCAAGTGAGCTCACTTTGTAGAGGAGCATGAGTACCACGAGGGTGATCGCGGCGAACAGGTAGGCGGTGGAAAGAGCTGCGCGGAACTCGTTGCCGGGAACCTGTTTTACGGGAAATCCTTGTGAAATAAGGATCCCAAAAAGGGTGGTGAAGAGGACCGCGAGTGGCAGCCAGATGAGTGTGGCGCGGCTTGCTTTAGGGGTTTCGTTTTGCTGTGTGTTTTGCCCCCGAAGTGGTTTCGACCCCGGCCAGTAACGCTGGTTTTGGTAGGCGGTGCGGGCTTCGGCGCGGCGCATGGGGCCGAAATCTGCGTTGGCGAAGATAACGACGGGCACCGACAGTACGGTGAGGATTGCGTACATTTGGAAGGGGATCACGTGTACGAACGTGGTGAATTCGGATGCGTTGATGTGGGCACGGTCGAACGCGTCTGCGATTAGTCCCATGATGTATATGCCCCATCCGATGAAGGGGATGAGTACGGCTACGGGCGACATGGTGGAGTCGAGTATCCACGCGAGTTTTTCGCGTGAGGATTTCACTTTGTCGTAGATGTTTTCGAAGATGGGGCCCAGGATCAGTGGGGTGCCGAGGTCGGAGAAGAAGATTGCGAGTGATCCGAGCCAGGTGGCGAATTGGGCGCGTGTGCGAGAGGTGATGAGTTTTTCACTGCGTTCCGCCAGGGCGTTGCCCCCGCCAGATTTTTCTACGAGGGCAACGAATCCACCGATGAAAAATAGGAGTACGAGTACGCCTGCGTTGTACGAATCTGTGGCTTGTTCGATTAAGTAGTCCTTGACGAGGGACATGCTGGTGCCCACCGGGTTGCCGTGCAGAATAATGAGTAGACCAACAAATAGTGCGGCGAATAGGGATACTTCCACGCGTCTAAACGCAATGGACAGCCCGATAGCTAGAACCGGTGGTATCAGGGAGATTATCCCCATATTCTCCATTTCTTATCCCTCCAAAGAAAAACAAACCGAGAATAACCATACACAACTAGCGATAAACATGCATAAAACGGTATAAAACACCTCCGGACGAAAATGGGTTGGAATTCATCCGGAGGTTATTTGTTGCCTGCTTCAGTCCGCTGTGAACTGAAAGTGCTCAAGCGGGGTTCATTGGCGAGTAACGCCTGTTTATCTCAGCGTTTCCCCGCGGCATGCCGCTTAGCGAGCACGTATGCACACAGCACGGAGATGAACGCGGTTATGGTAGAGAATAATCCCACTAGGATCGTGTCTCCGTCAACTACGGACACCAGGTATGTGCACACGGACGGAACGATACCAGCCACCAGAAACGACGGCACGTGGTAGACGAATGAGATTCCGGAGTAACGCACTTCCGGTTCAAAGTATGAGGACCACAGGGCCCCCATTGACGCCCACACCAGGGTAAACGCGCCAGACCAGCCCAGGACGATCACGGTGGTGGTGAGGAAAATTTCCCCGTCCGACCATTCGATGAGCTTCAGTGTGGGGATGGACATCAGTGCGGATAAGACCGCGCCGATCATAAAGGTTTTCGCGTTTCCGATTCGCTGCGCGATGTGGCCACCAATAAAAGTGAACGGGATCTTAAAGATACACGCAACAATCGTGATTATGTACGTGTGCAGCAGGGGAGTGTTGTGGTAGGCGTGCAGGTACGCCATGATCCAGACTATAAAAATGTTGTAGAACGTTCCATCTACCCACCGGGTTCCGCAACCCAGCAGCAGGGTCCGCCAGTACCCTTTACACATTGCGATGAACCCCAAACTTTCTTTCGCTTGGGCTGCATCCATCTGTTCCATGCGTTCTTGGGCTTTTTTAAAGTCCTCGGTTTCCATCATGTGGTCTTTGGCGTACACCACGATTGCGGTTAGCACTACGGCCAGCAAGAACGGGAAGCGCCATCCCCACGAGAGGAACACGTGCTCGTCCAGCAGGTAGGCGGGGAGCGCGATCGCAAGTGACGACAAACCGAACCCTAGTGGCAGGCCAATTTGGGGGATCGCGGCGTATAGGGAGCGTTTATTTTCGGGCACGTTTTCGTACGCCATGAGAATTGACCCGCCCCACGTGCCACCGCGGCCAAAGCATTGCAGTAGGCGCATTAGTTGCAGTACGACCACTACCCATACGCCAGATGCAGCGGCGGAAGGTAGCAGGCCGATCACCGCAGTGGAAACCCCCATGGTGAGAAGGGAGGTGTACATCGTGAACTTGCGTCCGTGTTTATCCCCAAG
Organism: Gleimia hominis; assembly: GCF_002871945.2. NCBI lineage: Bacteria > Bacillati > Actinomycetota > Actinomycetes > Actinomycetales > Actinomycetaceae > Gleimia > Gleimia hominis. The sequence goes on along the minus strand of NZ_CP126963.1, from coordinate 684,864 downwards.
GTTGCCAAAAAAGATGGCGCCGAAGGGGCCGGCAATGTATCCGATGGCGAACGAGAGGTAAGACAGGATTAGCGCGGTGGTCCGATCGGACACTTGCGAGAAGAACACGGTGTCGAATACGGTGCCGGCCGCTGTACCGTACAGCAAAAAGCAGTACCACTGGATCGAGGAGTCAAATAGAGTCACCGCTGCGACGCGTCGTAAGCTAGGTTGCCGATCAGCCGTTACTCGGGTTGCGATGGCGGTCATCAGTGTTCTCCCTCGTAGTATTTGAACGGCCAAGGACCAGAGTAGTCGGCGCCCACTGGAATGGGTACGTAGTGGGTGTTGACCTGCCCGTCTACGAAGTTGTGGATATAGCAGGCGGGGTTCGCTAGGTAGAACCGGTCACCGCCACCTTTGAAGCCGTGTTCACGCTCTTGAGCGGTGACGTCTGGGCTTTCGGGCGTGCGGAAATCGACTTCCATCTGCATGCACACCGCGGGGCTGACGCGGCAAGAGACCCCGTGCCACGTGGTGATCAGTGGGGTGTGCAGGTGCCCGCAGCAATAGATTATGTGGTCTTTGTGCTGTTCAAATATTTGCGCCATACGTTCGCGGTTCTCAAACCCTTCGTCCATGGCGGGCAACCCGGATTCAAACGGTGGGTGGTGTCCAAACACTATCGTGGGGGTGGTGGGGTGGGCGTCCAGCTGGGCTTCGAGCCAGTTAGCCACCGGGTCTGCTAAACCACCCCAGTGTTTACCCGGTAAGGACGTGTCGATGAACACGGAACGAACGGGTTGTGACTCTACCGTGTAGCAGATATAGGGGGCGATGTCAGTGGCAACTGGAGCGTTGTCGGGCAGCATCTCCAAGTACAGGTTGCGGTCATCGTGGTTACCTGGAACCACGTAGGCGGGGCGCGGGAGGCGAGCGAGCTCCTCACGCACCATCTCTAGCCCCTCGCGGGTACCACCTTCAGCCAAGTCACCGCTTACCACAAAGTAATTTGGTAAATCGTACGGTTTTAGATCCCTCAACCAATCGATGGTTTTCGCGACGAACGCGCGGGTATCACATTTTTGAAACGATAGCTTTCCGTCTGAGCGAAGATGAAATTCTGAGATTTGAATTATTCGCATGTAATAAAAGTATCAGGAAACTACCGTGACGAACACCTCGTAGTTTTCACGTACCTTCCGCCACACTCCATATGCATTGGGCGGGTTTTGTCGGTAACGTTGAACCGTTCGAAGCCCCGAGAGACCTTTAATGGTAGAAAGCACATGTTCAAAAAAATAATTAAAATCGCGATGGCGTTCCTAGGCATGGTTGTGGGGGCTGGGTTTGCATCCGGACAAGAGCTCCTGCAGTACTTTGTCGCATTCGGTAAGTGGGGGGTTGTCGGCGCAGTCATAACCGGGATTGTCATGGCGATTTCCGGGGATGCTATTTTGCAGTTAGGCTCCTATTACCGGGCTCGTGAGCACAAGTCTGTGCTGGACGAGGTAACCCACCCGATAGTGTCTTGGATTCTGGACGGTATCCTCATATTCACCCTCTTCTGCTTCGGATTCGTAATGATCGCAGGTGGGGGCGCTAACCTGAATCAGCAGTTCGGCCTGCCCATCTGGGTTGGGGCTGCGCTGATGGCGGTTCTGGTTATTGCAGCCGGGTTCCTGGACGTAGACAAAGTCACCACTTTGATTGGGGCGATTACGCCGCTGATCGTGGTGCTACTCGTGCTCGGTGCCGGTTACGCAATCAGCCAATCGGACCTCACGTTCACCGCTGCGGCACAAGCGGCAAGTAAGATCACTCCCGCAATGCCCCCGTGGTGGCTGTCGGCAATTAACTACGTTGGCTTAGCCCTCGTCCTCGCGATCTCGATGGCGCTCGTCATGGGTGGGGACCAGTTGAATACCCGAGCTGCCGGTCTGGGCGGTGTCGCAGGAGGTTCTCTGTTCGGCGTGCTCCTGGTACTGTCCGCCGTTGGGTTACTGTCTGCAATAGATAAAGTTAGAGACGCAGACTTGCCCATGCTCGCGCTCATGGACGCGATTCACCCCACCGTGGGCGTAATCATGGCGATCGTTATTTATCTAATGATTTTCAATACGGCAATCGGGATCTACTACGCGCTCGCAAAACGTGCGGAAGCGGTGAAACCAAGTTGGTTCCGCCCCGCATTGATTTTGAGCACGCTGGCGGGATTCGTATTCAGCTTCCTGGGGTTCAAGTCACTGATTTCGTGGCTGTTCCCAATCCTGGGTTATTTGGGCGTGGCGATGGTTGCAATTCTGGTGGTGTCGTGGCTGCGTTCCTATGGAGAGATTACGGAAGAACACGAGCGGCGCGAGCGGGTACGCGATCTGATTCAGCGTAAGTTGCATCCGCGCAAGCGCTTCCAGCGCAAGCACCGCACGGAACTTACTCGCACTATCGAAGATTCGAATGTGGAGAACTCCGATTTGTCTGATCAGATTCACCATGAGGTGGCAACTGAACTCGTTGCGGACTCTGATGTAGAAGAATTCACGGAGGAAGAAGCACAGCCGTACCTGCTGGATACCGAGGAGACCGAGCAGTCGGACGAGGCAGAAGAGGCTGCGCAGGCGAACGACAGCGATGACGCTGCTTTGAAGGATGAGGCGGCCGAAGCTGTGGCGCATAAAGACTAGGCCCGCTCCCACTTCAGAACAGCCGGCGATTGGCGGTAGGCGAGGAGGCGTTCTCCTGAGGGTTACTGGCCATCAGATGGCAGGCATTACTAGGTAACTGTCCCATATCTGGTAGGCATCGGTTGATAAAGGTGACGAAAAAGGGGTGCTGATCGACTTGGATCAGCACCCCTAGAGTTTTACTTAGATTTTTGCTTGCCAGCGCTTTCAACGGCTGCCCGCAGGACCCAGAGTAGCTCCGGCGTGCCAGCCTAGTCGAGGCGTTCGAATTTGCGTGACCACGCGGTCCGTACCGGGTTCGCGTTTGTGAGCATGATGGAGAACCGGTCGTTCGCGATCTCCACGATTTCAGACAGGACGACGATTCGTTCTTGCACCGGAGAGTTCTCTAGCCGGCGCAACCCTTTTTTCGCGATTTGTTCCCGCGAGGTGAGCGCGCCGAGGCATGCCACGAACGGCATGGCAAATCTCTTGCGGTACCGGTCGGATAGTTCTTGGATTTCTTCGCGTTCTTTGTCGTCCATTTGATCCAGCGCCAGGGAGCCAATGTCTTGCGAAATCTGCTGCGCAGCCCCTTCGTCTGAAAGCAGTAGCTGCGCCATGTCGGGGTACGCACTAATCAGCGTGTCTTGATCCGAGCGGCTGGCGGTGAGCACGGCCTCTTGGAACGCGTCACGCAAGTGCTGCACATCTTCGAATGGTTTCGACTGGTAGGCGCGTTCCACCGGCCAGGTGGCGTCATTGAACAAGCGTTTGAACGTGTGGACGAACTGGGTTTTGTCCATCGCATTAACGTCACTGAGTGTGAGTCGTTTACCTTTAGTGAGTGCCACGTCCTCACCGCGGGTTTTCACCAGGTGGAAGAACACGAGGTTGAGCACGATTGCGGTTATGGACCCGATTGTCACGCCGGAAGCGAAGAATATTTGTGCCCACGAGGGGAAGACGTTCGCGATGTCGGGTTTGAAAGACACGAGCATAGCTAGGCCGAGCGAAGTGGTGACGATGGCGGAGTTACGCGCGTCGTGCAGATCAACTTTACTGAGCATTTGGATGCCCACGAGCGCCACGTTCGCGAATAGGGCAAGCGAAGCCGCTCCCAGAACCGGCCCGGGAATCGACGCGACTACGGCGCCGGCTTTGGGAATAATGCCAAGAATTATCATGAGGCCCCCGGCGAGCGCTACGACCCAGCGAGACTTTACGCCGGTGAGCCGCACGAGCCCCACGTTCTGGGCAAAACACGTGTACGGGAACGAGTTGAGGATGCCCCCGAGGGTGGTGGACAGGCCGTCGGCGCGAAGTGCGCGGGCAATGTGGTCGCGGGTGATGCGCCGGCCCACGATCTCGCCGCAGGCGAAGACGTCGCCGGTGGTTTCCACCATGGTGATGATCATGACGATAATCATCGAAATAATCCCGCTTAGGGCAAATCGGGGGGCGCCAAAGTAGAACGGGGTGGTGACCCCTAACCAGTGCGAGGTGCCGACTTCGCTAAAGGACGCGTCGCCAAGCGCAATTGCCACTCCGGTGCCGATTACGAGCCCGAGCAGCACGGATATGGTTCCGAGGAATCCACGGAAAAAGCGTTGCACGAGGATGATTATGAGCAGCGTGCCAGCGGCGTACGCGAGGGAACGCATGGCGATCGGTTGGGGTGGTTGCATTTCGTCAACCCGATTGATGATGTCGCCGGCGGACACACCCAGCAGGGTGATGCCCATGGTGGCGAGGACTGTGCCGATCACTACGGGTGGAAAGAACCTCACGATTTTTGCGAAATAGGGGGCGGCGAGGAAAGTGAATAACCCTGCCACGATGATGGAACCGTATATGGTGGGCAGGCCCTCGGCACCCCCGTCGGGCCCGGTTACTGCGAGTCCGATTGCAATAATAGGGGAGATCGCGGTGGTGGTGACGCCTTGAATGATCGGGAGGCGAACGCCGATTTTCCAAAATCCGACCGACTGAATCAAAGTGGCGATTCCGCAGGTGAACAGGTCGGCGTTGATCAGGTGGATTGTCTGTGCTGGAGTTAAGTTTAACCCGCCGGCAATCACGAGTGGAACTACAACGGCGCCTGCGTAAAACGCGAGAACGTGTTGGGTTGATAGAAGAAGTGTTTTTCCGAAAGGAGGTTTGTAATTAACTGGATCGATGTCTTTAGTTGACATTAATTATCCATATCTATGAGCAGTGGGATAGGGACAGTCACTACTATATGACCGCTGGTGGAGCGCGGGGCAAATCGCTGATCTTAATCGTCAGAACTGTGAGACACAGATTAAACCTAACTGTCAGACCCATACTAAACTGAGAGAATGCACACGATTACACGCGAGGAAGCCGCTCAGCGGAGTCAAACAATCGACCTGGAAACAATCGACGTCACGTTGGACTTAACGGGGGCCGCGGGGGAGGGCACGACATTCACTTCGGTAAGTGAGTTGACGTTTACCACCCGCGTGCCGGAAACATTTCTAGATGTGATTGCCGATAGTGTCGATTCTGTTGAGGTCAACGGGGCCGCCGCACAGTACGAGTTTGACGGCGGGCGGGTAACGCTTACAAACCTACCAGTTGGGGTAGAGCTGACAGTGCGGGTTGAAGCGCAGTGTAAGTATTCAACTACCGGTGAGGGGCTGCATCGGTATCGGGATCCAGAAGATGGCGCCACGTACCTGTATACGCAGTATGAGCCCACGGATGCGCGGCGGGTTTACGCTTGTTTTGACCAGCTAGATTTGAAGGCCCGGTGGCAGTTCACGATTGCGGCGGATACCGATTGGGTGGTGTTATCTAATCAGCCGCAGGTATCCGAAACTACGCAGGGGGCGTTCACGACCCGAGTTTTTGACCGCACGCCACCCTTGTCGTCGTATATTACAGCGGTGATCGCGGGCCCGTACACGCGCGTTGATGGTGGGGTTTGGCGCGGTGGCGCCGCAGATTCGCAGCCAGTGGATGTGCCGCTGGCCCTGTATTGCCGGGCTGCGCTAGCCCCGTATTTGGATTCCGACGAGGTGCTGGCGGTGACGCGCGCGGGGTTGGATTTTTACCACGCCCGCTACAACTACACGTACCCGTGGGGTAAGTACGACCAGGTGTTTGTTCCCGAATACAACTTGGGGGCAATGGAGAACCCGGGGTGCGTGACGTTTAACGAAAACTACATTTCGCGCGATCGCACTACGCGCAGTGAGCGGCAGTCGCGGGCGAATACGATTTTTCACGAAATGTGCCACATGTGGTTTGGGGATTTGGTGACGCCCCGCTGGTGGGACGACTTGTGGCTAAAGGAATCTTTTGCGGACAACCAGGGCAGTGCGGGTCTGGTGGCTGCCACCCCATATAAAGGGGAGTGGGCTACGTTCGCAGCGGGCCGCAAGGAGTGGGCTTACTATCAGGATCAGCTTTCTACCACCCACCCGATTGCCGCGTCGATTCCCGACGTGGATGCTGCGAAACATAACTTCGATGGCATCACTTACGCAAAGGGCGCGGCCGTGTTGAAACAGTTGGTGGCGTACGTTGGGGAGAGCGCGTTTTACGCGGGCGCGAGTGATTTGTTTAAGCGCCACGCCTTTTCAAGTGCTTCCCTTAATGATTTGCTTGAGGTTCTAGAAGCTCATTCTGAGCGTTCGGACCTCAAAGACTGGGCGCATCGGTGGTTGCAGACAACGGGGCCGAGCCGGCTCAGTTGTTCGCGTGAAGATCGGCTGTTAAGTATCACCCAGGCAGGTGAGGTGATGCGTCCGCACACTATTCGCGTGGGCTTCTTCAAGGGTGAGGACGCGGTTAGGGTCGATCAGGTTGAGGTGACGATTCGGCAGCAAACTTACGAGCTGGAACTGTCTGAAAAGCAGATGAGCGCGGATTTTATCTTGCTGAACGACGATGACCTCACGTATGCCGTCATTGAGCTGCACGGGCCTGATTTGGCGTACGCTGTCGATCACGTGCACCGCATGGCGCACCCTACTTCTCGGGCCGTGGTGTGGTCCGCTCTGTGGGCGGCTATGCTCACTCAGAAGCTCCCGCCCGCGCGGTACATAGAGGCCGTGGGTCGCCACGCGGAAAGCGAGACTGAGGATGCTGTATTAGAGGACGTGATCAACCAAGCGGTTAAAGCCTTGCGGTACTTCACCCCAGGTATCCACCGGGACGAACGAGCTGCGTGGTTTGCTCAGCGTGCATTGGAAAACTGCGCTAACGAAACTGAGCGCGATCGGCAGCACATTTGGGCAACTGCGGCGGTGCAGGCACTTACATTGGACCGCTCTAACCGCCCCGAGCAAAACCGGTTCCTAGAGGATCTTGCGAACCAGAACAGCAGTCTAATTACCGTGGGGCCATCATTGGCGTGGCGAGCCCGAGTGGCCCTCGCAGCACGCGGTCGGTTTACGCAAACGCAGGTGGATGCGGCGCGGCAGGAGGATAATACGGGTGAAGGCCGGGTGTGGGCCCTGCGGACGGGGGCGGCGATTCCGGAACGCAAGTCGCGCCTAAACGCTTGGGATATGGTGCTTGCCGACAAGTTGACTAATCAGGAGATGTCCGCGGTGCTGGCGGGTCTTGCCGTCGGCGGGATAGGTAACCAAGTGCCCGGTTTCGCAGGTGGTTTCTTTGACGAGGTGGGGCCGTACTGGATGGAGCATTCGATCGGGATGGGCAACCGGTTCGTGGCGGGAGCGTTCCCAGATCTGATTGACGCGTCGAATCCGGCGGATGCGCAGGCCCTGCTGTACCAGGTGTCGTACTGGCTGAGTGAGTCGGATGCGCCCGCTGCTTTGCGACGTTTAATGGAGGAAAAGCGAGATGACTTGCGGCAACGATTCGAGGTACAGCAGGCTTGGCTAGAGTAGATGCCTCGGTTGAAAACGAGGGTGGTGCGGGGCGAAATGGTTCCGCGGCGGGGAAGAAAACCGCTTTGCGCAAGCGGGATGCTGCCGCATCCATGTCTCTTTTGCAGGAGCTTTTGTATGATCCGCTGAACTATGGGTATTCGAAAGTACCTCAAAGAAATGGGCGGGAGCGCCCGAAGCGGTCGGCTTGGGGACGTGTGGTTACGCTGGTGCTTGCAGTGGTGCTCGGGCTAGTGGTTACGGTGAGTACGCGCAGTCTGTTGGCGCAGCTTAACTCGGGTGACGTGGTGAATAAGTCTTTACGCAGCCAGGTTCAGATGAGTCGGCAGAGTGTGAATACTCTTCAAGATGAGGTGGATACTTTGCAGGGCAAAGTGCAGATTCTGTCTAAGCAAGATGACAGTGCTCGCCCGGCGGATAGTAACAGTGTTGCGTTAGCCCAGTCGCAGGAGCTGCGGGGGGAGGGCGTGGTGCTAACCGTGCGGGAGGATGCGCATGCAGATGCGAAGGGCCGGGTGCAGGACGCAGATTTGCGGGTGTTGATTAACGCGTTGTGGGCCGGTGGTGCGGAAGGAATTACGCTTGGTGATGTTCGGGTTGGCCCAACCACGTCTGTGCGCACGGCGGGCGGAGCGATTTTGGTTAACTTCCGGCCCATTGAACCACCGTATGTGCTGCAGGCAATTGGTGATGCCAGTGATTTGCAGGCCGCGGTTACAAACGGGGATACGGGCACGTATGTTGCAGCGTTGAATCGGGAGTACAACATTTCGACCCGTATCGATATTAAAGACAACCTCGTTCTGCCGGCGGCGAATAATCGTACGGTAGAACAGGCGCGCTTGATGAAGGAGGAATTGCAGTGATCGCGATTTTCGGGTTGATTATCGGCGTGGTTCTGGGGATAGTTTTAGACCCGGTGGTGCCGGCAGTGCTGCAGCCTTACCTACCGGTTGCGGTGGTGGCGGCTTTGGATGCGCTTTTTGGTGCGACCCGCGCTTATCTGGAGGGGCAGTTTAACGACAAGCAGTTCATAATCTCTTTTTTCTGGAATGTGCTGGTGGCTTCGCTTTTGGTGCTGCTTGGCGTGCAGCTGGGCGTCGGGGCCGCGTTAACCACCGCCGTGCTGGTGGTGCTTGGGATCCGAATCTTCTCTAACGCCGGGGCCATTCGCCGGCACCTTTTCGGAGCGTAAGCCATGGCGAGAAGGCGGTTGCGGGATCTACTGTACACTTCGATTTCACCTACGCACGTGGTGATTGCTCTGTTGTGTCTGTTGCTTGGATTCGCGTTGGTGACCCAGCTGAAGGTGCGTCGGAGTGATCCTTTGGAGGGGTTGTCTGAGGAGGAACTGGTGACGCTGCTAGACCAGCTGGGTTCTTCGGAGGAACAGTTGCGGTCTGAACGCGGGGATTTGCAGGCGCAGTTGCGTCGGTTAGAGAGCGCGCAGTCGCAGGCCGAGGTGGCGCGTGAAACCGCGCAGAAGGAGCAGACGGTAGCGCAGATCCTGTCGGGCCGTAAACCGGTGGAGGGCCCGGGGATAAGAATGACTATTTACCCTGATGAACCTCTTCGGGCCACATTGTTTGTAACGGTGTTGGGGGAGCTGCGGAACGCGGGAGCGGAGGCGATTGAGCTGAACGGTAACCGCATCAACGCCAGTTCTTTTATCACGATGCGCGGGGAGAATATCGCGGTTTCGGGTAAGGAGTTGGAACCGCCGTATGAGTGGGCGGTTATCGGGAATGCGGATACTATCGCTCCGGCGTTGGAGATTGCCGGTGGGGCTGCTTCGCAACTGCGTGGGTTTGGAGCGCGGGTGGATATCACCAAGGTTCCGGATCTGGTGATTCGTTCTACGGTTGCACCAGTGGATTATGAGCATGCCCAGGTTGTTCCCTGAGCTGGTACGCATTAAACGATTCTGTCGACATCAAACGAGTTCTCGAACACTGAATCAGTCTGGCGATGTTAAACGAGTCCGTGGATATTACACGAAGTGAAATCTACAATAGGAGTAGTAAAGATGTGTGAAGTATCGAAATTAGGAGGCGGCGATGTCTATTAACAATAATGCACCCGACCCGTCACAGACCGCTGTTTTTGGCACAGTTGGCCACGCTTCGGATGTTCCTGAGGACACGTTCGTCCGCACGCCGCTTTCACCACGCGATCAGGCTGCGGTTGACGCCTTGCCAGCTGGTTCTGCACTGTTGATTGTGCAGCGCGGCCCTAATTCGGGAGCACGGTTTCTACTTGACGGAGATCGCACCACCGCTGGGCGGAGTCCGAAGGCGGATATTTTCTTGGATGATGTGACTGTTTCGCGCCGCCACTGTGAGTTCCGCCGTACGGATGAAGGCTACGTGGTGCGCGATTCCGGTTCCCTCAACGGTACGTATGTGAACCGGGAGCGGGAAGAGCAAGCTTTGCTGGAGGCCGGTGACGAAGTGCAGATCGGCAAGTACCGTCTTACGTATCATCCTTCTGCGCAGTGACTGCGCCGCGTAGGCTGCAGGAGCATTCGGGGGAGCTTGAGCCTTGGCCTCGGGATGTGAGTAGGCAGCCAAAGTACACGATCAGTCAGGTTCTAGAGCGGGTGAAACCGGAGTTCCCAGCACTGTCGGTTTCTAAAATCCGGTATTTGGAAGATGAGGATCTCGTTAACCCGCATCGCACTCCTGCGGGGTACCGCAAGTATTCGGAAGCGGATATTAAACGTCTGCGTTATGTGCTTGCCCAGCAGCGAGATTCATATCTGCCTCTGAAGGTGATTCACGAGCAGCTTTTAGCGTTGGATGCCGGCCACGACGTTGAGGTTCCCGCTGCTGCCCGCGTGGTGAGTGACCGGGGCGAGTCGCGAACTCCAGCTTCGAGTTTCATTTCGGTGCGGCAACTGATGGATCTGACGGGTGTGTCGAAGTCACAGGTGGAGGACCTAGTTGAGCTGGGGTTGCTTTCTCCAGATTTAGCGGGGTATTTTCCAACTCGTTCGATCCGAGTGGTGCAGCTGATTTTGTCTGCACGGAACTTGGGGATAGCGCCGCGGAACCTGCGTTCGGTACGGGCTGGTGCGGAACGAACTGCGGATCTAATTGATATGAGCGTGCAGTCTACGCGGGCGCGCGGCCGGTCTGGGGATAAGGAGCGGGCGAATGCGCGGGCGCGGGAGCTCGCAGGAACGCTTGGTGAGTTGCAGGTAGAGTTCTTGCGTATCGCCGTCGATAGGTTATCGAAATGACGGGGTTTGAAACGCTGAGCTACGTAAGGAAGCTGCCAACCATGGGGCGGTGCAGCTACGGTGGTTGGTTGCGGTTGGTTTGCCCCAGAGGTAGCGCCGTGCGCAGTGTTCTGGGCATAGACTTAAGGCTGGCTGATGGTGGCTAGTTGCGGGTGAAGGTAACGAAATGGTTTCAAGTTCAACTTGAGGGTTAGCCACGCCGCGGGTGTCGTTGACGATGGCGGCGGAACTGTTTAGCGTTGAATTATCGACATTGACACTGGTATGAAACGAGGACGCAAGGTGAGCGAACAGGCTAGGGAGGCCCAGCAGCCTAAGCAAGGGATGTTGTTTGGGGATGTTCTTGCTGACATTGGACCTGACACGGGTTATCGCGGCAAAGTAGCTTGCCATGCAGCTGGGATTACTTACCGGCAGTTGGATTATTGGGCTCGCACGGGCCTGGTGGAGCCGTCGATTCGGTCTGCTCGCGGTTCCGGTTCGCAGCGTTTGTATTCTTTCCGTGACGTGTTGGTGTTGAAGGTTGTTAAACGTTTGCTGGATACGGGTGTTTCTTTGCAGCAGATTCGGGTTGCGGTGGGGCATCTGAAGAATCGTGGGGTAGAGGACTTGTCTTCTATCACCTTGATGAGCGACGGTGCTTCCGTGTATGAGTGTCGTTCTCGTGATGAGATGATTGACTTGATTGAGGGCGGCCAGGGCGTTTTCGGTATTGCGGTTGGTCGCGTGTGGCGTGAGATTGAGGGGTCTTTAGCGGAGTTGCCTTCTGAGGAGGCGCAACCGGCGGTTGTGGATGAGCTCGCTGCGTTGCGGCATGCACGGCGCAGCGCCTCTTGATTGTGCCGATAGGCTTATTGTATAGCTCGTTTGTGTAGATAGCTTTTGGGGGCTGAGTACGTTTGGTACTCAGCCCCCGTTTTGTTTAGCTGTTAAACAGGAGTGTCCTGTTTAGTTGCCTGGTTTAGTGTGCGCGGCGACGTGCAGCAGCTACACCTACACCACCGAGTGTCAGAGCGGTTAGGCCCAGCAGGGCGGCCGCACTGGAGTCCGCACCAGTTGACGCAAGAGCCTTAGGAGCAGCCGTGGTTGCTTTCGCAACTTTCACAACTTTCTGCTCGCCGGCAGCGTTAACCACTGCTTCAGCTTTCTTACCTTCTTCAGCCTTGGGGGACTCCTGCGTTCCCTCCTCGGCCTTAGGAGCTTCCTGCTTGCCCTCTTCCTTCATGGAAGCAATCAGGTCAGCCAGTTTCTCGTGATCAATGAGGTCATCAATCGTCTTACCAGGCTTCAAAATGTCTTTGATGCCTTCCCAGTTAATGAAGTCATCAAGCGTCAAACTTGGTTTCTCGGAGTCGCTCAGGATCGGCTTGTTACCAGCTGGATCCTCATCCTTCAGCGCCGGAGGAATACCCATCGGGTCTTCCTCTTCAGACTCACTGGTGATCGGCTTGTTACCAGCTGGATCCTCATCCTTCAGTGCTGGAGGAATACCCATCGGGTCTTCCTCGGACTCACTGGTGATCGGCTTGTTACCAGCCGGGTCCTCATCCTTCAGTGCTGGAGGAATACCCATCGGGTCTTCCTCGGACTCACTGGTGATCGGCTTGTTACCAGCCGGGTCCTCATCCTTCAGTGCTGGAGGAATACCCATCGGGTCTTCCTCTTCAGACTCACTGGTGATCGGCTTGTTACCAGCCGGGTCCTCATCCTTCAGTGCTGGAGGAATACCCATCGGGTCTTCCTCTTCAGACTCACTGGTGATCGGCTTGTTGCCAGCCGGGTCCTCATCCTTCAGTGCTGGAGGAATACCCATCGGGTCTTCCTCGGACTCACTGGTGATCGGCTTGTTGCCAGCCGGGTCCTCATCCTTCAGTGCTGGAGGAATACCCATCGGGTCTTCCTCTTCAGACTCACTGGTGATCGGCTTGTTACCAGCGGGGTCTTCATCCTTTAGGGCTGGAGGAATACCCATCGGGTCTTCCTCGGACTCACTGGTGATCGGCTTGTTACCAGTCGGGTCTTCATCCTTTAGCGCCGGAGGAATACCCATCGGTTTCTCCGAGTCACTCAAGATCGGCTTATCACCAGTCGGGTCCTCATCCTTCAACGGCGGGTTGATGTTCGGTGTAACCGCGGGATTGTCGGTAGTAATCGGCTTCTCACCAGTCGGGTTTTCATCCGCTTGCACGTCTGATTCCTCGTACTTTGGACTGTCTACCGCGCCGTCCGCTGGACGAACATCATCGATAGCGACCGGTTTTCCCTCGTTGCCCACTACGGCAAAAGCACCGGGTGCCGCTGCAAGCCCGGTCAGAACAAACGCTGCAGCAATACCTGTTGCAATACTTTTCTTCATTTTTACGTCCTAGTTGTATCGGAACGAACCTGTGTTGGCAGGTCTCAAAGTTAGTATGGCATTGCTGGGGGGGGTGTCAACTTATCGGCAGCTTGTAATTTTTCGATCCCTAACTTAAAAGCAATAGTGAGTTGACGAGGAAAAAACAACTTGTGAGGCGCCGGCAACTGCCGACGCCCCACAAGCCCTCACCTGCAATAATGGGAAATAGAGAAGATATACGTTCCCATAATAGCGACGCGGTTTTACGCCGCTTTCGCAGCGCGCTGCCGTGCAGCGGGAACAGCAACGAAACTCAAAACGAAACTCGCAGCACCCCAAAGCACAAGCGGCATCAACGTCGCAAACAGTGACGTCAACTGGCCACCAATAGCCGTGTGCGTAAGCCCCGAAGTGGCAATCGACAGCGGCATCACCGCATTCAGACTTTGGAAAGCCGGGGGAGCGGTCTCGATTGGCAGAATCCCGCCCAATGCAACCACTTGCACTACCAGCAGAAGTAAAGCCAAGACCCGACCTATTCTAGAGCCAAATACAGCGAGCAACATTTGATTGATCAAGGCAAACGCTATCGCTGCGACTAACAGCACCAGCAGTGTCGTAAACGAATTCGCAGGGCGCACCCCCACAGCGTAAGCAACCCCGAACACGCCCAACGCCTGCACAACTGCAGACACCACTGCGGGCACACTTGAGCGCCAAACCACGTTCATACTCGAATGGGCAGAAGAAAGCTCACGCCGCCTCAAGCCCGGCATCACCAAGAACGTTCCCAACGCACCAATCCACAGTACAAACGCAGCAGCCCATGGGAAGATCGCGTTATACGTGGCAGACGCCTCATTCCACGTGTGCGCTTGCGCCCGAGCGGGAATACTTGCCATATCCACAATCCGCGTACGCTCCGCATCCGTATAAGTTGGTACCTGCTTCACCCCATCCTTCAACTGAGACGCAAACTGATTGGTCCCCTCAGTTAACTGATCTGCACCCGCACTCAACTTCGACGTGCCGTCACTGAGCTGGTTAATCCCACCAGCAAGTTGAAGGGCACCATTTTGCAATTCAGGGGTGCGCGCATTCATCTCACCCAAACCAGCGGCCAATTGGTCCACACCCCACTGGAACTGCGGTACCTGCGCTTGAGCTTGCGCAAGTCCCTCATACAACTGACGAGACCCAGCAACCAAGCCGGGTTGTGAACGCGTGCCATCAAAGGCCACCTTAAACTGCTGCGCTCCCTGAGAAAGCTGAGCCAGGCCCTGCGCCAAACCAGGCTTTGACTGGGTGCCATTAACCCCGTCAGAAAGCTGCTGTGCTCCGTCAGCCAACTGCTCGGTGCCGGACTTAAGCTCATTCAACTGCTTGTGTATTCCTTGCAAACCACCACTGTTATGCATCTGGGATGCCAAATCGTGCAACTTCGCGACCAGCTGCTTCAACTGATCCAACGCTCCCTGCAGGCTGCGCGCACTCGCGTTAACCCCATCCCCAGACGCTGCCCGCTGACCGGGGGAGAGCTGCTGCCCCAAGTTACGCAGCGGCTGCACACTCGCATCCAGACGCTTCGCGGAATCCTGCAACGACTCACAGTACTCACCAGCCTGCGCAACCGGGCACTGATTAGCCACCGCAACCACGTGATCTGCCGCCGGCACAATATCGGCCAGCAACTCAATCTGCTCACGCCACTGCTGTAACTGAGCCTCAAGCCCTTCCAAGTTCCCAAGCTCGTCGCGGATCTGATCAATAATCGCCTGAATCTCAGCCGGATCAATGTTCCCGATCTCCTGTTCAAACCCCAGGATCGGTTCAATAACACCGTTCGCCGTGTCCACAAACTGACCGATATTCACAGAAAGCTTAGCCGTTCCATCTGCCAGCTGCTTACTACCGTCCGCCAAACCGCCCTTACCATTCACACCAGCGTTAAGCTGCTCGATCCCAGGCAAAAGCCCGGCAGAACCATTCGCCCCTACAAAACCATTACGGGCCTGCGCAACCCCATCACTGAGGCTCTTCGCACCCCCGGTCAGCTGCCCAAGGCCACCGGTGAGCTGATTAACGCCACTGGCTAACTGGTACGCACCGTCTGCACTCTGCCCAATCCCATCACTGAGCAGACCGATTCCACCCTGCAGCTGGCCAGCACCTCCAGCAAGTTTCTTAGAACCCTGATCCAGACCATGGATCCCACCGGCAAGCTTGTGTGAGCCGTCGTTTAGCTTATCCGCGCCCTCAGCAGCTGTATTTAACTGGTCGTGCATCTGATTGAACCCCAAATACACCTCGTCCAACACGTTCTTAGTCAGCGCTTCCCCGAACGTTTTCGCAGCGGTCTCGCTAATCTGCTTCCCAATAATTCCCATAATCGGCGAAGACGCGTCATTACTAGTGACCGTAATTAAACCCGGCGTTGCATCCGCCGTGCCGATCGTGGCGATGTTCTTTGAAAAATCTTTCGGAATCGTAATGACTGCCGAGTAGGTACCGTCCTTCAAACCCTGCTCAGCATCTTTTTCTGGCACGAGGTTCCAATCAAGATTTCCCTGCACCTCCTTCTGCGGATACATTAATCCCGCAGTGAGCTGACGGCCGAGTGGCACCGTCTTTTCTTCGCCATCGACCTGCATCTTCGCCCCCTTGTCGAGGTTCACAATCGCAGCCTGCACCTGATCAAAATTATCTGTGCGCGTTCCCACCGCCCACAGGGTCAACGCAGACGCCAGTATAGGCAGCAGCAAAACCGCTACCAAAGCACGCCAATCACGCGGCCTCATCCGCCTCATCGCGTAGCCTCCTTCTGAAGTTGAGCTGAGCGTAAGTGTTCAAATTCGTAAACTCGATTAACTTCCAAACCAGTAAGCGGACCGCATCCCAAAACCACGGCGCTACCACCACTCACATTGTCCTTCAACACCCGAGTCTCTGACTCCGTCAATGCCCGGCGCACAATGTAGAGCGACACGCCCGTTGAGGCAACCGGTTGGCCAGTAACAATCCAGCCCACATGGGGGAGCACCCGGCCTGGCTCATCCACACTTGATACGTCCCCTACAAACGCTTGGCCCGCATCCGGTCGCAATCTGCCAGCCAGCACCGAGCACAAGGCGTGTACCTGCGCTTCATCACCGGTTAACCGCAGTACCTCACCGGGGCGGACCACTAAATCAACGTTCTCAAACAGGGGAGTGCTCCCCGCGGTTACCGTCAAAGACTCCGCCCGCGCCGCTGCTTGACCATGTTCCTCCTGCCACTTCTCGTGCTCAAACCGAGCTTCGATCGCAGCTCCCTCAACGTCAAATACCGGCAAGATCTTCTGCATCCACCTGGGTAAGTACCACGCGTGTGCCCCCAGCAGCTGCATCACGGCCGGCACCAAGGTCATGCGCACCAAGAACGCGTCCACGAACACGCCTACTGCCAAGCCAAATGCAATCGGCTGAACGTAGAACGAACCTCCGGGTAAGAAGCCAGAGAACACCGAAATCATAATCAGCGCCGCCGCGATAACCACCGGAGCGGAAGCGCGGAAGCCAGTCAAAATGGAATGGTGTGGATCATTGGTGCGTACATAGTCTTCCCGCATGCGCGACACGAGGAACAGCTCGTAATCCATCGCTAACCCAAACAACACACCCATGAGGATGATGGGCATGAAGGAAATGACGGGACCGACTTGGTTAATGCCCAGCGCCGTATTGCCCCACCCGTCAATAAACACCAGCGTGGTCATGCCGAACGCAGCCCCAACAGACAGCAGATACCCAAGAGTCGCTTTGAGCGGCACCCAAATGGAGCGGAACACGATCGTCAATAATCCTAACGAGAGACCAACTACCACCACGCCAAAGGGCAGGAGTGCGTCAAAAAGCCGCTCAGATACGTCGATCTTCACAGCTGCCATACCAGTTACGAACGTGTTTTTAATCCCAATATCGTCAGACCACTTAGGTGCCCGTTCACGCAGTTCGTGCACGAGGTTTTCAGTTGCGATCGAGTCCGGGCCCTCCCGCGGAATCACCACGGCCACCCCCAGGTCCGCAGTCCGGTTCGGAGTTGCGAGTTGCACGTGATCCACGCCCTTTATGGACTCGATTTCGCCTTTCAGATCGTCCATCAACCCGAGCGGATCAGTTGACGTCACAATGTCACCTATCACCAAGATCGGCCCGTTAATGCCCGGTCCGAACTCTTCCGCCACCAGGTCGTACGTATCGCGGCCCGCACTTCCCACCGGGTCCACCCCGTTATCAGGCAGGCCCAAACGCAGGTTGCACGCGGGAACCGTCATTGCCACCAGAACAGCTACGACGCCTAAGATCGCGAACCACGGGTGCGCCGTCACCACTTTGGGCCATCTGGAAAGAAATCCATTCTTCTTCTTTTTACGCGCCTTTGGTTTTATCCGGTTTCCCAGCAGCATGAGGATAGCTGGCAGCGCGGTGATTGCCACTAGTACAGCCAGCGCAACTGCTAAAGCCGCGCACAATCCCATGATCGTCAAGAAAGGAATCCGCGCAACGAAGAGCGCAGCCAGGGCTATCACCACGGTTACCCCAGCAAACGTGACTGCGGAGCCAGAAGTGGCAATCGCTAGGGGAATAGACTCTTTAACGTCCATGCCGCTGCCCAGCTGGTCGCGGTGGCGCGAAACAATAAATAACGAGTAGTCAATCCCCACCGCGAGGCCAAGCATAATCGCGAGCGTTGGGGTAGTGGTGGAAATCGTTACGGCTTCGCCGAGCATCATGATGATCGACATTGCAACCCCAACACCGAGCAGCCCCGTAGCAATGGGGATGAACGCCGCAATTAGGGAGCGGAACGTCACCACCAAAATGACGAGCGCTACCAGCACGCCCACAGCTTCCATGATTGACAGGGGAATGGAGGTAACTTGTTTAATCTGTCCGCCCACGTCCACGCTCAAGCCGGCGTCCTGTGCGGTGTGCGCGATCTTCTCAACCTGGTTAACCGAGGCATCATTGAGCTCGTCGATTCCAAAATCAAAGTTCACCTGGGTCATCGCATACCGGTTGTTGTCCGACACCATGGGGTCCATTAACGTGTCATCAAACGGGCTGGGGGCCGCGATCACGTGCGGTACTTTAGAGATTTTCTTAGCTACATCCTCGATATCGGACTGGTATCTGTGGATATCCTCGCCCTTGGGGGCACCGAAAACCACTTGTCCGGACGCGCCCGCGAACTCTGGGAATCGATCATCCAGTGTGTCTAGCCCCTGTTGCCCCTGAGTGCCTGGGATGGTGAAGTCATTTCCGAGCGTAGATCCAACTGCAACCATGCCACCCACCGCGGCAATGAGGACGATTATCCAACCCGCTAAAACGGATTTCGCATGGCGTATCACCCACGCTGCCGTGCGGTATAGGAACGAGGACATTAGCAACTCCAAATCCAATACATTATTGTATTCAATATACTATTGTATTCTGTAGGTGGAATCAACACAGAAGGTAGCGATGAAACGAACTAGAGAGAACACCCGCGCACGCATGATCGCCGCAGCGGCAAGCGTATTCGCCAACAAGGGCGTTGCCGGCGCTACAATAGACGACCTGACTACTGCGGCCGAGTTCACGCGCGGCGCGTTTTACTCGAATTTTTCCTCTAAAGAAGAGGCGTTTGCCGCCACGTTCGAAGACTTCACCGCGCGGCTCGTGGATAAAATCACAACCGATGCCCAAAAACTGTTGCGACAGGATCCGCCAGAACAAGCGGTAAGTTCCATCTTGGAGTCAATCCGCCCAATGGGGCGTCTGTGGGTACTACTGGATGCCGAAGCAGTTCGCCAGTCGCTTCACAACGAACAGATTCGTGGCGTGTACTTGCGAAGCCGACAACAGGTTGCAGACGTGATTGTCGCCGAGCTGGCAAATCGCACGGAAGCTGCGTCTGGGCAACCCAAGGCCAGTGCGGTGGACGCGCGCCGGTTAGCCACGTTTTGTGTAGGCGCGTACTCAGAAGCGATTATTGCAGAGCATTTACAAGGCGTTGATTCTACGCAGCGTCTAGTGGGTACAATCGTGTCTTTGCTTGAGGCTGTGCGCCAGCCTAAGGGTAGTGGCGCAACGGAAGACGAGTGAATGACTTTAGGTACCCTCAAGCAGGTGGGGCTGAAGTGCCTCATCTCCAAATATCTATTTCTGACATAATGTACATTATCGGATAGAGGTGTTGGTGTGTTGAATCGACAAAACGGTGCCAACTCGCGCTAAACCCACTTCTGTAGGCCATCAGCAATGGAAATAAAACCCTAACTCGATAGGTTATCTACTAGTTGGAGAAACAAACGAGGAGGAATATAAATGTCAGATCGCGCCCTACGCGGCATGCAGATCGGTGCCAAGTCCCTAGAAACTGAAGACGGCATTGTATTTGCAGACCGCACACAAAAACGTTACCGGTGCGAAAACGGACACGTGTTTTCCGTAACTATGTCTGTAGATGCATCCGCGCCCGCAACGTGGGAATGTAAATGTGGCGCTCCCGCAGAGTTCCTAGGTGACGCAGAACCCGACGATTCAAAACCACCAAAACCCGTGCGCACCCACTGGGACATGCTGCTGGAACGGCGGTCAGAGGAAGAACTGGAAGTGCTCCTGCAAGAACAGCTTGAGGTACTCCGACGCGGCGAGTTGCGTGACGGAGTCGCATACCGTCGCTAACAACAATTCATCATTGACGTGAAGGAGAATGCGTGAGCACTCACGAACCCCCATCCCAATCGCTGCACGACCCGCGTGACAAGCGCCTACCTGTAATCGCTCCGCCGTGCGGGCTCGTGATTTTTGGCATTACCGGAGACTTAGCGCGCAAAAAACTAGTTCCCGCACTGTACGACCTGTCTAACCGCGGTCTGCTGCACCCGTCGTTTTCCCTCACGGGATTTGCACGTCGCGACTGGGGCAGCCAAGACTTCGAAGACTTTATCCGCGATTCTGTAAAGAAGAACGCGCGCACAGACTGGGACGAGAACACGTGGGAACAGTTCAGCGCAGGCCTGCGGTTCGTAGCCGGTAGTTTTGACGATTCGGAGAGTTTCGACCAGCTTGCCCAAACCGTAAAAGAACTCGACCACACCCGCGGAACCGGTGGTAACCACGCGTTCTACCTGGCGATTCCACCGGCGGCATTCCCAAAGGTCGTGTCGCAACTGGTTCGGTCGGGGTTGAACGACGAATGGGGCGAAGACCGGTTCCGCCGGGTAATTGTTGAAAAACCCTTTGGCCACGACCTGGAATCCGCCAAAGAGCTGTCGGACTTGTTGCACGGCGTGTTCTCTGAAAAGGACACGTTCCGCATCGACCACTACCTGGGGAAAGAAACCGTCCAAAATATCTTGGCGATGCGGTTTTCAAACATCATGTTTGAACCCCTACTGAACTCGAACTACGTCGATCACGTGCAAATTACGATGGCCGAGGAGATCGGGATTGGTACGCGCGCGGGCTACTACGACGGCATTGGGCAAGCCCGCGACGTCATGCAAAACCACCTGCTGCAGCTCCTAGCTCTGACCGCCATGGAAGAGCCCGTCACATTTGGCGCCAGCGACGTGCACGTTGAGAAAGAGAAAGTCCTCTCGGCCCTACGCCTGCCTAAAGACCTCGAAAGTGCGAGCGCGATTGGACAGTACACCGCCGGCTACCAAGGTGGTGAACACGTGCGCGGGTACCTCGAGGAAGACAACATCGACCAGAATTCACGCACCGAAACGTTCGCTGCCCTCAAACTATTTGTAGATACGCGACGCTGGGCGGGCGTACCTTTCTACCTCAGAACTGGGAAGCGGCTTGGTAAACGCGTGACTGAAATCGCGATCGTGTTTAAGCGGGCCGCGCACATTCCATTCGACAAGGAATCCACTGAGGAACTGGGGAACAACGCGCTGGTTATTCGCGTCCAACCGTTTGAAGGCGTGACAATCCGCTTTGGATCCAAAGTACCCGGGGTTGGCATGAGGGTGCGTGACGTAACAATGGACTTCGGCTACGGACACGCGTTTACGGAAGACTCTCCGGAGGCGTACGAGCGGCTGCTTTTGGATGCGTTGGCGGGTGACTCTCCCCTGTTCCCGAACCAGCGGGAAGTGGAGCTGTCCTGGCAGACACTAGACCCGGTGTTGAAATACTGGGGGCAAACAGGTGGCCCGCAACCCTACCGTCCGGGCACGTGGGGGCCAGAAAGCGCGGAACAAATGATGGCTCACGATGGACGCACTTGGAGGATACCGTGAAAATCACTTACCAGAACACATCCGCAGGTGAAGTAGCGATGCGCCTGCACGAGTTGCGGGATCAAGAAAGCGCAACCGTTAGTTCCGTGCTGAACCTAGTGGCGATAATCCAGCGGGATGAACAAATTGACTCAGCAATCGAGGTGTGCGGAGCGGCGTCGCACGAGCATCCGTGCCGCGTCATCATTGTTGTGGAAAACACGCAGGCGGATGGCGACTCACTCACCGCGCAGATCCACGCGGGGCCCGATATTGGCCCTTCCGAAGTGATTGTTTTGCAGCCCTCGGGCAAATCCGCCAGCGAACTAGACACGCTCGTTATGCCGCTGCTGCTAGCAGACACGCAGATAGTAGCGTTCTGGCCGTTTGAAGCCCCCGACTCCCCCGTCGAACATCCACTCGGGAAGATCGCAGCGCGCCGCATTACGGACTCACGCTACGTGGCTGACGGGAACGAAAAGATCTCCGCCCTAGCCCACCATTACGCTCCCGGTGACACTGACCTCGCGTGGGCGGCAAGTACACTTTGGCGAGGCCTGGTTGCCGCGATGGTGGATGAGAAACCCCGCCGCGAGATTGAAAGCGCGTGCGTTAGCGGCAACGAAGCTCACCCCTCATGCCATTTACTAGCCCAATGGATGCGGACTCTACTGGGGATTCCCGTGACCTTGCACGCTACGGAAGCGAACTCAATCGAGTGCGTGAGCTTGCGCCGCCACGACGGCTCCGATGTGTCACTGCGACGTAAGAACGGCGCGTCCGTAGCGCAGCTTGAAAGGCCTAACCTGCCGGCGCTTCCAGTTCGACTTCCCCGGCGTTCCGTAGGCGATTGCCTGATGGAGGAGCTACGGATAATGGATCCAGACGACCTGTACGGTGACGTGATCACAAGTGGTGTTGCAAGCGACTAAAAGCAAAGTAGCGCATGAGGCGCGGGTGAACGCGGTAAAGTTAGCGAATGCAGGGCAGTATAGTTAGCGAATGCAGGAAGGAAAATAGCACTCTAAATGGATCTAGACGTTAGAACCTACAAGACCGAGCAGAAACTATACGACACTGCGGCACTCGCGCTGTTGAAAAAACTCGATACGCTAGCGCGGGCACAGCAAACGGACCTGCACGTGGGAGTTGCCGGCGGGTCGATCGCGACCCGACTCCTGCCTTCGCTGGCGGAACTGATTGAGCAAAAACCGGAACTCACTAACCACTGGTGCCCAATCCACCTGTGGCTCGTGGACGAACGATTCGTTGACCTCGACGACGAAGACCGCACTGACAGCATCATTGAACGCGCGTTCAGCTCTAAAGTTCCTGCAGTCACACTGCATCGCCCTCTGGGGCCAAGCGAAGGCACGCTGGAAGAGGCGGCAGTGGATTATGAGCAGCAGCTGATCGACCAGTTTGGCGGCAACAGTGCGGCTGTGAAAATGGACTTGCTGATTATGGGGATGGGCCCCGATGGGCACATCGCCTCCCTGTTTCCCTCACATGAAACTTTGGATGCCGCGGGTTTGGTGACCTTCGAAGACGACTCGCCGAAACCACCACCACAGCGGATCACCATGACGATGAACCTGTTGAAACGCTCTCGCTTCGCCTGGTTTGTGATTGCCGGTAAAGATAAAGCCGCTGTCCTATCGTCCGTCGCGTCCGGTGGCGACTACCGGGAAATCCCCGCGATAGCCCTGAACCAAGTGGGAACCCTGTGGTGGTGTGACAAGGCCGCGGCCTCAAATCTAACCGCGGAACTTTAGGCTAGCGCGCTTGCGCGTCATTGTGGCTACTATTCCTGCGCGCGATTGCGCAGCTGCTGCAGTGCGCGCGCAAGAATCTGATCTGCTTGCGCTTCACCCCGCCGTTCCCGCAGTGTTTGCCAGTGCCGATCCGCCAGTTCCGGTTGGGTTTCATTGCATCCACAAGCGTCACCTCCACACTCAGGTTCAGCTCCTGAGGCGGGTTCGCGCACACAAGCAGGGTTCACATCAGATGCAGGTGAGGCGGCCGAAGCGTTCGGTACCTGAGCCGTGCCCGCACCTGCGCGGGAGCGGGACGCTGGCTGAAAACACGTGGCGCAATCCACCGTGCTGGGTACAGAAAACAGTGCGTCCGCTCGGTAACGCACTGTTGTCACATGGCCTCGCGCGCAAAAATAGCGAATTAACGCGATTTGCATAAACCCGCGGGTTAGCCTAGCTTCATGAGCAAAGCCATCGCGATAATCGTTACGGCCCAAACCACTAAGAACCCGATCGTAATCCGGTTCAAGTTCCGCTCAGCAACCCCCGACGAACCTGCGGTAGAAGAAAGCCCCCCACCGAACATATCCGACAAGCCGCCGCCGCGACCCTTATGCATAAGGATTGTCAGAATTAGGAAAAGGCTGCTCAGAACCAGTACCACCCTCAGGGCGATCATCAATGCGGTCACAATTTTCCCTACTATAATCTTGTCCCACAAGGCGCGGGATAACTATCAGCCAACTGCCACGCAACCCGTGCGCGCAGCGGGGTAACTCATTTATCTCTTGGATTCTAGCGAAAAAACCCGCTCAAATACAGCGGGCAAAACGCTCCCACGCACGAAGGTTCGCCTCCCCCACTTAGGAGCGAAGGCGAACCTCCAAAACGTTAACTAGGCGTCGAACCGCGCGATCTTCGCGAACTCGTCAGCCTTCAACGACGCCCCACCTACGAGCGCGCCATCAACATCGGGCTTAGCCATGATATCGGCCACGTTCCCGGACTTCACGGAACCACCGTAAAGAATCCGCGTTGCCTGCGCGGTCTCCTCGTCGTACAGCTCCGCCAGGCGCTTACGGATCGCACCACAAACCTCTTGTGCGTCATCCGGGGTGGCGACCTCACCCGTTCCAATCGCCCAAATCGGCTCGTAAGCAATCACGGAGGTCCGCACGTCCTCAGCGGACATACCTTCGAGCGCCCCGTCGATCTGCGAAAGCACGTGCGACACCTGGTTCCCGGCCTTGCGGATATCCAGGCCCTCACCACAGCAGATGATTGGTTTAATCTGGTTAGCCAGCGCAACGCGTGCCTTCTCACCAACGAGGGCGTCGGACTCGTTGTGGTATTCACGCCGCTCCGAGTGTCCAACTACCACGTAGGTGCAGCCCAGTTTCGAAAGCATCTGCGCGGAGATCTCCCCCGTGTACGCACCGTTTTCGTGCGTCGAAATATCCTGCGCACCGTACCCAATGTGCATCTCATCGCCCTCAACAACGGTCTGAACCGAACGCAGGTCCGTGAACGGGGCCAGCACCACAACCTCGGTCTTGCCGTAGTCGAAGTTTGAATCGGACAGTTCTGTGTGTAGGCCCTGAACCAGGTGGATCGCCTCGAGGTGATCCATATTCATCTTCCAGTTACCGGCCATCAATGGGGTTCTTGACATCGTTATTTATCCTCCAATACTGCAATGCCTGGCAGCGTTTTCCCTTCCAAAAGCTCGAGGGACGCGCCGCCACCCGTAGAAATATGTGAGAACGTGGACTCGTCAAAACCGAGCTGACGCACCGCGGCCGCGGAGTCGCCCCCGCCGATCACCGAGAAGCAGTCCCCGTCCGACAGTGCTTGCGCAACTGCGCGGGTACCACCGGAGAAGTTCTCAAACTCGAACACACCCATCGGTCCGTTCCACGCTACCGTCTTTGCGTCCTTAATCTTCTCTGCGTACAGTTCCGCAGATTTCGGACCAATGTCGAGGCCCATCTGGTCTGCAGGGATCTTGTCCGCATCCACTACCGTTGGCGTGGCGTCTTTATCGAACTCCTTCGCAACCACGACGTCCACCGGAAGCACTAGGTCCACACCGTTTGCCTGTGCTTCCTCCATGTACTTCTTAACGGTAGGCACCTGATCTTCCTCAAGAAGGGACGTGCCGACCTCGTAGCCTTTTGCCTTCAGGAACGTGTACGCCATTCCCCCGCCAATCAGCAGCCGATCCGCCTTCTTCAGCAGGTTTGCGATGACGCCAAGCTTGTCGGAAACCTTGGAGCCCCCAAGCACGACCGCGTAGGGACGTTCCGGATTATCCGTGGCCTTCGACAGGGATTCGATTTCCTTGAGGACCAGCAGCCCGGCAGCAGATGGGAGCTTCTTCGCGATGTCGTAAACCGAAGTTTGCTTGCGGTGCACCACCCCGAATCCGTCGGATACGTAGCAGTCTGCGAGCGCTGCGAGTTCGGTCGCCATTTCGTCGCGTTCCGCATCGTCCTTCGAGGTTTCGCGCGGGTCAAACCGCACGTTTTCAAGCAGCAGGATCTGGCCGTCTTCAAGGGCTTCCGATTCCGCGCGCGCGGATTCACCCGTCGTGTCTTTAGCGAGCGTTACTTCAACTCCGCTCAGTTCGCTCAGGCGCTGCGCTACGGGGGCGAGGGAAAACTCGGGTTTCACCTGTCCCTTCGGGCGCCCTAGGTGAGCCATGACGATTACTTTCGCGCCTGCATCCAACAGTTTCTTGAGCGTCGGAATCGCCGCGCGGATCCGCCCATCATCGGTAATTTTGCCGTCTGAAAGGGGCACGTTGAAATCGGAGCGGACTAGAACCCGTTTACCTTTGAGGTCGCCGAGACTATCAATTGTTTTAAGCATTTATCTTCTCCTTTTCTAGCTACTGCCTCAGTGCAGTGCCGGAAACAATTAGGCGCCCGCACACATCAAGATCGTGTGCGGGCGCCATTGCTTTAAAGCGTCAAACAGTTACTAGAGACGCTCGCCCACGTAAACCGTGAGGTTCACAAGAGCGTTTGAGTAGCCCCACTCGTTGTCGTACCAGGAAACAACCTTAACCTGGTCACCGATCACCTTGGTTAGCGGTGCGTCGATGATCGACGTGTGCGGGTCGGTGGTGATATCGGTCGAAACCAGGTATCCCTCCGAGTAGTCCAAAATGCCCTTCAGGTCGCCTTCAGCAGCCTTCTTCAGTGCAGCGTTCACGTCTTCCGCGGTTACGCCACTCTTCTTCGGGGTGAAGGTGAGGTCCGTTACCGAACCCGTGGGAACCGGTACGCGCAGTGCGTAGCCGTCCAGTTTACCCTTCAGCTGGGGCAGAACCAGGGACACGGCCTTTGCAGCACCCGTGGTGGTCGGCACGATGTTCAGCGCGGCAGCGCGAGCGCGACGCAGGTCCTTGTGGGGCGCGTCGTGGATTCGCTGGTCACCGGTGTAAGCGTGAATCGTGGTCATCAGACCCTGCTCAATCCCGAACTCTTCGTCCAGGACCTTCGCCATTGGCGCCAGGCAGTTCGTGGTGCAGGATGCGTTCGAGATGATGTTGTGCTTAGCCGGATCGTAGTCCGTGTGGTTAACACCCATTACGAACGTGGCGTCTTCGTTCTTCGCCGGAGCGGAGATGATGACCTTCTTGGCTCCACCATCGATGTGTGCCTTCGCCTTCGTCGCATCGGTGAACAGACCGGTGGACTCGATTACGATGTCGGCGCCAACCTCTCCCCAGTTAATGTTGGAGGGATCGCGCTCTTCGAACGTCTTGATGGTTTTGCCACCAACGGTGATGGAGTTCTCGTCATAGGAGACTTCCTGGTCGAGCTTACCCAGGATCGAGTCCCACTGAAGCAGGTGAGCCAGGGTTTCATTGTCAGTTAGATCGTTTACACCAACAACCTCGATGTCAGCGCCCTTCTTGAGAGCGGCACGGAAGAAGTTACGTCCAATACGACCGAAGCCGTTAATACCGACGCGGATGGTCACTATGTCCTCCTATAATGCGCATCAGCGGCGCATTGTCGTCTGTTGAAACCGAAAGGGTCTGAAATGTCCCTCCCGGTCCGCAGTGTTCTGCGGTTCCAGCAATTACAAATTTACACGGTTTTAGAGTTTTTAGTAGGCCCACATGTCCTATTTTCTCCAACGACGAATGAAAGCGTGAAAAGTATCACACCCTTATTCTTCGATGTGGAGGTCCTTTAACGCACTTTCCGTATCGCTTATCCCCTGCTCGTGCGCGGATTTATCCGCCATAGCAAGGAGGCGCCGGATACGTCCCGCGATCGCATCTTTCGTTAAAGGCGGGGTGGACAGCTTGCCTAATTCTTCTAACGAAGCTTGCTTGTGCTTAATGCGCAATTTACCTGCTTGTAACAAATGTTCGGGCACGTCCTCACCTAAAATTTCAAAGGCGCGCGCCACTCGGGCACCAGCGGCCACTGCCGCCTGCGCGGAACGACGCAGGTTCGCATCATCAAAATTAGCCAGTCTGTTCGCACTCCCGCGTGCCACCCGCCGGTCGCGTCGTTCCTGCCACGTCTTCAAGGTCTTATATGCCCCGAGGGCCGTGAGGATATTGGTTATGCTCTCGGCGTCGCGAATAATAACGCGGTGCGCATCCCGCACCTCCCGAACTCGGCCGTGCCCACCGAGCCGACGAGCCACCCCCACCATTGCCAAGGCCGCTTCCGGGCCTGGGGAGGTCAGTTCCATCGATGAGGACCGGCCGGGTTCCATCAAGGAACCGCGGGCAAGGAATGCGCCTCGCCAGGCTGCGAGTGCCTCTCGGTCTCCCGCTGCCACAATCTGCGGGGGTAAGCCGCGCACTGGCCGTCCGTGAGTATCAATGAGACCGCTCATCCGCGCCAGCCGCTCCGCCGATTCCACAATCCGAATTACGTAGCGGTCCCCCTTCTTCAGCGCCCCACCGGACACAATCACCACGGAGGAATCTATGTCGTAAAGCTTTTGGATAAACATTCGTAACCGCTTCGCAGCCAGTTCCATATCCAGCTCCGCCTCAATCACGATGCGACGCGAAACCAGGTTCAACCCACCTGCGAACCGCAGCGTAGCCGCGACCTCCGCAGCAACCTGTGACGGTTTACTAACCGGCGTAGTCACAATCTCGCGTTTCAAATCAGCAGTCAACGACATAGGCGTGCTTATCCCTCATTTAACAACGATTCCGAATGCTCTAAAGACATTATTCTACGCCAGCCACGTTTCCGGGTGACCAACCTGCCCCAGTACCCCCTCGAACGCATCCCGCAGTGCAGCCGCTAACCGCAGCGGATCATGCAGCGCTCGGTTGCCACCCATTGACACTTGTCGCAGCAGTAGGCGCGCCCCCACTTTGCGGGCTGCCTCCTCAAGCTCATCAATATCGTCAACAACGGCGGGTTCGGCAATAATCACGTCCAATGCCAAATCAGGCGCGTGCTCAGCGAGGACACGCACGTGGTCTGCTGAAGACATCTCGTCTGTCTCCCCCACTTGTGTGGACAGATTCAAGATGAGCGCGCGGCGCGCAGGCGTGCGCACCAGGGCCTCGTGAATATCGGACACCAGAAGGTGCGGCAACACCGAGGTGTACCAAGAGCCCGGGCCGAGCACCACCCAATCGGCCTGCTCAATTGCCTCCAGCACTTCTGGAACCACGGGAGGGTCGTTGGGAATCAGCCGGATGTGCTCAACTTTTCCCGCGGCCTTCGCAACCTGCGCCTGCCCGCGGATCGTGCGTTTTTGCCCGGCACAATCCAAATCTGCTTCAATCTGCAAAGGCACCGCCGCCATCGGCAGAACCCGGCCGTGCGCACCCAGCAGGCGCGCCACCCAATCTAAGCCCGAAACCTGGTCCTCCAACAGCTGCCACAGGGCCACGATCAAGAGGTTTCCGAGCGCGTGGTTATCCAACGACCCGTCCGTCTTAAACCTGTGCTGCAGCACGTCCCGCCAGGTTAAACCCCATTCTGACTCGTCACACAGCGCCGACAGGGCCATGCGTAAATCACCGGGTGGAAGCACGTCCATTTCGTCGCGCAGCCGGCCCGACGAACCGCCGTCGTCCGCTACCGTCACCACTGCCGTGAGGTTGTGCGTAATGTGCCGCAGCGCCCGCAGCGTGGCGGACAACCCGTGCCCACCCCCGAACGCAACTACGCGCGCCCCGGTTTCACCACGCTTGGGCCAGCCCTCTTCGTCTAGAAGCCCCAAGACTGCCTCATTCCCTTCCTAAATCCCGGTGAAGCACTCGCACGGGAAAATCGTAATCCCGAAGCGTGCGCGCAATCAGTTCGGTCATCGCCACCGACCGGTGTTTACCGCCCGTACACCCCACCGCGATCGTCACAAACGGTTTCAGCTCCGACAGGTATCCTCGCAGCATCGGCGCCAGAAGATTAGCGTACCCCACGGCGAAATCACGCGCCCCCTCTTGCTCCATCACATACCGCGCTACCGGCTCATCCCGGCCCGTGAGGTGGCGCAGCTCCGTTACCCAATAAGGGTTTTTCAAAAACCGCACGTCGACCACGTGGTCGGCATCCAGGGGAATCCCATACTTGAAACCGAACGACATTACCGTGAGCTTCAAAGGCGTATCCCCCGCTCCCGCGACCACGTCCCGCATGTGGCGCGTCAGGTCGTGCACACTCATGCTCGTCGTGTCGATAATCACGTCCGCCATTTTCCGCACCGGCTCCAGCGTCTCGCGTTCTAACCGAATCCCATCGAGAATCCGCCCGTCACCCTGCAGTGGGTGCGGCCGCCGGTTCGACTCATATCGGCGCACCAGCGTGGCCTCATCGCATTCCAAATAGATGAGGCGGAAGTTAATCTTCTCCTCATCCAACTGGTGCAAAACAGAAGAGAAGTCGCGAAAAAACTCTCGGCTGCGCACGTCCACAACCGCTCCTAGCCGGTGTACACCCCCGCCATCGGCGGTCATCATGCCCGCCAGTGCTGGCAACAAGTTTGGAGGCAGATTATCCACCACGTACCAATCCAGGTCCTCCAGAGCCATTGCCGCACGCGTGCGGCCAGCTCCCGATTGGCCGGTGATTATGAGCATTTCCGGATCCGGATTCTTCGGAAGCCGGGAAGTTTCGTCTAGCAGGGGGATGCCCGCCGGGAACGTGGGCGGATTCGAATCAGATTGCTTCCGCTGTGGATCAGATGGGGAAGAAGGGTTGTTTGAAGTCATATTCTTAGTGTGCCAAAAATCACCGCGGTTTGGGTTCAGAACCTGGTTTTTTCGCTAGGCGCTCATCGATCTGACGGGCGAGCTCCGGGCCGATCCCCTTGACCTCCTGCAGCTGCTCCCGCGTGGCGGCGCGGATGCGTTTCACGGATTTGAAGTGGCGCAGCAAAGCCTTCTGCTTCGCTGGCCCCAACCCCGGCACCGTATCCAGCACGGACTTTGTCATCGCCTTGCCCCGCCGCTTGCGGTGGTGAGTGATGGCAAATCGGTGAGACTCATCGCGCAGATACTGCAGTAGATACAGTCCCTCTGAGGTGCGCGGCAAAATCGCTGGATACTCATCGTTCGGGATCCACACTTCCTCAAGCCGTTTCGCCAACCCAATTACGGGAATGTCGACGCCTAACTCGTCGAGCGTGGCCTGCGCGGCATTAACTTGGGGAAGTCCGCCATCAACTACCACCAGGTCGGGACGGTACGAGAACCTGCGGGGCAAGCCCGTGTTTGGATCCACCGCGCCGGATTCAAAAGGAACCCCATCGGCGTCCTCACCTTCAATCCCCGCTTCTTCCGCCAAGAGGCGTTTAAACCGCCGCGTCAGCACTTCGCGCATCGCAGCCGTGTCGTCGTGCGTGCCCTCTTGCGTGCCGCGCACGATGAAGTGCCGATAGTCCTTCTTACGGGGCGCTCCGTCCTCAAACACCACCATGGATCCCACCGGATAGCTACCCTGGGTATGAGAAATGTCATAGCACTCTATTCGCAGGGGAGCTTCTTCGAGTCCCAAGGCGTCCACGAGATCGTTTAAAGACCGCGTGCGCTGCGTCAAATCTCCAGCGCGACGCATCTTGTGCAACCGCATGGTCTCCTTTGCATTCGAACGCACCGTGTCCATGAGCTTTCGTTTGTCCCCCCGTTGAGGCTTCAGCAGCTCAACGTGTGCCCCCCGCTGCTTACTGAGCCACCGCTGCATCACCGCTTGTTTGGTGGGCAGCACTGACACGAGGACCTGAGCTGGAATCGCGGATGTAGGCGTGTGTTCCACGTCGTCCACCGATACCGCTGCTTCTCGCTGCCGCGCTGTCGGATCCTGATCGACGTCCGCGTACGCTTGCTGCAGCAGACGTTCCATCAGCTCCGCGTCATCCACGTTTTCTTCCCGATCGATGACCCACGCGCGCGCACCCCGAATCCGGCCTCCCCGCACGTGAAACACCTGCACCGCGGATTCCAGCTCGTCCGATACGAGCGCGAAGAAGTCCGCATCCGTACCGTCGTTCAACACCACAACGTTCTGCTCTTGAATCTGCTCCAAGGCTTTAATGTCGTCGCGCAGCCGCGCGGCCCGTTCAAAATCCAACGCGTCCGCAGCCTCACGCATCTCCTCCTTGCGCGCGCGAATAAACGGCCCCACCTTACCGGCCATGAACCGGCAGATCTCCTCTGCCATAGCTCGGTGGTCCTCCAGCGAAATCCGCCCCACGCAGGGGGCACTGCACCGGTCGATATCCCCCAGCAGACACGGCCGCCCCGATGCTTGTGCCCGGCGCAGCACCCCCGCACTGCACGTGCGCACCGGGAACACGCTCTGCAGCTGATCCACTGTCTTATGCAGCGCGTACACCTGCGAATACGGGCCGAAATACCGGGTGCCAGGTTTACGCGCCCCCCTCATCACCTGCATGCGGGGGATCTCCTCCCCCATTGAAACCGCCAGGTAGGGGTAAGACTTGTCGTCTCGGAAAATGATGTTGAATCGCGGGGAGTACTGTTTAATCCACGAGTACTCCAACGTGAGGGCCTCCACCTCATTTTTAACGACCGTCCACTGAACAGAACTGGCGGTCGTGACCATCCGGTGGGTGCGCGGGTGCAGATGTTCCACGTCGTTGAAATAAGACGATAAGCGGTTACGCAGATTCTTCGCCTTCCCCACGTAAATCACGCGGCCCTGCCGGTCACGGAAACGATACACGCCCGGGTCCGTAGGGATCTGCGAGCGCGCAGGCGCATATGTAGAAGGATCAGCCACGCCCTAAGTGTATTAGGCAGCGCGAAACTGGCAAGTAGGAGCCATTCAAACCGGTTGTTGACCGCGTGTGCGCGCAGAAAAACGGACGTGGTATTTTATGAACATTGAGTTTTGAAACGCATTACGGAAGGCAGTTTCATGTTCGAATCGTCAGAGCAAGCGCTGACATATGTGGAAGAACACGACATCGAGTTTATTGATATTCGTTTCTGTGACCTAGTGGGGGTGCAGCAGCATTTCACTGTTCCAGCCGACCAGCTGGCAGACGTTCTGGAAGCAGGCGTTATGTTCGACGGTTCTTCAATCCGCGGGTTCACCCAAATTCACGAGTCCGACATGAAGCTAATTCCGGACGTCACTTCCGCGTACGTGGACCCATTCCGCACGCATCCGACGCTCGTGATCCTGTTTTCGATTGTGGATCCGTTCACTGACGAACCTTTCTCGCGCGACCCACGCCAGGTAGCCGCAAAAGCGGAAGCATATCTGCGTTCAACCGGGATTGCGGACACGTGTTACGTGGGTGCGGAAGCGGAGTTTTACGTATTCGACACCGTTTCGTATCAAACCCAGCCGCACGACACGTCCTTCTTTATTGATTCCGATGAGGGATATTGGAACTCGGGGCGCAAAGGTACGCGGGAGCATCCGAACCTCGCGCACACGATTGGCCGCAAAGGTGGGTACACGCCCGTGGGGCCGGCTGATGATAAGGCGGAGCTGCGTGACTCGATCGCGTCCACACTGGCGCAAGTGGGTTTGCACGTGGAACGCGGCCACCACGAATGCGGTTCCGGTGGGCAGCATGAGATTAACTACCGGTTCGATTCCCTCCGTACCGCTGCGGATGATTTGTTGAAGTTCAAATACGTGGTGAAAAACCGCACGCACGAGTTCAACCAGACCGCCACGTTCATGCCTAAACCCCTGTTTGGCGACAACGGCTCGGGGATGCACTGCCACTTCTCCCTGTGGCAAAACGGGGAACCCCTGTTTTACGACGCAAACGGGTACGGGCAGTTGTCGGACACGGCCCGCTGGTTTATTGGCGGACTCCTGGCCCACGCTCCGGCGTTGCTGGCGTTCACGAACCCGTCAATTAACTCTTTTAGGCGGCTAGTTCCCGGTTTTGAGGCGCCCGTGAACCTCGTGTACTCCGCGCGGAACCGGTCGGCGTGCATCCGCATTCCAGTTACTGGCACGTCACCGAAAGCGAAACGCGTCGAGTATCGCGTGCCCGACCCCACCGCGAACCCGTACTTAGCGTTCGCCGCGTGCCTCATGGCGGGAATAGATGGGATCCGCAACCGGATCGAACCCCGCGAACCCATCGATAAGGACCTCTACGAGCTGCCGCCTGAGGAATACCACGACATCGAAAAACTACCGGCGTCACTGGAAGCTGCGTTGGACGCGCTCGAAGAGGACCACGAGTTTTTGCTCGACGGTGATGTGTTCACCCAAGACCTGGTGGAAACGTGGATTCGGTACAAGCGCGAGCAAGAAATCGCGCCGATGCGCGCCTACCCCCATCCGTACGAGTTCGAACTGTACTACAACCTGTAGCCGAGGGTGCTTACCAGTTCGTAAACAGGCATACTCGAAGGTATGCGCAACGTTACGAACCTGAATGCACTTCCAGAACAAACCCAGCGGGCACTATCGCGCGTACGCCTCGCGGTAGTGGACATGGACGGCACGCTTTTGCTGCCCGGCGGAGATTTTCCGCCCGGCATGTGGGACGTGCTGGGCGAGCTGGATGACGCTGGCATTACATTCGTGCCTGTGTCGGGGCGCCAGCAATACACGCTTGCACGCATGTTCGACCCACACCACCCGGGGATGACGCTGATTGGCGAAAACGGTGGGATGATCCGCCGCGACGGACACGGCGAACCTACCGTCGTGTTCGAACCCGATCTGGTGCACGCGCTGATTGACGCGGTGCGGCAACTGCGTGCAGAAAACTATGACGTGGGCTTGCTGCTTTCCACTCCCGAAGGCGCCTACGTTGAACGCACCGACCAGCCGTTCTTGGACCAAGTGCTGTACTACAACGTGCGCACCAACCAGATTGGTGATTTGCATGAGGCAGGCGCGTCCCCATGCACGAAAATGGCGCTGTACGACTTCGGCCATCCGGACACAGGTTCGTACGCTCGGCTGGCACCGTTCAAAGATCAGCTGCAGATCGTGCGGGCAGCTGACCACTGGTTAGACTTCATGCCCCTGGGGTCAAACAAGGGCGTTGCCGTGCGCACGCTGCAAACTGATTTGGGGATCAGCCACGACGAAACCATCGGGTTTGGTGACTACGAGAACGACAACGAACTGTTGGACGCGTGCGGATTTTCTTTTGCGATGGCGAACGCCCACGAGAACGTATTTCCACACGCTCGCTACGTCGCCGAGCATCACGCGCACGCGGGTGTGCTCAAAGTAATGAAGTGGATCTTAAGCCACCGTCGTTAGGCCGCTCGCATCACACCGGTCAGAGGCCAGACAGCAGATCGGCAGAGCGCGTGTGCGGAGCGTGCGTAGCCCGGTACTCAAGCTGCAAGAGGGCACGTTTGCGTTCCACCCCACCGGTGAATCCCGTGATAGACCCGTCAGCACCAATCACCCGGTGGCACGGCAACACAATACACAGGGGGTTACGCCCCACCGCGGATCCAACTGCCCGGGCAGCACCAGGCTTACCGAGCTTTCGGGCAATATCCCCATACGAAACCGTGTCCCCATAAGGAATCGTTTCTAAAGCCCGCCACACGCGCTCACTAAAAGCTGGGCCACTCACACTATGGGGCACCGCGAAGGTGCGCAACTCGCCCTCAAAATAAGCCGCCAACTCTTCAGCCGCATTCGACAAAACCGAATCTGCCGGGGACACCCACACCCCGACGTAGGGGTTATCCGTGCGGGTATGATCCGCAAACTGACACGCAACTAGCTCATCTGAACGCGCCGACAAGATTAAGTCCCCAATCGGGCTCACCGTCAAAGTGCTCCGCAAAACCACCGGCTACTACTCCTCACCATTAAACGCATTCAGTCTAGCGTTTAACCTCAAGGCGTTTCATCAACTATTGTTAAGTTACACTCGACTATTGTTTTGAAGGAGACCGTGGTGTTGTTTCGTGGACGCAACCGTTCGCACCCTAACCGCAGTGAATGCACCGTTTACGATTTCATGGTTAAACGCGCGCGTAAATCACCGAACCAGGTTGCTGTCCGCCGGCGCCGTGGCGTGGGCGGTTGGACCGGGGTTACCGCGCGGCAACTGCTCAACGAAATCGATGAGTGTGCCCGCGGTTTCCTCGGGATGGGCCTGAAAAAAGGTGATCGGGTGGCGATCATGGCATCCACTTCATACGAATGGATGCTGCTCGACTACGCGGCGTCCTCCCTGGGTATCGTCATCGTTCCGATTTACGATTCAGACTCCGCTGAGCAAATCACGTGGATTACCCGTAAAGCACACATTCAAATGGCGATCTGTGACACGATTCAACGCTATGAACTGCTGGAACACGCGTGCGCCCCCACTGTGAAACAGTTCCTCACCCTCGAATCAGACGGCCTACAAACCCTCATTGACGCGGGCGCTCACGTAGACGAAAATCAGCTCACCACGGCGCAGTCGCAGCCACAAATTGATGACATCGCGACGATCATATTCACCTCTGGCACCACCGGTAAGCCGAAAGGCGCGATTCTAAGGCACCGCAACTTCGTCGATACGATCTACGCGATCCACGAGCGGATTCCTTATGCGATCGGCGACCCGAATCAGAGTTTGCTGCTCTTTCTCCCGCTCGCGCATGTGCTCGCCCGCTTTGTGCAATACGCGGTTCTAGCCGGCCCCGCCGTGGTCGCTCACAGCCCCGACACGAAGAACCTCCTCACGGACATGGAGAGCCTTAAACCATCTGCCCTCCTCTTGGTCCCACGCGTGCTCGAAAAAATCTATAATGCTGCGGAAGCGAAAGCCGGCAAGGGTTTGCGTCTAAAACTGTTCCGCTGGGCGGCGTCGCGCGCCATCGCGTTCTCGAAAGCACAGCACACCCGCCTGGGCCCATCGGCGCGTCTGCGTGCCGAAAAAGCGCTCGCCCACCGCCTGGTGCTCCACCGGGTGACGGATGTGCTCGGCCCAATGCAGTACATGGTGATTGGTGGCGCCCCCCTGTCTTCCGATTTAGGGCACTTCTTTCACGGCCTCGGCATCGAGATTTTGCAAGGCTGGGGACTATCGGAAACTACCGGCCCCGCCACCCTCTCAGACCCCGTCACGACCCCCATGGAATCCGTTGGTTCGGCTCTGCCAGGCAACGAACTGCGCATCAGCTCCGACGGAGAAGTGTGCGTGCGTGGCGACGTGGTGTTCCACGGGTACCTCGACGACCCAGAACAGACCCAAGAGGCACTTCAAGACGGGTGGTTCCACACCGGTGACCTCGGCACGTTAGATGAGCGTGGGAACCTCACCATTACGGGGCGGATGAAAGACCTCATCGTCACGGCGGGTGGGAAGAACGTGTCCCCGGCCGTGCTGGAGGACGCGTTGATAACCCACCCTCTCATCGCCCACGTGGTGGTGGTCGGTGAGAAACGCCCCTACATCGGAGCCCTAATTACGCTGGATGAAGAAATGCTCCCAACCTGGCTGGAAAACCATGGGCTAGACCCCATCTCCCCGATCGCAGCCACGCACGACCCGAACGTGCGGGCCTCCTTGGACCGCGCCATTAAACGCGCTAACAAAGCGGTGTCCCGCGCGGAGTCAATCCGCCGGTTCCGCATCATCAACGCGCAGTTCACGGTCGACAACGGGTACCTCACGCCCTCACTGAAAATCAAACGCAACGTAATCACCCGTGACTTCGCAAACGAAATCGACGCGCTGTACAACGAGGAAGACGACTAGTCGATTGACTCGCGTTCCTCAACGGGTGAACTAGCCAGCACTTTCTTTAGGTATTGCCCGGTGTAGGACGCGGCAACGGTGGACACGTCCTCGGGGGTACCCTGCGCGATTACGGTGCCCCCACCTTCACCACCTTCTGGCCCCATGTCGATTACCCAGTCCGTGGACTTAATAATGTCCAGGTTGTGTTCGATTACGATCACGGTATTGCCCTTATCCACCAGGCCCTGCAATACCAACAGGAGCTTGCGGATGTCCTCGGAGTGCAAACCGGTGGTGGGTTCGTCCAGCACGTACACGGAACGCCCACGGGAACGCCGCTGCAGCTCCGACGCCAACTTTACGCGCTGAGCCTCACCGCCCGACAGGGTAGTTGCAGACTGGCCTAAACGCACGTATCCCAACCCGACTTCCACGAGAGTGTTGAGGTGCCGCGCGATCTTTTGGATCGGGGCAAAAAACTCCGCGGCCTGCGCGATTGGCATTTCCAAAATGTCAGACACGGTCTTGCCCTTGTACAAGATCTCCAGCGTCTCTCGGTTGTAGCGTTTACCGTGGCATACCTCGCACGGCACGTACACGTCGGGTAGGAAGTTCATTTCTATCTTGAGGGTACCGTCACCTTTGCATGCCTCACACCGACCGCCTTTGACATTGAATGAGAAGCGGCCCGGCGTGTACCCACGCACTTGGGCCTCCGGGGTTTGTGCGAACAGTTGCCGCACGTGGTCCCACACGCCGGTGTACGTCGCGGGGTTTGAACGCGGAGTGCGCCCGATTGGAGACTGGTCCACGTGCACCACTTTGTCCAGGTCTTCCGTGCCGGTCACGGACGTGTGCCGGCCCGGTACGAGCTGTGCCCGGTTCAGCCGCGTCGCGAGTGAACGGTACAAAATGGAGTTCACGAGCGTTGACTTCCCGGACCCAGATACGCCCGTGACAGAGATGAACACGCCGCGGGGGAACTTAACGGTAATGTTGCGCAGGTTGTTCTCCCGCGCTCCCTTTACGGTGATCATTTGTTTCTTGTTCACCGGCCGCCGTTTTGACGGCACGGCAATCGCCTTCCGCCCCGACAGGTAGTCCCCCGTTAACGATTGAGTGTTTTTCTTCAGCGCCGCGACCGTGCCGGAGTGGATGATTTCGCCTCCCTCTTCACCCGCTCGCGGCCCAATGTCCACGATCCAGTCGGCAGATTCAATCGTTTCTTCGTCGTGCTCCACCACGATCAAGGTGTTCCCCAGGTCGCGCAGGTGCAGGAGCGTGTCGATCAGGCGCCGGTTGTCGCGCTGATGCAAACCGATTGACGGTTCGTCGAGCACGTATAGCACCCCCACCAGGCCCGAACCTATCTGCGTTGCCAGTCGGATTCGTTGCGCTTCCCCGCCAGACAGGGTTCCGGCCGCGCGTGAAAGCGTGAGATAGTTCAGCCCCACGTCCAACAGGAATTGCATGCGCACCAGTACTTCTGTCAACACGGGTTTGGCAATTTTCGCCGCCGCCCCTTCTAGCTTGAGGGTAGACAGCAGTTCGTGCGCCCGCGCAATAGACAGGTCTGATAGCTGCGCGATTGAAACTCCCCCAACCGTGACGGCCAGAACCTCAGGTTTTAACCGGGCCCCGTGACACTTGGTGCACGGAACTTCCCGCATGTACGAGTTCAACCGGTCCAACTGGTTTTCTGACTCAGTTTCTTCCCGTTTGCGTTCAATGTACTGTACTGCGCCTTCGAAGCCCGTCGTGTAGGAGCGTTCACGCCCCCACCGGTTGCGGTACCGCACGTGTACCTTGTAGTCACGCCCGTGCAACACCGCTTTTTGAATCTTCTTCGGCAGATCTTTCCACGGCGTATCCATAGAAAAATCTAACTGTTTCGCCAAGCCCTTCAACAGATTGCGGTGGTACTTGTTGTTCGCCGTCCACACCGCAACCGCGCCTTCGGCTAATGACAGTTCCTTATCGGGCACCACTAGGTCTTCATCCACTTCCAACCGCGAACCAATTCCGGAACACGTGGGGCACGCCCCGTATGGAGCGTTGAATGAGAACGTGCGTGGCTCAATCTCCTCCAGCGTCAACTCATGGTTATTGGGGCAAGCGCGTTTTTCCGAAAACCGACGCGACCGCGCCGGATCATCTTCGGGCAGGTCCACGCGTTCAACCACCACGATCCCGTTCGTTAAACCGAGCGCTGTTTCCACCGAATCCGTTAGCCGCTGGTGAATCCCCTCGCGAATAACTAGGCGGTCCACTACCACGTCAATATCGTGACGCAGCTTCTTCTCCAAAACCGGCACGTCATCGAGCCGGAACTGTTCCCCATCGACCACCACGCGGGCGAACCCTTTTTCGCGCAGCTCCTCAAACAAATCCTGGTACTCGCCCTTGCGGCCACGCACCATGGGCGCACGCACAATAAACCGGGTGCGCTGCGGAAACTCCATTACCGCGTCCACAATCTGCTGCGGGGTTTGCGACACGATCTCTTCCCCACACACCGGGCAGTGCTGAATCCCAGCCCGCGCGTAGAGCAACCGCAAGTAATCGTGAATCTCCGTAATCGTCCCCACCGTGGACCGCGGGTTGCGGGACGTGGACTTTTGATCAATCGAAACAGCGGGCGAAAGACCCTCAATGAAATCTACGTCCGGCTTGTCCATTTGCCCCAAGAACTGGCGGGCATATGACGACAAAGATTCCACATACCGCCGCTGCCCCTCAGCGAAAATCGTGTCAAACGCAAGTGAGGACTTACCTGACCCAGACAAACCGGTGAACACCACCATTTTGTCGCGCGGCAAATCGACATTAACGCTCTTCAAGTTATGTTGACGGGCTCCGCGGACTACAAGATTCTCATGCACATCACCCACTCTAGAGCATCATCGCAAACTGTCGCACAACTGTTCGATTGAGAATCCTCACTAAAGACCTAGAAAATTAACGATTTCAGGAGGATACTGGTTATATGCCGATTTATGCTGTCACCTACGAATACGAACCATCGACGCAAACATTTTTGAACGAACTGCGCCACTCGCACCGCAGCTATCTGCGTGGGCTGAATGCGCAGGGGAAACTCATTTCTTCCGGGCACTTGCGCGACGCCACGTTCGCCGGCGCGCTCCTGCTCATGCACACTGCGACTGCGCGGGAA
Source organism: Gleimia hominis (assembly GCF_002871945.2). Taxonomy (NCBI): domain Bacteria; kingdom Bacillati; phylum Actinomycetota; class Actinomycetes; order Actinomycetales; family Actinomycetaceae; genus Gleimia; species Gleimia hominis. The sequence goes on along the minus strand of NZ_CP126963.1, from coordinate 644,420 downwards.
GCGCAAGAGCTACTGGAAAAAGACCCGTTCTTCTCACAGGGCTTGGTGCGGCGCATAATTATCCGCGAATGGGAACCCACGATTGGCGATATGGCGGAGAAGTTTGAAACTCCCGCTGACTTTCCACAGCCCAACCCCTGATCCTCGGCCGCTACTCTGATTCGCTGGCCCACTAGGTGTAGGCACTGTGGTTAGCACGAGGTCCCCGCTTCCGAAGACGCGGGGACCTCTCTGGTTGAAAAATTAGCTTGGCAACTACTTCATGCCGTAGCTGAGTTTAGTGGCTCCGAACTTGAAGCGAAACGGTTTTACCTGTGCCATCGCCTGGCTGAGCGCCACGCGGACTTCATCGGGACGTTCCACCGCACTCATGTGAGCCGCATCCGTAATCTCCTGCACGGTCACAGCGTCGTTACCACCGTTTCTAACCGTTTTCGCGAACTCTTGGGCCTCGTCTGGTGGTAGTGTCTGATCGTGCGTTGCACAAATTATATTCAACGGTTGCGCCAGCGTTGCTGCGCCATCGCGGTTATCCATCGAAGCGATCACCTCGCAGCACTGCGCGTACCCCTCGTCAGCGCAGGATATGAACGTGTTGCGGGTGCGCTGCACGCGCGGGCCACGCTGGGCGAGGAACTGGGGAGTGAACCAGCGTTGCATCGTGGCATCCACCAGTGACTGCGTGCCATTCGACCGCACGGCCGCCGCCTTTTCCTCCCACGCGCTCGACGGTTCCAACACCGGCCCCGACGACAGCATGGTTACTGATTTAACCCGCTGGGGCGCGTTTATTGCGAGCCACAAACTGAGCATTCCACCCAGCGACAACCCAGCCGCGTGGAACGTGTCTACCCCCACGTCGTCCAACATTTTCAATATCGCGCGCCCAAGGTCCTCAACCTGGGCAGGTCCATCGACATCCAGAAGTGGGGACAGGCCGTGCCCGGGTAGATCGTAGCGAACCACGCGGAACTTGGTGAGCGCCGGCATCACGTCGTCCCACATGTGCCGGTCAGATCCAAGCGCTGACCCCAGTAGTAGCACCGGTGCTTCCGGGTGTCCCTTAATGTCGCAAGAAAGATTTGTATCCATGCCTTTACGCTAGCACTTAAAGCCGCGGTGCCCCATGCCAACCCTCATGGTAAATCGGGGGAACTTTGCTATGGTGACAAAAGTGAAGTTATCGCGTTATATCGACCCGTTTGTTGTCTCCCTAGTGACCATTCTGGTGCTGGGAATTTTGATTCCAATTCCCTCCGGGTGGATCAAAGCTCTTGAAATAGCGGGCAAAGTGGCGGTAATGGCCCTGTTTCTCGTATATGGAATGCGGCTTCGCACCTCTGAAGTTTGGGAAGGATTAAAAAATCTCAAACTTCAAGGGACAGTAATGTTTTCCACGTTCGTGTTCATTCCCCTGTTGGGGTGGGCACTTTATCCACTTTTGAGGCACGAGGCACTGCTGGGCCCCACGTTCGCCCTGGGGGTACTGTACATGACACTGCTGCCTTCGACCGTCCAGTCCTCCGTGTCGTTCACATCGATTGCCGGAGGGAACGTGGCGGGCGCGGTCTGCTCCGCGACCGTGTCTAATATTATCGGCATGGTCATTACACCACTGCTGGTCATGCTCATGATGGGAGCGAAAACGGGGGTGGGCAGCGACTCGATAGTCAACGTTCTAATCCAGTTGCTGATCCCTTTCATTATCGGCCAACTGCTGCAACCAAAACTTGGGAACTGGGTCCGACGCTCAAAGTGGCTAACCAAAGTAGTTGACCGCGGCACCATTCTGATTGTCGTCGCCGCAGGTATTGCCGGTGCTACTGCGCGCGGATTGTGGGCCACTGTGTCGTGGAAAGACGCGATCATGCTCATCATCGCAGCCGCAATAATCCTGGCTATCGTCATGTCGGCAACCTGGCGGGCGGGCCGTTTCTTGAAACTGTCCCGGCCCGACAACATCGCGTTACTCATGTGCGGTTCCAAGAAATCCCTAGCCACCGGCCTGCCGATGGCGGCGATCATCTTCCCCCCGCACATCGTTGCGCAAGTGACGATCCCGGTCATCGTTTTCCACCAGCTGCAGCTCATGGTCGCAGCCGTGCTGTCACGCCACCTCGCCGCTGGTAATGCAGAGGACACATCCACCTGGTAGGTCACTGACGTAACGCCCAATCCTGCTTAACCCAGGTTACTGAACCGGCCAAGTTCGCAATGAACTCGGTCACCGAACAATGCGCGTCACGGTACCGTACGCTCGGTCGTGGGTTCGGTGAATCCCCTCTAAAAGCAGTGCCTGCACGATGCCGGCAAGGGCGATTATCAGCCACGTCCACCCCGACGGCCACTGCAGTGCGAAGAAGGTGCGCAGCATCGGAGTCATTACGGTAACTACCGCTAAACCCGCCATGGTGGTCAAAAGCGCGATGCGCCACGGCACTAGGGGCCGCGACAAGATGCCAAGTAGGTAGAGGCCACCAATAACCACCGCGAGGGTCGCAGCTGTTGACGATTCCTCCCTGGTTTCACCGCAAAGCCGGTATATCACCAGGGCGGTAATGCCAATCACTACGGCTGAAGGCACGGCCAATGCCAGGGTGCGTTGCAAGAACCCGGGTGTGTAGCGGCGCTTGTTGGGTGCGAGTGCCAAGAAGAATGAGGGAATGCCGATTGTGAGGCTGGAGATGATCGTCATTTGCCGCGGCAAAAACGGGAACCGCCACGCCATGAGGGCAACCACCGCGGAGATAGCGGCAACGTAAAAGGTCTTGGTTAAGAACAGGGACGAGACGCGCTCCATGTTCGCGATAATGCGCCGACCTTGCGCAACCACTCCCGGGAGTTTAGAGAACTTCCCATCAACCAACACCACTTTCGCCACTGCTTTTGTAGCCGTGGTGCCCGACCCCATTGCGATCCCCAGGTCTGCAGCTTTCAGCGCCAAAACGTCGTTCACCCCATCACCCGTCATCGCCACCGTATGCCCATCAGCTTGCAGAGCCTTCACCATTTTGCGTTTCACATCCGGGGTGACGCGGCCAAACACGTCGTAATCTTGACACACGCGGCGGGCTTCAGCTTCGTCTTGCGGGAACTCGCGGGCGTCAAACGTCCGCACCTGCCGATCTCCACATAACTTCACCCGCTGCGCCAACGCTCCCACAGTGGTGGGGTTGTCCCCGGAGATGACCTTTAGCCCCACTTCTTGTTCCCTAAAGTACTGCAGCGTTTCTTCGGCATCCGAGCGGATTTCCTCTTGCAACACCACCAGCAGAACCGGCGCAAGATCGTCTGCCAGCTCTGGTTCGTCTTCGTTAAGTGGCTGCTTCGAATGCACTAGGCAAACCACGCGCGCTCCCTGCTTAGCGCATTCATCGACTTGTTCGCGGGCTTGCTGCGCGGCCTCTCCCCTAGCCTGCTTCAGCAGAATCTCGGGCGCACCGAAAAACCAGGTTCCCTCAGGATCTAGCATAGCAGACCACTTGCGAGACGAATCGAACGCGACATACCGGTCCGGATCCGACGGGGAAACGTCTTCTAGAGCGGATTTAACGGCCCGGGCGGTGTCATTTCCACCGTCGCTCACTAAGTACGCCAATGCGCGGCGGCCCGCCTGGTCATCATCCACATAGTGGTTCATTTCGGTGACCGTCATTGTCCCCGTGGTGAGTGTTCCGGTTTTGTCCAAACACAACCGGTCAACCCGGGCCAGCACCTCCACTGCATTCAACTCTTGAACCAGTACGTTTTGACGAGCCAACTGCGCGGACGCCAACGCGAAGTTCATTGAGGTAAGCAGCACCAATCCCTGCGGAATCATGCCTACCACCCCCGCGATCGCCAAGACCACGGCGTGCTGCCACGACACGCCCTCCGCACTTCGCAGCTGCGACCACACCAGCAGGCACACCATCGGCACGATCACCCAGGAGATCCATTTCAACACCCGATCGATGCCCTCGGCAATCTCTGAACGAGCGCGAGTGAACTGCTTCGCCTCCGCTGTTAACTGCCCCGCGTACGCATCCCGGCCCACGGCGGTTGCTTGGAACACCCCGTTGCCCGCCACGATAGTCGTGCCAGACATGAGCGAATCTCCCGCCTGTTTCGCTACGGGCACGGACTCGCCCGTAAGCATGGATTCATCCACCCGCAGGCCCGCACCGTGGCGCACCTCACCGTCCGCAACCACCTGGTCGCCGGCGTTCAAACAAATCACGTCCTGCGTGACCACGTCCGACGATGGAACCTCCTGCGCTTTTCCATCGCGCACCACCACTGTTTTCGGGGATTGAAGTATCGCCAACTTGTCTAGTGTGCGTTTTGCCCGCAGCTCCGAACCCGTTCCAATGAGGATATTTGCAACCATTACCACGCCGAACACGGCGTCTTGCCACTGCCCCACCAGCAGCACAACAACCATGCAAGAAACCAAGATCGCGTTAAAAATGGTCAGCAAGTTGGTCCGCAAAATCGCTTTGAACGACCGCGATGAGCGCGTGTTCATCCGGTTCGACTCACCGCGCTCTTGCGCCTGCTTCACTTGCGCGGTTGTTAACCCAGATTCTGCGTACGTAGAAATGGCACTAACATCTTTCACACGCACTAGCTTAGCGGTATCTAACCACGCGAGGAGAACCCGACCTGCCCTCAAGCAAAATCAAAAGGAAAACCGGTTTATTCGCTACGAACGTGACTTGTCTTTGCGGGACTTCCAAATGGATGCGACTACGGTAACTACCAGGGTGAAGATAATGAAGCCTAAAGAACCGGGGATGCCGATTTCGGGAACGTCGAACCCCTGGCCGCCGTTTAAGAAACTAAACGTATTCTCGTGCATAGCGTGCAAAATCAGTTTCACCCCAATGAACGCGAGGATCGCAGCTAAACCAAAGTGGAGGTAGACGAGTTTTTCTAACAGGCCATCGATCAAAAAGTACAGTTGCCGTAACCCAAGCAGAGCAAACGCGTTGGCGGCAAACACGATGAACGGTTCACGCGTTAACCCGAAAATCGCGGGAATCGAATCGAACGCGAACATGAGGTCCGCGGACCCGAGCGCGACGATCACGAGCAACAGGGGCGTAATATATGTGCGGCCCGCATGCCGATGCAAAAGTTTGTCGGACACGAACCCGTCGGTAACCGGAAACACCTTCCGCATGAGGGTCACGAACTTCGGTTCAGTATACTCCGCGTCTGCCTCATCATCTTGCAACCCATCGCGCACCTGCGTGTACGCTGTGTAAAGCAACCACAGGCCAAAAATGTAGAAAATCCACGCCCACCGCGCAATAATCGCGCCCCCAATGAGGATAAATACGAGCCGCAACACGAGCGCAATGACGATACCGGACAGCAGCACTTTCTGTTGGAATGCCCTGGGGACGCGGAATGCGCCAATAATTATGATGAACACGAACAGGTTGTCGAGCGAAAGGGACCACTCGGTGATCCACCCCGCCCAGTACTCCCCCGCGTACTTCAGCCCCCAAATCCCCCAGATCAGAAGGCCAAATGCTAACGCTAAAGCAATGTATCCGGCGCTCCACTTAGCGGCTTCTTTTAGGGTGGGTTCGTGCGGGGTGCGCACGTGCCCAAAAATGTCTACCGCCACCAGCGCTACGACTACGGCCGCTAGTCCGAGCCAGCCGAGAAGATGGACGTCCAAAACGATGGTCCCTTCAATGGATTATCTGCAGTTTTAACAATAGCGCACCCAGTTTAATCGGCCCAGGTTGCGCCCGCAGCAACAACATAGTGTGAGGTAGTTGGCGAGCCGGCGTTCAGACCCAGCGGGTGCCCACACAAAAGCTGTGACCGGGCTTTAGTTAGCGGCCCGCATCTGCCGCAGCTCCTGTTTTAGTTCCGATAGTTCGTCGCGCAACCGCGCTGCAACCTCAAACTGGAGGTCTTCCGCTGCGGCGTGCATCTGCTGGGTGAGCTGGTCAATCAGCCCCTCCAGGTCGGCCTCCGCAGCACCTGCCAGTTGGGCGCGCGTCGACAGTCCCTCAAGGCCCTTATCCGCATCCGTAACCGGCTTACGGTACCCACCGGAAAGCAGTTCCTCCGTATCAATATCCTCGCGGGCAAGCATGTCGGTGACATCCTGGATCTTTTTCCGCAGCGGCTGCGGATCCACCCCGTGTTCCTTGTTGTACGCTATCTGCTTCTCGCGCCGGCGCTGCGTTTCATCGATCGCGTACCGCATGGACTCCGTAATGTGGTCCGCGTACATATGCACCTGCCCATCCACGTTCCTGGCAGCACGTCCAATGGTTTGAATCAGGGACGTGGTGGAGCGCAAGAACCCCTCTTTGTCCGCATCCAAAATTGCCACCAGTGACACTTCCGGCAAGTCCAGTCCCTCACGCAGCAAGTTAATCCCCACCAACACGTCGAACTTCCCCATGCGCAGTTCCCGCAGCAGCTCCACCCGCCGGAGCGTATCCACGTCAGAATGCAGGTATTCCACGCGGATATCGCGCGCCAGCAGGTAGTCTGTCAGTTCTTCCGCCATTTTTTTCGTGAGGGTAGTTACCAAAACCCGTTCGTTCCGTTCCACCCGCTGGTTAATTTCATCCATGAGGTCATCGATTTGCCCCTCCGTGGGTTTCACAATCACTTTCGGGTCTACCAGACCAGTTGGGCGGATAATTTGCTCCACCACTCCGTGCGATTGCTCCAACTCGTACGGGCCGGGCGTTGCCGACATGTAGATGGTTTGGCCGATGCGTTCCAAGAACTCATCCCACTTTAGGGGCCGGTTATCCATCGCCGATGGTAAGCGGAAACCGTGGTCCACGAGCGTGCGTTTACGCGACATGTCCCCTTCGTACATCGCCCCGATTTGCGGTACCGTAACGTGCGATTCGTCGATTACGAGCACGAAGTCGTCCGGGAAGTAATCAAGGAGGGTGTGCGGTGGGGTCCCTGGCCCACGCCCGTCGATGTGCCGCGAATAGTTCTCAATCCCCGAACAAGAGCCAATCTCCCTCATCATCTCCAGGTCGTACGTGGTGCGCATCTGCAGGCGCTGCGCCTCAAGCAACTTATTTTGCTTCTTAAACCACGCCACCCGCTCATCCAGCTCCGCTTCAATCGACTCGATCGCGTGCTTCATCCGTTCCTCCCCCGCCACGTAGTGGGATGCGGGGAACAAGAATGCGTGGTCCACCTCGCGAATCAAATTCCCCGTCAGCGGATGCAGCACCGCGAGGTTCTCAATCTCGTCGCCGAACATTTCGATGCGGATTGCAAGTTCCTCATACACGGGAATGATTTCGATCGTGTCCCCACGCACGCGGAACGTGCCCCGCGTGAACGCCACATCGTTGCGGGTGTATTGCATGGCGACGAACTGGCGCAGCAGCTCATTGCGGTCAATTTCCATCCCCACCTGCAGTTCCACCATGCGCGCCACGTATTCCTCGGGGGTCCCGAGGCCGTAAATGCAGGACACGGACGCAACCACCACGGTGTCACGGCGAGTCAACAAACTATTAGTGGCGGAGTGGCGCAAACGTTCCACCTCGTCGTTAATAGACGAGTCTTTTTCTATATACGTATCCGTTTGCGGCACATAGGCTTCCGGCTGGTAGTAGTCGTAGTAGGACACGAAGTATTCAACCGCGTTATGGGGTAGTAGTTCCCGCAGTTCCGCCGCCAGTTGCGCCGCCAGTGTCTTATTGGGCGCCATCACCAGCGTGGGGCGTTGGATCTGTTCGATTGTCCACGCTGCAGTCGCGGACTTACCCGTGCCCGTTGCTCCCAGCAGAACCACGTCTTTTTCACCCGCATTAATCCGGTCTCGCAACTGTGCGATCGCGCTAGGCTGGTCCCCGGAGGGGCTGAATTCGGAAACGACTTCGAACGCTGCTTCTTGGCGCACAATAGGGCTATCCATACCCGCTAGTCTACGTGCCTACCGGGTTTTCGCCACGCGCGTTCGCTTCCCGCGTTAAACCGTTTGGTCTGCGATTTCCAGGTGCGTATCGAGCAGTTCCGTGAGGCGGTGCGCGTCTTCGCGCAGTTTGCTTGCGGTCGCGTTGTTGCGCACTTCTATGTGGGCGTGGTCGAGGCGTTCTTGATCGCTTAGTTGCGCGCGGATCCGAGCGTCGAACTCCTCCCGGCTTACTCCCCGCTCGTGCTGCACCCACGCCGCCCGTTTCTGTAGCGGCGCGGTAATCACCACGACCGCATCCACGTTGTTTACCCCGCCGGATTCTATGAGCACCGGCGCGTCGTAGAATGCGTAGCGACCCGGTGCGTTCGCCATGAGTGCTTGTGCCCGCGCGTGGATCAGTGGGTGCGTGATGGCGTTGAGATCCGCGCGGGCTGTGGGATTTGCAAAAACTATTTCCGCCAACCGCGCGCGGTCAAGTTGCCCATTGGGGGCAATCACCGCTGCTCCGAACCGGTGCTCAATCTGAGCCAACGCCGGCTCACCGGGCCCGACTATCTCGCGTGCAATCTGGTCCGCATCCGCCACAACTTCCCCTAAGCTGAGCAGCGCACTTGTGAACGTGGACTTACCGCTTCCTATTCCCCCGGTGATCCCCACTCGGTAGACCCACTTGCTTGCAGCTGGTGGCAGTGGTCGCAGTTTGATTAGCATGCGCGTGCCCTTTCAGATCATTGGTCAAGTGTGTCTATAGCATAAGTGGGCTCAGCCACTGGCTGAGCCCACTCGTGCTTATTTCGCTAAGTGCGCGGGTTAGTTGTTCGTCAACTTCTCACGCAGCGCTGCGAGTGCTTCGTCGGAAGCGAGCGTGCCGGAAGATTCCACGGGAGTGGAGTAGGACGCCGTGTCCTCGATCGAAGGCGCTGCTTCTGCGTCTTCTTCGAGTGCGCGCGCCACCTGTGCCTTGTGGGCTTCCCACCGGGCGTGTGCCTGCGCGTACTGTTCTTCCCAAGCGTCTCGCTGCTCTTCGTAACCTTCCATCCATTCCTGGGTTTCGGGGTCGAAGCCTTCGGGGTACTTGTACTCGCCGTTCTCGTCGTATTCTGCGGCCATACCGTACAGTGACGGGTCGAAGTCCTCCGAGTTCGGGTCGATGCCCTCGTTCGCCTGCTTGAGTGACAGGGAGATGCGGCGGCGTTCCAAGTCGATGTCAATGATCTTGACGAACACTTCGTTGCCAACCTTAACGACCTGCTCTGGCGTATCGATGTGGCGCTGGGCCAACTCGGAAATGTGCACCAGGCCTTCGATTCCGTCTTCCACGCGGACGAACGCGCCGAACGGAACCAGCTTCGTGACCTTACCGGGCACAACCTGGCCGATCGCGTGGGTGCGGGCAAATACCTGCCACGGATCCTCTTGCGTGGCCTTCAGGGACAGTGAAACGCGTTCGCGGTTCATGTCCACATCCAGAACCTCCACGGTAACCTCGTCGCCTACCTCAACCACTTCAGACGGGTGGTCGATGTGCTTCCAGGACAGTTCGGATACGTGTACCAGGCCGTCTACGCCACCCAGGTCCACGAACGCACCGAAGTTGACGATCGAGGAGATGACACCGGTGCGGATTTGACCTTTTTGCAAGGTGTTGAGGAAGTTTGTGCGAACCTCAGACTGGGTCTGCTCGAGCCATGCGCGGCGCGAAAGAACAACGTTGTTGCGGTTCTTGTCGAGCTCAATGATTTTCGCTTCGAGTTCACGCCCAATGTAAGGCTGCAGGTCGCGCACGCGACGCATTTCAACCAGTGAAGCCGGGAGGAAGCCGCGCAGACCGATGTCTAGGATCAGACCACCTTTAACAACCTCGATGACGGTGCCGGTAACAACCCCGTCCTCTTCCTTGATGTTCTCAATGGTGCCCCAGGCACGTTCGTATTGGGCGCGCTTCTTCGAAAGAAGTAGGCGGCCTTCCTTGTCCTCCATTTGTAGGACTAGCGCTTCGGTCGTGTCTCCAACTTCAACCACGTCGTCTGGGTCGACGTCGTGTTTGATGGAAAGTTCGCGTGAAAGAATAACGCCTTCGGTTTTGTAACCGATGTCGAGCAGGACTTCGTCACGGTCGACCTTGACGACTGTACCTTCGACGATGTCGCCTTCTTTGAAGTATTTAATGGTCTCGTCGACTGCGGCGAGTAGATCCTCTTCGGATCCAATGTCGTTTACGGCAACCTGCTCGGGCTGCTGGGGCGTAGAGGTGGTCATATATTTATGTTCCCCAAATTTGCTTATAGTAGTTATCGGACAAAGTACATGCGTGCCTCACACCTGTTATGGGGTGCATATCCATTGGATATTTCCCAGCTGGGAGAGCAGGGTGTCAGACACACAATGCCGATACTATCAGGTAACAGGCCCGCAATTACTAGCCGTATCCCCCTATTCAGAAAGAGAGATTGGTCGCATTTTACTGTTTTTTAGTGTGCGGCTGTTCTCCATGAGGTCCCCACCCCGACTGACACGTCCAGAGGAACATCCAAGTGGCCGGCACTGCCCATCTGCTCGCGCAGTATGGATTCGACCTGGTCAACCTCGGTTTCCCCCACTTCGAGCACGAGTTCGTCATGAACTTGCAGGAGCATGCGGGCACGCAAACCAGCTTCCGCCAATGCCTTTTCTACGTTCAGCATCGCGACTTTAATGATGTCGGCGGCCGACCCTTGAATGGGAGCGTTGAGGGCAGCGCGTTCCGCAATTTCGCGCCGCTGCCGGTTCGTGGAGTTCAGGTCTGGGAAGTACCTGCGCCTCCCCATGATCGTCTCGGTGTACCCCGTGTGCCGTGCTTGCTGCACGATGGCTTGAAGGAAGTCCTGTACCCCTCCGAACCGTTCGAAATACTGTTCGCGCAGCGCACGCGCCTCATTTACGCTCGTACCTAACTGCTGTGACAGACCGTAGGCAGACAAGCCGTACGCCAACCCGTAGGACGTGGCTTTGATTCGCGACCGCAAGTGTTGATCCACGTCCTCAACCGGCACGTGAAACACCATCGCAGCCATGGTTTTGTGTAGGTCCTCACCGGATTTGAATGCCTCAATCAACGCGGAATCTCTAGACAAGTGCGCCATTATCCGCATTTCAATCTGCGAGTAATCGGCGGTTACCAGCAGATCGTAATCTTGGCCGGGGACGAACGCTTCCCGAATCCGCATGCCTTCACTGGTGCGGGCCGGGATGTTCTGCAGGTTCGGATCCGACGAAGCCAGCCGGCCTGTCGCAGCCGCGGTTTGTTGGAAAGTCGTGTGGATCCGCCCATCTGGCGCCACGGCGTCAATCAGCCCATCCACGGTTTGCCGGCGTTTAATCTTGTCGCGGTGCGCCAGCAGGTTCTCTAAGAACGGGTGGTGGGTTTGCGCATACAGTTTCTCGAGGGCCGCCGCGTTAGTTGTGTACCCGGTTTTGATCTTGCGGGTTTTGGGCATGTTCAGATCTTCGAACAGCACTGTCTGCAGCTGCTTTGGGCTGGAGAGATTGACTTGTTTCCCGATTGCATCGTATGCGCCTTGCGCTGCCTGCTGCGTTTCTTTCGCTAACTCCCCCGCCAGGTCTTGCAGTACGCGCCGATCGACCTGTATGCCGCGCGTTTCCATTTGGTAGAGCACTTGTTGCAGGGGCGCTTCCAAACCCGCGAGGAGCTCGCGCGCGTTCCGCTGGTCCAACCACTGTTCCAGCTGGTCGCGCAGGTCAAACACGGCGCATGCCAATTGTGCGATCGTCGCTGTGTCCGTAAACAGTGGTTGTTGCTTTCTGTCCTCCGGTTCCGGGACTTCCCGATCTAAATAGGTTTGGGCGAGCGAGGAGATCCGGTAGTTCGCCTGTCCCGGCTGACACAGATACGCTGCTAATTCCACGTCGAACACGTCGTCGCCAAGCTCCATGCCCCGCTGAGCAAATTGGTGCCGCAGGGTTTTTGCGCCGCGGACCGTGAGAGGAGCCGACGCAAGTAGTGCCCCCAGTTCTTTTTCTCGCTTTGCATCCAGTTCCAGGGGGTCCAGCACGAGCGCCCGACTGTCGCGGTAGAGTGCGATTTGCGCGATTTCTTTGTTTCGTTCGTGCGGGAACACGTCAATAGCAATCCCCCGCGCCGCCTCCACTTGCTTCGCCCACTCTTGCACCGAAATATCACGGGTGGTTTGCACTTGGGTTTCCTGACGGGTTTCTTGAGGCGCCGAGTTCTGCTGCGCTTTTTCCCCGCTGGCTTCTCCCACGTCAACGGCTCGCACCCGGTCGCGCAACGTGCGGAACTGGAGGCTTTCGAAGAGTTTACCGAGAGCTACGTGGTCCACCTGCTGGCGGCGCAGAGCATCCAAATCCACCCCCAAGTCCACGTCGGTGCGCAAGTGGTTTAACCGCCGGTTACGTTTCACATCCTCCGCATGCTCGCGCAGCGCTTCGCCCCGTTTCCCACCGATTTTGTCGGCGTTCGCCAGCACTCCTTCAAGACCATCGTATTTTCGAATCCACTGAGCCGCAGTTTTCTCCCCAACGCCGGGTACACCGGGCAGGTTGTCGGCCTTTTCCCCTACGAGTGCGGCGATGTGCGGGTAGCGCGCGGGTTCCACCCCGTATTTTTCTTCTATCGCGGCCGTGTCCATGATCCGCAGATCCGATGGGCTCCGCCCCGGGTAGATCACTTGCACGTGGTCGGTGATCAGCTGGAACGAGTCGCGATCGCCCGATGCCACGAGTACGTGCGCGCCCTGGTCTTGCCCCATGCGCGCCAGGGTTGCGAGGATGTCGTCAGCTTCGAATCCCTCTTTCGTTAAAACCGCGATGCCCATCGCTTTGAGCACCTGTTCGATCAACGGCACCTGGTCTTTGAACTCTTCGGGAGTTTTCTTCCGACCCGCTTTGTAGTCTGCGTACTCCTGGTTTCGAAACGATCCGCTGGCGAGGTCGAATGCGACTGCCAGGTGAGTGGGCTTGTGGGTTTCCAGCATCTTCACGAGCATGGACACGAAACCGTAGACCGCGTTCGTGTGCTGCCCGCCGGAGGTAGTGAAGTTCTCCACGGGGAGCGCGTAAAAGGCCCGAAATGCCATCGAGTGTCCGTCTATTACCAGTAGTTCCGATTCACTCATCGAGTGGAGATTCCTTTCACTACGCTCATTCACTACGCTCGTTATCCGGCGCGTTCGATTAGTCCCAAGTTCCTAGTGCCACCTTTTCGCAGTCGCGTACGGGAATTGCTCCGTTCCTGTAAAGCAACTGCGGTTAGGTGCGTTAGAAAAGTTCCGCCCTGAGGGGTTAGCTTTCCGTGACCTGCTCGATCACCGCGTCCGCAACCTCACGCATCGACAGGCGCCGGTCCATGGATGTTTTTTGGATCCACCGGAAGGCATCGGGCTCACTCATGCCCATGCTGTTCATGAGGAGGCCTTTCGCGCGGTCAACGCGCTTGCGGGTTTCAAACCGCTCGGTGAGGTCCGCGATTTCGTCTTCCATCGCCATCATTTCACTTTGCCGCGACAGGGCGATGTTAACGGCGGGCAGCAAGTCGGTTGGTGAGAACGGCTTTACAACGTATGCCATTGCCCCGGCGTCACGTGCACGTTCAACCAGTTCGGTCTGCGAGAATGCTGTGAGCATAACCACAGCACAGGAGAGTTCTTTTAGAATAATCTCGGCCGCAGTGATCCCGTCCATTTTCGGCATTTTCACGTCGAGCACGCAGACATCTGGTTCCAGCTCGAGGGCTTTGCTCACCGCGTCCTCACCATTGTCACATTCCGCAACCACGTCGTATCCAGCGCCCTTCAGCGTTTCCACTATGTCGAGGCGGATGAGTGTCTCATCTTCAGCTACAAGAACGCGGCGCGACTGTTTCTCCAAGTTGGTCATCCTTATCCTTATTTTGAAATCTAGGTCTTGTATCCTATTCTAGTTCATGTTCGCAGATGGCGAGGTAACACGTTGGCATTCATAGCGAACATGCATTATTCTGTAACACGTGCTTAATGCAGCGGCTCGGTAGCCCAATTGGCAGAGGCGGTCGGCTCAAACCCGGCTTGTTATGGGTTCGAATCCCATCCGAGCTACTAACTAAAGAGGCCAAGGCGATTGCCTTGGCCTCTTTTTTATGTCTCAACCTCGCGTTCGTGGCCTAGAGGCCGCGTTCGTGGATTCCTATTTTCCAAACGCACGTTCGCGTGTATTCCAAACACACGTGCGTGCGCGTGGTTTACGCTACCGGTTCCAGCAGGAGCCCTAAGAACGCGGCTGCTTGCCCACGTTTAGCAGGTTCTGCTAGCTCGTCGATTGCCTGCAGCACGCGGTGGTTCGTCATGTCTTGGAACCAGGGGCGAACCGCCTCTGAAAGACTTGTTTCGAACAGGTTGCGTGCCTGCCGGCCGCTGTGCGTGTCATAAATGCTAAATTTCTTCATTCTTCTTCCTTCCTCTTCCGTGGTGCTGTGCGCGTAGTGTGCGCAGGTAAACACCACTAATAGCTTTTGGTACTTGGGCACCGCCCGAAACTATAGCGCTGTGTCGTCAGCGGCTTGGTGCTAGCGCAAGATGGGTAGTTGCTAGCAGCATGGGCTTCGTTGGCAAAAGCCAAGAGCGTCTAGCCAAGTTGTTTGCATCACCTTTCGGCAACACATTAAGTCTAAACAATATGCGGCGAAGAGGAAAGAGTCAAGTAAAACAAGGTGGGGTTACTCACAGTTGAGCAACCCCACTTACACCTGCCGGCCTAACAATCGCGTCCGGCCACTGCCGCTGCGTTAGATCCCGAACGGTACCTGGCCGCCCAAGCTGTAATCCACATCATCACCAATCGTGTGGATCCGCAGCGAGTTTGTTGAACCGGGCGTGCCCGGCGGCATTCCCGCCACAATCACAATCTCATCGCCTTCTTGAGCTAACCCGGCGAGCCGACACACCTGATCCACTTGCCACACCATGTCGTCGGTATGTTTTACCTCAGGAACCCGGTAGGTTTGCAGCCCCCACGACAGCGCAAGCTGGTTACGCGTGGTGTCCAGCGGCGTGAACGCGAGCATCGGGATCGGCGACCGCAACCGCGACATTTGCCGCGCAGTAGAACCAGATTGGGTGAAGGTAACGATGAACTTCACGTCCAGGCGTTCCGCAATGGTGGCAGCCGCCTGCGTAATCACAGAGGACTTAGCTACGTTGAACGCGCCGAGAGGCGCAATCCGCTCCCCACCGTTCTCCTCCACGTTCTCCACGATCCGGGCCATTGTCCGTACCGCCTCAATCGGATACGCGCCCACGGACGTTTCCCCAGAAAGCATCACGGCGTCCGCACCATCCAAAATCGCGTTCGCACAGTCCGAGGCTTCCGCGCGGGTGGGACGCGGATTCTTAATCATCGAATCCATCACCTGCGTGGCCACGATCACCGGTTTAGACTGGCGTCGCGCCAGTTCGATCGCCCGTTTTTGAACCAGCGGCACGCTCTCAAGTGGCATTTCCACACCCAGGTCACCGCGAGCCACCATGATGCCGTCAAAGGCCTCAACGATTTCCAGAAGATTATCCACCGCCTGCGGCTTCTCAATCTTCGCAATCACGGGCCGGTGGATTCCCTCTTCATCCATAATGGCCCGCACGTCCTCAATATCTTTCGCATCCCGCACGAACGACAACGCAATGTAATCCGCGCCAATATTGAGGCCCCAGCGCAGATCTTCCTTATCCTTTTCCGACAGCGCGGGAACCGACACGGAAACGCCCGGGAGGTTAATACCCTTGTTATTCGACACCATCCCCGGAACTTCAACCCGGGTTTTCACATCCGTCTCGTCCACTTCAATGACGCGCACCGCGACGTTACCGTCATCAATCAGCAGGCGGTCACCCGGCCGGCAGTCTCCTGGAAGTCCTTTAAAAGTGGTGCCAACCAGTTCTTTTGTGCCAGGAACATCGCGCGTTGTGATCGTGAACTCGTCACCGACCTCCAACTTGTGCGGACCATTCTCAAAGCGAGCCAACCGAATCTTCGGGCCCTGCAAGTCAACTAGGACTGCAATCGCCCGCCCCGATGCACGAGCGGCTTTACGGACGCGCCGCACAACTTCCTCATGGGCCTCGACCGTGCCGTGACTGCGGTTAATCCGCGCCATATCCATCCCCGCGTCGACCAACGCTTGGATCTGTTCAGGGCTTTCAGTGGCCGGCCCAATCGTACAAACAATTTTTGCTCTGCGCATGATCCTAGTCTACGGCCTCCTGTGCCAATTCCTCTCCAATCACATTCCTGGGCTGCGACCTCTGACCGGCCACGTAGAACCCAAAAACACCAACGACAAAAACTATTAGCGATGTCCAGACATTCAACCGGACACCTAAGATGAGCGTCGCCTCATCTATCCGCAGTGCCTCAATGAAGCCTCTGCCCAAAGTGTATACGCAAATGTAAAGCCACATCAGCTGCCCACCCGCCAACCGGCGGGTGCGGTCAATCCGAATGAGCACCAACGCCATCAGCACATTCCACAGCAGTTCGTACAAAAACGTGGGGTGAAACAGTGTGCCGGGCGCCGCTGTGGCAGGAAGGTGGGCGGCGTCTATTTGCAGTCCCCACGGGAGCGTGGTGGGCCCTCCGAACAACTCTTGGTTAAACCAGTTTCCCAGGCGTCCAAACGCCTGCGCAAACAAGAGTGCGGGCGCGATCGCGTCGGCAAAAGGCGCAACCCTCAAATGGTGGCGGCGTAAACAAATCCACGCGCCCAGGGCTCCCGCAGCGACCGCACCCCAGATCCCTAGACCACCGTTCCAGATTTTAAAAATATTAACTAGGCTCCCGTTAGGCCCAAAATACGCATCTGGCGACGTGAACACGTGATACAGGCGGGCCCCAACAATCCCAAACGGAATCGCCCACAATGCCACCTCGTAAGCCAGTTGCGGCTGACCACCCCGAGCGACATACCGCCGCTCAGTGACCTCCATGGCGATCAGCATTGCCAACGCCATGGTGATTCCGTAAATGTGGATCGTCAAGGGCCCCACGTTAAACTCAGAAAACGGCGGAGACGGAATCGCCGCCGGCAGGGCCATTACCATTCGGAACCTTTCAACTGAGACCACAACTGCTAGTCAACAAAACTCACTTCCAAATTATACTGGGTAACCACCCCGGAATATCAACCGGTCCTCAGTTGCGCGCAATGTGTTCACAACTATCCGCAAACCCAGCGGCGCCACGAGCACGCACGATTCGCGACCCTACTAGCACATAAAACGCGCGGCCCAGTAGCGCATAGAACTACCCACCCGACGAGCACATAGAACTACGCACCCGACGAGCACATAAAACTTGCGGCCCCCACTAGCGTAAGTGGAAGCCGTCGCTGTGGCGCTGATGAACCGTCCGTTTCACCCGTTCTTTCCGGTCGTCTAGAATCGCGGGATGCTGCGCGGCAGACACCATCTCCCCAACGAGTGTGCGCGGGGTTTTAGACGTAACCAGTGCCTCACCGATTAAAACACAATCCGCACCCGCACTTGCGTACTCGAACACGTCGCGCGGATCCCGCACTCCCGATTCCGCAACGGCCACCACGTCGGCCGGTAACACATCCACCACCTGCGAGAAATTATCACGATCAATATGGTTCGAAAGCAGATCACGAGCATTAATCCCGATCACGCGCGCTCCCGAGTCGATCGCCCGCAGCGCCTCCAAACGCGAATGTGCCTCTACAACGGGAGTCATTCCAAGTGACGTGGTGCGTTCCACGAAGCCGCGCAGTTGGTCGTCATTCAAGAAAGAAACGATAAGTAATATCATGTCTGCCCCGTGCGCTCGCGCCTCGTGGATCTGGTAGGGCGTGAGGATTATGTCCTTGCGTAACACCGGTATGCTTACTGCCTGGCTCACCGCATCCAAATCACTCAGGGCCCCACCGTATCGGTAGGCGGCAGTTAAACAAGAAATGGCGCGCGCTCCCCCAGCTTCATACTCGGCAGCTAGCTGCGCGGGATCCTCAATGCGGGCCAGTGGGCCGGTTCCGGGAGAAGAGCGCTTAATCTCAGCCATAATCGACACGGCACCCGGGCCACAGCGCAGTGCCCGGTAACCGTCTTTAGGGGTCGGCGCAGCTTCCGCCAACTGTTTCACGCGTGCAAACGAGTCCCGTTGTTCGCGCTCCCGCACACCCGCAAGTGCGCGATCGCGAATCGTTTCGATTGCACTCATGAGGCTCCTTCCACCGCAAAGTTTAGCGGCAAAAGCCCGCAAGTAGGTAACCGTCCACTTTCCGATAGTTCCGCCGATAGAGCCGCGCAAGTGCGATATGATCAGCACTTATTAGCCCCGCATTGCCCGGCTATGGTGCAGCATACCCCAGCCTTTAGGTTCTTACTTCTTGTCTGGTTTGACTTCTGCTTCGTCCGTCTGCCGCGTTGCGAGAATGTCGATTATTACCATGAGGGTTGAATCCCCGGAGGCCTGGTCGGGCGGAATCGTGATCGCCAGGCGAGTGCCGACCCGCTGATCGAGCAGAGCTTGTTCCACCCCAGCCATTGCGGTGCGCAGGGGGATCATTTTTGGAATCCCAGTGGCCCACGTAGACGAAATTTCAACGGAATCGTCCCAGCGGGCCGCCAAGTACTGCACCAGCACAGTGTCGTCCGCCCGCACCTGCTGCCCACCTCCGGTCACTAGAGTCTGAACCGTCAGGTCGGCGGGTGGTTTCTGTCCGTCGTGGCTCGGTCGGGGGCCCGCTTCCGTCATGGTGACTTTAAGGGGTTTTCCGGGGTCTTTCACCGCGTCGCCCCAAGCGACCGACGGTAAAATGTCCACCACGTTTATCTCCGTGGTACGCTGCCCCTTGTTCGTCACTGGCCGCACGAACAGTACCCGGGACCCTTCCGTTTTCCCGATCACGCCGTCGAGTAGTTCCGGTTCAAAAGACTGTGTCTCCGCCGGTCCGACGTCAAACGTAGACCGCTGATTTGTAGACAAAACATGTCCGTTTTCGCCTGAAAACGAGGTGATAGACACTAGCAGGGGGGCGCCTTTAGTGATCTGCCGGCCCCCACCGCGCTCAAGAAGTTTCGTTTTTGTTTCGGAAACACTCACCGGTTCGCTGAGTTTCAGGATTGGAACGCGCCCCACGTTGCCCGACACTTGGATGCGCTCTAACCAGTTGCTAGGCGGCTGCGCATCATTCTTCCTGTTGACCGCAACGAGAATAGCGGTGCCCACTATAGCGGCCAGTACCACCAGTACCAGCGCTTCGATCCACCACCGTTTTATCCGCGCGCGAGCACTGCGGCGGCGCTCAACGCGGGACCTGCGCAGAGGCGTTACTCCCCGCGAGTGCGAGGCGCTCTCGCGTTTAAGCTGGGTCTTTTTTAGTTCTTGCCGGGACGGGAAGTGTCGGCTGCTGCCCCGCTCGTTCACGCAAACACTCCGGGCGTCGGATCGCTGGGTTGGCTCATTTGTTCGAGCAGGTTGTCAATCCGCTCGTCCGCATTTGCGAATGGGTCAGACAGGGTTATGCCGGTGGCTCCCGCTTCGTTTAACCGCACGTGAAGCCAATCGACAGACACGTCGCGGTGGTAGCGTTCCGCCGCCTCAACTACCTGCCCGCGCAGGTGTGCGCGCGTGGTTCTAGGCGGGGTTTGGATCGCTTCCTCCACCTCACGCGGGTCGGTTAGACGCTTCATTAAACCGGTGGTTTCCATTTTCGAAACCACGCGGTCGGTGATGTCGTGGTAGGCCAAATCCATGCGTGCGATCCGCGGATCGGTGAGCGAAAAACCGTGCCGCTCGCACGCGCGGGTTAAGAATCGGTGTTTAATCGCCCAATCGAGCTCCGTTTCCACGGGCGTGTAGTCCTGAGATTCCACGGCGTCCAACCCGCGGCCCCACAGGTCCACCATCGCGGGGATAAGCGCAGGTGCCGTCGATAGGTCCACGTGGTTTAGAACTCGCTCGCGCCACTGTCGCTGCAGCGTTACGGTGTCCATTTCCCGACCGTCTTTGAGTGTGAGAACCGGATTGTTCCCCACCTTCTCGTCGATGCGGCGAATATCGCTGAGGGGGTCGGCCAAGGCAAGGTCTGCGATCCGCACGCCGTTCTCGATCGCCGCCAAACACAGGTCCGTCATTACTATCTTGAGGGCCTTGGCGCTCTCGGACACATTCGTATCCCCCACAATTACGTGCAGGCGCCGGTACTCACTCGCATCTGCCAGCGGTTCGTCGCGGGTATTAATTATGGGGCGGGTACGCGTCGTTGCGGACGAAACCGCGTCATCCATATGCCAAGCCCGCACCGAGTAACCCAAGCGGGGCACGCCCTCACGGTGAATATGACCCGTTCCCGTTAGAATCTGCCGGGTCACGAAAAAGGACACGAGCGCGTCTGCGATATCACGAAAATGTCGGTTGCGGCGCATCAAATAGTTCTCGTGGCAGCCAAACGAAGTGCCTTGCGCGTCCTCATTATTGCGAAACAGGTGCAACTTCCCAGCAATCCCGTCGTTAGCTAAGTACTCATTGCCTGCACTCGCCATTTCGGTAAGAATGCGGTCACCTGCCCGGTCTTGAAAAAGCAGGTCCGAAACTCGGTCGCATTCTGCGGTGGCGTATTCCGGGTGCGAACCGACGTCGAGGTACACGCGCCCCCCATTGCGCCAATACACGTTCGAACTGCGACCACTGTCGATCAGTACTTTGAACAGGTAGCGCGCAGCCAGGTCCGCATCGATTGGGGACTGATCCCCGCGGGTACTGGCACACGTTAGGCCGTACTCGGTTTCTACCCCAAAAATCCGTCGCTTCAACGTCTTGCCTATTCCCCACCTTTTTGTACGAATCCCTGGACGAATGTTTGCGCATCCGCTTCCAGTACCGTATCGATTTCGTCAAGAAGATCGTCCAAGCTGGATGCGTCTTCTTGCACCTGGCCGGCAGCTAACTCCTCATTATCAGAATCGGAATTGTCGCCGCCTCCAAACGCCATTTGCTGAGCCACTGTTCCTCCTTTTGCAGTTACCGTCTAGTTACATTCATTTGCAGTTACCGTCTAATTACGTTGGTTGGCAGTGCTGGGCACTGCCCGCCGCGGGTTACGACATCAGCTTAATAAACTCTTTTGCATCGCCCGCTTGCAAGGCACGTATAGCAGCGTCTGACCCGGCGTCATTCGGGTTCGGTAGTGGCAGACGCACCAGTTGCTGTCTGTCGTCTACCAGCACCGATGTCCATGATGCGCGCGCAACTGTAGGCAGGTGTGCGATCGCGTTCCCACGCAGCCGCGCCCGCGTGTTTGCCGGCGGCACCGTAGTGGCGCGTTGCACCTGAGCGGGCGTGAACAACCGTTTCACCCGGCCCGCTTGGTCGAGTTTTTCCACCAGTGATTTGCCCGCCCTGAGGTCTGCCCACTGGATGTCCATAGCGGCCAGCTGGGGATGAGTCCAGTCGCTGCGCAGCCGGGTTCGGGCTCTATCTAGCAGCGCGCGCTTACCGACCCACTCCACCAGGTGCGCGACACTACTGCGGTCGGTTTCTAAACCGGTTAGTACCTGGTCCCAGTAGCGCAAAACGAGTTTATCCGCATCCGTTAGGTCGTCGAGGTTACAGGCGTGGTCATAGTAGTGGCGTTGCAGCTGCAGCGCAGTCATGGTTTTACCCGATTTAGTTTCGAGCCCCACCTGCAAATCCGTGTCGTGCGATACTTTCCAGCACGCGTTCACTGGGTCTTCATCCAAACTGAGGGCATCTAGGTCTAAGCCGACGCCACGTTCGATTACCCGCAGGATCAGCGCGGTGGAACCAATTCTCACGAGGTTCGACACGTCAAACTGGTTCGCATCCCCATTAATCACATGCAGACGACGGTACTCACTTGGTTTTGCGTGGGGTTCGTCGCGTGTATTAATGATGGGGCGGTCAAACGTGGTTTGCAGCCCAATTGTGTTCTCCACAAAGTCTGCGCGTTGAGAGATTTGGAATCCAGCCTCGCTCGAATGCATTCCAAGCCCAACGCGCCCGGCCCCGCACACCACCGGCCGGGTGACAAAAAATGGGATGAGCACCGCCACCATGTCGTCGAAATCTACGTGGCGTGGCACCTGGTAGTTCTCGTGCGTGCCGTATGAGGCTCCCTTCCCGTCCGTGTTGTTCTTGTACAGTGTGATCGGTGTGCCCGCCTGGCGAGCCGTGTCCATCGCCAGCTGAGCAATCCGGTCTCCGGCCCGGTCGTAGAGCACCGCGTCAAACGCGTTCGTCGTCTCTGGCGCGGAATACTCCGGGTGCGCGTGGTCCACGTAAAACCGCGCTCCGTTACTGAGCACCACCGACGTGGCCTTCTGCATGTGCTGCTCGTACTCTGAGGGGCGCGGTTCGTACTCCACCCCACCCGACGGAGCCAAGTGGTATGGGTCGTCCGTGAGCATGGAAGGATCCGCAGAAGCTCGTTCAATCCGGTAGCCGCGCGCATCGTTGAGAGGATCCTCACCCGCATAATCCCACCGCACCACCTGGGTTGTCTGCACTGACTGTGCGAAAGATTCAACTGCTACGGCAGATAGTTGAATCGGGTTCTGCGCACCAGTTTGCCCCATAATCCCGAACTCAGTTTCAGTTCCAACCACGCGGTCACTCATGCCAACCTCTTCCTACTTGTCTGCAGCTGGTTCCCATACGCCTTCGGCTTTCTCTACTCACCCAGGGCCACTTTACTTCCCTACCGCTTGCTTCACTTGTCTAGGGCCCGTTCCTTCGCCCCTTCGACCTTCCTATTTTCCTGAGGATTGTTCAACAGCGGAGACCGACACTACGCCTTCTCCTCGCAGCCCAGTGGTGCGGGCCCACTGAGCCGGCGTCGTTGTTGCCCCTAAATCTTTAGTTTCACGCATTTCCTCATCAAAAGCGGCTTGAAGATGATCCATCGTCAACCCGGGCTGCCCCGCTAAGGTGGCTTTCACCGCGAACTTCTTTGCGCGCTCTACGATCGCCGCGATCATTGCGCCCGAGATCAAGTCATCGGCGTATATCGTCTGCAGCTCCCCGGTTGCGAGGGTGAGGTTGAACAGAGCGGTTTGCGGCCGGCGCGCAAAAATCTTCTCAAGCACCATCTCACTCATCGCCTGTGTGGCACGCTGCGCGCTGCCGAACTGCGCGAGGGTTTGTGGGGCAATCGGAATCTGCTCCGTCAAGTACTTACTGAAAATTTCGCGCGCGCCCTGCCGGTCAGGCCGCTCGATGCGGATCCGAATGTCTAACCGCCCCGGACGTAACACCGCTGGGTCGATCATGTCTTCGCGGTTCGACGCGCCAATAATGATCACGTTGTCTAACGATTCAACCCCGTCCATTTCCGCCAGTAACTGGGGCACAACCATGGTTTCTATATCCGAAGAAACTCCCGAACCCCGTGTGCGGAACAAGGCTTCCATTTCGTCAAAAAATATCACCACGGGCACATCCGCCGAGGCCAGGGACCGGGCACGAGCGAAGATAGAGCGGATTTGCCGTTCGGTCTCCCCCACGAACTTGTTGAGCAGCTCCGGGCCTTTAACCGACAGGAAGTACGTGGTTCCCGCACCGTTCTCGTTCATCGCAAGGGAACGGGCAACTGCTTTCGCAATCAGCGTTTTCCCGCACCCCGGGGGGCCGTACAGCAAAATTCCTTTCGGCGACCGCAACTCGTAATCGCGGTACAACTGGGGGTGTTTAAACGGTAGTTCCACGCTGTCGCGCACTTTCTGGATCTGCGCTGCCAAACCCCCGATGTCGTCGTACGTAACGTCCGGCACTTCCGGGGTTAGCAGCTGTTCCACATCAGAGCGCACAATGCGTTCTAACGCCACCCCGGCGCGCACGTCTACGAGCATGGAATCTCCGGGTTTAACTCCGCCGTGGCGCAGCGCACCCGCGAGTTTCAACATGCGTTTACTGGACCCGTCTACGTTCACTAGCACCCGGTCTGCTCCCTGCAGTTCCACCACTGAAGCGAGAGTACCGGTGCGGCGCACACCGCGGCGCTCCACCACGACCATGTGTTCGTCAATACGTACTTCTTCCCCGCACGCAAGCCCTTTGAGGTCCACCCCGGGGGCTACGCCCAGATGCATGAACCGGCCGGACACACTCACTTCCGCTTCTCGTTTCCCCTCTATGGCGGCGATAAATGTGCCGATTTGCGCGGGTGGTTTAGTGACGTCCTCTAGTTGCTGACGCACAGCACTTAACTGCTCGCGTGCGTGACCGAGAGCTTGCGCTAACCGCGCGTTTTTCCCCTCAAGGGAACTAACTTCGTCTTGCAGCGAATGAAGCTGGGATGATCCTGGTTGTGCAGACATTTTATTCCCCTTCCTCGTGTGGTAAGACTCTGCGGCTGCGGCGGGATAACTCGCGCGCCTGCCGCCGAACGCGTTTGGGGGCGCGTTCTTCTTGAATCTGGGGGTATTCTTCCCAGTTCTGTGCGGCATTCCACTGTCCGGCTCTGCCTTCCATGGCTGGTGAGGGACGTTTCGGATTCGGTGGGTTCAGCTTCCCCGTAGCTAGCTTTCGCGTGGTGAGTAAGAAACCGGTGTGTCCAACCATGCGGTGTTCGGGCCGCACCGAAAGGCCATCAACATGCCAGCCACGCGACAGGTTCTCCCACACTTTAGGCGGCGTGAAACTGCCGTGCCGATTTAGGTCTTCCACCAAGCGTGAGAGCTGAGTGACGGTAGTAACGTAGACGCACAGCACGCCCCCATCGGCAAGCGCGTGCACAGCCGCGTCCAAACATGCCCACGGGGTCAGCATGTCGAGGACAATGCGGTCAATACTTCCACCGGGTTCAGCCAGGGCTACCTGTTGAAAATCACCGATCGTAACAGTCCAGGCCGGGTGCCGCCCCCCGAACCACAGATCCACGTTCCCCTGCGCGATTACGGCAAAATCCTCGCGTTTCTCAATCGAATGCACCGCTCCCGTGGTTCCCACTGCGTTCAGCAGCGACATGCTCAACGCTCCGGACCCGACGCCGGCTTCGAGCACTTTGGCGCCTGGGAAAATGTCGGCAAACTGCACCACGTGCGCTGCATCTTTGGGGTATACGATTGCGGCGCCACGCGGCATGTACATGGTGTAGTCGTCCAGAAGGGGGCGCAGCACCAGAAATCGGTGTGCCCCATCGCCCATCACGGTTGCTGGTGGTTGCCCAATAATGTCGTTGTGCGCCAGTTCACCTCGGGAGCAACGAAACACCTCGTTTTCGGTTAGCACCACTGTGTGTAACCGCCCCTTCGGGTCCGTAATCTGCACGTGCTCACCGGCTTTGAGCGTTCCGCGCCGGGCTGCGGGTCCCATTGGATGTTCCGCTTGCGCGGGCACATCGTAAGTTAAGTCAGATTCCATTGCTCGTACAGTCTACCTGGACCCGCCCCGGGTTCTCTGCAAAACTTGTGCTCATTCACACTTCCCCGCCCTTAGGGGCAAGTTGCAGCGCTGGTTTTGCCACGTGGATTTCCCCTTGCCGCGCCGCTATGTTTGATTACATGAGCTCAAATTCTTCGCGTCCCAAAGCCCTCTCTGCATCTTCGACGAGTACCTGGCTGCAGTGCCCCATGAAGTTCCGCCTGGTCTATATTGATGGTTTTCGCGAGCCGCCTTCCCCGGCTACTACCCGAGGGACGTTGGTGCACCGCGTGCTTGAGGACCTGTATGGGCTTCCTGCCGAGCGGCGAACCTCGCAGGCAGCGCGGGACTTGGTGCAGCCAGCTTACAGTGAGCTGTTCGCGGGGAAAGAAGATTTTGAGGCCATGTTTCCCCAGGAGGCGTTGAAAACCCAGTGGCTCAATGACGCGTACGCGCTGGTGGAACGCTACTTTACGGTTGAGAATCCGCAGCGGCTTGAACCGATTGCGCGCGAGCAGCTGGTTGACGCGCCGATGCGCGACGGGATTTTACTGCGCGGATTTATTGACCGGGTCGATAAAGCTCCATCCGGTGCACTGCGCGTAGTTGACTACAAGACGGGGCGTTCCCCGAAACCACGGTACGTGGAGGACAAGCTGTTTCAGATGCGTTTTTACGCCCTCCTCTTGCGCTGCAGCGGAGCCGGATTACCGGCGCGCACGCAGCTCGTGTTCTTGGCGGATGGCAAGATCCTCACGATGGATCCGACGGCGGACAGTATCGACGCGTTCGAACACCACCTGGTGGCGATTTGGGAGCAGATCGAGAACGCGATTCACACTGAACACTTTTCACCGAAACGGCAGCCGCTGTGCAACTGGTGCGGGGTGAAACACCTCTGTCCTCTCTACTCCGATGACACCCCGCAAATGTCGGCGGACGGTGCGCAGGCGATGCTGACCGTTAAAACTCGCGGTGAGCGTTAGAACGAACGCCGAACGCTAAGACTTGCAGTTAGCGTTAAGCCACGCCTCATCGACAACTTCTAGGCTTTTTATCCGGATCGCACGTTCATCTGCCTGCTGTGGATGCACGCCGGGCACAACAAAGGTTTTTGCACCGCTGCGCAGCGCAGCTAACGCGCCGGCGGGTGAATCCTCAAACGCAAATGCCTGCTGCGGGTGCGTTCCCAACTTCTGCGCTGCCCGCTGATACGCCTCCGGATGCGGTTTAGCGCGGTGCACCTCATCTCCCGCCACCACCGCGTCGAACGCCGCTGTAGGCACTTGCGCCACCACCGCATCCGCGAACGCACGGTAGCTGGAGGTCACCAACGCGGTGGGAATATCCAGCTCTTTAGCCAGCTGAAGTACCTCCAGCGCGCCGGGTAGCCACGGTGCCCCATGGTGATTGACCAGGTTTGTCACCTGCGTAATCAACCATTCAATCGTCTGCGCCTCATCCAAATCCAGACCGCTAACGCGCCGCATCAGCACCACGGATTCAGCCAGAGACATGCCGGCCATTTGCGCACCCGCCTCGGGATCCCACTGGGCCCCCAACTGGTCAAACAAAGTCTTCTCGGCCTCTTGCCAAAACGGTTCCGTATTAACGACCGTGCCATCCATATCAAAGAGCAATGCTTGTGGTAACGCCACTAAAACTCCTCACTCCACCGCGCCCGGAACAATAACCCCACTTTAGGCAAATCAGCCACGCAAATAACAGTAAGAACCATAAGCGCTACAGCGCAGCCCCAGAAGTGGGCGTCAAAACCCCCATCCCAAGCAGGACCGCGACAATCACGGCAAGCGCCACCCGGTAAATAACAAACGGCTGGTAAGAACGGGTTGACACCAGTTTGAGGAACCAGATAATCACCACGTAACCAACCACAAAGGCAATCAACGTAGCCAAAATGGTTGGTCCTACGTACACCGTGTCGCCACCCACCGCTACTTTAAACGTCTTGTAGAAACCCGATGCGAATACCGCGGGCATCGCCAAAAGGAACGAATAGCGGGCCGCGGCCTCACGCGTATACCCCAAATAGCGCCCCATCGTGATCGTCCCACCTGAACGAGACACCCCAGGTACGAGCGCCATCGCCTGCGCGAACCCGTACAGGATCGCATCTTTCCACGACATCTCATTCAAGTGTTTGCGTTTCGGCATGAACCAGTCCGTCAACCCCAGCAGAACCGCAAACACCGCTAGCATCGCGACCGTCACCCACAGGTTTCGGAACTGCGCATCAATCCACTTTTCCAACACCAGGCCCAAAATCCCAATCGGAAGCGAACCCACGATAATCATCCACCCCAGGCGCACATCCGGGTCAGAAGAATCCACCCGCCGCTCAGAGCTAATCCACGGTAAGGAGTGGAACCAACGCGTAACGATCCGCACTATGTCCCTCCAGAAAAAAATGAGGACCGCAGACTCCGTACCGATCTGCGTGATCGCGGTAAAAGCCGCTCCCGGGTCGTTCATTCCCAGTAAATTCCGAGGTTATGCGCAGGTGTGCGGAAGAAGAAATCGGTAAGAATTCCGTCAAGCCCTGCACGAGCCCCATGATGATTGATTCGATCCACGTCATGGGCACTAACTTATCTTGCTTCAAATACCGTTAAGCTATGAGACATGCAACAGGTGAGATTAGGATCGTCCGGCCTCCAGGTTTCAAACTTCGGTTTAGGGACCCTCACGTGGGGGCAAGACACCACTGAAGACGAGGCAACGCGCATACTCCACGCCTACGCGGACGCCGGTGGCACCACAATTGACACCGCCCCAACTTACGGCGGGGGTGAAAGTGAAGCAACACTCGGGAACGTCCTCGCGCAAGATTTCAACCGAGAAGACTTCACCCTCATCACTAAAGGCGGTTTCGCAAACCACCCGCATTGGCGCCATTCGAACGCGCGGGGCACGTTGCTCGCATCCATCGACAGGTCGTTGAAGCACCTGCAAACCGATTACATTGACCTGTTTTTACTGCAAGGATCTGACGCGCACGCTCCAATTGAAGAAACGCTCAGTGCAATTGATATCGCAGCTAGAACCGGGCGGGTGCGTTATTTTGGGGTGTCCAACATGAGCGCGTGGGATACGGCAGAAGTGTTTTACCTAGCCCGCCAACTGAGCATCCCGATGTCCGCGGTGGAAGCTGAATACTCAGTGCTGCGCCGCGGGGTGGAACGCGAACTACTGCCCGCCTGCAAGCGCCACGGAATCGGGTTCATCGCATGGTCTGCTCTAGCGCGCGGGGTGTTAACTGGCAAATACCGCCATGCCACCCCCGCGGATTCACGCGGAGCCTCCCCCTTATTAGCCGGCTTCGTACAACCCTTGCTGACGGAACAAAACGCGTCTGCGGTAGAAGGAGTATTTGCCGCGGCTAAAGGCTTGGATGCGTCCCCGATTGAAGTGGCGCTCGGATGGTTGAAAGCCCAAACTGGGGTCACGTGTTCACTCATTGGCCCGCGCACTGAGATCCAGATGCAACAAGTGGCTGCGGGGCTCGACTTTGAACTCCCACAGCCACTGGTCCAGGCGGTTAGCGACCTGCTTCCCGTTATTCGTGATTACCCCGAGGTTGGGGTTCAGTCTTCTTCCCCGTCCTCGTCGTAATCGTCGTCGAAGTCATACTCATCATCTAGATCGTCTAGATCATCGTCCAAGTCGTCATCGGCATCTAGATCGTCTTCGTCGAAGTCGTCGTCGAGGTCGTCATCCTCATCGAGGTCATCTAGATCATCGTCGTCGAAGTCGTCGTAATCGTCGTCGTCCTCGTCGACTATTTCCAGGGGAAGCTCCACTTCGTACGCATTAAACAAGGCATCGTCGTAAGTGAAGAAGGCATCCCGAAGCCGCTGATCAGCAGCTTCAACGATTGACGGGTCGGAAAACTCTGCGGCCCGAGCGGCCTGGGCGTGCGCTTCAAACGCAGCTACCAGCCGATTCAACGCGTCTTGTGGATTCATAGTCATACCCCTAGTGTATCTCGATCGGTCGGCGTGGGGCTCCCTAATCGTCCTAAGTCCCACGCCGTTACGCTACTATGATGCCGCAACTAGTGTTTAGAGGCCGCGGCGTTGCACTACCGCCTCTGGACGCGGGTCGCGCCCAAGCAGCGCCCGGAACGAATCCATGGGTTCGCGGCTGTTGCCACGCGAAAGCACTGCGCGTTCCAGCTGCTGCCCCGCCTCACGGTTCAACCCACCGTCACCACTGGTGTGCTCATGTGCGGCGAACCATTGCTCCACTTCACCAACCAGCATTTCCGACCACATGTACGAGTAGTATCCGGCGTCGTATCCGACCGTGAACGCGTGGGGGAAATACGTGGTGCGGTACCGCGGTGGTACCAGCGGGTGGTTCATCCCCGCCTGTTGCAGTGCCCACTGCTCGTAGTCGCCCACGTCTGCGGGCCCGCGGTCGCGTTCACGCGAGTACCAGTACTGGTCCAGTAGTGCGGCCGCGCAGTATTCCGCTGTGGAGTAAGGTTGTCCGAACGATTTTGATGCAGCCAGCTTTACGCGCAGCTCCTCGGGCAGTACTTCGCCGTCTTTATTGCGGGCGTAGGACGCTATCACACTTGGGTTGAATGCCCACATTTCGTTCAGCTGGCTGGGGAATTCCACGAAGTCCCGAGGTACGTTGGTGCCGCCGGTCCCGTGGTAGCGGGTTCGGGAGAGGAAGCCGTGGAGCGCGTGTCCGAACTCGTGGAAGCAGGTCTCTACCTCGTCCCACACCAGGTGTTTTTCGTGCCCGGGTTCAGGCGGGGTGAAGTTCGCGCAGTTAATGATGATGGATTGGTAGTTGTTGCCGGCGTATCCGGTTACCAGTTCGTTCATCCACGCCCCACCGCTTTTACCGTCGCGCGTGTAGGGGTCGGCGATGAAGAGCCCCAGGGGCTGGCCGTCCTCACGGCTCACTTCGTATACGCGCGAGGAATCGTCGATACCTGTCAGGTCTGGGCGGTGTACCAGCGTGATTCCGTATAGTTTTTGGGCGGCGTAGAACACGCCTTTTTCTAATACGTGCCACAGTTCTAGGTAGGGGCTCAGAGCTTCGTCTGATAACCCGAGTTCGTGGTGTTTACGGCGTTGTTCGTAGTATGGCCAGTCGCTTGCCCGCAGTTCTTCAAGCCCGTCCGCTTGCGCGTCTGCCTGCAGCGTTTGGGCCTCTTCTTCTACGCGTTTGAGGGCCTGGGTGCCAACCATTTGCAGGAGGTCACGCACCGCCGTGGTGGATGTTGCGGTTTCCGTTTCGAGAACGAGGTCGGCGTGCGAGTCGAATCCGAGGAGTTTCGCACGCGTATCGCGTAGCTGCGTTATTTGCTGAACTAGGCCGCGCGTGTCGGTGGCGGGGTCTGAGCCCCACCCGCGCGAGGTCGATGCTTCTAGAATTTGCGCGCGCACACCCGCTTGTGGCACCTGCACGAGCGTGAGGGGCATCGTGAAGTTATTGAGGGGATATTCTTGCCCGTCTACAACCGCGGGCTTGGTAAGCATGTTTTTGACGCGCTGCGAGTACTCGGTTGTCAGGTCCGCAATTTTTAGGTCCAGCTGTTCAAGCTGCGCCCGATCGGGTTCACTCAGGGTGATTCCACCGACCTCAAAATCTTTCAATTCTGTCTGTACGTAGTGCGCACTTTCTTCATCCAAGTCTTGTTGCGCCAGGGTTTTGAAACGCTCGTAGAGCGCGTCGGACGTGTCAATCCGCAACCCCAGTTTGGTAAGGGGTTCGTTGAGGTCAGATTCCAACTGGTTCCACTGCGGGCCCCCGATGGAACTTATAGCTGTGAAAGCCACGCCGAGCACCCGGTCGTATTCCCCGGTTGCTTCATCGAACGGCACCAGGAAGTCCGCGACGGTTGGTTCCGCGGCCTCCAGCTGGGTGATGGCCTGCTCGTAGGTTTCGATTGCGGCAAACACTTGCTCGCGTACTTGGTCTGCGTCTAGTTTGGTGAAATCGGGTAGTAGTTGTTCCACAGTATTCATGTGTATCCCCCTGTTTTTCGCGTTACTTCTAGATTCTGTTCCTTCAGTTTTCCGTTGTTGATGATGATACTTGTAGGGCGCGGGCGATATCTGGGTTGAAGAAGCCGGGGCCTTTGAGTACTTTCCCGTCTCCACGGTAAATCGGCTTGCCATCCGCCCCAAGTTTCGACAAGTTCGAAGCTTGCACTTGTTCGAGCACGCGATCCAGGTCGATCCCCGCTTCGAGTCCCATGCCGTAAAGCACGTACACGAGGTCAGCTAACGCGTCCGCGGTTTCAATCACGTCGCGTTCCTGGTCGTCTAACTCCCGCAATTGCTCTTGCGCAGTTTCAATTTCCTGCCTAGCCCGCGGCCCGTACACAGCTCCCACGAGTTCGGCGTATTCTTCCCCAACGAGCCCCATCCGCATGTGCACGCGTTCAAAATCCGCAGTGGGCTGCTCCCCTAGTTTTATGGGCAGCCCGTATACCTCATGGAATTGTCGTACGAGTTCCAGTGGGCGTCTTGGATCCAGTTCTTTTTCTTGAGGTTTTTGCTGGCTCGATGCCAAGTGGAAACGCGCCGGTGCATCTTTCGCATCGAGTGGTGTGTCTTGGCCTTTTAGCAGGGAAGCGCACCAGTATTCGACTACTTCACCATTTTCTATTCGCCGCTGGGTTCCCTCAAAAATGAACCCGAGGGCGCGGGCCACGTACCATGAGTCCCAGTTACCAGCCTTCGCATACCAGCGAATAATCTGGACGTCGAAGTCCGCGAACAGGGTGTCGATCAGTTGCTGGCACGCCTGTTTAATTAGGCCTTGTCCGCGGTGGGCGCGGGCTGTCCAGTACCCAATCTCAATGCTTTTTTGAACGGGATCGTAGTTGGTGGCACCGAGCGTGCCGATAAGGTGTCCGCGCTCATTTTCCACAATCGGATGGCACTGCGGAGACACACTGTCTTGACTCATTTTCACAAACGCTTGCGCATCCTCTGTGGTGAACGGCTTGGGGACCGAGGTGTAGCGTTGAATCGCTTCGTCCTGGCAAGCTGCGGTGATGCTGGGCACGTCCGCTTCGGTGGCGGTACGCAGAACTAGTTTCATTGGCTTCCTCCCACTCATAATATTGATGCCGCTCGGTTCCCCGGTCTAGCGATCCTGTTTCTGCGCTGCGGATTCCCACGCGGTTTCGAGCGCGTTCGCATACGCTTTTGCGGGTAGTGACTGGGCGACAACGAACTGGCTGTTGAACACGAACGTGGGAACGGAGTTAACCCCGATCTGCACGCCAACTTGGAAGTCCGAGAACACTTGTGTACCCGTGTCGGGGCTTTCAAGTGCTTCAAGCACGCGTTTGCCGTCAATGTTGAAGTCTTGCACAATGGAAATGAGGGTTTCCGGGTGGCTGATGTCCGCTCCCATTTCGAAGTAGGCGCGCTGTAGAGCTTCGTTAACTTTTAGCTCCATCGTGTCCGGGCCGATAGTGGTGTCGTTTTCAAGGTCAAGTTCGCGCGCCAGGAACACGAGGCGGTGCGCACTGGTGGTGGGCGCGATGCGCACGCGGTCCCAATCGAAGTGCAAACCTTCTTCACTTCCTAGTTTCGTAACTGATTCGAGGGCTTCTTGCACTTCTTCGCGTGTCATATCTTTGTTTTCCGCGAGGTATTCGAGCGCGGTTTTATCCGTGGTTTTCTCTAGTTCTGGGCGCAGTAAATATGCGTGTAGGGTGAGTCGGACGTTGTCCCGATGTTCAAAGTCGCGCAGTGCCTGACGCATGTGCCGAACTCCAAGGTAGGACCAGGGGCAAGCTATGTCAGACCAGATATCGATATGCATCATGGTCTCAACTTTACGTGTTTGCTTCGCAAATGTGCAGGGAGTCCGCGCTGCGACCTGCTTGGATTCACCTTTGCACCAGCTTTAGCCCATCTTGCTGTTGTTTCATTTCACCAGTATCGCGACCCAGTTGCCTTTAACTGCGGTCGCTATGCACTTTCGTTTCCCCACGGGCGCGGCATAGTTTCGTGTGCGAGTATGCGAAAACCCCGGTTTCCCGGGGTTGTTGCTGTGCGCGGAGGGGGACTTGAACCCCCACTCCCGTTTAAATTAGGAACTAGCACCTCAAGCTAGCGCGTCTACCTATTCCGCCACCCGCGCTGGGTAACATTCGAGTTTGCACTCAAAAGCGACGAGTGAAACTCTAGCATGGTGAGATGTGGATACGCCAATCGCTTGGCGCTGGCCTTTAGAGTAGGAAGAACATGCTGATTGCACTCTTTGATGTTGATGGCACGCTGTCCGATTCGGCGCAGGTGATTACCGATAGTGTGAATGCTACGCTCGCGCAATTGGGGTTGCCGTTGCAGACACAGGAGCAGTTGCGCCGCTGGGTGGGGCCACCGTTGGCGTCTAGTTTCAGTGATTTTGCTGGCCTCGCGCCCGCTGAGATTGAGCCTGCGATTGCAACCTACCGTAAGCACTACCAGGAAGTTATGTTTGACGCGCCCCTTTTCGCTGGCGTCGTTCCTATGCTTGAGGCTCTTGCGCACGCGGGGGTGGTGATGGCGACAGCAACGTCGAAGATGGAGCGGATTGCGAACCCGATTATTGCCCGATATGGGATTACCCACTTTTTCCGAGTGCTCGCAGGATCGCAGGTGGATTCGGCGGATCACACTAAGGCGTCTGTCATTGAGTTAGCTTTGCGTCGCCTGCGGGATGCGGGCGTGGATGTGGATGATTCCACGAAAGCTATGATTGGGGATCGTTTTTACGATATTGAAGGTGGGAATGCGTGCGGTTTGGACACCATTGGGGTCACGTGGTCTGGCACGTCCCCGGATGAGTTCGCGAAAGCCAACCACGTGGTTAATTCCCCTGAGGAGTTAACGCGGCTGCTGCTGACACTCGACAAGTAGGTCCGCTCGCTCATTGTGGGTTCCCTCATGGCGCTGCGTTCGACTCGCTATATTGCAGGTGGCCGTGCCCGTGTTAGCGGACGTTTCACGGCGCTGCACCTTCGTTAGCGGAAGTCGCGGGAGCGTCCGGACACGGGGATGGGGCAGGTGAGCAATTGGTCGGCTACGAACACGTGTGCGCCCCGATCGGTTTCAAGCATTCCGCGAACTATTAGTGCCCGGCTGGTGAGCGCTACTTTGCGGTAGCGTTCCCACAGGTTCCGTTGGCACACTACGTTAACTAACCCAGTTTCGTCCTCCAGCGACAAGAACACTACGCCCCCGGCTGTTTGTGGACGCTGCCTGTGCGTCACTACCCCCGCGGTTTTCACGCGTTTACCGTCAGGTTGGGTTTTAGCTTCTTGGCACGTGAGGATGTTTTGTGACTGCAACTGGCTGCGCACTAGCTGCATGGGGTGCGCGTCAACGCTAAGCCCGGTCGACAGGTAGTCTTCAACTACTGCTTGGGTTGGGCTCATCGCAGGTAAGTCACGCTTTAACTCCCAGTCGATCGGCAGTGTCAGTTGCTGCGCACTGCTGGCCACGAGCTGCGCATTCCACAACCCTGCTCGGCGCGATACTCCCAAACTGGTTAAGGCCCCCGCATGCGCTAACCGCTGCACGTCCCCACTGGACAGGCCGGCGCGGTGAGCCAGATCCGTCAAAGACGTAAAAGCCGCGTCCCCACGGGCTTGAACAATCCGGTCCGCCACCACTTCATCCACTCCCCTAATTGAATCCAAACCCAACCGCACGACCTTAGACTCATCGGGTTCCACCGGTGCAATCCGCTTCCTCCCGCGCCCTTGCTTCGCCCCACCTTTCTGCAAACAAGCCTGTTTTGCATCCACTTGCTCTACGCTCGCGTGAAAGTGGGAGTAGTTCACGTCCGCGCGTTCCACCCGCACTCCGTGCGCACGTGCGTCTTGCACGAGCGAAGCCGGTGAGTAAAAACCCATCGGTTGGCTAGCTAGAATTGCGGCGTAAAACTCCTCAGGAAAATGCACTTTCAACCAAGCGGAAGCGTAAACAATATAGGCAAACGAAAACGAGTGCGACTCCGGGAACCCGAACTCTGAAAACCCTTGCAAACTCTCGTAAATCTGGTCGGCAGCTACACCGGTAATCCCATTTTTCGCCAGCCCCGCGAACAACAGTGGACGCAGTGACTCCATCCGCTGCGCATGATGCTTCGACCCCATCGCTTTGCGTAGCTGATCGGCCTGCGCCGGCGTGAACCCGGCTCCAACCACCGCCAACTGCATCATCTGTTCTTGAAACAGCGCCACCCCAAGGGTTTTCGCTAGCACCGGCTTCAAAATCGGATGCGGATACGTAACCGGCTCCTCCCCCGCGCGCCTACGCAAATACGGGTTCACCGCCTGCCCTTGAATCGGACCGGGCCGAATCAAAGCCACCTCAATCACAATGTCGTAAAAACAGCGGGGCCGCAGCCGCGGTAACGTGTTCATCTGTGCGCGCGACTCCACTTGGAACACTCCCACCGTGTCCGCATTACACAGCAGGTCGTACACTTTCGGATCCTCCTGCGGCATGTTATGCAACGAATACGGTTTTCCCCGCCACTGGTACCCCGCGTTCGATAACGCGTCGTACATGCGCCGCAACGCCCCCAACATGCCCAACCCCAGCAGGTCAAACTTCACTAAACCCGCCGCTTCACAGTCCTCCTTATCCCACTGCAGTACAGTCCGCCCCGGTTTCGTCGCCCACGTAATCGGGCAGGTGCGCGAAACCGGGCTGCGGGTCAGCACCATTCCACCAGGATGAATCCCCATGTGCCGCGGCAACCCCCGCACGCTTTGCGCCATCTCCATCACGTTCTTATCCGCTTTCACATCCAGATCCGCAGACCACGTTCGCGCCACATCCTCTGAATACCCAAATGCCTTCACCACGTCTCGAACCGCTGACTTCCTGCGGTACGTGATCACGTTCGCCACCTGCGCTGCGCATTCACGCCCGTATTTGTCATACACGTGTTGAATCACCCGTTCACGCGCCTGCGCTTCAATATCCAAGTCAATATCCGGAGGGGACGAGCGGCCCGGTGAAATGAACCGTTCAAACATCATCTTGTGCCGCACCGCATCCACCGCGGTGATCCCCAACGCGTAACACACCGCCGAGTTAGCAGCCGACCCCCGTCCCTGGCACAAAATATTGTTCTGCGCACAATAATCCACAATCTCTTTCACAATCAGAAAATATCCCGCGAAGTTCAAACTGCAGATCAGTCCCAGTTCCTTATCGAGCAGCGCCCACGCCTGCGGAGCCTGCGTGCGGGTCCCATACTTCTTCCGCCCCTGAACCTCAACACACTGGCGCAACCAAGTTTCCTCCGAATACCCCGCAGGCACCTGCGCGCGCGGTAATTGCGGGGCTAGTAAACGCACATCAAAAGCCAATTCTTCCGCTATTTCCGCCGCATTCCACACGGCCTGAGGGTAGTGGCGGTGGATTTGCAGCATCTGGTTCTCACTGCGCAAGATCGGTGGGTACGCCTCCAAGTACGGTTGCACCTGCGAAAGCGAACCCCCCAACTGGATTGCACGCAACACGTGTGCGCGGCGCACAGATTCCGGGCCAGCTGCCCGGGCAGCACCGGTGGCCACCAGCGTCGCCCCCGTTTTAGCTGCTAACTCGTGGAGCACTTGCGCATCCTCCCACTGCGCCGGACTTTTCAGAGCCGACTCAACACACACGTGCCCAAACAACTCCCGCAAATGCTCCACCGCCCGAACAGCACCTGCCATCCCAGTTTCTTTTAACGCTCGCCACACTAAAGAATGGTTCGTGCCCGTGAGCACAGTCCAGTTCCCATGCGAATGAGCTGCTAGTTCCTCAAGCGAAAAAATAGAATCTGTTTTCTGCCCAGCCGCAAGCTGAAAATGCGAAATAGCTGCACACAAGTCTTCGTAACCACGCACGTTACGAGCCAAAATGGGCAGGTGAGTTTGGGAATCCAAACGGATCTCCGTGCCCTGCACCACCGGTATACCCACCTGCCTGGCCGCCGTATTAGTCTGCATTGTGGAGTACATGCCGTCGTAGTCCAACACCGCGATTCCACTTAGCCCCAATTGCTGCGCACGCTCCACCATGCGGCTGGGCATGTCCGCCCCATGCAGAAACGAATAAGCGCTGTGCGCGTGCAGTTCAGCGTAAGACACCCCCACATTGTATCGAACACTTGTTCGAAACGGGAGTGTCTGTGATTAAATCTGCAGCAGCTCCCGCAAGTCCTCACGCGTCAACGTGGGCAACGCATCGCTGAGGACCTGACTGGTCACTTTCCGCTTATGTTCCTGTAGGGCAAGCACTTTTTCTTCAATCGTGTCAGCGCTCGCCAACCGGTACACATTCACCGTTTTCGTCTGCCCGATGCGGTGGGCTCGGTCGATCGCCTGCTGTTCAACCGCTGGATTCCACCACGGGTCCATCAGGTACACGTAGTCCGCTTGCGTGAGCGTAAGCCCGGTACCACCGGCCCTCAGCGAGATGAGGAAAACGTGTTTTTGCCCAGACGTGAAACTTTTTATTACTTGGTCACGGTGGCGCGTGTGCCCATCTAGGTAAGCCGCAGCAATATCTTTTCGTTCCAATTGCTCCCGGATCTTTTGCAAATACCGCGTGAACTGCGAAAAAACGAGCACGCTGTGGCCACTGGCCACCAGTTCTTCAACGTGCGATAGCAACAACCGGGTTTTAGCCGACGCGGATTGTTCTACTCGCTGTGCTCGCGACGCGTTTTTGTCTGCCGACTTACCATCAGTGTCGCCGCTATCCTGCTCCGCCTCCAGTGGAACCATAGTCGGGTCCAAAGCCAGCAGCCGCAACCGGGTTAGGGCCGCGAGGATATCCGCTGCACTGGACTCGTCGCCTTCAAGGCC
The DNA here is from genome assembly GCF_002871945.2 of Gleimia hominis. Classification (NCBI taxonomy): domain Bacteria; kingdom Bacillati; phylum Actinomycetota; class Actinomycetes; order Actinomycetales; family Actinomycetaceae; genus Gleimia; species Gleimia hominis. Next base: position 606,270 of record NZ_CP126963.1, on the reverse strand, counting down.
CAGAATACGTTTGCGTTCTTTCATGAGGGCCCGCTCGTACACTTCCCGGTGGGGGCCGTCCAACTCTACCGCGAGGGTTTGTTCAATCTTTTCGGGTAGCTCGCGCGCCACCTGTTCTTTTGTGCGCCGCAGTATGAACGGGCTGGTGAGCCCACGTAGTTGAGTCAGTGCCTGCGGATTTTCATCAATTTCAATCGGCCGACGATACTGCTCGTTGAACGCTGACAATCCGGGCAGGAGCGGCGGGTTCACCACTCGCATTAAAGACCACAGGTCACGCACCGTATTCTCGACCGGCGTGCCGGTGACCGCCACTTTCCACGGGGCTTTGAGGCTGCGAGCCGCCTTATGCCCGTTTGTCGAGGGGTTCTTTATTGCTTGCGCCTCATCGAATATGGCACCGTCCAACTCCAGTTCCTCATATTGCGTGGCTTCGAGCCGCAGTAGTGCCCACGAGGTAATGAGGATATCGGTGTCGTCAAGCAGCGTGGTCAGCGCGTGTGCTCTGCGCGATTGCATGCCGGGCACAGCCGTTGCCTTCAAGTTCGGGAAGTAACGCCGCGTTTCCGTTAGCCAAGTGCTCACCACTGATGTGGGGGCGACCACGAGCACACCTTGGTTCAGTTGCCCTTCGTCTTTTTTGGTTTGAATCATGGCCAGTAGCTGCATGGTTTTCCCAAGTCCCATGTCGTCGGCTAGAATCGCTCCGAATCCGAGGGTGGTGACGCGCTGCAACCAGCGCACGCCACCGAGTTGATAGTCCCGCAGCTGCGCATTCGCTGGCTGTGAAACCGGTGGTTTCGAGGCCTTATTGTTAGCGCTGGGTTCTTCGTCGAGTAGGAGCGCGCGCATATTCTGGTACCAGCTGCTGTCCCCCACCACTTTGACGTCTAATTCTTCTAGGAGTTTCAACAGTCCCAGCGAGTGGGTGGGCACGTGTGTTTTGTTATCGCGCTCTTGCCCAAGATCGTGCAGGAGTTGTTGGATCCGCTGCACTATGTTTGGGTCAATTTGTGCCCAGCGTCCCGATGGGGTGCGTACCCACGTGCGGTTTGTGGCCACGGCCTGCAAAATATCGCCGTATGGCACGGATTCTCCATCTACGTCCACCGCTATTTTGAGTTCGAACCAGTCTGGGTCGTCTGCGTCCAAAACTTGCGCGTGGAAGTCAACCGGTTGGTCTACAACGTCAATATCGCGCAGTTGGTCGTCAATCTCCCAGGTAAGCCAGTCGCGTTGTGCACTGGCCGCGGGTGCCCATTGGAGGAAAGCGTTCAGGTCCGCTAGGTCTAGGTACTGGGTTTTTTCGGTGGCTCGGAGGGGGTGGAATTCGTTCGCTAGATCCCGGATTTGCTGGCGGAAGGTTTGGATGTCGGAGTGGAACCGCGAGCGCACTTGCTGTGGGGTTAGGTGGATTTCTTGGTTGCCTGCTTGGTAGGTGGCTTCGAAGTTGATTTGGATGCGTCCGGGGGTGAAGCGGGCGATGCCTTTTAGTTTGGGGCCGCGCACTGCTTGGCTGTCTTGGTCTAGGAGTTGTTTGAGGCGGGGGGCGTAGTTGAGGTAGAAGTCGGGCAGGTCGGGGTTGGGGATGGTGATGGGTTTGTGTGCGCGGGCGAGGTCGAGGAGGGATTGGGGGGCGGTGCGGACGTGGGTGAGTTTGTTTTCGTATAGCACGAGGGGTGGGTGGGTTTCGATTATGCGGTATTTACTGATGGGTAACTGGTTTTCGCGGATGCGCACGAGGAGGTTGAGGCCGTGTTCGTGCGTGGTGGTTTGGAGTTGGAGGTCGACTCCGTTGCTGGTGATGGTGAGGGGTTCGAGTTCGGTTTGGGTTTGTGTGAATAGTTGGATGCCTTGGGTTTGTGCTTCTTTGAGGAGTTCGAGTGCTTGTGCGCCGAGGGCGTTGAGGGTGACGTGGTTGGGGCTGGTCCATGTGGAGCTGGTGCGGGCTTGTTGGTAGATGCGGCGGATTATGTTCAGGTGGTCGGGTCTGATTCCGCGGGTTACTGATTCCCATTTGGTGGAGGTGAGGTCTGCCCAGGACGCGCGTTTGGCTATCCATTTGTGGGTTTTCCCAGTTCTTCTGGGGGTGATTAGGATTTGTTCGCCTGTGGTTAGGACGAGTGCGAGTGGGGTTCCTTGTGTGTCGGGTTCGAGTAGTGGGGTGAGGGTGGCACGCCAGTTGGGTTGGTGGGTTCGGGTGAGTTGTTTTTGTGCTTGTAGGAGTGCGGCGGTGGCGTGTTTGCAGTAGGTGTGGGTGCGGCAGGCGCAGGTTAGGTCTAGGTCACGGATGAGTGGGCCGGTTTGGCTTATCCAGCAGGTGTAGGTTACGCCGGCGCCTTTTACTTTTGCGATTATTTGGGTTTGTTGGTGGTTGTAGTTGAGGGTTTTCACGTCGCCGCGGTCTACGGTGCGGAGGGCTTGCCCGTAGGTGGCGGGGCCGACGAGTCCGATGATGTCTTGGTCGCGGGCTTGGGCGATTGTTTGTTTGAGGTTGTTCACGGTTCTAGGACGCCACCGGATTCCGCTAGGTAGCAGGCGCCGCACAGGGATTCGTAGGTGACTTTTACGCCGTCGATGGCTACTTGTTCTCCGCTGAAGATGAAGTGTCCGTTGACTCTGCGTCCGTTGAAGATTGCTTTGCGGCCGCATCGGCAGATGGTTTTTAGTTCTTCGAGGGTGTGGGCGATTTCGAGGAGTCGGCGGGCGCCGGGGAATGCGGTGGTGCGGAAGTCGGTGCGGATTCCGTATGAGAGTACGGGGACGTTGTCGAGGACCGCTATTTTGAACATGTCGTCTACTTGTTTGGGGGTGAAGAATTGGGCTTCGTCTACTAGTAGGGCGGCGATGGGTTTTACTTTTATGTTGGGCATTAGGGAGTTGGGGTCTTCCCCTTGGGTTAGGGAGCGGAATCTGGTGCGGAGGTTGTCGTGGGCGGATACGAGTAGGTCTACTTCGCGTTTCACCCCGAGTCTGGAGATGATGTAGTGGTCTCCTTTGGAGTCCACGGAGGGTTTTGCTAATGCTACGCGTTGTCCGCGTTCTTCGTAGTTGTATGCGGCTTGTAGCAGTGCGGTAGATTTTCCGGAGTTCATGGCTCCGTATCGGAAATAGAGTTTTGCCACGACCTTCCTTCCCTTTCTGGTTTAAAACCATACCGCCCGCAGGGTCCATGCTCCAGCTCGCCACCCGACGAGTAGTGCTGGGATGTTCTCACATTCTAATGCCAGAAGAACTTGAGGTTCTTCTCCACTCCACCACTGTCCCAGTATTGGCCAGGGACCTCGCACTCGTTTGATGGTATGCCTGTTCGGTGAGGGGAACGGGGCTTGAAACGGCGGTCCAATTAGGTTTTGAGATGGCGTATCAAGTGAGGGTTGGGACGGTGTCTCAAGCGAGGATTGGGCTAATGTGCCAGGCGGGTTTTGGAAGGAGGGTTTCTCCAGTGTGATGGTGCGTGGGGTTGCGGTGATGTTTCCGCCGTCGCGTACGGATACGGGTTGTTCAGTTTCGTCGTATACCTGCACGGGGGTGGGGGTATCTAGCACGGTGGCGGGGGCGGCACCGTTGATTTGGCCTTCCCACCGGTCTGTGGGCTGGTAGTTTCCGTGGTAGGCATACTGGTCTGGGAGCCGCCAGGTTTCCCAGGGTTCCTGTGGGGTTTGCTCTCCCCAGTTGTAGTACCGCATGCGTTCAGCTGGGTTATACCCTTGGGTTACGTGCACGCGCTGCACGGTTTCTACACCGTTTTGCGCTTGTAGTTTTAATGCGGTTCGGCTGGCGCGTTGGTCTGAGGCACATCGTTGTCCCCACAGGGAACGGGTTTGTTCCCCGATGGGAGTTAGTTCGCTAGCAGTTAAGTGAATGTTGGTAAACCCCCAGGGTTCTTGTGATTCCGCTTGGTGGGCAGCATTTTTTCGAGATAGGGCATCTAACCAACCTTGGATTTGCCAGCGCACGCGGTCTGTTATTTCTCTGGGTGTGGGGAAATCTGGGAGCGCCCAGTGTCGTTCACATTCTTGTGTTTGCCCTTCAGCCGTTACGGTTACGGTGGCGGTGATTATGCGTGGGGCCGCTTGCTGTTCTACTAGTTTGCGGATCAGGTTTATGGATAGGCGTTGTATCCGCCCTACGGCGAGGGCCACGTCGGTTACTGGTGATTCAAAAATTATTTGTTCTTCTATATTGTTTGCTGTTTTAATATTTTTCGCCGGGTAGTTCCAAGCTTGCTTCGCACCGGTGGTTTCCAGTAGTTGCTGCAAAGTTACGCCCTCTAAACCGAACCGGGTAGCGATGTCACTCAACCCCACTGTTTTAGCTTGCCCCACGGTGTGTATTCCCAGGGGGTGGAGGTTGTTAACTAGGTTCTGGATTGGCGCGAGCCCCTGTAAATAGCGCAATGGGAGGTTCGCGATAGTTTGCTCGGTAGGTTCTTTTCCCGTTGTGGCAGCCACCCAGGCGTGGAGCAGGTCTGTTCCTAATCCGATATAAGCTTCCGCCCCCGCGTCTGCAACCGCGTTGATTGTTTGGATTTGTAGTTGCTCGGCAGTGGTGCCGTATTTCAACGCGGCTTTGGCGTTGAAGAAAGCGATTCCGGGTCTGATAGCCACTGGCATTGGGGTTACAGCGTTTAGGGCGTCTAAAATTACGTCAAAGGTTCGTGCGTCTCGCGCTGGGTCGTAGTCCAGTTCAATAAGTTTTGAGGATAGGTGTCGCGCCAGCGTTATTTTCATACCTTCGCGTACGCCTTCCCGTTTTGCCGCGATGGTTGCGTGCAGTACTTTTCCGCCGCGACTAATCACGGCGGCGGATCCTGCGGGCACGTCGATAGCAAGGGAACAGGTGGGCCATTGAGGTATCCAAACTAAAGCTATAACCGCGTTACCCATCACACCGCTTTCCTTTCTTGCCCAGGCAGGTAGGTACTTGCAGATCTGTTGCTACCGGGTGAGTGCCGGAGGGTAGGAAAGGTCAACACAGGTGCTTGTGTGGGGCGTTTCCACGGACGTGAAATACCTGGCCACACATCCACTGTGATTAGTGTTACCCCACGCGTTCGCACTCTTCCCGCTAGGTTTCGCTGCTGTCTCCTCGACAGATTTGCATGGCCGCACACAACCGCGTCTACCCCGTCTATTAAGGCTGCTAAAACAGGGGCAAGTTCTTCTAGTTGAGGCACCACTAGTGTGCGCGCAAGGTCTATTCCCATCTGCTGGGCCCGCACCCACCCCACGTTAGGGAAGCAGAGGAAACCTATCCAAGTGCCTGCTTTAAGAGTGGTTAAGGCTTCGAAAATAGCTTGGTTCCCCTCTTCGATGTGCCAAACCCCTCCTGCACTAGATGCGCATACCCCTGTTTTAGATTCCGCTTGCGCGAGGCTTTCTCGGGCTATCCGCAGTCTTTCTAGACGCGTGAGCGCTGGGTTCCGCGTGGGCATTGATTCGTGTTTGGACGCTGAGTTAGTAGCAGCTTGTAGCTCCATCCATATTCCGCTTCCTCCCCCAAGGATTATCGAACACCTGTTCGAATTACTGTACCGCACTTGCCCGCATTTAAAAACCGCTCCCAAACCCTGTGGATAAGTCTAATTCCGCTGCTAATTACCACCACTACCAGTCGGCTAGGTGAGCCACTCCTCCTACAGAGTTTTAGTTACCTCTACCACATTCCGCGCTTTTCATGCGATGATGGAAAGGACAGTAACCAGTTAGAGAAGGAGTCTCATGGATCTCAACGCACGTCCGCAGGCACCGCATCCTGACGAAGCTCTACCACCCGTTCCTACTTTTACCCTCACGTCCACAAGTGGTGAGGACGGGGCTGTAATGCCACCCAGTATGACGGCTGCAGGCGGGTCTAACTCCCCTCAGCTGAAATGGTCCGGTTTCCCCGCAGAAACAGAATCGTTTGTCGTCACTTGTTTTGACCCAGACGCCCCTACTCTGTCTGGTTTTTGGCACTGGGCGATCGTAGACCTTCCCGCTAGTATTACGGAATTGCCCGAGGGGGCTGGCGAGTCTGATTTAACATTGGACGGGCCTGCGTTTCACATCCGTGGTGACAGTGGTGAGGCCTCTTACTACGGCGCGGCTCCCCCGCAGGGAGATCGGCCGCACCGGTACGTGTTCACTGTGTATGCGCTAGATACGCCCTCGTTGGAACTCGATGATGATGTGACTGCCACCGTTGTGTCTTTCAACGCGCTTTTCCACACGTTAGCGCGGGCGTCGTTGACGTTCACGTTCCAGCAAAAATAGTGAGCCCACAAAATACTGCGCTTATAAAAATAGTGGATACAGATCGCTCCGTGTACCGAGTTTAGGCAATCGGACGGCAGCGACTAAAGTGGGGTGAGTGCTGAACGTTATTTTTTTCGAACCCCGAATTCCAGGTAACTCGGGTGCGGCTATCCGACTTTCCGCCTGCACGGGTTCCATGCTTTATCTAGTTGACCCATTATTCGACATGGATGACACAAAGTTAAAGCGAGCCGGGTTGGATTATCACGATCTGGCACACGTTAAGACGTGCCAGACACTGGACGAAGCTTTAGAGCACATTGACGGTAACGTATACGCTTTCACAGGGCATACGAGCACGCATTACACGGACGTGCAGTACCACGATGGGGATGCGTTACTGTTTGGCCCCGAACCCACTGGATTACCCCAGTGGGTTATGGAGGATCCGCGGATTACGCGCCTAGTGCGAATCCAAATGCATCCAAAAGCGCGTTCTTTGAACCTAGCTAACTCCGCTTCTATTGGCCTTTATGAGGCGTGGCGGCAAATCGGGTTCCCCGGTGGCGTGTAGATACGCACCACCCCTCGGGGATACGCGCCGCCCCTCAAAGGTACGGGGCGCAGACTTCGAGCATACGTGCCGCGATTCTCGAAGGCATGTGCATCTTCGGCACCTGGCGTTAAACGCAACGGGTCACAGACTTTGCCAAAGTGGGTTTAACTGTCTAGGCGTTCCGCGATTTCGACTATTCGCCGCGGATTAGACCACCACAACCAGAGCAGTCCAATAGCGGGCACTATGAGCGGTGCAAAATAGTAGTTCGCACCGAAACTGGTCCACATCCCTAACTGCCGTTGCGCTTGCGGGATCCCCAGTTCCATGAGGGACGTCATCAGCACCCCTACTAGTTCGAACCCGACGGCGCTCCATCCTAGGATCCGCATTCGTTTACCGTTGTGCGTAAGCGCTGCGGCTGCAGCAACGTACCCCACTGCTACCGCGATTCCTACTAGACGGGGTCCCAGTGGTACCGAGGGGTTACGCATTAAAAACAAGAAGGCGTCGTAAAGTGACCACGCGGCCATGAGCCAGAAAATGACGATAACGATCCGCCCCAGGCCGTGCGAGGCTCCGCGCGTGTCCTTCACGTATTGCGGGTCGTTATCCAGATTTCTCGACATCCCCACCCCTAACTTCTAATCCACCAAAGGGTTCGCCACTTTCCTTTATCCTAACCTCCGCATAGAACGCGTGCCGCCCCCCTGTTCATGTGGTTACCATGTTCATATGGTCAAGATTAATTTTTCTACTGGTAATCCGTTAGAGATCAGCGCGGATCTGCTCGTCGCGTACGTTGGATCCGAGTTAGAGATTTCTTTAAAGTCTGAGGACGTGGCTCAGGCTCTGGTTGATTTAGATGCGAAAACCGCGGCGTGTTCCCGCACTCTCTTACCGTCGTTAGATTCACATTCACGCCATATCGCGATGGTTGGCACTACCCCTGCGCAGTCCCTGTCTGTTCGCGGATACGACCGCGATTCTGCGATTGAGGTAGTGGGCACCGGAGCGCACCGGCATTACAGCGCGGTCGGGGTGCGCGACACGGGCGCCAAACACGTGGTCCTAGCCGGTGATTACGAGAACCAAGAGGACGTTGTTCAAGCTGGTATCGGCGCGATCGTAGGTGCCTACGAGTACACGAAGTACCGCCAGTCCACTCGGGCGGCTTTGGAAGAAATTACCATTATTGTGCCTGAGGACATTGACCAGCAGTCCGTGCAGAACCGGATCACCACGCTGGCCGAAGCGATGACGACCGTGATGGACCTCGTTAACTGCGCGCCGAACGACCTGTACCCGCAGTCCTTCGTGAAAGAGGTGGAGCGCCTCATTGAAGGAACGGAAATCGATATGGAAGTGTGGGATGAGCACCGGCTTGCGCAAGAAAATTGCGGTGCTATTCTCGCGGTCGGCATGGGGTCGGTGCGCCCACCCCGCCTCGTGAAACTCACCTACAACCCGGGGGCAACCCACCAGGTGAGTTTCGTTGGGAAAGGTATCACGTTCGACTCCGGCGGCCTGTCCCTCAAGCCTTCTAGTTCAATGGAAACTATGAAATCTGACATGACCGGGGCGGCTACCGTGCTGGCCACAACGATTGCGCTTGCCAAACTCGGCGCCCCAATCGGAGTGACCACGTACCTCTCGCTTGCAGAAAACATGCCGGGTGGCGGCGCGCAACGCCCCTCCGACGTGCTCATTGCTCGGAACGGGATGAGTGTTGAAACGACCAACACGGATGCGGAAGGGCGACTAGTTATGGCCGACGCGCTGGCGCTCGCGGCGGAAACTGGAACGGAAGCGATTGTGGACGTCGCTACTTTAACCGGTGCGCAGATGGTGGGTCTGGGGGAACGGACCGCGGGCGTGATGGGCAGTGACAGTGTGCGCGACGCGATCGTGACGAGCGCTAACCAGGTGGGTGAACCCATGTGGCCCGCTCCGCTGCCAAGTTATTTAAAGGATTCGTTGAAGTCGAATGTGGCGGACATGAAGAACTCTGGAACGCGGTGGGGCGGCATGCTCGTTGCGGGCATCTTTTTGCAAGAGTTCGTTGCCGAAAAACCGTGGGGACACGTGGACATAGCGGGGCCTTCGTACAACGAAAACAGCCCGTGGGGGGCTAACAATAAGGGCGCTACCGGCATGGGATTACTGACGCTCGTGAGCTGGGTAGAAAGCCGCATTAAATAGCTGTTTACTAACGTTTAGTAGATAGTAGCTTCAATGGGTGGGAGGTGTCTGCCGAGCCGGCACCTCCCACTTGGCGTATCGGCGCGTCACCGGCACTTCGGAAAATGCCGTGCTGTTAAGGCGCATTCGATTGTAAACAGTGGGACAATAGACCTACATGGTTTGTGTAACCAACACGATGGCAAGGAGAGTAGCACGTGAGTGAAGAACTATACGACATGGTCATTCTGGGCGCCGGTTCGGGTGGCTATGCGGCCGCCCTGCGTGGCGCACAGCTGGGCATGAAAGTAGCTTTAGTTGAAGGTGACAAGCTAGGCGGAACGTGCCTACACCGCGGTTGTATTCCGACGAAGGCGTATTTGCACGCCGCCGAGGTAGCGGAAACGGTTAACCAGTCGGAAGTGTTTGGGATTAACTCTGAGTTTCAGGGTATTGACATGGAACGCGTGGGCAAGTACCGCGACGAAGTGGTCGGTAAGCTCTACAAGGGCCTGCAAGGGCTGGTTAAGTCCCGCAAGATTGACCTAGTGACCGGATGGGGGCGCCTCACTGCGCAAGACACCGTCACGGTAGACGGAAAAGAGTACAAGGGGAAGAACATTGTGCTTGCGTCCGGGTCGTACTCGAAGACGATCCCCGGTTTAGATATTGAAGGTCGCGTTATCACTTCGGAGCAGGCGCTGCAGATGGACTGGGTGCCGAACAAGGTCGTGGTGCTTGGCGGTGGCGTGATCGGTGTGGAGTTCGCTTCCGTTTGGGCTTCTTTTGGTGCGGACGTGACGATCATTGAGGGGTTGCCTCACCTGGTTCCAAATGAGGACGAGGCGATCTCTAAGAATTTGGAACGCGCATTCCGTAAACGCAAGATTACTTTTAAAACTAAGACGATGTTCAAGTCCGTTGAGCAAGACGACAACGGCGTGGTTGTGACCACTGAGGATGGGAAGACTTACGACGGGGACGTCTTGCTCGTCGCGATTGGACGCGGGCCGGCGACCATGAACCTTGGGTACGAGGAAGTTGGGATCCCGATGGATCGTGGTTTCGTCCTTACTAATGAGCGTCTGCACACTGGGGTGGGCAATATTTACGCGGTTGGGGACATTGTTCCCGGCTTGCAACTTGCCCACCGCGGGTTCGCGCAAGGCGTGTTTGTGGCTGAAGAAATCGCTGGGAAGAACCCGCAGCAGATTGATGAACGCGGTATTCCCCGCGTGACCTTTACAGAACCCGAGATTGCATCTGTGGGGCTAACTGAGAAGCAGGCGCAGGAGCAGTACGGTAAGGACAAGGTCCATTCCACAGAGTTCAACTTGGCGGGTAACGGTAAGTCACAGATCTTGAACACAACCGGTTTCGTGAAGCTGGTTGCCGTTGAGGACGGCCCTATCGTTGGCTTCCACGCGATCGGTGCCCGCATGGGCGAGCAGGTTGGTGAAGGCCAGTTGATGGTCAACTGGGAAGCGTACCCGGAGGATGTCGCTTCTTTGATCCATGCCCACCCGACACAGAACGAGTCCGTTGGTGAAGCGGCGTTGGCGTTGGCCGGCAAGCCGTTGCACTCACACAACTAGAACACCCGCTGAAGGAAATAAGAGGAGTTTAAAATGGCGCAAGCGCTAACAATGCCAGCCTTAGGCGAGTCGGTTACTGAAGGTACCGTCTCCGCTTGGCTGAAATCTGTCGGTGACACCGTAGAGGTTGACGAACCCATCGTCGAAGTAGCCACGGATAAGGTTGATTCTGAAGTTCCCTCCCCCGTCGCGGGTGTTATCACGAAGATTCTCGTTGAGGAGGATGAAACTGTCGAGGTTGGAACCGAGCTCTGCCTGATTGGGGACGCGGATGAAGTGTCCGATGACTCGTCGGATTCCGGTGAGCAGGCACAGCCTGCGCAGGAAGAAGAGCAGGCTCCTGCTGCGGATTCTGATTCGGAAGGCTCCGCTGATTCCTCAACGTCCTCGGACGCAAGCGGTTCTAACCAGAGCGGGGCGGGTGGTGACTTAGGTGAGACCACTGAAATCAAGATGCCGGCCCTGGGTGAGTCCGTTACGGAAGGTACGGTTTCCGCGTGGTTGAAGTCCGTTGGGGACGCGGTGGAAGAAGACGAGGCTCTGCTGGAGGTGGCGACGGATAAAGTGGATTCCGAAGTGCCCTCCCCCGCTTCCGGATACCTTGCGAGCATTGAGGTTGAGGAAGATGAGACCGTGGATGTGGGCACGGTAGTGGCCATTATTTCGGCTAACAAACCCGGTGAGGGAGGCTCGAGCGCGCCGAAGGAAGAGGCAAAACCTGAGCCCAAGCCCGAACCGAAACCGGAGCCCAAGCCCAAGCCCGAACCGAAACCGGAGCCCAAGCCCGAGCCCAAACCGGCTCCGAAGGCACCGTCGAAGCCAGCGCCCGCTGCTCCAGCGGCACCGAAGGCACCTGCGGCCCCCGCGAAACCGAAGGAAGATACCCCTGCGAAACCGCAGGCACCGAAGGCGTCTAAGGCAACGGGTTCGTATGTGACTCCACTGGTGCGTAAGCTCGCGCGGGAGCAAAACGTGGACCTGTCAACGGTTGAGGGCACGGGGATTGGCGGTCGGATTCGCCGTGAGGACGTGCTGAAAGCTGCGCAGGCTGCTAAGGCGGATCAGAAGACTCCAGCACAGGCTCCGAGCGCGCCGGCTGCGGCGAAGAAGTCTTCGTTCAAGATTGAGGAAGACACCACTTTGCGTGGTAAGACTGAGAAGATGACGCGGTTGCGGCAAACCATTGCCCGCCGCATGCACGAGTCTTTGCAGAACTCCGCGCAGCTCACAACTGTGGTGGAAGTGGATGTTACCCGGGTGGCGAACCTGCGGGCTCGGGCGAAGAAGAGTTTCATGGAGCGCGAGGGTACGAAACTCACGTTCTTGCCGTTCTTCGTTAAGGCTGCAACGGAAGCTCTGAAAGCGCACCCGAAGCTCAACGCGTCCATCAACGGTAAAGAGGTTACGTACTACGATTACGAGAACATTGGGATCGCAGTTGACACGCCGCGTGGCCTGCTGGTGCCGGTGATTAAGAACGCTGGGGATTTGACGATTTCGGGGATCGCGAAGTCGATCAACGACCTGGCGGCCCGCACGCGTGATTCGAAGATCGGTCCGGATGAGCTATCTGGCTCCACGTTCACGATTACGAACACGGGCTCCGGCGGCGCTCTGTTCGATACACCGGTGCTCAACGCACCTGAGGTGGGCATCCTCGGGGTGGGCACAATCGTTAAACGCCCCGTCGTTGTGAAAGACGTGGAGGGGAACGAAACGATTGGGATCCGGTCAATGGTGTACCTGGCACTGTCGTACGACCACCAGTTGGTGGATGGTGCGGATGCAGCCCGCTACCTCATGACCGTGAAGAAACGCCTTGAAGAAGGTGACTTCGAAGCAGAAGTTGGGCTGTAAGCCATAACTATCTTCGGCCTGTAGGCCACAGCTAACTGCGATAGACAGTTTGGGGCTCCAGAGGTATCTGGGGCCCCAAACTTATGCTTTTCTTGCCCTCTCACTTGTGACCTCTGTCTTTCTTGCCTTCTCGCTTGTGACCTCTGTCTTTCTTGCCCTCTCATTTGCGATCGATTTTGTTGATCCGCCACGGGTCGGGTTTCAGTGTGAACACTAGGTCCTGGGTAGATGGTTCGTTATCCACGCATTTTTCTTTTACACACTGCGAACTGAACTGCGTAACTTTCGCCTTAACCCGCGGGTTTGCCTCACAGGACACCGATTCAATATCGTAAGCGAACTCAACACGTTTTAAGCTCACGCCGTTTTGTTTCAACTGGGTAATCAGTTTTTGATCTGCACTGAGCGCATCCACCCCCTCGGTGTAAACAGAAGATAAACGCGCCGCATCCGCCTTCGTAAACGCCTGTGTGCGAGCCGTAGACAATTCCCTAAGAATCTGCTCGGCCGCGGGAACACTCATGCACGCACGTTTCGAATCGGCTTTTCCTCTGCACTCACCACTCGGTTCATTTGCTGGTCCAGAAGTAGCTGGCGGTGCAGAAGTAGCCGGCGATCCAGAAGTAGACGGAGGTGCAGAAGTAGCTGGCGATGCAGAAGGATCCGACTGATCGGACTGTGAACGCTTCGGTACCGTTTTTTGCGCAGGCGCAGCCGCCACCGACGTCTGCTCCTCAGGTGAAAAGAACGCGGGAATCCCAACTATTCCAACCGCAATCAAACCCGCCAGCAACCCGACTGGAATCAAAACCATCCCGAGTCGCTTGCGCGCACGCGTCCGAGCTGGACGCAAGTGCCGCCCTGGTGCTGTCCGCATCACCGTGTGTTCGCGGGCGAGTTCATTTCGAAGTTGCGTGGCAACGCACGTGTCGGAACCATCGGTGTCCGCCACCCCCACCCCCGCGGGAGTCGATTCTAGTTCGAACGCCTCTTTCAGCGCACTCGCTTCTGGCCTAGCAGCCGGGTCAGTGTCTAAGCACTGCTGCACGACATCGTGAGTTATCCCCATTTCTTCAGCGAGCTTACCGAAACTCCACACGTCACTGCACCGCAGCTCATCCACCGTCAGTTCACTCTCGCTCAGCCGCTCCGGGGCAGCGTATCCAGGGGTGTAACCACCGGTCTCAAGCGTGTCAATCACCACCGCGCGATCAGACACAATCACGTTGTTAGAAGATAAATCCCCGTGCGCCAAACCCGCCTCATGCAAAACCGCCAACGCCGCAGCAACATCAGCACACACCCGACGCGCCAACATGGGTGGTAATGCCCCCGCAGTTTCTAACCGGCTTGCAAGCAAAGTGCCAGGAACCTCATCGAAAGTAACCGCTAATCGCTGTCCATCGGCAATCAAATCTCGCGGCACCAAAAGAGACGAGCAACGCAGCGCCGTTAGCTGCTCAAGCCGCTGGTGGTGCTCGGACGGAAGTGGAAGAGCTAAGAACTTAATCAGACACGCCCCGTGCGCATCCCGCCCCCGCCACAGTAGCCCGGACTGCGTCATCACGTATGGCTCGTCAACCTGAAAAGTACGCTTCATAGTTAAAGACAATCACGTATAAGACCACTGCGGAACCCCCTGTGGAAAACTTCGCCAGTGCGCACCTGGATTGGGATTGGTGTAAAGGAGTAAACTTATACCGCTTACTTCGGTAAGCTCCCTACCTGCACGACCAGCGTGCTTGCGCGGTTTGCCCAGGAGGCGCCAACATGCACCCCAGGTTTGTCCCGGGTGGGGCCCAAGTTTCGCATGGGAACAAGATGCAAAGTTCACCTTTCCGCGCCTTAACACACTATCGGCTCCTACCCGCACTGGCGGGCTGGCCCTTTTTAATATTCGCCTTCGGAGCCCGCGCCGCGTACGCAATGATTCCGCTCGGCACCCTCACCGCCGTCACCGTGTCCACGGGCTCCGTAGCCCAAGGTGGGTTCGCCACCGGCGTTGTCGCCATCGCAACCGCGATTGCCGTACCACTCATCGGCCGGTGGGCCGACACCAGTGGGCACCGCGCTCCACTGTTGATCCTCACTCCGTTGAATGCCCTCGCGCTTGCCGGGCTTTTTATCTGCACCACGTACCCGGCACCCACCGCAGCACTGTATCTGGCGTGCACCGCGGTTGGTTGCACCTCCTTACCCATTGGGGCGCTCGCGCGCTCCCAGTGGGTATCGCGCGTCCAAACACCGCAGCAGATGGCCGCTGCGCTCTCTTATGAATCCATGGCCGACGAACTCGTTTTCGTACTCGGCCCCGCCCTGGTAGGAATCGCTGCATCCACCGCGAACGCGACCATCCCCCTACTGCTTGCGACAATCTTGGTGGCCACATTCGGAATGGCATTCGCCCTCCGCACACCCCGACGCCCCGATCCCACCGCCGCGCCGGGCTCCCCTGAGGCGGAAACGCTCGGCGCGGCAAACAACAACGGTATTGAGCAAGGTCCCGGGCCTGCAGAGACTCTTGCTGTCGCACCGAGCCCGAGCATCGGATCTATAGTCACGCTCGTTTTCCCGTGCATCATAGTGGCGGTAACAATCGGATTCTTCTTCGGCGCGACCCAAGCCGGCCTGACCATGCGGATGCAACTTCTGGGCGAACCTACTACTGCCGGTCTCATCTACGCTCTCATGGGAGTCGGATCCGCCGTAATGGCCATCCTGAGCGTCCTCATTCCTGAACACATCAGCCTCGCCCAACGCCTCATGATAGGCGGATGCGGACTGTTCCTCTTCATGTCTGCCACCGCCCTGTCCACCCATCTGGCACTCACCTGCTTCCTGCTCCTAGTGTGCGGCCTGTTTATCGGACCGACTCTGGTTACGAATTTTTCAATCGTTGAGGTCCTCGCGCCCACCCAAGCCATGGCTGTAGCAATGACGCTGATGCAGTCCGCACTCACCGTCGGTACCTCCTCCGGGTCCGCGGTAGGTGGATACGTGGCGCAAACCTGGGGCGATGTGCCTGCACTAATCACCACGAGCATTATGACCTTAGTGATAACTGGCGTGGGAATCGCCCTCAAGGTAGGGAAATCGAAGAAAAACAGGTAGGCTTAACACATCATGGCTGAGAAAGATACTGCAAACACGTCGGCACCGAAGAAGCGCCGCTGGTACCACAATGTGATGGACGCTTACCGCGTCACAAAACGTTCCTTCCCAATGGTCCCCTGGTTCATGCTCGGGGGCGCGATACTGGGCGCAGCCCTGGTTATCCTCTTGGGAATTTGGGGCAAGATGAACATTGTCATCATGATCATCATGGCGATCATGATGGCACTGCTGATTCCCATGGTTATCCTCTCTCTACTAGTTAAAAAAGCCATGTACCGGCAAATAGATGGCACGCTCGGCGCGGTCTACGGGGTGCTGTCACAGATTCGCCGCGGCTGGACAATCGAGAAAGAACCGATCGCAGCCAACCGGCATCAAGACCTGTTGTGGCGCATCATTGGACGCCCCGGAATCGTCCTCATCACGGAAGGTCCAACCGGACGTGCGAGTGAGCTTTCTAACCGGGAGGAACGCAACCTCAAACGCATCATGCGCAACGTCCCCATTCACGTGATCCACGTGGGGAACAACAAGGGGCAAGTCAAGCTTGAGGACCTAGAGAAAACCCTGCGTAAGCTCCCGCGTAAACTGCGCAGCAACGAAGTGCCGATTGTGACTAACCGGATCAGTGCGATAGCGGCAAACAAAGGTAACGCGCTTCCGCATGGGATTGATCCAACAAAAGCACGGATTTCCCGGCGTGCACTGCGCGGAAACTGATCCGAACTCAATGTTTATTCTCTCCATCGGGACGCACTCACAGTGCGTCCCATTTTTATTGTCACCGCGGGCGCTGTAGTCGTGAGATATGGCACGCGCGCCGGCGCCAGGTTGCATAACTATTCACAGGTATGGATAATCGGTTTATACGTAGTTCTTAGGAGAAGTTGTGAAGAAGTTACCCGCCTTAGTATGCGCGATCACCCTCGCCGGCTCGTTAGCGCTCGCCGGCTGTTCAGACCCCGATGACAACGCGGACAAAACCACGAACGGTGCCCCCTCAGCGTCCGAATCAACAGACACCAAAACATTCGATTTCTCAAAACTAAAACCGCAAGACAACATCACCGCCATGGTCCCTCAAGCGGTTAAAGACCAAGGAATCTTACGCAACGGCGCCTCAACTGACTACGCGCCCGCAGAGTTTCGCGACACCGACGGCAAAACCCCAATGGGCTACGACATCGACATCGTCAAAGCCCTGGCGTTAGTGATGGGACTCAAAGACGGGCAAACCTCACACGCAGAATTCCCCGCTATCATCCCTGCACTCGGCTCCAAGTTCGACGTGGGTGCCTCCGCATTCACCATCACGCCCGACCGTATTAAAGAAGCCAACATGATCGCGTACGTAGAAGTCGGATCCGCGTACTCCGTTAAAAAAGGCAACCCCGGACACTTTGACCCCAAAGACCCGTGTGGAAAAACCATCGGCGTACAAACCGGTACCTACCAGCACGACTACGCGCGGGAACTATCCGATAAATGCGTCTCGGATGGGAAAGAAGCAATCAAAGTGATGCCCCACAAACTCAACACGGACGTGGTCACGAAAGTTGCGGGCGGCCAGTACGACGCTGGTTTTTGCGATTCCACAGTAACCGGTTACGCGATTGAACAGACAAAAGACCAGCTCGAACAAGTTGGGGACGTTCTCGAATCGGAACCACAAGGCATAGTGGTCAGTAAGAACGATGAGGAACTCACCAAGGCCGTACAAGCCGCGATGCAGTACCTCATGGACGAAGGGTATCTGAAGGAAATCCTTGGTACCTACGGCGCGCAGTCCGCAGCCCTAAGTGAAGCGCAACTGAACCCTGGGAAGTAACACCAATGTCAAACAAAATAGACTTTATCCACCCAAAGCCAGTTCCCCGGCCGAGCCGCTACATTTCAGCTGCCGTGGTGGCGGTCCTAGCTGCAATGGGGATAAACGCGCTGATCACTAACCGCACGTTTAACTGGCCGGTGGTGTGGGAATGGTTTTTCTCTCGCACCGTTATGGTTGGCGTTGCATTCACTCTGATTCTGACGGTCCTTGCCATGGCGTTCGGCACCGCATTAGCGATCACCATGGCGATCATGCGCCAATCCCCAAACCCGATTCTGCGGGGCGTGTCTTGGTTCTACATCTGGTTTTTCCGCGGCACCCCCATTTACACGCAGCTGATTTTCTGGTCTCTCGTTCCCGTGCTTTACCCCACGCTCTCACTTGGCATTCCGTTCGGCCCCGAGTTCGTGACGTTTAGTACCTCAAAATACTTCACCACGTTCTGGATGGCGGTAGTGGGGCTGTCCCTGAACGAGGGGGCGTACCTGTCGGAAATTATCCGTTCGGGTTTGAATGCGGTTGACTCCGGCCAGTCGGAGGCCGCGACCGCTCTGGGGATGAGCCGCTCCCAGGTGATGCGGCGCATTATCCTCCCGCAAGCGATGCGCGTCATCATTCCCCCCATTGGGAACGAAACTATTTCAATGCTCAAAACCACTTCGTTGGCCTCTGCGATTCCGTTCATTTTAGAACTCACATTCGCTACTAACGACAAGGGGCAGCAGTACTTCCAACCCGTGCCGTTCCTCATGGTCGCGGCCATCTGGTACCTGCTGATAACCTCCGTGCTGATGATTGGGCAAATGTACCTCGAACGCTACTTCGGACGCGGCTTCGACAACGGTGGTTCAGCTAAAAAGAAACATCGCAAGAACCGCAAGAGCATAGTCCTCAGTGCGAATACAACTAAAAATGACCCGTTCTTGGATGTGACCCCATGACCTCAAATAACGCGAAAATTGAAATCAAGAATATTCATAAGTTTTTCGACGACCTGCACGTGCTCAAAGATGTGTCACTGAACGTGCACGACGGTGAAGTGTGTGTACTCCTTGGCCCGTCCGGGTCGGGTAAGTCCACGCTTCTTAGGTGCGTGAACGGTTTAGAGCAGATCTCCGCGGGCCGTATCTACCTAGATGGCGACCTGCTGGGAATGCGGGAAGAAACGCGCGCGGATGGTTCCTCGCAACTGTACGCGCTTAAAGATAAAGAGGTATCCGCTCAACGTGCGCGCATGGGCATGGTATTCCAGCGTTTCAACCTCTTCCCCCACATGACGGCCGCGGAGAACGTGATGGAAGCCCCAATTCAGGTGCGGGGTGTGAAGAAGCCTGAGGCACAAAAACGCGCGTTAGAACTGTTGGATCGCGTTGGGTTGGCGGATCGGGCCGAACACTACCCGTCCCAACTTTCCGGCGGACAACAGCAGCGCGTTGCAATCGCCCGGGCGCTCGCGATGGACCCGGAGATCATGCTGTTTGACGAACCCACGTCCGCGCTGGACCCGGAGCTGGTGGGGGAAGTGCTGGGGGTCATGAAGGACCTGGCGCAAGGGGGGATGACGATGATTGTGGTTACCCACGAAATTGGGTTCGCTCGCGAAGTCGCCGACCAGATCGTATTCATGGATGAGGGGCGCATCGTTGAACGCGGAGCCCCGGAACAGATCCTGGCTCACCCCGAGCAGGAACGCACCGCTCAGTTCCTGTCCACTGTACTGTGAACCCTTCGCAGGGCGCGGGGGCTCCCGGGCGGGTTCTTGCTCTCGCCGCTACAACGGGCATTACACGCCCGAGCAGGTATCGCCAGCGTCCGGGCGCGGACTAGTCGCGCAGGCGCGAGGCCGTTGGTGTGGTGGAAAGTTGGGAGCGGTCGTAATCATCAATCTTGCGGTCACTCCACGTGAGGCCCCGCCAACTACGCGGGCCTGTCCAGGAATCCCCCACGTGCTCAAGCACGGTGGTGGACGCGTTATTCATCGGGTGCGTTGCAACCAGGGGCAGGTCAATCTGCTCCGTTAAATACGCACTAATTACGCGCGATACCGCGCCATGGGACACTATTACGATGGCGCGCTTGCCACTGGTGTAATCCGAATCTAACCGGTGGGTTTCGCAGGCGCTTTCAATAACCGGCAAATACTGGTCAAGCACTTGCTGCCCACCGTACCCACCGGGCATGCGGGTATCCCATTTGCCAGCGACCCACGCGTGGACAACCTGCAGGTACGTTTGAATATCTTCTGGTTTCGTAGACATCTCCATGCTGCCCGCAGTCACCTCCCGCACCCCCGGGTTGATACGCACCGGCAGGTCATACTGGGTGGCGAGAGGGCGGGCAGTCTGCTGCGTGCGCAACAAGTTGGAAGCGATTATACAACCAGGCAAAACAGCGGTGCGGACCTCAAACTCTTCGGCTAAACGCTGCGCTTGTGCCCTTCCCGCCTCGTCTAACGGCGCTCCCGGAGCAGCGGTATCCAAAGCCCGCGTTCGATTAGAAGCGGTTTGCCCGTGCCGAACCAGAACTAACTTCATAACCACACTTTCCCTATTTGGTGAAATACCGGGTGAACACCGCCCGCGCCCTGCGGGCCGCTGCTAAATAGTCGTTCGCCAGCAGCTCGTAATCGTCTAAATCGTATCCCATTAGCTGGGCAATCATCCGCTGCTCCGCCTGGCCGGGGAAAAGTCGGTCCAGATTGCGCGTCTTCCCACTCGCCAGCACGTTTGCCGCTCGCAGCCGGCTGCCAAACACCCACGCGTCGCGCAGCACCTGAACCTCATCGGCAGGTAGAAGTTCTTGCACCTCAATCGCTTCGAGCGCCGCCAGGGTACCCGTAGTTCGCAACTGCGGATACTGCCGCGCATAGTTCAACTGGAACCACTGCACCAACCACTCCACATCACTGAGCCCACCCGGCCCCAACTTCAAATGGTGAACCGCGCCCCGGGGAATCCGCTCGTTCTCCATCCTCGCTTTCAGCAAACGCACGGTGCGCAAATCATTGGGCTGCAGCTCAGCCTCATAGCGGGGGCGCTGCAAAGCCAGCGTCATCTGTGCCGCCAGCTCACTATCGCCAATCGGCCGCGCCCGCAAAAGCGCCTGCCGCTCCCACGCGCGCGCATGCTCGCGCCAATACTGCGCGTACTGTTCAACGGTTCGGCTCAGCGTCCCATCGCGCCCCTCAGGCCGCAAATCTAAATCCAACTGCACGCTCGGAGTGCGGCCCACGCGCCCCAACAAGTCAATGGTTCTACGCACAATCTGCGTCGCTAACTCCTGCCCCCGCTGCGGCGGTAAAGAAGTTTCGTGCACAAAAATTACGTCCGCATCCGACCCATACGAAGCCTCCTGCCCACCGTAGCGTCCCATCGCCACGGCGCACACGCGGATATCCGCATCAACCTCCTGCTGCGCACGCAACAGCGCGGCCTCAATCACCACGTCCGTCGCCACCGTCAAAATGGTGCGTGCCCGGCCAACGTCAATACGCGTGGAGACGTCAGCGATGGCACTGCGAGTGAACTCCCGGCCCCGGATGTAGCGCACCCGCTCCAGAGCATCCTCCGTGTCCGCGTTGCGTTCCATCACTGCAAAACATTCGCGTGCCAACGCGGCGGAGTCAACGGGTTCTAACCCATTGCCATCCAACCACTGCACTGCCTGCGGATGTTCCATCAGCATCTCCACCGCGTATGTGGACGTGGGGAGGATGCGTGCAAGCCGTTGCGCCGCATGCGCGGAGTCGCGCAGTAACGCCAGGTACCAGTGCGACCCCCCGATGGTGTCCGAGAGGCGGCGGAAGTTCAAAATCCCGCGATCAGGTTCCGCTCCCCCACTGATCCACGCGAGCATCGCGGGCAGCAGGTGGCGTTGAATGGTGGCGCGCCGGCTGGGGCCCGCTATGAGGGACTGCACGTGCCGCATCACTCCTTTCGGGTCGCGGTACCCCAGGGCTTGCAGACGCTGGGCTGCTCCCTCGGTGCTCAGCAGCACGCTTTGCTCATCTAGCTGCGCGATGGTCTGCACGATCGGGCGGTAGAACAACCGTTGATGCAGGTCCCGCACCTGTGCGCGGACCGCATTCCACTGCTCGTCTAAGACTTCTTTGCCCGCACTGTTACCCGGCCAGATCCACCGGGCCAGCACGTGCGCGGTCTTCTTTTGGGCCGGTAACTGGTGCGTGCGCCGGAACGCTTGCAGTTGCGCACCGTGCTCGAACACCCTCAGGGTGCGGTAGCAAGTGGAGAACACTTGCGCATCTGACCGCGCAACGTAACCCAGTTGCGCGAGCCTAGCAAGACCACCCAACGTGGAACGCACCCGCAAACGCGGGTCAGACCGGCCGTGTACTAGCTGCAGCAGTTGCACACTGAACTCCACGTCCCGCAATCCGCCGGGCGAAAGCTTGATTTCTGTCCCCTTGCGCTTTGCCGGCACCGAATGTTCAACCCGCGTTCGCATCTGCCGCACCCCAGTTACGAAACCGGTGGTCGCCGCAATATTCCACACAAACGCCGACACGAGTTGCAAGAACCGTTTACCTAGCTGCCGGTTCCCCGCCCCGATCCGGGCTTTCATCAGGGCTTGGAACTCCCACTGTTTCGCCCACTTGCGGTAGTACTGCTCGTAGCTTGCAAGCGTGCGCGCCAGTGGGCCGTCCCGACCTTCGGGACGCAGCCCGGCGTCTAAGGTCCACAATGCTGGTTCGGCGCCCGGCGCTGAGCAGCACGTGCGCACATGTCCAATCAGCTGACGGCACAAGTCGTGTTCGTGCGCTTCGCCGCCCCGGGAATTGTTTTCACTCGTGGTTCCGCCAGGCAAAGGGTTTCTAGCGGTGTCGGGCGCCGGCTCGTACACGTAAAGGACGTCCACGTCGGAAATATAGTTGAGCTCTTGCCCACCGGTTTTCCCCATCGCCATTATTGTGAACGCCCAGCGCGCACACTCGGGCACCCGCGTTTTGGCGTATTCCAACGCCAGCTCCAAAGTAGCGTCCACCAGGTCGCAGATCGTAGCGCTCGTGGTGGCGACCTGTTCGAACCGGTCTGGTGCCTGGGAGTCTTCCAGCACAATCCGAATCATGGCCTGCCAGTAAGCGCGCCTAATTAGCGTCTGCCCGCTCGCCGCAGGGTCTTTTTTTCGTTCCCCTTCAATCCGTTTTCGCATCCACCGCAGCATCTTTTCAGCAGGTTCTGTATCGTCCACCCAGGTGAGTGCCTGGCCCTCCGGCGCGGGTACCTGGCTCTCGTGCGAACCCGCCCCCGCCCCGTCCTCCAGGCCTGGAACCACGCGCGGATGCGGCAGCGGGGGAATCTCTCCGATGCGCATGCACGCGGGATGGGCGACGATGTAGTTCGCGAGTGCGTGGGAGGCACCCAGTACAGTTAGGAGCGCATCTCGGTCTTGGGCATCAGCCAGCACACTGCGCAGCGCTTGTGGGTCCGTGTCGAAGAGGCGTTGGCACGCCAGCAGCGCTGCATCTGGGTCCGCCACGTTAAACCAACGCAGGATTTGCTGTGGCGACGGGCCCTCCAGGCCGCGGGCGAGTTCGCGAGCTTGCCGCCAGGCGCGGTCTGGATCCATGAAACCTATGGTGAGCGCGAGAGTTGTGGGTGAGTGCTTCGATTCCATGGGTCACAGAGGCCGGATTGCCTTCCGTAGCTCCCACGGTGTCACCTGGGCCCGGTAGGCGTTCCATTCCGAAACCTTGTCACGCAGCACGTAGTCGAACGCTTCCTCCCCCAGCGTGGTGGCAACCAATTCAGAGCGCGCCATCGCGTCAATCGCGTCTTTCAGTGAATGCGGTAGGTCTTCGATGCCCAGTACCGCACGTTCACTGTCGGAGAGTTGCCACACGTCGTCTTGGGCTTCTTCCATGAGGTCGTAGCGTCCCTGCACGCCCGCTAACCCAGCGGCAATTAGGACCGCGAAGGCTAAGTAGGGGTTCGCAGCGGAGTCGATTGCCCGGTATTCCACGCGCGCGTCTTGACCTTTACCGGGTTTGTACAGGGGGATGCGCACGAGTGCGGACCGGTTGTTGTGACCCCAGCAGATGTAGCAGGGTGCTTCCCCACCACCCCACAGGCGTTTGTAGGAGTTCACGTGTTGGTTCACCACGGCGGATATTTCGCGGGCGTGGCGTAGCAGCCCGGCGATGAAGGCGCGGGCGGTGCGGGACATGCGGTGTTGCCCGGCGGGGTCGTAGAACGCGTTACTGCCCCCTTCGAGTAGGGAGATGTGGGTATGCATTCCCGACCCGGGGTAGTCGATGAAGGGTTTTGGCATGAACGTGGCCATCTGGTTCTCGCTCAGCGCGATTTCTTGGACCACCGTGTGGAGGGATTGGATGTTGTCCGCGGCGGTGAGCGCGTCCGCGGCCCTCAGGTCGATTTCGTTTTGCCCGGGCCCGGCTTCGTGATGGGAGAATTCAACTGAGATTCCCATGTCTTCGAGCGCTTGTACGGCCCTGCGGCGGAAGTCGTTTGATCCGCCGCGGGCGACGTAGTCGAAGTATCCTGCGTTGTCGACCGGTTCGATAGCGAGGGGGTCGCTGGTCTGCTTCAGCATGTAAAACTCCACTTCGGTGTGAATTTGCACGCTGAATCCGATTTCTTCGGCGCGTCGCAGGGTGCGTTCCAGTACGCCGCGCGGGTCAGAGAGCGCCGGTTTCCCTTCGGGAGTGAGCAGGTCGCAGAACATGCGCGCCACTTTCTCCCCCTGGTTAGGCAGGAGAGCGAACGTGGTTGGGTCTGGGCGCAGGAGCATGTCGGATTCGTACACGCGGGTGAGGCCTTGCACTGCGGACCCGTCGAATCCCAAACCTTCACTGAACGCAGCTTCTAGTTCGCCCGGGTCGATTGCCACGGCTTTGAGCTGGCCGGATACGTCCGTGAACCACAGGCGGATAAACCGGATGTTTGATTCAACTACGGTTCGCATTACTTCTTGCGCTGCTGGGTGCACACCCGTTCCTCTCGTTTTGCCTTGGGTTCTTTTGTTGCTTGAGGCCTTGGGTGGCTCAAACGTTACGGCCCAGATCTTATTCGGCGCGCCCCCACCAGCGACCGTTGTCTTCACCGACGCGCAGCGGTAAGCCGAAGGCGTCAGAGACCTGCTCGTCGGTCAGTACCTTGTGGAGCGGCCCCTGACCGATGATGGATCCGTTTTTCATGAGGGCTGCGTGGGTGAAGCCTTTCGGGATCTGCTCCAGGTGGTGAGTGATGAGCACGAGCGCTGGTGAACGGGGGTCTTTCGCGATCTCTTCGAGCGCTAGCATCAGCAGTTCCCGCGCTCCCAGGTCTAGCCCGGCCACGGGTTCGTCGAGGATCAGGATCTGCGGGTCCGCCATCAGGGCCCGGCAGATTTGTGTTCGTTGCTGTTCCCCAGCGGAGAGGGTGCTGAACTTGCGGTCCGCTAGGGCCTCAATACCAAACAAGTGCATGAGGTCGTGTGCGCGGGAAACGTCTTGCTGTTCATATTCTTCGCGTCCGCGCCCAGTTTTACCGTAGATGGAACTTAGAACGAGGTCTTCAACTGTGGCTTCGGGGCGGATCAAGGAGCGTTCCGCGGAGGATGACAGGCCGACGTAAGTACGTAGTTCCCGCACGTCCACTTCCCCAAGTTTGTACCCCAGGATTTTCGCTTCCACGTTACTGTCTTTGGAGTAGGAGGGGAAAACTCGGCCGGTGAGCAGGTTTATTAACGTCGTTTTTCCCGCTCCATTGGGGCCGAGGATCACCCAGTTTTCTCTCGGACCAATCGTCCAGTCGATGTTCGATAGGATCGGTTTTCCGCCGCGGCGAACATCCACGTGCTTGAGTGTCACAACTGTTTCCATGCCTTAACCTTACCGCGCACCGCGAGCGCCGGGGCGGCGCCGTTCCCACTTGCTTGAAGTACCGCTTGTTCAGCCCGGTCTTGGTTTTTGCAGTGGCGTGCTCAGAGTCTGTTCGCGTGCGTCTATCGCGCGTTCAGCACTTGTTCGTACACTTCCACGGTGCGT
The DNA here is from genome assembly GCF_002871945.2 of Gleimia hominis. Classification (NCBI taxonomy): domain Bacteria; kingdom Bacillati; phylum Actinomycetota; class Actinomycetes; order Actinomycetales; family Actinomycetaceae; genus Gleimia; species Gleimia hominis. Next base: position 580,892 of record NZ_CP126963.1, on the reverse strand, counting down.
TTACCGATTGTTTCCCACGAGAAGTGTGCTTGGGCGCGTTCACGACCCGCTTTGCCCATTCGTGCCGCTAAGTCTGGGTCTTCTAGCAGGGCGGTTAGACGCTGAGCCATGTCGTGCTGGAATTTTTGTGGGTCGAGTGGTTTGCCGGTCCCGTCTTGTTTTTGTTCTATTGGCACGAGGTACCCGGTTTCGCCGTCTACGATCACATCGGGGATCCCTCCGGTAGCGGTTCCCACCACCGGTAGGTCAACGGCCATGGCTTCGAGGTTCACGATCCCTAATGGTTCGTACACGGATGGGGTGACGAACACGGTTCCGGCACTGAGCACGGCCACTAGTTGTTCGCGCGGCAGCATATCGGTGATTAGGTGCACCGAGTTCAGTTCTTCGCGCAGTTCGTCCACTAGGCCGCGGACTTCTTCCATGATCTGTTTCGTATCGGGAGCTCCGGCACAAAGCACCACTTGTGTTTCTTTGGGTACTTCACGCAGGGCGCGCAGCAGGTGGGGCAGTCCTTTTTGTCGCGTCACGCGCCCCACGAATACTACGGTTGGCCGGTTTTCGTCGATTCCTAATCGTTTGAGGGTCTGGCGCGCTGCTTGCTTTTCCTCGTCGGTTTGTGGCTTGTTCCACCGGCTAAGGTCAATCCCGTTGTGCACCACGTGGACGCGGTCTGGGGCGATCTTGGGGTAGCAGCGCAAGATGTCTTCGCGCATCCCGTTGGACACGGCGATGACTCCGTCGGCTGCTTCAAAAGCGGTGCGTTCGGCCCAGGAAGAGAGGTTGTATCCCCCACCTAACTGCTCGCGTTTCCACGGGCGAAGGGGTTCTAGCGAGTGGGCGGACACCACGTGGGGAACTTCGTGAAGTAGGTGGGCCCAGTGTCCCCCCATGTTTGCGTACCAGGTGTGCGAGTGCACCAGGTCTGTGCCTTCCACGCCCTGAGCCATTTGCAGGTCAACCCCCATGGTGCGCAGCGCGGGATTTGCCTCATCTAGGCCGGGTAAGTAGTCGTAGCCAACCACCGCGGGTGCGTCGGTGCCGCGGGGTCCGTCGAACGCGTGGACTCGCACGTCGATTAGGTCACTGAGCACGTGCGCCAGCTCTTCAACGTGCACACCCGCACCACCGTAAACATGCGGGGGGTATTCACGGGTCAGCAGATCTACTCGCATCGGTCTTACCTCATCTTTAATTGCTTTTTTACCATTCCTATAAACAGTATAAGACCATTCGTTCGCCTAAGTTATGTTCCTCACACTATGATGGAAGCATGGCTAAACCTAATGTGCTCGCAATTGTCCTCGCGGGTGGCGAGGGGAAGCGGCTTATGCCCCTCACCACCGATCGCGCCAAACCAGCTGTTCCGTTCGGTGGCCACTACCGACTGATTGACTTTGCCCTGTCAAATATTGTCAACTCTGGCTACCTTCAAGTGGTGGTGTTAACTCAGTACAAGTCCCATTCTTTGGACCGCCACATCACCACCACGTGGCGCATGTCGAACCTGCTGGGTAACTACGTGACTCCTGTCCCTGCGCAGCAGCGCCGGGGCCCGCACTGGTACTTGGGTTCCGCGGACGCAATCTACCAGTCGCTGAACATTGTGGACGATGAGAAGCCTGATTACATCGTCATCGTGGGGGCCGACAATATTTACCGCATGGATTTCTCACAGATGATGGATCACCACATTGAATCTGGCTTGCCCTGCACCGTGGCTGGGATTCGCCAGCCCATCGAACTGTCCCCATCCTTTGGGGTGATCGAAGCGAAAGACGGTCGGATCCAACGGTTCGTAGAAAAACCAGAAACGACCGAGGGCCTCCCCGATGACCCGAACTCGTTCCTCGCCTCCATGGGGAACTACATTTTCACGACCGACGCGCTCGTCAAAGCGCTGCGGGCAGACGCGTCTGATGAAACGTCTGAGCACGACATGGGGGGCGATATTGTTCCCTACTTCGTGGATCACGGAGGCTGCGGGGTGTACGACTTCATTGACAACGACGTTCCCGGTTCAACGGAACGCGACCGGGACTACTGGCGGGATGTTGGAACACTGGACGCGTACTATGAGGCAAACATGGACCTGATTTCCGTCCACCCCATCTTTAACCTTTACAACCACCGGTGGCCCACCCACACGCAGATTCCCGGCCACCTGCCGCCCGCTAAGTTCGTGTACGCGCAAGAACACGAGCGGATGGGACACGCGGTTGACTCGTTTGTGTCGCCTGGCGTGATTGTTTCTGGTGGAAGAATCCAAGGTTCAATCATCTCACCGGGCGTTTACGTGCACTCCTGGGCGCAGATCAAAGATTCCGTGGTGATGGACAACTGTCGGATTGGTCGCAACGCCGTGGTGTCAAAGGCGATTTTGGACAAGAACGTGGTCGTGATGGAAGACGCGCAAGTTGGTGTCGATGTGGAACACGATCGGGCGCGGGGCCTGACTGTCACAGAATCTGGAATCACGGTCGTACCAAAAGGTTACGTGGTGAACCCGTAGGCCGCTCTTGCAGTCAAAATTGATCTTCGACCAGGATGGTCTTTCTACCTAGGAATCACCGTCCTGGCCCAGATGAGCGTTCCTAGCCAAGATAGGCCCAGCCAGCCCCGATGAGTTTGCAACGCGAAATAATTCACAAGGCTAGATACAACAGATGAGGGTTACGCACGAGCTGTGCGTAACCCTCAAAGTTTAATTTCATCGACGGCACTACCAATTACTCCAGGGCCGGTTTCCCGGCTCGCCTAAACTGTGGTCACTCGCCGCGTTTGCGCCGCTCCCACCGATCTTCTTGCCTCTGCATGAATGAACGTTTGGAACCGCTCTTCCCCCTGAGGTGGTCCGAGGCGCCGGCACAGTTGGTTTTGTTGGAACCGTTATAAACAGTATGCCTGTGAGCATGAGGGCGAATCCCGCTACCCCAAGCAGTACTGTCAACCACAGTATGCCAATCGTTAAACCAATGATTGGTAACGCCAGGCCTACCAGCAGTAGCGCTACCCCACCGCCGACGCGGCGAGGCGAATAGGTCCGCCCAGTCCGATTCGTGCGTTGCCGCGACATTGTTGATGCCAGACGTGGGTCATCGCGACGCAACTCACGTTCCATCTGTTCGAGGATTGCGCGTTCCTGTTCTGACAACGCCACTGTTCTCACCCCCGGGTATTTCCCCTCTAGAAAAATGCGTTCCGTATAACGCACTGTAACCTTATCCTATCGACTTGTGCGACCGTACTGAAAACAAAAGTTAAGCGAACTCTATTTCTGCCCGCCGCCTCACTCCCGGCCTTCTTCCTCATGGGCCTCGCCCAGTAAAGACGCGGGCTGCAGGGCAGCTTCCCCAAAACGCTGCGCAATCGCATCCATTGCCCGCTCGGCCTCAAGCGTGCGCTCATCGTAGTCGAATGTTTGCGCCACCCCCATGGCTCGGTCCTGTAGGTTCTCCACCCGCAGCCCCAACAGTCGCGCCCCACCTTTGGGCACGCCGTAATTCACCAGGAGGCGCTCGGCAGCGTGCGTGATTTCACGCGCCGAATCCGTTGGCGCATGCAACGTAACTGACCGGGTAGCGGTTTTAAAATCTGCGGACCGGACTTTAATACTCACCGTCCACCCCACGAGGTTCACTGCCCGCAACCGCCGAGCACACTCGTGGCTTTGGCGCAGCAGCATTCTCAGCAGCGCATCCAAGTCGGTGACATTAGTGCTAAACGTCGTTTCCGTTCCAATGGACTTCTCTCGCGCCCGCTGCGTGACCGCCCGCGGGTCCACTCCCCATGCTAAGTCGTGCAACCGGCGCGCGTGCGCGACCCCCAGTAACCGATCCAGTTTACTCAGCGGGTAGTGCGCTAAATCCGAAACCGTGTCCACCCCCGCGGTTTTCAACCGCTCCCCCGTGCTCGAGCCAACGCCCCACAGGGCCCCCACGGGCAGGGCATGCAAAAATGGTACCACCGCGGCTGCGGGGATCAGCAGCAGACCATCGGGTTTAGCGTGCGAAGACGCGATTTTAGCAACCGACTTCACGGGGGCGATCCCAACCGAAGCCACGAGCCCCACTTCCTCGCGGATTCGCTGGCGAATCAGGGTACCTATCTGCGTTGGGGAACCGAGCCGACGCGTAGCCCCTCGAACATCTAAAAATGCTTCATCTATACTGATGCGTTCCACCTGCGGGGTGATCTGGTCTAAAATCGCCATGACCCGGCGGGAAAACTGTGAATAAACCCCGCGCGTTGACTGCACCACGGACGCATCCGGCGCCAACCGAAGCGCCCGCGCCATCGGCATACCCGCGTAAACCCCACGCGCCCGCACATCGTAGGTAGCAGACGTCACCACGCCCCGCGCGGACTTCCCACCCACAATCAAAGGTTTGCCTTTCAACTGTGGGTTGCGCAGAACCTCAACGGAAGCGAAAAACGAATCCATATCCACGTGCAAAATATGGCACTGCGAATCATCCCGACCCCAATTGCGCCGCACCCAAGCAGCCCGCGGAGCTTTCGACATCTTCCACCTCCCGTCTGAGCCCCCAACACTTTTCCTACCATCCGCACCCCAACACAGCCTCATTTGGATTTAGCCTGCGGGGCACGTAGCGTCTTAATCATGGCTCGACCTACACGCAACCACCAGCCACTCAAAGACGGCCTGCGCGTATCCATCGGCACTTCCACGTTAGAACTGCGGGTGGACAACCAGCTGGCAACCGTCTTTATTGATGGCGCTGAATCCTCTTGTATTAACCTATCGGATCCAACCGCCCTCGAGTTCGAATACATGCAGCAAATGACCGCCGCCATGAGCGTGCTTTTCCCCTTCGGCCCGGTCCGAGCCCTACATTTAGGTGCCGCAGCCTGCTGCCTCCCGCTTGCCTGGCACCATTTACGCCCCGGTTCACAGCAAGTGGCCGTGGAAATAAACGCCGACCTTGCGCGCGTGGTGCGGAACCTGTTCGACCTGCCCCGCAGCCCCCACTTGAAAATCCGGGTTGCGGATGCGCGTGAGGCTCTAAACCAGTATGCGCCAGGTCGTTTCGACGTGATTGTGCGCGACGTATTCACCGACGCGCACACGCCCCAGAACCTGCGCTCAAAACAATTTTTTGAAACCGCGCAACGAGTCTTGTCCCCCACCGGGGTGCTGCTGGTGAACGCCGCCCACGGTAAAGGAGTGGACGCGCGCACAGACGTGGCCGGCGCACTCGCAACCTTCGAACACGTGGCGATCTGTGCGGAAAGCAAAGTCCTCTCCGGCGGTCGGCGCGGCAACGTGTGCATTATCGCACTCAACGAACCCCCAGCAGACTACTTTCAGCTATTACAACGTGAACTACGCAAGCTTGCGTTCACTCCCCGGTTCCTCGAAACTTCTAAAGCGCGACGTTGGGTTGGGACCAGCCAACCAGTTACTGACATTAGATAGGCAAGCAAACACCGACATTGAATAGTTAAGCGCTTCCCACTGTTGGATGGTCAAGCGGTTCCCACTGTTGGATGGTCAAGCGGTTCCCACTATTTGACAGGTACGCCGTTTCCGGCCATCAGTAGGTACAGCTGCTCTACTCGTCCGCGTCCTCTTGCGGTGAATGCTCCGTCTTCCCAGGTGCCCGGTGGCGCGGACGCGGCTGTGTAGACGCCTGCGACTCCGGTGAACGCTCCACCGAAATCCCCTCACTGCGGGCCAAAAACGCCTCAATCGTCTGCGCTAACGCATCCGCATCCATCCGCTCAGCCTTACGCCCCTCACCCGGAACATAAGGCAACTGAGGTTTAGCCGCAGGATCGGGCTGCACAGTTTCGTCAAACTGCTCCTCCAGCATATGGATAAAACCCGTTACTTCCTCATTTTCATCAATCAAATGAGCCAACTGAGCCCCCACAAACTGGTTCCCCGCCTCAATATTGCCCGTCGGAAGAGACAAACCCAACTTCTCCCCCATGCGGTCAAGTAGCGCGAGCGAAGCCTGCGGATAATCCATCCGCGCCACGTAGTACGGAACCGCCGCCAAAAAATTGAGCGACTGCGTCCCCTGCTCACGCAGCACGTGCTGCAAAAACGTGTTCACAGACGAACTCACCTGAATCTGCCCTTCCATCGAAGGCTGATCGGCCACCAACGACGGGTCCGTGGACTGCAAATGTACAACGGTAGGCCGAGTATGCGGCACGCCCGCCGGCATCCCCATCAAAGACACCGCCAACTCGACCCCAGCCTCATGCGCAAAATCTGCAACGGCAGCGCCAAACCGCTGCCACTTCATATCCGGCTCCGGGCCATGCAGCACAAGAATCGGCGTGCCCTGATCGTCCTGCACTAAATCAACCGCTATCTCCGGCACTTCCATGTCTAACAACGACCAGTTTTCAAGCGTCGCCGAAGGACGGTGAGAACGGTAATCAATCAAAAGATCCGTGTCGAACTCCGCAACCCGCTGCGACGGCAGTGAAGCAAGCAGCTGGTCCACAGCCATCCCCCCAGCGTTCCCCGCGTCCGTGGCTCCACTCAGGTGGACGAGCATAACGGGAGCTTGAAAACTCGTATTACGACGGACTTCTATGAGGTCCTTAGGATTCATGCTCCTCCTTCTTTCCACGGCAAATTAGACTATATCCAAAGCCTAGCAACATTGGCAGGAGCGGCGCGCAGACCACGCTTTGGGTGAACAGTTCTGCCCCCGTAGGAAAGCAAACGCGAAAGAAGGCATAATAGATAGTCGGTTTTCAACTGGGCGCGGAGGACACATTGGCTAACACACCATTGACGTATCAACAAGACCTCGAGGGCGAACAAGCGTTCGTGAACCGGGCGTACAGCGTGCTCGATGCGCTCCGGGCCCGCTACCGCGCCCGTCAACGTCGCGTCCAAGGCTCCCGCCTGGGCGCTAACCCGCAGGCATACACGGAAAGAGATGCCCTCTCGGCCCACTGGGGAGACGAAGCCGCGCGGTTAGAATCAATCGGGGAACGCCTAGTGTTTGGCCGCCTGGACATGACTGATGGGGCCCGCAACTACATTGGCCGCGCCGGACTGCGCGACGACGAAGGTAACCAGGTTCTCATGGACTGGCGCGCCCCCGCCGCCCGCCCCTTCTACCAAGCCACCGCTGCGCACCCTCTCGACGTGGTGCGGCGCCGCCACATCCAAACCCAAGGCCGCACAGTCGTTGCCCTAGAGGACGAATCCTTAGACACCCCCACGCACTCCGAGCTGACCTTCCAAGGTGAAGGGGCCCTCATGCGGGCACTCTCACAAGCCCGTGACGGCCACATGTCCGACATTGTTTCCACCATCCAAGCGGAGCAAGATGAGATCATTCGCCGTCCCGCAGACGGACTACTCGTAATCCAAGGGGGGCCCGGAACAGGGAAAACCGCGGTGGTGCTGCACCGGGCTGCGTACCTGCTGTACGCGCACCGCGCCCGGTTGGAAAGCTCGGGCGTACTCATAGTTGGCCCCTCCCCAATTTTCTTGCGTTACATCGACCAAGTATTGCCCTCCCTTGGGGAAACCGGAGTGGTCTCCACGACCCTCAGCCAACTCGTCCCCGGCTACAAAGCTGCCGGACGCGACCGGGAAGAAGTGGCGCGCATCAAAGGCGACACCTACTGGATTAAGGTTGTGAAAAACGCGGTGCGTTCACTCGAACGCGTCCCCGCAGACACGCCCCTAGCGATTGCGGGCTACAACGTTGTGTTGCGATCGGCGGACGTGGCGGCGGCGCGCTCGCGGGCGCGGCGCAGTGGCCGGCCGCATAACGAGGCGTGGGAATCGTTCGCGTACGAACTGATGGAAAACCTCGCTCGGCAAATGGATGCGCAAGTGAGTGCACACTCGGATTTGGAGTGGTATTACGATTACATCCGCGGCTCAAAAGCTGCGCAGCGAGCCATTAACCTGTCCTGGCTGCCGATGAGTGCGTTGAAACTGTTGGAGCGCTTGTTCGCCTCCCCAAAGTTCTTAGCGCAGTGCGCACCGCGTTTTAGTGCCGAGCAAGTCGAATCGCTAATGCGCCCGCGCGGCAGTGCCCTCACTGAAAGCGACATTCCGATCCTCGATGAACTCGAAGAACAGTTGGGTGACTTGCCCACTGCTTCGGCAGCTGCTAAGCAGCGGGAGCAGGAACGGCGCCGCGCGGTCGCGGATGCGGCGCAGGCGATTGAAGCAATGGGGCTCGGTGGCGGCATGGTTTCTGCCCAGACCCTGGCGGACCGTTCTGGGGAACCGGATGCGGATCAGCCGCTAGTTCAGCGTGCATCGCGGGACCGTTCGTGGGCGTACGGGCACATTATTGTGGATGAGGCCCAGGAGCTTTCCCCCATGGCGTGGCATATTCTGCTGCGCCGCTGTCCGTCACGTTCGTTTACGGTTACGGGTGATCTGGACCAGTCTTCGTACACGCGGGCCACGCAGTGGTCGGACCTGTTGGGCCCGGCGATGCGGGCTTACGCTGGTTCCGCTGTGCTCACGGTTTCTTACCGCACGCCCGCGCAGATTTTAGACCGGGCACAAGCCGTTATGGAAGAGTTGGGCCTCCCCCTGTCTTCCCCCCTGGTTGCCGCCAGAGATATAGAGGACGCGTATGTTTTAACGCATTTGCCTGAGGGCGCGCCCTGGAAAGACGAGTTGCGCCGCGCGCTCGAGGAAGAACTCAAGGTGTTGGACTCCCTCGTGGGCGCTGACCGCGGTCGCCTGGCAGTCATTTTGGACCCGGAGCGTCACCGGGACTTCACCGAGGTTATTCACGACGGTGCGCCCCTGGACCCGCGGGTGGTGGTCCTCACGCCCACCGCCGCTAAAGGCCTGGAGTTCGACACCGTCCTCATCGTGGAACCGGGTGAGATTGCGAAACAAAGTGCCGGCGACCTCTACGTCGCCATGACGCGCCCAACCCAACGCCTGCGCGTCTTGGCGCAGCACCCGATTCCACACGCACTCAGCGTTTAAGGCCAAAAGAGCTTGTTGATCTGCAAGACGGTCAGGTTCGCTCATCAGCGGGAGAATAATTCTTTCTTGAAACATGCGACGATACTAGTATGAGTATTCGAGCGTTATTGTTAGAAAACCCCCATTCGAAAGCGGACGAAATTTTTGCGGACAATGGAATCGAGGTTGTTCGCCACACGGGGGCAATGGACGAATCCGAGCTGAAAGAAGCGCTGCGCGGTTTTCAGATCCTCGGGTTGCGTTCGAAAACCACGGTGAGTAAGCAGGTGCTGGACGCGAACCCGCAGCTGCTGGCAATAGGCGCATTCTGTATTGGGACGAATCAGATCGATCTTGCTGCCGCTTCAAACGCGGGGGTGGCGGTCTTCAATGCGCCCTATTCGAACACCCGCTCCGTGGTGGAACTAGCGATCGCAGAAATCATCGCATTAAACCGGCGTTTAACCGTTAAAAACTCGAACCTGCACCACGGGCTGTGGGCTAAAAGTGCAGCTGGTTCCCATGAGGTCCGCGGCAAAACTCTCGGGATCGTGGGATATGGAAATATTGGGACTCAACTGTCCGTTCTTGCGGAATCCCTGGGGATGGAAGTGATCTTCTACGATATTGCCGAGCGCTTAGCATTAGGGAACGCTCGGCCAGTGGGCTCGCTGGCGCAGCTACTGCAAGAGTCCGACTTTGTTTCCATCCACGTGTCTGGAAGACCGCAAAACACCTCGATGTTCACTGCAGCGGAGTTTAAACAGATGAAGCCCGGAGCCATGTTCATTAACCTCTCACGCGGGTTCGTAACTGACATTGATGCCCTCGTAGACGCTTTAGAATCCGGGCGCTTAGCGGGCGCTGCGGTTGACGTGTTCCCACAGGAACCAAAGAAAAACGGGGACCCGTTTGAATCCCCTCTAGCAGGTATGGACAACGTGATTCTCACGCCCCACGTCGGTGGGTCAACTGAGGAAGCTCAGTTCGACATCGGTCAGTTTGTCGCCCACAAGGTAAGTGACTACATTCAAACCGCGTCCACGGACATGTCAGTTAACCTACCTAACCTAACACTGCTGCCATCGAGTGCTTCACGCTACCGCGTGGGTCTGATACACCGCAATACCCCCGGTGTCTTGGCCTTGATCAACCAGACGTTCGCTGAACATGGTGCAAATATTGACGGGCAGATTTTAGGAACCTCAGGTGGAATCGGATACGCATTAACCGACATTTCGTCAGAGCTTCCTGCGGAAGCAATAACTGCTATCGACTCTTTGCAAGAGAACATACGTCTGCGCATTTTAGCCCGGCCTTAACAGGCCAGTTTGTTGCCCTCGCAGCTGCTCGGAGCAGAGGCAGGATTTGCACTTGAGCGCCACACGGAGACAAACTTACGGTAACGTTACTTACGCAAGCGTAAGTTAGGAGTTTTGTTGTGACGCTTACCGATCGGCTTCGGGAATCTTATGCGGATGGGGTTCCGTTTAAAGTTCAGGAGGAGAATCGTACTCTTGCCCAGGTGCTACTGGATGTGAGTGAACGGTACCCCAACCGGGTGGCAACAGACTTTTTAGGGGCGCAACTAACCTACGCGCAGCTAGTTAACCAGGTTCGTCTTGGAGCCGCGGCGCTGCACCGGGCTGGCGTCAAACCTGGGGACCGCGTGTCCATTACACTGCCGAACTGCACCCAACACGTGGTGGCGTTGTATTCGATCTTCATGCTGGGCGCTATCGCGGTGGAAACAAATCCGCTGGCACCTAAATCGGAGTTGACCGCGGAACTGGACCGCGCGGGCTGCAAAGTCATTATCTGCTGGGAGAACTCGCTATCCTCGATCGACGTGGCTAAACTGCGCCCGCGCGCCGTGTTCACGGTGGATTTGACGAAGGCGCTTCCGTTTATGTCTCGCCTACTCATTAATCTGCCGGTGGCGCCGGCGCGGGCGCGTAAATCGCAGATGAGTACGCCCCCACCCGGCTGGGCGCGGGACTGGGACAAGGCTTTGGCGCGGGTTGCTCCGTGGCCGAACAATCCTGTCGGATCCGCAGAGGACATTGCTGTGCTCTTGCACACCGGGGGGACAACGGGCGTGCCTAAGGCCGTGAAGTTGACGCACCACTCCGTGGGTACTAACGCAGCCCAGTCCCAAGCTTGGGTCCCTAACTTACACGAGGGCGCGGAAGTTATGTTCGCGGTACTACCATTTTTCCACGCGTTTGGCTTGAGCGTTAACCTCTGCGCTGGGATCCGCATTGGGGCAACTAACGTACTATTTCCAAAGTTCGACGTAGATATTGTTTTAGACGCGCAAAAGCGTTTGCCGTGCACGTTCTTCCCCGGTGTGGCTCCTATGTTTGACCGCCTGGCGAAAGGCGTGGAGGGCAAGGACGTGGACCTGAAGAGTATTAAGTACGCCGTTTCGGGGGCGATGCCTTTGGATCCGCAGATCGCACGGCGGTGGGAGGATGCCACCGGCGGTTACCTTATTGAGGGCTACGGGATGACGGAAGCGTCGCCAATTATTCTTGGCTCTCCCCTATCTGCGGATCGGCGTCCGTCTACTTTGGGGATCCCGTTTCCGTCCACTGAAGTTCGGATTGTGGACCCGGAAAATCCCGATCGAGACGTGGCCGACGGTGAAGTGGGTGAGTTGCTGGCACGGGGCCCACAGGTTTTTGCTGGTTATTGGGATAATCCGCAGGAAACTGCGGAGGCGTTCCACGATGGGTGGTTGCGCACCGGTGATTTAGCGCAGGTAGTTGATGGGTTCGTGAAGATGGCTGACCGCCGTAAGGAACTCATTATTTCGGGTGGTTTTAATGTTTACCCATCCCAAGTTGAGGACGCGGTGCGCACCATGCCTGGGATTGAGGATGTCGCCGTCGTGGGGTTGGAAGGTAGTACCCGTGGGGAGGACGTGGTGGCCGCATTAATTCTGGAGCCCGGTGCCACGGTGTCGCTTGATGATGTGCGTCGGTGGGCAGAGAAGTCTATTGCTCACTACGCGTTACCGCGTCAGATTGTGCTTCTTTCAGAGTTGCCGCGGTCGCAGATTGGTAAAGTTATGCGCCGCCGCGTCAAAGAGTATTTGGTTGAGGCGGGGGATTCCATGAAGGAATCGACGTTGGATTTGCGTGAGCGGATCGCGCGTTCTTCTGATGAGGTGCGCGAGAAGCTTTCTGCAGGTTCGGAAGTGGCGTTGAATCAGTTGCGTGATTTTGCTGGTCAGCTGTCGGATCAGGTTGAAGATGCTGCGGACGCGGTGTTGGATTCTATTCGCGATTACCGCCCGCAATCTCCAAGTGACCGGAACGCTTCACGCGAGCACGGTTCTGGTGCTGATGGTGGGCCTGCGGGCAGTGAGCGCTCTGACGCCACGGGTGGTGACCAGTCGAATACCGCGGATGGTGACCACTCGAACGCTGCGGGTGGTAACTAGCCGATCGCAGAAGGCAAATAAGTGCTTTGGGTGGTGCGCGTGTGGCAAAAGCACGCGTGCACTCTAGGCGCACGTATTTTTCTGCACCTGCTATCTGAGTAAGCTTGACTTAGGCTGCGTGGGGCGGTGTTTTGCTGCTAGCGGCCGCGTTCTTCACGGTTTTCGCGTAGAGCAGTGATTGCTCGTTCAAAGTCTGAGAGGGATTGGAAGTTCGAGTACACGGATGCGAACCGCAGGTAAGCGACCTCGTCTAGTTCTTTGAGGTACGGCAGGATAGCTCGCCCCACTTCGTCGGCGGATACGGTACTTTGCCCGGTTGTGCGCAGTGATTCTTCTACTTGCTGCGCTAGTTTAGCTAGTTCCCGTTCGTTAACTGGGCGCCCTTGGCAGGCTTTCGCCACTCCTGAGATGATTTTTTCGCGTGAAAATGGTTCCACCACGCCTGAGCGTTTTGTTACGGAGAAGTTCGAGGTTTCTTGAGTGGTGAACCTGCGGCCGCACGCGGTGCATTCGCGTCTGCGTCGGATGGCTAGCCCATCTTCTGACAGGCGAGTGTCGACTACGCGCGAATCCTCATGGTGACAAAACGGGCAATGCAAATGGGCCTCCACTACGTGTGCTTTAAATACATCACTAAGTTTATCTGCATAGCCCAAGTTTCGTAACATTTTATTGCTCCGCCGGCTAGTATTTCGGTATTTGAAGCACTTGCCCTGGTTGTACCACGTCGTTGTTCAACCCGTTCAACTTGCGAATATCATGTACGATCTCGGTGGTTTTATGGTTTGAATCCCCCAATGACTGCGCTATTGCCCATAGGGATTCCCCGCTTTGCACCGCGTAGCTGACGGAGGCTTCTGACGACGGCTCATCCTGCATATATACGCCCAAAGCCATGCCGAGCACGCCGATTAGTGCAACTACAACTAGTGAACGCATGGTTCGCAAAAATGCTTTTCCCCACGAGGTGATGGTTTCCGCCGAAAAGCTGCCCTCCTTGGGGGCGAGAGACAACTTTCCGACGGAAGTCTGAGGGGGCCGATTCGGCACCACGTACAAGTGGGGCCGTGGCGAGACACCCGCTTGCCGCACACTTTTGATTGAAGTTGTATTCGGCAACTCTTTCGCGCGCTGATTCACACGGATTCGGGTTCTTTCGTGCTCGCTGCCGGCACTTGGAATCTGCGGGCTTATCTGCAGGGCGCTCATAACTCCACCTTTCGAACGTGTGTTCGTCGAACACTTGTACGATACACCGGCCAAAGAGGTTTGTCGAGACACTTTCGAACATATGTTCCATTTTGTTATATTTGTGCGTAAGCTAGGTAATAGGCAAATGAGGTCGCGGGCATATGCGCGGGCTTTTCCCGCACAGTATTAACGAGTAAGAGAGCTATGCATGAGTAAGAGAACTAAGGAAGGTGCGGTCGAGCTGGGCACGGCTGGGCCTGAGCAGAGCAGGCGCGTTGCACGCGCAGGCTTGACAGCGCGGCAAGAAGAAGTTTTGGCGTGCATCCGCACGGCGATCACCGAGCAGGGATTCCCACCTTCGGTGAGAGAAATTTGTTCAGCAGTCGGCCTGTCCTCCCCTTCTTCTGTGAAGCATCAACTCGATGGGCTGGAAGATAAGGGATTTATTCGGCGTTTCCCCGGCCGGCCTCGAGCAATGGAGCTGGTGGAAGAAGACGCCGCAGCTGCTCCCACCGAAGAGGCTTCAACGGCGACGCATCCACTCGTGCTCCCCGTGTCGGTTGATACAGAAGCGACAGAACCCACCGCTACCGCCCCACTCGTCGGACGGATTGCGGCTGGTTCCCCCATAACCGCCGAGCAGTCAGTGGAGGATACCTATACGCTTCCACAGCGCTTTACAGGAGGCGGTCAACTTTTCATGTTGGAAGTTTCTGGGGAATCAATGGTTGACGCCGCGATTTGCGACGGCGACTACGTGGTTGTACGCGCCCAACCGAACGCAGAAGACGGGCAGATTGTCGCTGCGATGATAGACGGGGAGGCGACCGTAAAAGTTCTGTCGCACGCCGATGGACACGTGTGGTTACTACCGAGAAACGATAATTTTGCACCAATCCTAGGTGACGAAGCGACGATCCTCGGAAAAGTTGTAACTGTAATCCGCGCGCTATAACCCGTTTTCTACAAGACTATAACCCGTTTTCTACAAGACTATAGCCCGTTTTCAACAGGACTCTAACCCATTTTGCACAGGCTTATTACCCTAGGGTTGTACTAATACCCCCAACTTGAGCCTCCCAAGCTCAGCGGACTGTGCCGACGATCCTAAAGGTGGCACGTGCGCTCAAATATACAGCTAAAAAATAAACAGTTAGGGGCGCCAGGTGAATCAACTCACCCGACGCCCCTAGCGATCTGTAATCTGTAGTTCTTAACTCATTAGCACTGCCGCACCAGCTACGGTAGCAAGCCCGCTCCTAGCGACAAGCTTGCTTCAAGCGACAAGCCCGCGTCGAGCGTCATAACAGTGCCAAGCATCAAGCCCGCGGCTACTCTTTAACCGACCCGGCTGCAAGCCCGGCCTGCCAGTACTTTTGCAATCCGAGGAAAATAACTATCAACGGTAAGACACCAAACAGAGCACCCATCATTACCGCACCCTTCTCTGGGTTAAAGTAACTCATCATGCCGTACAGCCCAAGTGTTACCGGTTGAATCTCGGCGCTGGAAACCATCATCAATGGCAGCAAGAAGTTATTCCACGTGGCAACAAAGATGAACAGGAAGATCGTAACCATCGCGGGAGCAAGCAGCCTCAGGACAATAGTGAAGAAGATCCGCGCTTCACTGGCCCCATCGATCCGCGCAGCCTCAATCAACTCCGTAGGCACTGAACTTTGCGCGTAAACCCGTCCCAAGAAAACACCGAACGGCGAGATACAAGACGGAATGATGATCGACGCCATCGTGTTTGTAAGCCCAATCCCGTGGAACACGATGTACATCGGAATCGTCAGTAACGCAACTGGCATCAGCAGACCACTCATGATCATCCCAAGGATGAGGTTGCGCCCCCGGTACTTGAACTTAGCAAGCGAGTACCCTGCCATAACCGAGAGCAGCGTACCGATTATGCCCGCTGCCGTGGAGTAGAACAGTGAGTTCGCAATCCACCGCCAAAACAGTCCTTGCGTCCACCCCATGAGGCGCGCGTAGTTCGCTGCGATTGCGCCCGGTAGCTCACGCAGGTTAGACGCGAACCAGATGCCGTTAGTCGAAACCAGTTCTGGGTTTGACTTCGTGGCCGCCACGATCACCCAGTAAATAGGAAACAAGAAGTAGATTAGTACCACGGTGAGTACTACCACCGTAATTACTTTCGTAACCTTCTTCGGCCTAAGCGACGGAGGCGGCTCATCCACCACGGGGGCCGTTTTCTTCCACCGCGCTTTCCCAAACAATGTCTTCGTCATCTGCTTCATCACTTGGCTACTTTCTCTGACGCCACCGCGTAAACCACCGCGAGTACCCCCGCGATCGCGGCCATCACAATAGAAATCGCGGATGCCGGCCCATCACCCGGCGGGCTGATCGTCCCCATCATCGTGTTGTACGCCATCATCATCGGCGTATAGTCCTTACCCATCCACGTTTGCGACGCCGCCAACACGGTAGGTTCATTAAACAGCTGAATAGTCCCAACTATCGACAACAGCACTGCCAGTAGTGCAGCACCGCGCACCATCGGGATCTTAATGCGCGTAACAATCTGCCAACCGCTTGCCCCGTCAATGCGGGCTGCCTCAGACAAATCTTTTGGAATCGCCTGCAATGCCGCTAAGAAAATAAGCATGTTATAACCCGTGTAAGTCCACGTGGTCATATTTGCCATAGACGCCAAAATAATATTCTGATTAAGGAAATCAACGTTCAAACCTAAAGCGGCAAGACCCTTAACGATTGGAGAAAGCTCTGGCGAATACAGGTACAGCCAAATCATTGCAGCTACGATCCCCGGAATCGCAAACGGAAGGAAGTAGCCAAGGCGGTAAATAGTAACGTGTCGAACCAAGAATGAATCCAAGGCCAACGCCAAAGCGAGCGCCGCGATAATCATGACGGGCACTTGGAAACACGTGTAAATGAAAACCCGCAAGATCCCCCGCCAGAACTGTGGGCTCGTCACCACGTACTCGTAGTTCATTAAACCAACGAACTGCTGGACGGACTCACCAGTGCCGTACAGGTCGCCACCTTCAGTTACCGTGCGGAAAAAACTGATATAAATCGAAACGGCAATAGGAATCAGGAAAACGAGCACGAACCCGATAGCGAATGGAGCTACGAACGCCAGACCTACTCGTGCGTCTCTTTTACTGGGCCGATGCTTACGTTTATTCTTTTTCTGCTCTGATGTAGATACGGATGATCGGCGCGCACGCGTACCTACCGATGCGGACGTAGTCATGTGCAATCCTCTTCGCGTCATTGCGTTACATGGGCGGTTCAGCGGCGGGGGAGGCTGAGCTCCCCCACCACTGTTTTACGAGTCGAACTATTCAGCAACCGGTAGCTGCAAGTTCTTGAGCGCCTTCACAGACGCATCCTGAGCTGCAGTGAAGATATCGGCAACCTTCTTCTCGCCCTTCCCGGCTGCGTCAGCAGCGGTGATCATCTCTGGGCCAACCGCACTGAAACCAGGAATGTAAGCGAAGTCCTTCGACATTACCTCGTTAGCTTTCGCCAGTTCTGCGAACACATCTTGGCCACTAAAGAACTTCGACAGCCCCTCCGGGGTCTTCACGTCCCCAGTTGCCGCTACCACAAGGCCCTGAGAGACCAATGGTTCGATCTGAGTGTTGAACCAGGCAGCGAACTCCATTGCCTCCGCAGGGTGATCACAGTTCTTCGTCACCCCAATGCCGGAACCCCCATCGGGACCGGACATTACGCCCTCACCGTAATCCGGTAGCTGCGCAACCTTCCAGTTACCCTCATTGTCAGTACCTTCCATGTCACCGGCGAGCAGAGCAGCCTCCCACGCAGCGCCGATAGTACCGATCAGTTTGTTAGACGTCAGCGAGTTCTTGAAGCTGTCATCCCACCGGTTCATCACGAGCACGGACTTGTCATCGAGCATGGACTGCCAGAAGTCAGCCACAGTCTTTGCGCCCTCACCCGTCGTATCGACTTTCCACTTGTCGCCGTCAACGGAGTACCAGGTGTCACCTGCAGCCGCCGCCTGGCCCGCGAAGAAGTTCAGGGCTTCATCGGGTTCAAACGCAGCAATGTACTTATCCTGCTCAGCTGCTTTCTTTGCGGCTTCCTTGAACTCGTCCAGCGTGGTCGGAACCTCAATCCCGAGCTTCTTGAACTCATCCGCGTTGTAGTAGTACACGAGCGGGCCTGTGTCCTGAGGCAGGCCCACAACCTTGTCCCCTACCTTCATCATGTTGAAGGCACCTTCAGCGAACTTGTCTTTGTACTTATTCGCCTCTTCAGTAACGTCTTTCAACAGGCCCTTGGTGTAAAGCTCCGGGGTTTCACTGTAGCCAACCTGTGCCAAGCAAGGCGCATTGTCGGCCTTAACGTCGGTCTCGAGCTTCTTGATCATCTCGGTTGCTTGGCCCTGCCACTTCTCGGCCTTAACCTGAATGTCCGGGTGCTCGTCATTCCACTTCTTGACGACGTCATTTACCTTGGTCATGTCGTCACCGTCGGGCAGACGGTGCATGTAGTTGATCTCAACTTTCTCACCGGATTTAGCCGGTTTGGCTTCATCTCCGCTATTGCCACCACTGCTGCACGCTCCCAGCCCTAGGGCCGCGACTGCCGCCATGGCGATCAATCCGGAGCACGTCCTCATGCTCTTACTCATCTTTACCTCCAGGTAATGGGTGAAAGCCATCTTTGGCTCCCAGCTACCAATCAAAGAATAGCAAACCGATCACGATCAATCAATCTTTGAGCATCATTAATCATCGCGGTTCGGTACTTGTTATCACTCACATTCCAGCCAAACTAGGTCGTCGGCCCCAAGCTGCACCGAAAGCGTCTGCCCCTCACCGTGGATCACACCCTCTTGAGGCTGATCAGTAATGTTCGAAACAGCGAGCAAGGACACATTCGGGTAGTAGGCTACCTCAATCGCGGGATTATCACAGGTCCAATCGCGTTCAAACGCCTCCTCGCAACCACCGGCCCAATACAACGCCCGATGCAGCAACCGCGCATTCGTAACCGAATACGGCAAACCGCTAAAGTACACAGCTCGACCAGCACCGTACTCATGCACCGCGAGAGACACGCCTCCCTCGGGACTATCCAACACCTCAGCCCCACCGCGAGTAGCAAAAACTCCCTCCACAGCAGGCCCCGCATCGAAACGTTCAGTCAGATCACGAGTGACGAAATGATCCGCGGTAACCTGCGTGTACAAGTGGCGTGACAGGCCGAAATCGCGTTCAATATCCAAGCCCAACACGTCATCGAGGGCAAACACGTTCCCGCACGAACGGGTCTGAGATTCCGGAAGCGCAGACGGCTCCCCCACCCCAATGAACCCGCCGCCGCGCGCCACGAACTCGCGCACGCGTGTCAGCAGTTCCGGATCCGCCCAGTACTCACCACCGCTGAAGGCCGTGCCCGCAGACCCCGCGTTAATAATCACGTCCAAGTCCTGCAACGCCCCGGCCTTCACTTCGTCGAAAGAAACGAAACGCACGTCAAACGGCAAACCTGCCAGCGCCTCAATAACCCCCACGTACGCATCTGTGCGCCGATACGGCAGCGCGTGCGCAACCATGTGGGTCTGCCAAGAACGCAAACTCCCCCACGCGTTCAACACACCAACGCGAACGCGCGAAGCCGCGGGAGCGCGCCCACCTGTCTTGTCGTGAAGCTGACGGAACTGCGTGACAATCCGCTCCACCTCGTCCACGAACTCCGGGTACTTCAGAGCGAGCGAAAGGTATCCGCCGTATCCAATCCGCTCCAGGGGCTTACGGATAATCGCGCGCCGAGCAGCTCGCCAACTAGCGCGCGCCTCCCCCACAGGATCGCCCTCATCGTTAAAAACATCTGGGAAAAAGTACGGAAGCAACCGCCCTTCCCGGTAACGCACCCCGGGAATATCGCTGATCATCCGGCAGGTCGCAGCGTTCCCCACGGAACCAACCACCGCGTCCAAACCGACCTGCTCAAAATCCTCGCTGTACGGCTCAGTCCCGATCCAGTTGTCACCCAGGAACATCATTGCTTCCTTCCCCTGGGCATGCACCATCTTCACCAGCTGCGCGGTTTTTTCGCGTACCCGCTCACCCGTAAACTCCATCCAATCGCGGTAGTGCGCAGACGGAATCCGGAAAGGCGAGTTGTAAAAACCGGCGTCAACGAAATCTTCCGGGGTCAACGCGTAACCGTACCGCTGTTCAAACGCCTCCAGCGCGGGAATCGATACGCTCGCGGAATAACCGAACCAATCCACGTACCGTTCGCGCGCACGATCGTCGAACACGAGGGTGAAGTGGTAGAAGAAGGTGGTAAAACGCACTACGTCCACCTCGGGATGGGCATCCAGCCACTGCGCAAGCGACTCCTTCACGTGGGCCCACACCTGCGGGTATTCGACGTCGTACGTGCGGTCCCGACGCCGCTTCGGGTCCAACGCCCAATCGTTCGTGAGGTAGTTGTACATCTGCGTGGAATCCCAGATTTGCCGCGCCAGGAAGTTCACCGTGTACACGTGGTACCGCTGCGGCTTGTGGATCGTCACGATCGCGGACTTCGACTCCGAATCTTTCGGACCGGGTTTGGCAGCCAACTTCGCTGCGTCCGGGTACTGCACTTCACTGAACTCGAGCGACCACGCGTCCACGGGCAGAGTTTGCCCTGTTGTGCGGTCAATAACCTGCCAGTATTTGGCCCGGTCACAGTCCAAATCCGGGGCAAATTGCCAGGCAAAGTATCCCTCCATTACGTCTATCTTGAGGGGGTCGCTCGTCTGCGCCGTAACCGGTTCTGACATGAGGTACTGGCAC
This sequence comes from Gleimia hominis, assembly GCF_002871945.2. Lineage (NCBI taxonomy): Bacteria > Bacillati > Actinomycetota > Actinomycetes > Actinomycetales > Actinomycetaceae > Gleimia > Gleimia hominis. The sequence goes on along the minus strand of NZ_CP126963.1, from coordinate 560,491 downwards.
ACACGCTGCCCAGGGAGCTTATCGGCCCACTCGTTATCACCACGGGCCGGGAAGTACGTTGAATAAACCTTGTCTACGAGTTCATGGGCGATTGCTGGTAGTTCCGTCCCATCAGAGTTTCGGACTGCGTCGGGTTGTAACCGCTGCGCAAGTTCGCGAATTTGCTCGTCGATTCCGGTTTCGATCGGTAGGGTAAGACGTCCTTGGCTCATTTTCTCTCCTCTCGCCCGCGGGCGTTTTTTCAGTTCATTGAGGCTCTGGTCACCTAAACGACCGTCACCTTGATTCCACTTTCCTCTAGTTCGCGGCAGCTTTCTGGGTCCGCCCCCCGGTCCGTAATCAACTCGTCTACCGCGTCGAAATCACAGATTTTCGCGAACGCCGACTGATGCATCTTAGTGTGGTCGGCCACTACCACAACGCGTTGCGCGATCTTGACCAGGGCCGCGTTAGTCATCGCCTCCCCCTCATTGTGGGTGTAGAAGGCACGCGCCATAAAGTTGATAGCCGTGACCCCTAAGTAAAGGGTGTCCACCCCGTATTGCGCTAGCGCGTGTTCGGCGAGTGGCCCAATCAGCTCGTAAGAGCGCGACCGCGCCACCCCGCCGGTAACAACAACGCGGATCGAAGGGCGCATGGTGAGGTCGTTGGCAATATTCACGGCGTTAGTCACCACGGTGAGCGGGGTCGCGTCGACCCGTTGGTTATTGCAAAACGTTCGCCCAATCTCGGCGGCAATCGCTGCAGCCGTTGTCCCTCCGTTGAGGGCGATCACTTCTCCGGGTTTAAGCTTTTGCGCAATCGCGCGCGCAATCGCGTGTTTCTCGTCGCCCTCACGCAATTCTCGGTAGCGCAGCGGCACGTCCACTTCCGCCCCGGTTTCGGCTCGTGCCCCTCCTCTGACGCGTTGCAACAGCTGCTGGTTATCTAGTACGTGCAGGTCCCGGCGCACGGTTGCGGGGGAAACCCCCAGTGCGTCCACGAGTTCATCAACCGTGGCGGAACCGCGTTCAACGACCAGGTTCACAATGCGCATTTGACGGTCATGCTGATTCATACCGCCCCCATTTCTCCAATCAAACAATCTGATCGCAATCATTATTACGATTGTTTTCGCTAACTACAACCACAACTCTTGACATCTTCGCCTTCAAAAACAAGTTCACACGCACGTTGTGATTGATTTTGCGTTACACTAATCATAACTAATCGTTCGCAATCATTCGAATAAACGAAGGAGTAACCATGTCACTGACTGTAGACGAGATCATGAGCCAGCCGGATTTGTGGCTGAAACTATCCACGCGCCCCACCGACGCCCTCCCCGACAACGATAAAAAAGTAGCAGTAATCGGCTGCGGAACTTCCTGGTTCATGGCGCAGGCGTACTGCCGCTACCGTCAGCTACACTGCAACGCAGTCTCTGACGCGTACACGGCCACAGAGTTCCCCGACTTCTACGATTACGACGCGCTAATTTTGCTTTCTCGCTCCGGAACCACCAGTGAGATCGTTGAGCTGGCCAAGCACTGCCACGAAAACGACATCCACGCGATTTTGATTACCGCAGTTGCAGGCGGCCCCGCTAGCCCATATGTAGATTCCGAAATCGTATTCGAAGAAGCAGATGAGGAATCGGTTGTCCAAACCCGTTTCGCCACCACCGCTTTGGCGTGGCTCCTGTCGTCACTCGATTTCGACGTTAAAGCCGCTGCAGAAGACTGCCGCAAAGCCCTCGAAGCTGAAATCCCCCAGCGGTGGGTAGAAGCGGACCAAATCACGTTCCTCGGCATGGGTTGGACCATCGGGGTCGCTAATGAAGCCGCGTTGAAGTGCCGCGAAGCCTCGCAGTCCTGGACCGAAGCTTACTCCGCAATGGAATACCGGCACGGCCCCATCTCGATTGCCCAACCCGGACGCCTCGTGTGGGTATTTGGTGAGGTCCCCGCTGGCCTCGACAAGCAGGTGGAGCAAACGGGCGCCGAAATGGTTACCTCGGAGTGGAACCCGCTGGCGCACCTGGTTTTGGCTCAGCGCGTAGCAGTTGCTCGTGCGGAAAACCGTGGGTTGAACCCCGACACACCGCGGCACCTAACGCGCTCGGTTATCCTCTCGGACGACGAGTAATGACCCACCCCGCACTCGCCATCGACATTGGCGGTACCACCATCAAAGCGGTGGTCGCCACGAACACGGGACGTGTCCTCCAGCGGTGGAGCGTGCATTCCCCTCACGGTGGCACAGCCGTGCTCGACAGCGTCGTCGAGCTCGTGGGCCGAGCCCGCTCCCAGTGGCAAGCTCGGCCCACGACGGACCTGTCGGTTCAGAAGCAACCGCTCGCAGACGCTGTTTCCGTTACCTGCCCCGGAATTGTAGACGAAAAAACGGGGGTGGCCGTTTTTTCCGCGAACCTGGGGTGGACCGATTTTCCGCTCCGCAGCGCACTGCAAGAGCGGCTAGACACCCCCGTACTCTTACACCACGATGTCCGCGCCGGAGGATACGGCGAGTTCCGATACGGCGCTGGAGCTGAAGATAGCTACTACATTGCGGTGGGCACGGGCATAAGCGCCGCCTATCTCCGCGCCGGGCAGCTTTACTCGCCGCATCCGTGGTGCGGGGAAATTGGGCAGACTCTAATTCCCGATCCCAACGCCCCATCGGAACTGAAGAAACTGGAGCAAGTGTGTTCCGCGAAAGCCTTCGCGACCCGGCTGCAGACCATGGAACCGGGCTTGTTGGACGAGCACGCGGGAGCGTTCGAAGTGTTCACGCTCGCTAAACAGGGCCACGCTAGTGCCCGCCGGATAGTGGAAAGCGGTTTAGACAGTTTCGCGCAAGCCCTCGCTTCACTCACCTACACGTTGGGCCCAGCCCAGATTGTGATTGGCGGCGGGCTCTCGAAAGAAGGTCCAGATTTGCTTCACGCTCTTGAGAAGCGTTTGGAGAACCTGGTGCACCCCATGGTGAAACCGCCGGTTGCGCTGGCGCAGCTGGGTGCGGATAGTCAGGTTTTAGGTGCGGCCGCTTTGCTTTTCGACACGTATGGCCCCAAGGCTAATACCGATCTTCGTAACGCGTGATCAGGAGGTAATAATGATCTGGACAGTTACGGTTAACCCTGCACTGGATATCACCTACGGGGTAAGCGAACTGCGCCCCGGACAAGTGCATCGCGTGCACGACGTGCAGGTGCGTCCCGGAGGGAAGGGACTCAACGTTTCGCGCGTGCTCGCGGCCTTAGGGGTGCAGACAACTGCTACGGGATTCATCGGCGGGCACGCCGGCGACCTGTTCGAACAGCTGTTAGGTGAATGCAAAGGCCACTGCTTTATTCACCCCGCGTTTGTACGCACTAACCACGAGACGCGGCGTTCGGTTGCGATCGTTGCGCAAAACGAAGCGACCGTGCTCAACGAGGCAGGTGCGGGGCTTACCGAAACGGATTTCGCCTCGTTAACACACACGCTATCGGCGGTTGGGCACTCGGACGTTGTGGCCATTTCCGGTTCCTTTCCGCCTGGTAACAGCGACTACCTGCCACATATTGTGAAAACAGTGAAGCAGGCGGGCGGTACCTGTATCGTCGACACGTCTGGCCCAGCACTCCTGGAAGCCGCTAAGGCTGGGGCGGATATTTTGAAGCCTAATCACGAGGAGTTAGCGGACTTAACGGATAGCCACGACCTGCAGCGAGGAATCGACTTTCTGCTCGGTGCCGGTGCCGGTGGCGTGGTTTGTTCGCGCGGTGAGGATGGTTTCGTCGCTCAGATTAATCATGGTGAACCCGTGCGCGTGGCGCCACCCGCAGTTATTGCCGGTAACCCAACTGGCGCTGGAGATGCGTCGGTCGCTGCTCTAGCGCGCGGCGCTGCACGCGATGGGTTAGCCGCAGCGCAAGATGGGGCGGTGCTTAGAAAGTGGCTCGTGGACGCCGCTGCTTTAGCTGGTGCCGCGGTTGCCGCTCCCGTGGCCGGTGAGATCGTTATGGATGTTTACGATCGCCTGCTGCGCGCACAAGCTTAGGTTTAATAATTTTGTCGAGAGGAAATGAACAATGGCTTTAGTTAACTGCGTGGATTCTGCCCGCGCCGCAGCCAGCGAACACCGCGGTTTAGGGGCATTTAACGTCGTCTTACTAGAACACGCGCACGCGTTCGTGCAGGCTGCGGAGCAAACCGGCCTGCCGGTGGTGCTGCAGCTATCGCAAAACGCGATTAAGTACTACGGCAACCATTTGCGCCCCATTGGTGCCGCGCTGCTGGAACTGGCGAAGAGCACTGACGCGGATGTAGCCGTGCATCTTGACCACGCCGAGGACCTGGATTTGTGCCGCGCCGCAGTGGATATGGGATTTACCTCCATTATGTATGACGGTTCCAAATTGCCCGATGAGGAAAACCGCGCGGCCACCCGCGAAATCGTTGAGTACGCGCACGCCCACGGCGTTGGGGTTGAAGCCGAGCTCGGTGAGGTAGGCGGTAAGAATGGGGTGCACGACCCCAGTGCCCGCACAGATCCACACGATGCCGCCCAGTTTGTTGCAGACACGGGCGTTGACCTACTTGCCGTAGCTGTGGGGTCTTCACACGCCATGTCGGAACGCACCGCGGTGCTAGATGACGACCTGATTGCCGCGATCAAATCGCAAGTAGATGTTCCCCTAGTGCTCCATGGTTCCAGCGGCGTGCCGGATGCAGGAATGCAGGCAGCGATCGCCGCGGGCATGACGAAGATCAACGTGTCCACACACCTGAACGTCACTTTCACACAAGTGCTGCGGAACGTGCTGGAGGACAAACCGGCGCTAGTTGATCCTCGCAAGTACAACGGCCCAGCGACGGAGGCTGTGGAACAGGAGGTGGAGCGGCTCCTACGCCTGTACCAGGCGTAACTAGTCACCCCCTCAGTAGCTACCGTGCCCGCAAGACTGAAACCACTGTCTTGCGGGCACAATAATTTTTGACGATTTGTTTTTTCTTTCCGTGCTAGATAAACGCGGGCCGCTCAAATAAAGAAATAGGCCCTTATACTAGTTTCGTAAGCTGTGATTATCAGCTATGCTGAACGTGATCGTATTTGAGCGTTTGTGAATGAAAGATTTCTTTCTACTCACAACTGATCATTTTGCGATTAGTCCCAGATAGTACATACAAGCCCAATATTCAAGGGAGAAGGGGGCATCTTGAGAAAACGCCTACCGGCTACCGCTGTGGCGGCGGGTGCAGCGTGTGCTCTTACCCTGTCATTGACAGGCACTCACGCGTTCGCGGCCGAAACCACAGTGGAGTATACGAAAATTGAGCAGGGCGCGATGGAGGCTGTCGAAGCATCGTCAGTCGAAAAAACCGGCGAAGGTTCCAACGGGGCATTGGATCTGATACTGGATTCAAATCCCGATACCTACTGGCACACAAAATGGAGTGATGGGAAAGATCCACTGCCGCACTGGTTCGTGGTGAAACTAGCTGACAAAGCCGTCCCATTGGCGCGAGTAGACCTACTCCCCCGCCAGAGCTCCAACGGCTCCGGACGCGTGCACGAATACAGTATTTATGCCGTGGATACAGATGACTGTAACGCCGCCGCATTTGAATCGACCGATCCGGTCAAAACGGGGTCGGTGGATGCAGGTGAGGGCACAAACAACCAAGAGATCACCTTTGATCCCGTGCAGGCGAACTGCGTGAAAGTGCAGTACGAGTCCAGCTGGGGTGGGGATAGCAGCGCGGAAACTGTGGCCTCTTTAGCGGAGTTCAACGCTTTTACCGGCGAAGTTAAAGCAGCTGAAGAGCCGGAGGAACCGGCTCCCGCACCAGAAGTAACCGTGCCAGATGGTGCGAAGGAAATTACGGACGACACCATCACGGTGCGCACCCACCCAGATTTCCCGCAGGTCATCGACTACCGCATCGGTGAGAAACAACTCATTGGACAGCTCGGTGATCCACTTTCGAAAATCCAGGTGGACGGCAAAGACTACGCGGTCCAGGTAGGGGACGTCAGTACCTCAGAAGATGGAACTACAGTTACCTACCCACTCAAACTCAAAGACCTGGGCGCTGTGAGCCTCGACGTGCAAATGTCTGTCAAAGACGGGACACTCACCTACAAGCTCACCAACATTCAAGACCCCGATCACAAAGTTGGGCACATATCGATTCCCGGGCTTTCCCTCGTGACGGTCACCGGAGATGACCCCGCTGCCCAAGTGATGGCGGCGAACACGAGCGTAAACCGTGAATCCTCTGGCGACACGCTTTTGAACGTGGCAAAAGACAAGGCGAAAGCCGGTACCTCATACATGGCGGTTGCTGCAAACAGTGACCTAGCCGCTGCGTTCGACACTAACGCGATTGGTGATAACACGGCAGCGAACACGTCAAACAACACTCGATTCACATACGACCTCACGGTCAATAAAAACCAGCGTGCCGGACACGTAGGGCCCGCCACCTGGACGTGGCGTTCCAAAGCCATCCAAACCTACGACGATGGCAACGGAATCGGCCCGGACGCAGACCCGTACGTGAAAGTCAAAGTTGTTGCGGACCAGAACAATGACAAGAAAGTGGACTGGCAAGACGCGGCAATCGCCACGCGCGACATCGTTCCCGAAGTGGAAGGTGCCGAAGACGTGGCGAACAACGTGATTGTGCGCATCCCGTTCAATATCGTGTCGCAGGCAACGCACCCGTTCCTGCGCACCCTGGATGACACGAAGCGGATCGCACTGGCAACCGACAACCTCGGGCAGCAAGTACTGCTCAAGGGCTACCAAGCGGAAGGCCACGACTCCGCGCAAGGTGACTACGCGGGTAACTACAACGAAAAAGCTGGTGGGCTGAAAGACCTGCGTACCCTCGTGAACGAAGGTAAAGACTGGAACGCAACATTCGGGATCCACGTGAATGCTACTGAAAGCTACTCGGAAGCCAACGTGTTCGGCCTCGATCTGCTGAAGATGCCGCCGCAAAAAGCTTGGGGATGGATGAACCAGGCGTACTACATGAACAACCAGAAGGACCTAGCCACCGGCAATGTCCTCAAGCGGCTGGAGGAACTGCGCAAAGACTTCCCGAAAGATTCGAACCTGAACTGGTTGTACTGGGACGTTTACTACCCGCGTGGGTGGGAAGGCGTCCGGTTCTCTGAGGAAATCGCTAAGCAGGGATGGCGGCAAGGTTCCGAATGGTCGGATGCGCTACCGAACGTGAACACGTGGTCGCACTGGGCGAACGACGAGAAATACGGTGGTTCAACCAATAAGGGGATTAACTCCAAGCTGTTCCGCATGGTTTACAACTCAGGGCGCGACACGTTCAACCCCGACCCGATGCTCGGGAACCCAAATACCGTGGAGTTCGAAGGCTGGACCGGACACGTGGACTACAACGCGTTCATCCAAAACGTGTGGGAACGCAACCTGCCCGCGAAGTTCTTGCAGCGCTCGCAGATTATGCGCTGGGGAGACCACGAAATCCAGTTTGAGGACGGCACTAAAGTAACCTCCCCACTGGATTCCATCGGTGGCGATGAAATTCCGAAGAACCGCAAGATCGAGTTCGACGGCGCAACCGTTTACGAAAACGGTTCCTACCTGCTGCCGTGGGCTGATGGTGGGAAGGACCGCTTGTACTACTGGAACGATTCTGGGAAAGCAAGCACCTGGAAGCTTACTAATACGTGGTCTGGGCAGAGCGCGCTGACGCTGTACAAACTCACGGATACGGGCCGACAGAAGATTTCGGACGTGTCTGTTTCGAATGGTTCCGTCTCTCTTCCGCAAACGGATAAGGGCGCGGCCTACGTTCTCTACCCCACTTCGGAACTTCCGCAGAAGCCTGAGCCTAACTGGGGACAGGGATCGAACATAACGGATCCGGGTTTCTTCTCGGGAACCCCTGACGCGTACGACACGGAGGGGAACACCTCGGTTGAAACGTCGAACCGCAACAATAAGCAGGCGGTTCTGGGAGCTGATAAGGCTGTGATTTCACAAGAACTCAAGGTTCCAGCGGGCACGTATTCCGCGTGGGCTTGGGTTGAAATCCAACCTGGGAAGACCCGGCCAGTAACGGTTTCCGCTACCGGTGAGGGCGTTTCGCCGATCGCTAACCAAGTCGGTGAAACCGGTAAAGCAGTGACTGAGATCAACGCTTCTTCTGCGCTCAACGCCACTGCTTCGGACGAGAAGCTAGGTAAGTACTTCCAACGCGTCCCGGTGCGGTTTAAGACGGATGGGAAACCGTTCACATTCACGATTGCGGCCGAAGCAGGGGACGCGAAAGTGGCAGTCGATGATCTGCGGATCGTCGAGTGGCAACCCCCCACAGATCCGAACAAGACGGATAAGACCATAGTATTCACCGATTTTGAGGACGTAGACGACGGCTACTGGCCGTTCGTGACCGGGTCTTCAAACAAGACCGGTGACGCACGCACCCAGTTGGCGCGCAAGCACGTTCCATTCTCGCAATCCGGCTGGTACGGCATTATCGAGGATAAGGACAGCACCGCAACTGAGGGCGGGAAGTACCTCGACAACGTGCTCGATGGGGAATGGTCGCTCATGGCACACCAGGAGAACCCGGGGCTGATCTTGCGCACCACGCAAGCTTCTGTCCCGCTGGAGCGCGGCTACAAGTACCGCGTGTCGTTCGACTACCAGACTGCGTTTGATGACGACTACACGTTGTTCCTCGGGGTGGATAAGCCCGGTGACAAGGGATGGTCTGAATACGCCGCGGACAAGTGGCCTTTGAAGATGGCTCGTGGTACGGGCTACAAGGGGGTTGACCGCGACCCGGCGGGTGCGGGTAAAGCCGGTAAAGGTACCGCACAGTTCAAGCAGGAGTTCACGGTTGATGCGAAAGACCCGGTGTACCTAGGGATTCTCAACCAAGGTAAGTATCCGCAAGCGGACCTGGTGATCGACAACTTCCGGGTGGAACGGCTGGAAACTGAACCGGCGATCAACCTGGATGTGAAACGCGTGGATTCCGGTGATAAACAAACGCTCGCGTTCGACGTCACCACCTCTGTGGAGGCCATTCAAGGCGCGTTGGAGGACGTGAAGCACTCGGTGAAGGTACCGCAAGGCTGGTCGCTTAAACCGGTGAAAGACGGTGTTAATGCCGTGAAGCCGGGCGAGAAATCAGTTGCGCACTGGGAGCTCACACTGCCTCGGAACGCGAAGGCCGACGACATCGTATTCCAACCCACGTGGACGGAAAACGGTGAGGAACGCACCAGTGAACGCCGGTTCACAATCGACCCGCAGCATCTGACACTGCTCAACCCGTTCAAGAAGTTGACGGTTGAGGGCGTGAGCTCGGAGCAGAAGTCGGGCGAACCGGAACCGAACGGTCCTGCTAGTGCAGCGGTAGATGGCAATCCCAATACGTACTGGCACACCGAGTACTCGCCGTCGGTAGCGAAGTACCCGCATTGGATTACGGTGCGGCCAGCCGAAGCGGCCCAGGAGGGGGCGCGCTGCACAATCACGGGATTTGAGTACACGACGCGTGGGAACGCGCAGAACGGTCGGGTTAAGGACTTCGACCTATTCATCTCGAAGGATGGCAAGAACTGGGGTGACCCGGTTGTGTCCGCATCGCTGACCGACAGCACTAAACCGCAGGTATTCGAGTTCGACCCGGTGGAAGGCTCGTACGCAAAGATGGTGCAGAAGAATGCGCTCAATGGCCAGGATTTCGGTGGGGCAGCTGAGATCCGCCTCGGTGGCAACTGCAAGACCGACGGTTCGACCACGGAACCAACCGAACCAGGTAGCACGGATGAGCCGACCACGGAACCAACCGAACCGGGTGGGTCCGAGCAGCCGGTACCACCCGTGCAGACCGACGAGCCTGGTGAAGGTGGCAATGCACAGACCCCCGGTGGTGGGGCCACTACCCCGGGTAAGCCCGGGCACAAGCAGCCCACTGGTGGTAAGCACGGTTCGCTCTCCCGCACCGGCGCTCAAGTAGCTGGCTGGCTCACACTCGCAGCGTGCGCTGGGGTGTTGGGCACGGGGCTGGTACTGGCCCGGCGCAGGACCCAGAAGTAAAGAGTTTGGTACCCGCGGTCTGGCGCAATCCAGTTGCCAGACTTCGGGGCCACTCAGACCCGGATCTACTCCAGACCTGGTAGTACGGGTGCAGATGTAAATGAGGGGGTCTGTGGAGTTAACTCCACAGACCCCCTCTTACTTCACCTTGCGTGGGTGGACGCAACCATCCGCACACAAGACTAGGGAAAACTACAGACCCAGGCTCTTCGCGACCTCACGCAGGTTTTCAGCGGACCGCGTTAGCCCGTCGCGTTCATGCAGCGTCAGCGGCGGTTCCAACACCCGCCCGGCCCCCTGCCGGTCAACTAAAGTCGGTGCGGCCATCACAATATCTGAGATCCCCTGCCAATCATCCAGCATTGACGAAATCGTCAACACCCGGTTCTCGTCGCGCAGCACCGCGGACGCAATATTAGTCGCTGCCAAACCAATCGCGTAGTTAGTAGCCCCTTTACCTTCAATAATCCGGTATGCAGACTGCACTACCTCATGCGCAATTTCGTCACGCAACTGGCGGTCAAAAATCCGCCCATCCACAGTGGGCCCCCAATGGCGCAGCGGGACGTTACCAATCTCCGCACTGGACCACAACGCAACTTCGGAATCACCGTGCTCACCGGCCACGTACGCGTGAATATTTTTAATTGCAACCCCCGTGTGCCGCGATACTAGGTACCGCAGGCGTGACGTGTCCAGCACCGTTCCGGAACCGAACACTTGGTTGCGCGGCAAACCCGAAATCTTGAGCGCCGCATACGTCACCACATCCACCGGGTTCGTAATATACATTTGCACCGCGTTCGGCGCGTATTCGCATACTTGAGGCACAATCTTGCGCATCAGATTTACGGTGGACTCCGCTAGATCCAAACGCGTCTGCCCCGGTTTCTGCTTCGCCCCCGCCGTAATAATCACCAGGTCAGAGTTTTCAATCACCGCGATGTCATCTGATCCCTCCACGGAACCGCAGCCCGTGAACTGGATGCCGTGGGCAATGTCCATCGCTTCGGCTTCAACTTTTTCTTTATTAATGTCAAAGAGCGCGATTTTGCGCGCGTCACCGCGAATAGCTGACGCATATGCGACCGCGGTCCCCACCGCGCCCGCACCCACAACACTGATTTTCGACGGGCCACCTGGCACGTGGGACGGGTATAACGACTTAGGGGTAGTGCTGCTCATAGCTGTTTTCTCCATTTCTGAAACTGATCAAGGTCAGTTACCACCATTCAAACGCCTTAAAGCGGATAAAGCAACGGACTTTTGGTCGGTACGCCACATGCGCGGCAGCGAAGTCAAAAGATATTTACCGTAGCCACGGCTCGCCACCCGGGAATCAAGAATCGCAACCATCCCCCGGTCTTCATCACAGCGCAGTAACCTGCCTGCTGCTTGGCGCATCAAAAGGGCCGCGTGGTCGAGCGACACCACCCTAAATGGATTCCCCCCGCGTTTTGCAACTTCGCGGTTCCGGGCTGCCACCACCGGGTCGGAGGGCACCGGAAACGGAATCCGGTCGATCGTGATGAGTCGGCACGCATGCCCTTTTACATCTATTCCTTGCCACAGCGACAAGGTGCCTACAAGGCACGAGTCTTCCTCTGCTGCGAACTTATTGATCAGTGCGGGTAACTGTTCTTCCCCCTGCACATAAACGGGTACATCCAGTGCTTCGCGCAATGCGGCCGCCCCTTCTTGGGCACCCACGCGGGATGAGAACAGGGCGAGCGCGCCCCCACCCGCCGCTTGGGTGAGTTCAACGAGTTCTGTGAGGGCATCGGCATTCACCCCCGACCTGCCCGGCACCTGCAGATGCGAAGCCACGTAGAGGATCCCCTGTTTTTCTGGGGCAAATGGGGTTCCAACGTCGAGGGTGTGCACCGTGCCCGGCAGCAGTGATGCACCGGTCTCGCGCGCCATGGATGTGAACGAGCCCGCGAGCTTGAGGGTCGCGGACGTGAGGACGCAGCCACGTTCGGCAAACAGGTTGTGCGCAATGGCTCCCGCCACGTCTAACGGGGCGCAGTTCAGATACGTCTGCTGCTCATCTTTTGACCGCGACACCCAGGTGATCATCCGCTCCGGATCCCGCCCCCACGCATCCAAGAACGCTTGGGTGTCAGACAGGGCCGCGAGCGCCAGTTTCTTGTCGATCGCTTCTAACCCGGGCTGTGCTCCGATTTGTCGCACTACGTCGCGTACCTGGGAGTCGACGGCACAGAGGGCTTCGACGAGTTCGGGTGGGCGCACAGTAAGAAGGCCTTCGTCGAGGGATTCTAACGCGGTGTTGAACAGTTCAGAGCCGTCCTCGAGTGCGTGCGTGTCCACGCTGGAGCGGCGCGTAACCCTCCGGGCGCGTGAGGACACCCAGTTTGGGGCGAGCTGCCGGGCGGACTGGTCGCGAACAACGCGAGCTAGATCGTGGGACTCGTCGACTATGAGGGCGTCGAACTCACCGAGAATGCGGTTGTCTGTACCGGCGTGGATTCCGAGCATTGAGTGGTTGGTGACGACGATCTGGGCTTTAGCAGCTGCCTCGCGGGCCCGAGCGGGAAAGCATTCGGCCCGCATTGGGCAGGCGGTTCCTAAACACTGGTTAGTGTTTACTGACACGGCTCGCCACGCCTCATTGTTAACTCCGGGGGTGAGGTCATCGCGGTCCCCCGTAGTGGTCTCTTCTGCCCACGCTCGCAGCCGCACCACCTGTTTGCCGGTGCTTGAGGAGGGAGCGGGGGCGAACAACGTGTCGTCATCATCGGGGTAGCCGCCCGACACCTTGTGCATACATAGGTAGTTTGACCACCCTTTCAGCACGGCCACGTCCACGTCCGCGTCCATCGCGGCTGCTACCTGCGGGGCGTCCTTAGTGAGGATCTGGCGTTGCAAAGCCAGTGTGGCGGTGGAGATTACGATGCGCTCGGAATGTTCCACCGCCCGGCGCATGGCGGGCACTAAGTAGCCCAGTGATTTTCCCGTGCCGGTGCCGGCCTCTACGAGTAGTCGCTGCTGCTCGTCCAGTGCACTGGCTACCGCGTCCACCATTTTCTGCTGGCCAGCCCGTTCTTTTCCGTTGAACGAGTCGACTACGCGGCGCAGTAAGTCTTGGTCTTCACTGGCCATTTGCGACGTCCACCTCTTGTAATCGGTGCGCTAAAGATCCGTTCACGCGCCCCACGAGGCGGGTGCCGGTTTCCAGGTATTCTTCCTGTTCGATCTGTCCGGTCTCGTGGAAACTATTCACCAGGTCCCCGTGTTCGTATGGCACCACCACGTCCACGTGCACATCGGGGCGAGGTAGGGTCTGGGCGATCAGTTCTGCAAGTTCGTCAATGCCCGCACCGGTCCGAGCGGAAACCGCAACCGCTCTGGGCAGTCGCGACCGCAGAATCGCCAGGTCCGCTGCGGGAGCTAGATCCGCTTTGTTCAACGCTATGACCTGAGGAATATGCGCGGCGCCGTCGATTGTTTCTAACACTTCGTTCACCGCGCGGATCTGCGCGAACGGTTCGGGATGGGCCGCGTCCACGACGTGCACGATAACGTCCGCTTCCCCCACTTCCTCAAGCGTAGAACGGAAGGCTTCCACAAGCTGGGTTGGGAGGTTGCGCACGAACCCAACGGTGTCTACCAGGGTGTATTCGCGCCCATCTGGGGTTTGTGCCATCCGCACGGTGGGGTCGAGGGTGGCGAACAGCGCGTCTTCAACCATCACTTCCGCCCCCGTGAGCCGGTTCAGTAGCGTCGACTTACCTGCGTTCGTGTATCCCGCGATCGCAACCGACGGGATCCGCCCCATTCGGCGGTGGTGGCGCCGGGTCTGCCGGGCGGGCCGCATGTTTTTGATTTGCCGGCGCAGACGGGCCATGCGCGAGCGGATACGCCGCCGGTCGAGCTCTATTTTCGTCTCCCCCGGCCCGCGCGATCCAATGCCTTCACCACCCGCAACGCGGCCACCAGATTGGCGGGACATGGACTCACCCCAGCCACGCAGTCGCGGCAGCAGGTACTCCAGTTGCGCTAACTCAACTTGCGCCTTGCCTTCGCGCGACTGGGCGTGCTGCGCGAAAATGTCGAGGATTAACGCCGTGCGGTCCACCACTTTAACCTGCACCACATCTTCTAGTGCGCGGCGCTGTGAAGGGGCGAGTTCCGAGTCCACAATCACCGTGTCCGCCCCCGTTGACCGCACGAGGCGCGCGAGTTCTTTTGCTTTCCCCGAACCCAAGTACGTGGCCGTGTCCGGCATGTCCCGCCGCTGCAGCATGTGGCCCACCACCGCGGACCCGGCTGTGCGGGCCAGGGCATCGAGTTCGTTGAGGGAGTTTTGCGCGTCCCGCTGTGAATGCGCGTAGATTCCGACGAGGACCACGCGCTCTAACCGCACTTGCCGGTACTCAACTTCGGAAACTTCTTCCAGTTCCGCGCTCGCCACGCGGTCTTGCCGCAGAGCCCCGCGCGCGGCCCGGGCTTGCCGCTCGAGGCTTCCCGCGCCTTCCTCATGCTGCTCGGTAGTGGAACTAAGTGCCTGCGCCACGGGGCGACGTTTTTGCCGTTCCAAAACGCGTTGCACGACCGCACGGGCGCGTTCTAGTTCTGCATCATCAGAGTGAGCCGAAGAAACCTCATTTTTAGCCATACTGGCTCTATTTTCTCATGTCTTTCCGCGTATCTCCAGAGAGTGCACACGTTTCCGGTATCCTAATGCGTGTGAGCCATTACTTCACTGATACGCAAGCAGCAACGAACGCCGAAACTGAGTCTTTGAGCTTTAGTGCCCGCGGGTTTGACTTCGACGTGAAAACCGCGTCGTCCGTGTTTTCCGCGCACCGGTTAGACCTTGGGACCGCCTCTCTTCTCAAGAAAGCTCCGCCTTTACCTGAAAGTGGTTTGTTTTTAGATTTAGGATGCGGTTGGGGTCCGCTGGCGTTGGCGATGGCGAAAGAGCGCCCTCAGGCCCACGTGTGGGGCGTTGACGTGAATACCCGTGCCCTGGAACTTACGCGTCAGAACGCGCGTGTTAACGGCTGCTCAAATCTGACGGTCTTAAAAGCCGATGAGGCACTGGCGCGCGCTCAAGAAGAATCTTTACAGTTCGATTGCATCTGGTCGAACCCACCGATCCGCGTGGGGAAAGACGCGTTGCAGACCATGATCACGCAGTGGATGCAGTATTTGTCACCAAACGGTCAAGCCTGGTTGGTGATCGCCCGGAACCTCGGTGCGGATTCGTTCCAACGCTGGGCCGCGGCGCAGGGTTGGGATGCACAGCGCGCCGCCTCGAAGAAGGGTTACCGCATTTTGCGGATTATGCGCAACGCCTGATCCACCAGCTGGTCTTGGCTCATCTCTGTGGCGTTCAGCCAGTGGATGCGCGGGTCTTTCCGGAACCATTTTACTTGCCGGCGCACCAGCTGACGGGTTTGTAAACACACGGCATCCACCGTTTCCTGCAAGGTTAGCTCGCCATCTATGAGGTCCATGACTGCTCGGTAGCCCGTGGCCCGCACCGCGGTGGGTGTGGCAGCGAACCCGCGGCGCATGAGTGAGCGCACTTCTTCCACCCACCCCGTCTGGAACATCTGTTTCGTGCGGGCAGTTATCCGCTGGTCCACGTCGTCATTTTCGCGTCTCACCCCGATGAGTACGCTGGGCCGCGCAAACTCTTCTTTGGGCAGTGTTGCACTAAATGGTTGGCCGGTTAGCTCAATTACCTCCAGGGCCCGCACTATGCGACGCGCATTATTTGGGTGCAGTCGCTGCGCCGCCTGTGGATCGGCCGCCGCTAACCGCGCGTGCATAGCTGCGCTCCCTAACTCGTCCGCTTCCGCTTGGAGCCGCTCACGTACCCGCGAGTCCGTACCCGGAAAATGCATTTGGTCGAACAGCGCCCGCACGTACAATCCGGAACCACCCACCGCGATTGGCACCTGCCCGCCCGCCTCGATCACATCCGCGTCCGCCCGCGCGTACTGCTGGTAGGCAGCCACCGACGCGACCTCATGAATATCTAAAACATCTATTTGATAATGAGGTACTTGTGCGCGATCTTGCGCTGAGGGCTTCGCCGTTCCAATATCCATCCCCCGGTAAAGCGCGTACGCGTCCGCGGAAATAATCGCACCCTGCAGATGCTGCGCTAACGCCATGCCGAGCGCGGACTTACCTGAGGCGGTTGAACCAACGATCCCTATCACGCATACAGCTTAGCGGTCGGCCCGTGGTTTCTCACCAAACACAAAACCACTAGACTAGACGCATGTTCGACCAAGCCGCATCTTTGCAAGCGGCAACCCCGCAACGGGTGTACGCCGCGTTAGAACAAGCGAAGTTTCAGTGTGTCGCCGACACGGACGGTCGTGCAATCATCCCGTTCTACAGTCATTTCATGGAACTCACACACTCGGCAATTGAAAACGGGCAATACCTGTGGCGCATCCACGCCCCCTGGGGTCGGTCGGTGAACATCGCGTACCTGCGGGAAGTTAAGAACGTGGTGCAGCGGTTAAACGGCACTATCTACGCCCCCAAAATCGCGTACTACGTGATGGATGAAGGGAAGATCCGGTTCAAAGCCTCGTGGGCGTTCAACTGGGGCGCGGGGGCAACAGATACGCAGATCCTGCAAGAACTCAACCTTATTATTGGTTCCACAAACTACGTTTTAAGCCAGCTCAGCACCGCATTTCCGGACCCGTGGGAGAATGAGGGGCCCGATAGCGATGCGTAACCACCAACTGTTCTACCCTCTTGACATGAACCGGCTAGGCCAGCTCTTGGAACTGTGCCAAATCGAAATCGTCGCGCAGCAAGAAGCGGCAGTGGACGTGGTGGTCGACGACATGGCGTTAAACGTGGGAGTGTCAAGCGATCATGTGTGGATGCTCATAAAGTCAGAATTTCCCGTGCCCTCCCCCGGCGCTTCTTTCGGCGGGCAACCGGACGACACGCTCGAGGACGTGGAAAAAGCCATGCACCTGCTGACGGATGCGACAAATGAGTGGAACGCCCGGTGGCACTACCCGAACGCGTACGTAGCGCGCGTTGGGAAACAGTGGGTGATTCGCCTTGACTGCGCGTTCTACGCGGAAGCTGGAATGACGATTGAACAGTTCCAGTTGGCTTTCAACACAGCCCGGTTATGCATCAAACAAGCTATGGAGGAACTGCCCGAACTGATTCCCCCAGCTTAGCTACTCGCCAGCGCCCCCTCACGCTGAGGGCTGGGACTATCCCCTGGTGTTAATCTGCATCCGCGATCTCTGGGGTGTCTTCAATGTGGATGGCCTCTACCCCTTCGGTGGCCCCCAGTTCGGCGGCAAGCTCGGTTAAATGAAGTCTGCCCGTGAAGCGAATCGACACGTTCACGAGCGGTGGTTTTTCTTTATTGAGCCGCCGCGAAGCAATTATTTGCGCATCAAATCCCAGGTCGGATGCGATCAGCAGTAACCGCCGCAGCGTGCCGGGGTACTCCAAATACTCAATATCAACCACTCGCTGCGGATCCGCTTTGGGCAGCAGCCGAATCAGCGGCGGCAGAATAAAGGTGAGAATGAAGTACACGAGCGTGCCTGCCAATGCAATATATGTCAGGCCCGCCCCGCAGGTAACTCCGATGGCAGCGGAAATCCAGATGGAAGCCGCGGTGGTTAGGCCGCGCACGGAATCTCGATGGACGAAAATCAGCCCGGCACCCAGAAAACCAACTCCGGAAACCACTTGCGCGGCGATACGCGTCATGTCACCCGCCACCGCCTCGTGCACCACGAAACCAAACCGGCCGGTGAGCGTGAACAGGCACGCTCCCAATCCGACGAGCGCGATCGTGCGAATCCCCGCGTTCTTGTGTCGAATCTGCCGTTCCAACCCAACTAGGCCACACAGCGTGGTCGCTAGCAGCAGTGATCCCAAAGCGGGCATCACGTAGATTCGTGGATCCACCAGACCTCCGACAAAATGACTCAGTTACGTACCTCTTTGAGCCTACCGCTTTATGCGTTGTGACGCGCCCATCAGCGCCGCCAGTTCAGATTCCCATTCGCTTACCCGTCTATTACAATGGCGGCGATGAATACTGCAATTTCCCCAAAAACTTACACGGTCCGTACGCTCGGATGCCAAATGAACGTACACGATTCCGAACGTATGGCCGGTTTGCTCGAAGAACAGGGCCTGGTGCGGGTTCAAGAAGTACCGCAAGCGGCTGCGCGCGCCACGGAAGCTGGTGACGAAGGTGCGGACGTGGTCGTAATTAACACGTGTTCGGTGCGCGAAAATGCGGCGAATAAACTGTTCGGTAACCTCGGGCAGCTAGCTGCTGTGAAGCGTGAACGCCCCGACATGCAGATCGCAGTGGGTGGCTGTTTAGCGCAGCAGATGCGCGAAAAGATTGTGCAAAAAGCTCCTTGGGTAGATGTGGTGTTCGGCACGCACAACATCGATGTGCTGCCCGTATTGTTAAAACGTTCTGCACACAACCGCGAGGCCTCGGTGGAGATTGAAGAGTCCCTCAAAGTGTTTCCCTCCACGCTTCCCACGCGGCGCGAATCCAGTTATTCCGCGTGGGTTTCCATCTCAGTGGGGTGTAATAATACGTGCACGTTCTGCATTGTGCCGCACCTGCGCGGTAAGGAGCGGGACCGTCGGCCCGGTGAGATTCTGGCGGAGATTGAAGCGGTTGTAGCGCAAGGTGCAATCGAGGTTACGTTACTTGGGCAGAACGTGAACTCTTACGGCGTCAGTTTCGGCCACCGCGGAGCTTTCGCGGATTTACTGCGCCAAGCCGGTCAGATTCCGGGGTTGGAAAGGTTGCGTTTCACCAGTCCGCATCCGGCTGCGTTCCGTGAGGACGTGATCGAAGCTATGGCACAAACCCCCACGGTTATGCCGAGCCTGCACATGCCGCTGCAATCTGGGTCGGACCGGGTTTTGCGGGCAATGCGCCGGTCTTACCGCACCCGCCGGTTTGATCGAATCTTGGAGCAGGTGCGGGCCTCGATTCCGAATGCAGCGATAACCACGGACATTATCGTTGGCTTCCCGGGTGAGACGGAGGAGGATTTTCAGCAGACCCTGGACGTGGTTGAGCGGTCTCGGTTCGCTTCTGCATTCACGTTCATTTACTCGCCGCGGCCCGGCACGCCGGCGGCGGACATGCCCGATCAGGTACCGCCGCAGGTGGCGCAGGAACGTTACGAGCGTCTAGTTGCGTTACAAGACCGGATTTCCACCGAGGATGCGCATGCACTGGAGGGGCAAACGGTTGAGGTTCTGGTCAGTGAGCATCACGGGAAGAAGGATGCAGCTTCTGCCCGTCTGTCTGGGCGGGCGCGCGATAACCGGCTGGTGCACGTCGGCTTGCCGGCAGGCGTGGAGTTCGGGGTGGATGTGCGGCCCGGTGATTTGGTGAGTGCGCGCGTCACCCACGGGGCGCCGCACCATTTGATCGCAGATTCCGCACTTGAAAACGGGTTGTTTGAGGTTCGCCGCACCCGGGCGGGTGACATTTGGCAGCAGGCTAATCCGACGCCCGAGCAGGCACGTAAAGTTGGTTTAGGCATGCCCACTATCCGTCCGCGCAGCTAGCGCCAGTGGGTATTAGTTAGCACTTTCGTACGGATTGGCCTCAGCGCGCCCCTCAGGAATCACGTTAGCGCTGGTAGTTCAGCACCAGTGGGGAGCGACACGTTTTCTAGAACCGGGCTTCTATCTTCTAGAACATGGCTTTTGCTCTCTAGAACCGGGCTTTTGCTTTCTAGAACAGGGCTTCGACGCCGCTGAGTTGGTCGTAGAAGTAGTCCAGTGCCGCTTGGGTGGCTGCTTGGCGGATTTCCATTCGGTTTCCGCTGAGTGAAAATAGGGTTGCCGCTGAGGTACCTGCCTCGCGATCGTGAAAACCCACGTACACGGTGCCAGCTGGATGACCATCGGCGGCCCCTGGGCCGGCCACCCCGGTGGTGGACAGGCCGTAACGCGCGTCGAATAGTTCCGTTGCTCCGCGTGCCATCTGCATCGCAACTTTTGGATCCACTGGTCCGGTTTCTTCCAAGGCGGCGCCGCTCACGTTCAGCACGCGTGCTTTAGTGTCTACCGCATACGTACACGCCCCACCACGTAAACACGCAGACGCGCCGGGAACATCCACTAGCGCTGCGGACAGTAAACCGCCGGTGAGGGACTCGGCAACTGCCACGGTCTCATGTTTCTCGATGAGTTCACGAATAATCAGCCGTGCTGTACTTGCCACTTGCGCTCCGCTCGTCTGTTGGGACCCGTTGACGGGTTCTCCCGCCTTTTATTAGTTGTCTTCTTCCATCACTTCGGATATTACCCGAATGCTTTGTGAAGGTGGATAACCTTTTCGCGCCAGCATTGACAGCAGCCTCTGTCGTTGCCTCTTTCGATCCACTCCCCCCATCGTACGCAATCGTTTCCGCACGAGTTCACTCGCCACACGGTCGGTATTATCTTCATCCACTTCGTCTAACGCTTGTTCAATCACGTCCGGTGGGATTAGTTTGCGCCGCAGTTGCTCCACCAGAGCCCGCCCCACGAGGCCACGTTCCGCGTGTCGGGTTCTAACGAGCATGCGGGCGTACCGCTCATCGTCGAGGATGTTCGCGTCCACTAGGCGTTGCAGTGCTTCCTCGATGGGTTCGGGCTGGAACCCGCGTTCACTTAGGCGGGCCCGGCACTGCCCGACTGAGCGGTCTTGCCGATCAAGCATCCGCAGCGCCACCTCTTTTGCCTGCTCCACTGCCTGCTCCCCTTCTAGCGAGGCGGCCCACTCACGGCGTTCTTCCCGGCGGCGCTGCTGCTTTTTCCAATCCCGACGTTTCTTAACTACGTGCTCGTCTGGATCGTAAGAAAGATTCACTAGAAACCAGCCTCTGCCGCCGGATCGGAGGCGACTTTAGCATTATTCTTCTTCGCTTTTCCGCGCGCGGACTTCTTGCCCGCAGTTTCGGGTTCCGCTTTATTATCGGATTCGGCGTCGACTGAAACCGCGTTTGGGTCTTCCCGGATACCTAGTTCAATCAGGATCTTATTTTCAATTTCGTCCGCTAGCTGCGGGTTGTCGCGCAGAAAGTTACGGACATTCTCTTTGCCTTGCCCCAGCTGGTCAGAACCGTAGGTGAACCAGGATCCTGATTTCTTCACAATGCCCGATTCAACCCCCATGTCGATAATCGACCCTTCGCGAGAAATGCCTTTACCGTAGAGAATGTCAAACTCTGCTTGTTTGAACGGGGGAGCCACTTTGTTCTTAACGATTTTCGCGCGCGTGCGGTTACCCACCGGGTTCCCCTGCTCTTTGAGGGTCTCGATCCGGCGCACATCGATACGGACCGAAGCGTAGAACTTCAGGGCTTTACCACCCGTCGTGGTTTCGGGGCTGCCGAAGAAAACACCGATCTTTTCACGCAACTGGTTGATGAAAATCGCGGTGGTACCGGTTCCAGAAAGGGCGCCGGTAATTTTCCGCAGCGCCTGCGACATGAGTCGTGCTTGCAAACCCACGTGGGAGTCACCCATTTCGCCTTCAATCTCTGCTTTCGGCACCAGTGCGGCAACGGAGTCAATGACGATGATGTCGATTCCGCCGGAGCGAATTAGCATATCCGCGATCTCAAGTGCCTGTTCACCGGTGTCCGGTTGGGACACGAGGAGGTCATCGGTGTTAACCCCAAGTTTTTTCGCGTATTCAGGGTCTAATGCATGTTCCGCATCGATGAATGCGGCGTTACCACCCTGTTTTTGTGCCTGCGCCACCGCGTGCAAGGCTACCGTGGTTTTACCAGACGATTCCGGACCGTACACCTCGATAACACGTCCGCGCGGGAGCCCACCCACCCCGAGCGCAATGTCGAGAGCAAGGGATCCGGTGGGAATAACTTCTACTCGCCGGTGGGTGTCTTCCCCCAGGCGCATTACTGAACCCTTACCGAACTGTTTATCGATCTGGCTCAGAGCCAGTTCTAGTGCTTTATTACGATCTGTTGTTGCGGCCATGGAAACCCTTCCTTTAACTCTCGCGCTCTCCGCGCACTACCGGGCTGGTCTTACAGGGATACTTCCCTCTCCGGGATACCCCTATCGTGCCTAGCCGACCAGGAGCTGTAAACCCTCAAAAGTAAAATTGTGAATAACTTTCGAAGTGCACGAACACAAATAGTCTAACCGAACACCTGTTCGAATAAGAAATCGAATCCAGCGCCTGTTGAAAATCAATCAGATCCGCGCGGCCCCTAATCAGCGTTGGAAACACCCGGAATGCGCGCGTTCGATATGGAATCATCCGCTCCGGGACGCAGTCCCAATGGGGTGCCCCAAACACGTGGTAAGGCCACGTTAACGGCGTGCGACACAACCTGCACGTACGCTTTCGGCACGTAAGCCACTTCGCCATCCAACGTGAGAACGAGAGGTTCGTTACTGAGAGATTCAAAGTCGAACCGTTCCCCCTGGTAGCGCTCCAGCACGCGCGTATCGATCGGCTTACCCGTCTTAAACCGCCCGACGAGTCGGATAATCTGCTCTAGTTTGAGCGGTTTACTCCAATACACGTCGATAATCCCGTCATTCAACCGGCCCCTGCGATTTGGTTCGAACCCGCCGCCGTAGAAAGAAGCGTTACACACTGCGCACAAGTCGTAGGACCGCGCTTTGTTGCGCCATTTACCCTTGGGGTCACTGTGGCCCATTTGCATGGCCGACGGTTTGCGCCCCACCATTGCTACAGCTGCGCCAAGAAAATAGCTGACATTCGACAACGCGGGCCACCGCCGCTGAATGCTGTTCGCGATCGCGGCTACGCGCGAGTCCAAGCCGATTGAAACCGCGTTAATAACGTAGCGGTCCAAGTTGGTGCGCCACTGCCGGGCTCGGCCTAGCCGGTATCGAGGGGCACGAACCCGCAGGGTATCCACCCGGTAGGTCTCTAGGCCACCGGTGGCGATAGCGTCAATAATTTGATGCGGACGGTGCGCATGCCCGCGGTATAGGGATCGAGCTAGGTCATTTCCGGACCCATACGGTAGCGCCAACAACCGGGCGCGCGAACCAACCAGCGCGTGCGCCACCTCGCTGATAGTTCCATCACCAGCTGCCACGGCGATCAACGCGCGCGGCGAGCGGGCAATTAGATCACTCGCGATATTGGGAGCATCCCACGCTCCGTGGGTGAAATACACGGGCACGTGGTCGACGTTAAGCGCCCGCGCAAGGTGACTTTGAAGCTGCACCACCCGGCTGTGCAGCTTTTGCCGTCCCGCCCGCGGATTAACAATCAGGTACGCTCCGCAGTCGGGCGAATAAACTGCCGGACCTGCCACCAATTCATCGGACGAACCGATCGTCTCCCCGCTCATACAATCAGCTCGCGAACCAGCCTCGGAATTGTTCGTCCGATTAGTCTCGTTCAAGTTAGCCACAGTGTGATGTTAACGTGCGGGCTGTGGTTGACGGTGCACCCACCGAGCTTCGTCGCCAACATCCGTTTCGTCTACGAGTTCATTCCAGACCGTGTCGGGTTCCATCCCGTCCTTGAGGGCCTGCTCGGCAGTACCCCCCAAGTGTGGCAAGAATAGATCCCCAACCAGTGAGCGGCCGTAACAGGATCCGTAGACCGCCTCCACATTCCTCCAGAACTCTGAGATCGTCACTTGCCTAGCTCCGTTCTAATTTCTAGCTCAGAAGCGTCATCCGCTCCGCTAAAGAAGACTGCAGGTAGTCGGGTACCGTGTCGGGTACCTTCACGTTCTCTAGCGCGGCGATCCGGTCGGAGACCTCACGCAACACGAACGACAGCGGTACATCCAACGCGTTGCAGATTGCTAGCAGCAGTTCTGACGACGCTTCTTTCTGCCCGCGTTCAACTTCCGATAAATACCCGAGGGAAACCTGCGCATCGGAAGACACGTCCCGTAGTGTGCGCCCCTGGTGACGGCGAATGTTTCGCAGCACTTCCCCAAGGTGCTCTCGCAATGACAGTGTCTCAATCTTTGATACCTGCATATTCCTACCGTATCGAACAGATGCTTGATTCTTTAATGCTCGTGGGTGTGTTATGCGTCCCGTCTGATCTGACGGTGCCACCTTAATGTAATAACGACTTGGACTTTTTTCCTTCATATGAACGTAAACCCCGGTTCAGCAAACAATATTCCAAGCCGATAAGTGGGGAATCACACGTTTAGAGGTCCGGGTGGTGAGAGGAACAGGTGGTGAGAGGAACAGGTGGGAAAGTGTCCGTTACTAACTTCGTTTGCGGACGATTTTCGCCGCTTCCACCACGTACACACCACCGGACCAGACGGTGAGGACGAATGCGATCGCGATAAATGCCACGGTCACCCAGTGCAAGGCGGTAGCGAACGCGGGAGCGGTAATCCACGTGGTCCACGGGCCAACCAGGAGGAAGATGAGGAACATCTGCGACACGGTTTTCGCTTTCCCACCGGAGTTCGCGGCGACCACTATGCCGCGGCGCAAAAGTCGGCGACGCATCCACGTGATCCCCAGTTCCCGCACGCCCACGATTATCGTAAACCACCATCCGAGCAGGCCCGTTATGGACAACACGATGAACGCGCCCAGCGTTAGCGCCTTGTCAGCAATCGGATCCCAAATCTTTCCGAAGTCCGTGATCAACCCGCGTTTGCGCGCAATCTCACCGTCGAAGTGATCCGTTGCGGCAGCGACAACGAACACCGCGAGGGCCCCCCAGCGGCACGCCGTTGAGGGGATGAACATGAGGATTATGAACACCGGCACTAGAGCCAGCCGCAGCATTGTCAAAATGTTCGGGAGGTTCCAGATTTCTTCACTCCCCCGCGCGTCCGACACGTTGTCGTCCATTTGCGCTTTATTCATAGTCCCCGCCTCTCACGGTACCCACCGGATTTAACCTATCGTCCGGTGAGTTGCCACGCGTCTTCTTCACTTGCTTCACTGCTCTCTTCTGAGCCTACCGGATTCTCGCCCCTGAGCATTGCCAGAACCTGTGGTAGCGCTTCTGGCTCCACCAGCACTTCGCGGGCTTTAGATCCTTGCGAAGGCCCCACAATTTCACGCGATTCCAATAGGTCCATGAGGCGGCCTGCCCTCGCGAATCCAATCCGCAGTTTGCGCTGGAGCATGGAAGTGGAACCCAGTTGCGTTGACACCACGAGTTCCGCAGCTTGCAGGAGGTCGTCCAGGTCGTCACCGATGTCTTCGGCCACCATCGTTTTCTTCGCAGGTTCCGTCACATCTTCGCGGTACACGGGCGTCATTTGTGATTTCACGTGGTCCACTACGCGGTGGATCTCTGATTCGGTTACCCACGCGCCTTGCACGCGCATTGGTTTTCCCGCGCCCATGGGTAGGTAGAGGGCGTCACCTTGCCCGATGAGTTTCTCCGCTCCCGACTGGTCCAGAATAACTCGCGAGTCCGCAAGCGAGGAGGTTGCGAACGCGAGCCGGGATGGGATGTTGGACTTGATTAGCCCGGTCACCACGTCCACTGAGGGACGCTGCGTCGCTAAGACCAGGTGGATACCGGCCGCGCGTGCCAACTGGGTGATGCGCTGAATCGAGGCTTCTACGTCGCGTGGAGCAACCATCATGAGGTCCGCCAGCTCATCGACAACAACCAGCAGGTACGGGTACGGGCTGAGTTGGCGTTCGGATCCGGGTGGGGTTTGCACTTGCCCAGCGATCACTGCCTTGTTGAAGTCGTCAATGTGTTTGAACCCAAATTGTGAGAGGTCGTCGTAGCGGTGATCCATTTCTTTAACGACCCACTCCAGGGCTTCCGCTGCTTTTTTCGGGTCGGTAATAATCGGGGTGATCAGGTGCGGGATACCCTCGTAAATGGTGAGTTCCACGCGTTTTGGATCCACCAGAATCATACGCACCTGAGCGGGTGTGGCACGCATCATGATGGACGTGATCATCGAGTTAACGAAAGACGACTTACCGGAACCAGTTGCGCCCGCCACCAGCAGGTGGGGGGTTTTCGCAATGTTTGTAACGACGTAGCCGCCCTCAACATCTTTCCCAACCCCAACGGCGAGGGGATGGTGATTGCGCAGTGCAGCGGCGGAACGCAACACGTCACCGAGCGCAACGGTTTCGCGGTCCGCGTTGGGGATTTCCACACCGATTGCGGACTTTCCGGGAATGGGCGAGAGGATCCGCACGTCCGCTGACGCAACCGCGTACGCAATGTTCTTGGAAAGCTGTTCAATCCGCTCGACTTTAACGCCGGTACCAAGGGAAACTTCGTAGCGGGTAACGGTTGGCCCGCGCGAGAATCCATCCACAGTGGCATCGACTTTGAACTCATCCAAGACCTGTTGGAGGGCGTGCACTACCTGGTCGTTCACAGCAGAGCGGGTCTTGTGGGGGGCACCCTTAACCAGTGCATTGTCACCGGGCAGTTCGTACGGCGCATTCGGATCGTCGGGATTTACATCCACCGGGAGGTCCGCGCTGGAGGGCTCAGCCGAGGTTGCACTCGGCTGAGCGTCACGCTTCGTAGAGCCGGTGGGCGTGAACACTTCGGTTGCGGGTTCGGCGTCGCCTGGTAGTGCCTGGGAGGGTTCGTAGACTTCGTGCTCGGCGGGGAAAACCTGGGTGTTGTCTTCAACTTCGTGCGCGGTGCGGAACGCTTCGTCTGCATCGTATTCATCCAGGTGCGGGGGTTGTTGCGCAGCGTCTGACTGGCGTGTGATTCCCTGTTTGAGAACGCGGGGCAGGTCGCGAAGGGGCGTGCGCATAGCGATGACGGCGGATGCGAGCAAAACCAGTAGGAGCACAATCACTGCCCCACCACTGGTCAGCAGCGCCGTGAGGGGGTATCCGAAGAACCAGCCGATCACACCGCCGGCGTTCGCGACCCGCGGCAGGTTTGACAGCGGGGGGTTAGCGCGCGTTGCCTGCACCATCCCAGTTAGGGCTGCAGCGGTGCCAATCAGTGCTGTTATTTGCGCCGGCAAGCGGTTTTCTACCCGGGCATTGAACAGTTGTACCGCCACGTAAACGAGCGCAATTGGGATCGTGACGTCAAAAACCCCAGCCAGGTTTCGCCCCAGGTTCTGGAACCACTGCCCCACCCCACCGAATGTGTGCAGCCAGGTACCTAACGCAAATAAAACTGCGAGGAGAACTAGAACTACTGCGACGATGTCACGTTTTAGCTGTGGATCCCACGCGTGGACGTGCCGATACGCCGCCGCGACCCCGCGGGCAAAAAAACGAACGCCCTTGCGCAAGCCTTTGAAGAACGCGGAACCGATTGTGGTAATCAGACTCAGCAGGGGGGAGCGGTTGGATTCATCGGTAGGCTGATCGGATTTTTTCGCGCGTTCGTGTGCCATAGTATAAGTTAATTTACCCGCTTAGAGGCCTCGGCTGTGTCCAGGCACGCCGGTTCAGTGGGGTCAAAGTCGAGGAATGCCATGAGGTCGTCCAGCGAAGGAATGTGCATTGAGTACTCGTGCGAGATCATTACGGCGCCCGCTGCGTTCGCAATGAGTACCGCGGCGCCCACGTCGTGTCCCACTGCGAGCGCCCCGCACATGGCCCCTACGTGGATGTCCCCAACCCCGGATGTGTCCGCAACGGGTACGTGAAAAGCGGGGACCACTACGCGTGAAGCGGCGTCGCCGTTGCGGTGGTATTCACACCCGATGGACCCCATGCGCCGCACCACAACGGTGTTGGGCCGCATCCGCTCGGCGACGGCCTGCCACCCGATTTCGCCTGGTTCCAGCAGTCCCGGGAGGATCCGGGCTTCGCGCAAGTTCAAACTAAGGTAGTCCGCCCGGTGCAGGAGCATGGGCCACACTTCGGGATCGATCTGGTCGAGCATGGGCGAGGGACACAGCACAACCGTGATGCTTTCGTCGAGGTTCGCGGCCCACCGGGCGATTTGTTTGGCGGCTTGGGAGTTAGTCATGGTGAGGCCGTGTACCAGCACCACGTCGCCGGGTTGCACTTCCACCTGGTGGAACATCGCTAAGGGCGGGTCGGATTCCACGCCTACCGACAACACGGTGGTGGTGTACCCGCCTTCTTCCACCAGTTGCATAGCAACCCCGATGTCACCGATCATTTCTTCAGTCAGGATTTCGATGCTGCGCTGACGCAGAACGCGGCGCGCCACGAACGAGTTCGGCCCGGATCCGAGTACGGACAGTGCGGCGGCATGGACCCCGAGTTCACCGGCCGCGGCGAGTCCTAAAAACCCCCCGCCGGGAGCTGCCAACATGGAGCTAGCGAGCAGAATCTCGCCGCGCTCGGGAAGTTTTGGAATTGATGTGGGCAGGTTCAGATGAATCGGCTGGGTAGAAATAAATCGCGACACGTGTGCTCCTGTTCCCTACTCCTATTCAAGGTCCCTATGAACTATATCTTTACGCCCCATGCTCGGTTTAACAAGTCCCCCGTTTTGCGTTCCACACGTGAGTTTATTTCTGCCGGCAAAGATAGTTCTTGAGGTTATTTTGGTTTCACGAACGGGAAAGTTAGGAGCGGGCGGATATTCACTCCTGTGAGCATCATGCACAAGCGGTCTACGCCCAGGCCTAAACCTCCGGTCGGGACAAGTCCGAGCTCCAGGTCAGACAGGAATGCTTCGTCGATACTCATCGCTTCCGGATCCCCCGCAGCTGCCGCGAGCGACTGCATTGTGAACCGTTCCCGTTGATCCCGCGGGTCCGTCAGTTCCGTGTACGCCGTTCCAATCTCCATGCCGAACGCCACGAGATCCCACCGCTGCGCTAACGCCGGGTTGTGCGTATCTTTCCGGGTCAGCGGTGAGGTTTCAGCTGGGAAATCACAGTAGAACGTGGGGTGGACCGTGTGTGCCTCCACCAAGTCGTCGTACAGTGCCCCAATGAGGTTCGCGTGGTCACGCACCGGGGGCAGCTCAACCTCATGCTGTTTCGCCAGTTCCACGAGGGTTTCCACGCTCGTATCCGTCTCGATCCGCTGCCCCACTGCTTGCGAAACTGCGTCGTACACGCGCACCACGGGCCAGGGTTTAGACAGGTCGAACTCGTGCAGTTCGTGTCCCTCAAACGTAGCTGCGGTCTGCTCCCCCACTCCCGGGGTGTCGGCCGGCCGGTGCGCCACCGGTTTTCCGAACATTTCCGTTGCCATTGCTTTAATCAGTTGCTCCGTGAGCGTGCGCATCGTCGTGTAGTCCCCGCCCGCCCGGTAGGCCTCAAGCGACGTGAACTCCGGATTGTGAGTCGCATCCGCGCCCTCATTACGAAATGACCGGCCCATTTCATAGATGGCCCCCATCCCCGCTACCGCAAGCCGTTTCAAATACAGTTCGGGCGCGATCCGCATAAACACATCCGCGTCATACGCGTTGATGTGCGTCACAAACGGGCGGGCGTTCGCCCCACCTTGCACCGGGTGCAGCATGGGGGTTTCCACTTCGCAATACCCCTGCTCGGCCATGAACTCGCGGATGCGTTTCACCGCTTTAGAACGCAGTTGCAACAGGTAGACCGCATCCGGATTAGCCAGCAGGTAGCGCACCCGCTCGCGCCCGCGCTGACTGGGGTCAATCACATCCCCCACGTGAGGTACCGGCCGAATCGCTTTCGCCGCCATCGCCCACTTGCGCACGCTCACTGAAAGCTCTCCGGTGCGGGTGCGCATCGCGTAGCCCTCCACGCGGATCACGTCCCCGCGCTGCACGCCCAATAACAGGTCGAAGTATTTGGCTTTCGAACGTTCAAAAACCGCTTGGATCTGCACGCGCTCTTGTTCGAGCACCACAAACACGATGCCCCCGTGGTCGCGGATGTACCGCACTCGCCCACCCGCCTGCGTTTCAACGTCAGAAATCGTGTCCACTTTCAGCACTCGCGCCTGCTCCACAGCAGTTACCGATGAGGGAACCGGCAAACTCGGTGGGTACGGGTCCATGCCGCGCTCTTCCAGCCACTGGGCTTTTGCAGCGCGGACACACTGCACCTCAGGCTGGGAAGGAACCACATCCGCAACACTCGTCGCTTCAATCTCGTGCACCGCGTCCAAGTATTCGCGTGTTGGAGTCCACTCGACGACGCGTTTGCGCCCCAGGTGCGGCACGAAGCCTTCCAGCATGCCGGCGGCCAAACCCACCCGGGAGCCTTCCGCAATACCGGGTAAACACATGTAGCGCGGCACCCATTCGGGAGCGTAGCGGGCATTCGACTCGTACAGGCTTTCTAACTGCCAGAATCGCGACGCCAACCGCATAATCGAATACAGAGCCCGGTCAAACGCCCGCGCGTCCACAGCTTCGCCCTGGACGAAGAACTTTCTGAACATCGCGAAGTTCAACGACACCTGGGTGATGCCCGCATCCGCGCATTCGCGCAGCAAGTGCACCACCATGGCCTCCATCACCCCGTTCGTGGCCCCCGGGTAGCGGCGCATGTGCGACAGCGACAAGCCGTGGTGGCCAAATGGAACAAACGACAGCACCGCCTCGATCATCCCATCTGGCCGGGTTGCCCAAACCAGTCGGCTACTGGGGTCTTCCGGGCTCACCACCCGGTCTAGCGCCATCGTGAAGCCGCGTTCATCGCCCACCCGGTACTGCTGTACGGCGCGGGCGATCTTTTCTTTCAACTCAGGGGAAATGTCGCTCTGCGGGGCCGAGTGAATCTGCACGCCCGCGCGCTGCACGCGGCGCACCGCCTGCTGCAACGGTTTAGAACTCGGTTTAGACAGCGAGAAGTCACGGGTGTGAATCACCGCCTCATCGCCCATCAGGCGCACAAGAAAACCCGCTTCGCGAAATGCTTTCGCGCCCTCTTCTGACACGGACATGGCGGCTGGCACCCACCCGTAGTGCGCGCACAATGACATCCACCGCGTAATCGCATCCGCCCATGACGACCGCGCCCCAATCGGGTCCCCACCCACAATCGACACGCCCAGTGCCACCGCGTAAGAAACCACCGCTTCCCCATCCGCTGACTCCACAATCGAACGGTCTGCGCGCGTTGCGAAGTACCCCAGGGAGTCACTGCCGTAGCGGGCCAGCAGGTCGCGGACCTTCAAATCGTCCGCCATTGTGCGCCCCGGCATGCGCCGGCCCCTCAGGAACACAAATAGGGCAGCAACAATCGTGATCGCCATAATTGTGGAGATCACAACCCGGATCCAAAGGGGACCGCCAACAGAGGGCTCGCCCGTAAGAAGTCGCGTTAGATATCGCCCCATCGCGGTGCCGATAATCCAGTGTTTCGAACTCCCCTCCGATTCGGGCCGCCCCGCGAGCGTCCACAGGATTGACCCCGTGGCGATCGCGGTTAAGAATCCAACCGCCAACACTACTAGCGCTGCAATGATTGAACCGGGCATGATCCGCCCCGGGAAAGCGCGGCGAATGCACAGCAGCCACGCGGTGATCACGGTAGAACACAAGACTTTCAAAATCACGAACACCACGAGCTCGCTCGGCAGTTCAAACAGGGCGTTCGCATCCAAGTTCTCAACCGTGTTACTGGCCAGCAAATGCGGGGCCACCGCAATCAGTATCGCCATCGCGATCCCCAGCAAGCTCACCAGTTGGATGCCCAGAAGCACCCACCAACCCACCCGTTTACGCGTGGAGACAAGGTAGGCAAGTACCGCAAGCCCCACCGTCACATGCAACCCGGACACGCTCGGAAGCCCAAGTAGGAACAGGGCTAGCGTCACCCAGTTGAACGGAACCGTGTCAAACGCACCGGTTAGCAGCAGGGCCGACCACAGCGCTGCAAAATACAGTACTGTGGCAATCCACTGCGGCACCCGCACCGCTTTGCCACGCAAAAAAGCATTGTCTATAGGGCTCAGTTGTCGTTTCGACACAGTCCACCTATCCGTTGGCCCCCGTGGGGGTGATGGTCAGTACGGGTAGATTTTACCGTCTATTCTTCTACCACCACGACCGGCACGATCATGGGGCGGCGGCGCAGTTTCCGCGCTGCCCAGCGGCCCATAACGCGGCGCATCGCCTGTTGACACGAGTACGCGGTGGCGCCTTTTTTAGCCACAGCAGCTGCGAGCGCGTCCTCTAGATCCGGTTGGATTTGTTCGTACACTTGTGGGGATTCGGCAAGCCCTACTGCGCGCACGGTGGGACCAGACATGATGCGTTCCATTTCGAGGTCCACAACCGCGTAGATCGCGATGAACCCTTCGGATCCGAGGACAAGCCGGTCTTGGAGTTCTTCTTCTGAGATCTCCCCGATGCTGTCTCCGTCCACGTAAACGTATTCACAAGGTTGCAGCCCGGCAATTTGCGCGCGCCCATTAGCAAGGTCTACTGCGACCCCGTCTTGCGCGAGGATTATGCCGCGCGGGTCAACCCCAGTTTTTTCAGCCAATTCCCCATTCGCCACCAGGTGCCGCACTTCCCCATGGATGGGCATAACGTTCTGAGGTTGCACGATGTTGTAGCAGTAGAGTAGTTCCCCGGCCGCCGCGTGTCCGGACACGTGTACTTTTGCGTTCGCCTGATGTACCACCTGCGCTCCAAGTCGCATAAGGCCGTTGATGACGCGGTAGACGGAGTTCTCATTACCGGGAATCAGCGAGGAAGCGAAAATCACAGTATCCCCTTCCCCCACTTCCACGGTGCGATGTTCCCCGTTCGCAATCCGAGCGAGCGCCGCCATCGGCTCACCTTGCGACCCCGTTGCCATGTACAACCGTTCGTTCGCGGGTAGTTGCGCCGCCTCGCGCTGCGACACGAGAACGTCCTGTGGGATTTCCAAGTACCCCAGTTCCTGTGCAATCCGCATATTGCGTTCCATCGACCGGCCAATGAGAGCAACTTTGCGTCCTGATAGTTGCGCGGCCGCGAACACTTGTTGCACGCGGTGCACGTGAGAAGCGAATGAGGCTACCACGATTTGCCCCGTCGACGCTGCGACAACGCGGTTTAACACGGGGCCGATTTCACGCTCAGGCGTGACGAAACCGGGGACTTCTGCGTTCGTGGAGTCCACCATGAACAGGTCCACGCCTTCTTCCCCGAACCGGGCGAATGCCCGCAGGTCCGTCAGGCGCCCATCTAACGGCAACTGGTCCATCTTGAAGTCACCGGTGATCAGCACGTTCCCCGCGCGGGTGCGGATCATGCCCGCCAGCGCATCCGGGATGGAGTGGGTTACGGCAACGACCTCAAACGAGAACTCCCCCAGGTCTACCTTCTGCCCGTCCTCAACCACGTTTAGGTTCGGGTTGGCGATCCGGTGCTCATCCAGTTTTGGTTTCACGAACGCCAACGTGAGTTCGGATCCGTAAATCGGAATGTCGGGCCGCAGTTTCAGCAGGTAGGGAACCGCTCCGATGTGGTCTTCGTGACCGTGTGTGAGGAGCATCCCCACGACGTCGTCTAACCTGTCTTCGATCGCAGTGAAGTCCGGCAAAATCAGGTCCACGCCGGGTTGCTGCTCTTCGGGAAAGAGTACGCCGCAGTCGACAATTAGTAGTTTTGAGTTAATTTCGAACACCGTCATGTTCCGCCCGATTTCCCCCAGGCCTCCCAGCGGGGTGATTCGCAACGTGTCGGGTTTTAACGGGCCGGGTTCGGGTAACTCAGAAAGTAAAGACATCATATTTACGATTGTGCCATGTTCGAGGCGTTTACGGAGTCTCGCGTTTATTTTCAACTTTTTTCTCGAGGCCAGCCCACCACAGGTGCTGCCCCACTTTTTCCACTCCGATCTGGAGGGTGCGTTTCCCACCGGAGGGGCCGAAACCGCACGATTCCAAAAACTCGGTGCGCGGCTCATCGTCGGCCACCACCCACATGCTCACGTGCGTTGCCCCGTCTTCTTGCGCCAGGTCGGTTACCGCCGCCATGAGGCGCTCAGCGTGTCCCTCATCCAACCGCTCAGCCGCGACCTCAAACGCAATAATTTCCTCACCTTGGCCGCCCTTAACGGTTTCGCCTGAGGCCACGGCAGCGAACCCCACGGCCTCTCCCTCATGCGTGGCAACCAAGATGCGTTGGCCCGGCTGGGAAGTAGCGCGAATCGACTGTTCCCACACCTGCGTCATCGCACGCACATCGAACATTTCGGGCTTCGCCGCCACCTGCTCCAATCCCCGCTGCAGGGAACGGGCCATCCCCTGAGCTTGCAGCTGCGCCATGAACGCACCATCACCCGGTTGTGCAGCGCGCACCCCCCGGTCGGGTCGCGCGCCAAGTTTTACATTAACTTCGTTTCCCATAACTATGCTCGCCACCCATCTACCTAAACCGTCACTGCGGTGGCAGGACCCGGGAGCGGCACCACGGCTGCTCTAACAGGTACTGCGCTAACTCACTCACCTGCCCGGGCTGCACCTCTTGCAGACGGCGCAACACGCGGTCTACCGGGCGGAACCGGCCGTGCACCAACTCGGCGCGACCAAGGCGCACCATGCGGGCAGAAGAATCCTCCAGCCCCAGCGCCAACGCACCGCGCAGCTGCCCTTGCACGCGCACCATCTCTTCTTCCGTTGGCCCAGCCGCCGCTAAGTCCTCAAGCTGCGACCGCATCAAATCCTCAACCGCTTCCACGTTCCCGGGCGCGCACCCCGCGTACAAGCCAAACAGGCCCGCGTCCACGTAGGAAGAGTCGAATGCGTAAGTGGAATACGCCAACCCGCGTTTCTCCCGCACCTCCTGGAACAGGCGCGAAGACATGGAACCACCCAAAATCGCCAGTAACACGGACATGACGGAACGGCGGTCGTCATTACACGCCAGGCCGCGGCCACCAACAATCACGTGCGCCTGCTCCCCCTCCTTGCGGCGCACCAGCTCGCGTGCCTGGTAATCAATGTGCGTGTCCACGCCCGTGGGCCGGGTCGGTACGCGCTGCGGATCGGTGGACCATCCCCCGTCCTGCAGCGCCGCGTTCACCAGCGCACACAACTGGTCGTGTTCAACCGCGCCGGCCGCTACAAACACGATGCGTTCCGACGTGTACCGCTCCTGGTAGTACTGCCACACGTCCTGCCGCGACGCCGCATTCACACTTTCCACCGTGCCCCCGATGGGCCGACCCAATGGGCTAGCGCCGAACACTGCACGCGCAAAATTCTCATGCACCACGGATCCGCCATCGTCGTTACCCATCGCGATCTCGTCGTGAATAACTGTGCGTTCGCGTTCAAACTCTTCCGGGTCAATCACTGACGACGTCACCATGTCGCCCAGTACGGACACTGCCATCGGTAAATCCTCTTGCAGTACCCGCGCCCAATAGTAAGTGAACTCTTTTGTGGTGCCCGCGTTCGACTCGCCCCCAACCGCGTCGAAAGCATTCGCGATCTGCTGGGCTGAACGCGACCGCGTGCCCTTAAACAATAAGTGTTCCAAAAAATGTGTGGCGCCTGCGTACTGTTCCGGCTCATGCCGCGAGCCAACCGGGCACCACGCGGATAAAGACACGGAACGTTGCGCCGGGATCATCTGCGTCAACACCGTTGCCCCACCGGGCAGTACGCTGCGCCTTATTTGGGTTTCGTCGTCCATCACCGTCATTGTCGCCAACGAGTCCGTGGACGCCACTAAGGGGAGTTCAATAAAATCTTCTGACATCACGGTTAGTCTACATTGCCGCAGAAAAAACAACACAACAGGCGGGTGTGGACTGTGCCCACACCCGCCTGTGCTCAGCTATTCGTCACCTGATCGCGACTGCGCACCGGGTTACCCAGCGCGCTGGACCAGCACTTGCTGGATCACGAATCAGGAGTCAACTCCCTGCGTGCAGGGGACGCTGATTACTCGTCGTCCGAGTCGTTGTTGTCCTCCCCGCGGCGGCGCGACCGGGTGCGCTGGCGGCGCGGCCGGTCCGAGTTGCGGCGGCGACGGGGTTTATCCCCATGGCCTTCCGAATCGTGGTTCTCTTTCTGCTGCGCTTCCTGCGCCAGTGCTTCCTCGTCCAACACCGCGTGCAACGAGAGTTTACCGCGCTGGTCGATTTCAGCGATTTCCACCTCGATCTGCTGCCCAACCTGCAGCACGTCATCAACGGAGTCGATGCGCTTGCCACCCACGAGGCGGCGCACCTGACTGATGTGCAAAAGCCCATCTTTGCCGGGGGTGAGCGAGACGAACGCGCCGAACGACGTGGTTTTCACAACCGTTCCAACAAAACGCTCCCCAACCTCAGGAAGCTGCGGGTTCGCAATCGAGTTCACGAGGTCGCGCGCGGCTTCTGCCGCCTCACCAGTTTCCGCTCCGATGTACACGGTACCGTCATCCTCAATCGTGAGGTCCGCGCCCGTGTCCTCCTGAATCTGGTTGATCATCTTACCTTTGGGCCCAATGACCTCCCCGATCTTATCCACCGGCACCTGCACCGTGATGATCCGCGGGGCAAATGGAGACATTTCGTCTGGCGTGTCAATCGCCTGGTTCATGAGGCGCAAGATTTTCAGCCGGGCGTCGCGAGCCTGCGCGAGCGCGGACTTCAGCACGTCGGAGTCGATCCCGTCTAGTTTCGTATCCAGCTGCAACGCGGTGATGAAGTCTTTAGTGCCGGCGACTTTGAAGTCCATGTCGCCGAACCCATCTTCGATCCCCAGAATGTCAGTTAGAGTCACGGACTTCTTCTGCCCGTCTACCTCACCGGTAATCAGGCCCATCGCAATCCCCGCAACCGGAGCTTTCAACGGCACCCCGGCTTGCAGCAGTGACAGCGTGGACGCGCACACCGAACCCATCGACGTGGACCCGTTCGACCCCAGTGCTTCCGACACTTGCCGGATGGCGTACGGGAACTCTTCGCGCGACGGCAAAACCGGGACGAGAGCGCGTTCAGCTAACGCGCCGTGTCCGATTTCGCGGCGCTTGGGGCTACCTACGCGGCCCGTTTCGCCCGTGGAGTAAGGCGGGAAGTTGTAGTGGTGAATGTAGCGTTTCGAAGTTATCGGAGACAGGGAATCCACCTGCTGCTCCATCCGCAGCATATTCAGCGTCGTCACCCCGAGAATCTGCGTTTCCCCACGCTGGAACAAGGCGGAACCATGAACGCGGGGCAGCATCTCCACTTCCGCCGTAATGGTGCGCAGTTCCTTCGGCTCGCGCCCGTCAATACGCTTACCTTCGCGCAGCACCCGGTCGCGCATCAAAGTTTTCTCCAACGACCGGAACGCAGCCTTAAGGTCCTTTTCTTGCTCCTCAAAATCCTCCGCGAGGTCTTCGAGCAGCTTCTGCTCAATCTCTTCGATCCGCGCTTCCCGCTCGAGCTTACCCGCAATCGTGAGGGCTTCCTTCAAATCCGCCCTCACGTGCTGTTCCACAGCCGCGTACTGTTCGTCCGTGTAGTCGAGGAACAGTTCAAACTCCACGGTTTCCTTCGACGCGGTCTTCGCGACCTCCAGCTGGGCTTCACACAGCTGGCGGATAACCGGCTTCGCGGCTTCCAACCCGTCGGCCACCACGTCCTCAGTGGGGCGCGTGCCACCGCGTTCCATCACATTGATCATGTCGTCGCCACCACCGGCTTCAACCATCATGATCGCCACGTCGCCATCCACAATCCGGCCGGCTACCACAATGTTGAACGTGGACCGTTCGAGCTCACTGTAGCGAGGGAAGGCAACCCACTGGCCATCAATCAGCGCCAAGCGCGTGCCCCCGATCGGGCCGGAGAACGGTAGGCCCGCGATCTGCGTAGACATCGACGCCGCGTTAATCGCCACCACGTCGTACGCATCGTCGGGGTTCACCGCCATCACGGTTTCCACAACCTGCACTTCGTTCCGCAGGCCCTTCACGAACGCGGGGCGCAGCGGACGGTCAATCAAGCGGCAAGCCAGAATCGCATCCGTACCTGGCCGCCCCTCACGCCGGAAAAAAGAACCCGGAATCTTCCCGGCCGCGTAAGCCCGCTCTTCCACATCCACAGTGAGGGGGAAGAAGTCGAACTGATCGCGCGGATGCTTACCCACCGCGGTAGCTGACAAAATCGCGGTCTCGTCATCCAGGTACACCATCGCAGACCCAGCTGCCTGGCGGGCTAACAAACCCGTTTCAAAACGGATCACGCGCTTACCGAACTTACCGTTATCAATCACGGTTTCAGCGGCCGTGAGATCCTTACCTTCCATCATCAGAAGATTTCTCCTTTACTGATTAATCTCTCCCGGTGAATCGGCCGTCGATGGAAGCCCTCGGATGACTCGCTTTCCGAAAGCCACAACCGAAGACCGCTTAACACCCGGGCTTACATGTCACTTACCTACGGTATCGCTACCGTACCTGTCCTATTAAAATCTAGGCGTTCCAAGTCAAAACGCCAAAGCGGCCCGGCTCAAGTGAGCCGGACCGGTTAAAACTAGCGACGCAGACCCAGTCGCGAAATCAGCGAGCGGTAACGCTCAATGTCGATGCTCGCCAAGTACCCGAGCAGCCGGCGGCGTTTACCTACCAGCAGCATCAGACCCCGGCGCGAATGGTGATCGTGCGTGTGAGTCTTGAAGTGCTCAGTCAGATCCTTAATACGGCGGGTCAGCAGCGCGACCTGCACCTCCGGGGAGCCCGTGTCGCCCTCGTGGGTTGCGTATTCTTTAACGATTTGTTCTTTTACCTCTTTGCTGAGAGCCATCGTCTCCCTTTCCTCATGTTCGTTGCACGGAGCTGCGGAGCCTTTTCTTCCGCGCATACAATCCGTGGCCGATCTAACGGCCCTACCAGCTTACCAGGCAAACTCCCGCTCCCAACAGTTCCGCAACGTGATCCGCCCCGCATCTGCCCGGGGTGTCACGCTCAAAACCTATCGTGCGGTCACTGCTTCTGGATCCACCCGCCCCGAAACGGTTACACCCAAGATGGACGCGACCTTCCGGATGTCGTCATCCATTGTGCTCAGCAGCTCATCGACCGAACGGAACGTGAGCATCGGGCGGATCCTGGCGACGAACGAGACAGCCACTTCCTCACCGTAAATATTTAAATCGTGCCGGCCCAGCACGTGAGCTTCCACTGTGTGTTTATCGCCTTCGAACTGCGGGTTCATCCCCACCGAAATGGCAGCTGGTAAAAACACATGCGCGGGCGCATCCTTAACTCGCATCGAAAGCCACCCGGCGTACACCCCATCGGCGGGCACAACCCCCTCGATACTGGCAGACAGGTTAGCCGTGGGGAAGCCAATTTTTCGCCCCCGCTTAAAACCGTGCTCCACAATTCCGCGGATACGATGCGGCCGCCCCAACACGCGTGCCGCACCAGCCACATCACCTTCAGCTAAAAGCTCACGAATCCACGTGGAAGACCACCGCCGTCCCTCAGCAGATTCCAAATCGGTAACTGCTTTAACGGCAAACCCAAGCTCACTACCCAAGGTACGCAACGTGTCTAAATCACCTGCGTTATCGGCCCCAAACAGGACGTCTTCACCCACGACCACTTCCTGCGCCCCCAGGCAATCCACCAGCACCCGCTGGGCAAACTCGCGCGGTGACATAGAATACAAACTCTTGTCATACGTGAGCACGAGCGTGTGTGTAATCCCCTGCCCCGCCAGGGCATCCAAACGATCTTGCAAAGTAGTTATGAGCTGCAAGTTGCGTTCCGGATGGTGCACCTGCACCGGGTGCGGGTAGAAAGTGACCACAACCGGCGGTAACTCCCGGGCTTTCGCGCGTTCAATACACGCATTCAACACCTTCTGGTGCCCCACATGAACCCCATCGAAGTTCCCGATCGTCACCACACAGCGCAGATCTGCAGGCACTTCGCCGAGGCTGCGCCACACGCTCATCACCATGGCGAACTAGCCTTCGTGCTGGTGGCCGCAACCGCAACCGCTGTGGGCTTGCTGCGCGTCCTGCGCCTTTTGTGCGTGCCCGTGGCCGTGGCCGCAGCCGCAGCCGCCGTGTCCATGTCCGTGGCCGCAGCCGCAGCCACCGTGGCCCTGGTTTGCACCCTGTTCGTGACCGTGGCCGCCGTGGCGACCGCACGCACAACCTTCGCCCGGGTTCCTACCGGGCGCGTGTTTGTCGCGCAACCCGAGTTCTGGACGTCCATTAGCTAAGTTATCCATATTCCCCTCCTTGCTCACCGGGATACCACCCTACCGGGGGTAACCCCATTTACTTAATGCTTTAGGCAGTATTACACGCTAGGAGAAACTGCTCCAGGCGAAACCGCTCCAGACGAACTCGATTCAGGCGGACTCGCTCTATGCGAACACCAGCTCTGCTTTTAGTTTCTGTTCCATCCGCACCACGGCAACGGCGCGGCCCTCGTGAGTTGCTACAGCGCGGGCGCCGGGTTGGATCGCTAGGTCGAGCCCGTGCGTGTTCCCATGCGAAAGCTGTTGCGCCGCGGAATCCGAAACCTCCACCTGGGGAAACAGCGCGGTACACGCTGCTGTTAGCCCCGAGGTTTCTACCCTGCCCGCTGCCTCCACTTCTGACACCAGCTCCGCTATCGTCCGCGGCTTACTCCACGCGCCCACGCGAGTTCGGCGCAGCCGCGTCAAGTGACCACCGCAGCCAAGCACCTGACCCACGTCCCGGGCCAGCGCCCGCACATACGTGCCAGAAGAACACTCGACGTGAGCATCAAACTGTTCAACTGTTACGGTCCGCGCATCCACCGGTAGCTCGAGGGTTTCTACCTCGCTGGTGCGCGCAAACTCATGCACGGTCACCGGCCGCGCCTTCAGTTGCACTGCCTCACCCGAACGCACGCGCGCGTAGGCGCGTTGCCCACCGACTTTAATCGCAGAAACAGCGGCTGGCACCTGCTCGATCTGCCCGGTAAACCTCTCGATTGCACAATCGATCTGATCAGGTGTTGCCGCGCACCCGGGGGTCTGTAAAGCGCTGCCCTCCGAATCATCAGTTTCTGTACTGACCCCGAGGGTTATTTGCGCTTCGTAGGCCTTGTCGTGCTCGCTCACGTAGCGCAGGAGGCGGGTGGCACGTCCCACTGCGATCACGAGCACGCCCGTGGCCATTGGATCCAGGGTTCCACCGTGCCCCACCTTGCGGGTTGCGCACAGCCGTCGCATGGCCGCAACCACGTCGTGGCTCGTAACCCCTTTGGGTTTGTCCACGATCACGAAGCCATCCGCCGCACTTTGACCCGCCCGCGGCACGTCCAGACGCTGTCTCACCGCGGGCCTACGAGTTTTCGGCGGGGTCGTCGCGATATGGGTCGGCGTCACCCGCGTATTTAGCTCCGCGTGCCTGCTCTGCCAACCGCTCGTCTTCTGCCCGGGCGGCCGCCAGCACTTCTTCCATGCGCGCCGCGCTTTGCGCAAGCCCGTCCGCGGCGAACTCCAGCGTTGGGGTCAATCGGATCCCCAGCGCCTTCCCGACCGCTGAACGCAGCATCCCTTTCGCGGACTCCAGCGCCGCCGCCGTGTCCCGCGCCTCTTTTTCACTGCCATACACCGTGTAGAACACGGTGGCGTGCTGCAGGTCACCGGTTACGCGCACGTCCGTGATCGTAATGAAGCCTAAGCGAGGGTCCTTAACCCGCCGCTCCAGCATGTGCGCCACAGTCTGCTTGATCCGGTCGGCAACTTTACGTTGTCTATTCAGATCGGCCACGATTACTCCTCATGTACTTGTTCAATAACTCGCGCGAACGATTGTCCGCGCGTGAATCACAGGAGAGCCACCGGCCCTGACGCTCCCCGCGCGGGCCGGTGGCTCCGGTTCTAAACACTGTTAGTCACGCGGTTTTTCGCGCATCTCCCAGGTTTCAATGATGTCGCCTTCCGCGATATCTTTCCACCCCAGCGTCATCCCGCATTCGTAGCCCTCCCGGACTTCCGTAACATCATCCTTCTCTCTGCGCAAAGACTTGATCTCCAACTCTTCTTGCAAGACGATGCCGTCGCGGATAAGACGGGCGTTGCTTCCGCGTTTGATAACGCCCTTCTTGACGATACAGCCGGCAATGTTGCCGAACTTACCGGACTTGAAGACCTGGCGGATTTCCGCACTGCCCAGCGGCACTTCCTCGTAAATCGGCTTCAGCATGCCCTTCAGGGCCGCTTCAACCTCTTCAATCGCCTGGTAGATGACGGAGTAGTACTTGATCTCCACCCCTTCTTCTTCGGCGAACCGGGATACCTGGTCGTTTGGCCGCACGTTGAACCCGATGATGACCGCGTTGTCCACGGTCGCGAGGTTCACGTCGTTTTGCGTAATCGCACCTACGCCACGGTGGATAATGCGCAATCCAACTTCTTCGCCCACGTCGATCTTAAGCAGCGAGTCTTCCATGGCCTCCACAGCACCCGACACGTCACCTTTAATGATGAGGTTGAGCATGTCGACTTTGCCTTCCTTGAGGACTTGGTCGAACTCTTCGAGGGAAATGCGTTTGCGGCGGCGAGCCAACTGGGCTTGCCGTTCAACCGATTCGCGTCGCTCCGCGATTTGTCGGGCGGTCCGATCGTCCGATGCCACGAGGAAGGAGTCGCCCGCGCGTGGCACGGACGTCAGGCCCAGTACCTGGACGGGTGAGGCCGGCCCGACTTCTTCCACGTCGTGACCGAACTCGTCGAACATCGCGCGCACGCGGCCGTGTGCCGCCCCCACCACGAGGGCGTCCCCAATGCGGAGCGTCCCACGCTGTACCAGCATGGTTGCGACAGCGCCGCGACCGCGGTCCAGGTTCGCTTCAATCGCGACCCCGCGCGCATCCGTGTCCGGGTTCGCTTCCAGATCCAGCGCTGCATCCGCCGTTAGCAACACGGCCTCAAGAAGATCCTTAACCCCAGTTCCCTGCTTGGCGGAAATGTCAACGAACATGACGTCCCCACCGTACTCTTCGGAAACCAAACCATATTCGGTTAGTTGGGCGCGGATCTTCCCGGGGTTGGCCTCGGGTTTATCAATCTTGTTTACCGCCACCACAATCGGGACGTTCGCGGACTGCGCGTGGTTGATGGCTTCCACGGTCTGCGGCATCACGCCATCGTCCGCAGCCACCACGAGGATCGCAATGTCGGTAACTTCCGCACCGCGGGCACGCATCGCAGTGAACGCCTCGTGACCGGGCGTGTCAATGAACGTGATAATGCGGTCTTCATCATCCAGGTCCACGTGCACCTGGTAGGCACCGATGTGCTGCGTAATCCCACCGTGTTCGGAGTCCACGACGTCCGTGCGGCGGATTGCGTCCAACAGTTTCGTCTTCCCGTGGTCAACGTGACCCATGACGGTAACCACCGGTGGGCGGGGCTGGAGGTTCTCTTCGTCCTCTTCTTCCTCCGCCTCCAGGTCAATGTCGAACGATTCGAGCAGTTCGCGGTCCTCATCCTCGGGGGACACGACCTCGATCTTGTACCCGATTTCGTCGCCGAGCAGCTTGAACGTGTCCTCATCCAACGACTGCGTAGCCGTCGCCATCTCCCCCATGTGCAGCAAGACGGTGACGAGCGAGGCGGGGTTCACATCGATGCGGTCCGCGAAATCAGCGAGCGACGCACCCTGGCGGATGCGGATGGTCTTCCCGTTTCCACGCGGAATCTGCACCCCACCGATTACGGGTGCTGACTGCTGCTCGAGCTCCTGGCGCTTTGCCCGCTTGGACTTACGGTTGCGTTTACCTCCGCCGCGACCGAATGCGCCCTGCGTGGCACCGCGTCCACCGCGACCACCGCGGGGTGGACGACCGCCACCGGGATGCGGATTGAAACCGCCCCGGCCGGGTCCGCCGTGGTTTTGCCCACCGCGTCCACGGCCACCGCGACCACCGGACCGCCCCTTGTTTGACGACAGGTCCGCGGAGTCCAGGGCTGCGCGCCCCGGCATCATTGAGGGGTTGGGGCGCGGCCGCCGGTTTTGACCGCCACCGGAACGTGACCGTCCTGATCCCCGTCCCCGACCCGCACGTTCTTGGTTGCCACCGCGACCGGGACCGGATGACCCACCGGGGCGAGGCATACCCTGCGAGGACGCGAACGGGTTGTTCCCCGGACGCGGCCCGGGCTTCGGTGCGGGTCGCCCGCTCGTTCCGCCTGGGCGAGGCATACCCTGTGAAGACGCGAACGGGTTGTTCCCCGGACGCGGCCCAGGTCGGGGCGCGGACCGTTGCGGTTTCGCATCCGCCGACTTGTCTTTTGCCTTACCTTTACCCGTTACCTTGCGCAGCACTTGCGCCGGATTTGGAATCGCAGATTTAGTCTTCTTAGGCTTCGCCTCAGGTTTCTCGGTTTCCTCCGGTTTTGCCGCCGAGGTTTTCGCCGCCTTAGTGGGCGCAGCCGGTTTGCTCGAACCAGATTTTTCCGCTTTCTGCTTAGCCGCTGTTTCTGACGACTGTTTAGGCGCCGACTTGCCTTTGTTAGGCGCCGGTTTTGAAGGTTTAGACTTGGATTTCTTCGAGTCCGCTTTCTTCTTCGCGGAAGACTTTCCACCCAATTCTTCACGCATACGCCGAACCACTGGAGGTTCGATCGTTGAGGACGCAGCTTTTACGAACTCGCCGCTTTCCTTCAGGTGCGCTAGTAATTCTTTACTCGTGATTCCGAGCTCTTTCGCGAGCTCGTGGACACGTAATTTCGCCACAATTCTCCTGTTCAGATCCGCCCCTGAACAGGACGGATGTCTTATTC
Source organism: Gleimia hominis (assembly GCF_002871945.2). Classification (NCBI taxonomy): domain Bacteria; kingdom Bacillati; phylum Actinomycetota; class Actinomycetes; order Actinomycetales; family Actinomycetaceae; genus Gleimia; species Gleimia hominis. The sequence goes on along the minus strand of NZ_CP126963.1, from coordinate 515,845 downwards.
TTGCTGGCAGCTCATCGCTGGGTACTCATCGGGTGCCCATCAGCTTCCAACCCGCTTCCGTTTACTCATCCGCAGTGCACACCTTGTGCACTGGATTATTGCTAAATGTTTGCAACTGTTGATGTCACAGTCGAAAAGCGCGGTTAAACGCGCGCGTGCGCTCTGCCCGTTGCTGACATTTCGGATCGTCACACATCCAAGCTCCACGTCCCGGCCGTTTCCGGGCTGAGTCTAAAACAACTGTTTGGGCGGATGCATCCCACACGTATCGCACCATGTCACTCGCCGGTTTGCGTCTGCGGCACCCCACACAGGTGCGGACAGGCACATTTCGGTCCGTATAGACAGGTGACATCAACCCCATCTTAACGTTAGTTTTCGTCGATTTCGCCCTCAGGTTGTGAGCCACTGGTCACGTCCGGGCGGGAAACGTCGGACGTGAGCACGCCGTGGCCAGACGCCGTATCGGAGTGAATATCGATGTGGTATCCGCACAAGCGGGCGGCAAGGCGCGAGTTCTGCCCCTCCCGCCCAATCGCTAGGGACAGTTGGAAATCCGGCACTACCACGGACGCGCGCTTCGCTTCTTCATCCACGATTTCCACTGAGGACACGCGGGCGGGTGAAAGCGCGTTCGCGACGTAGCGCGCCGGATCTGTGGAGTAGTCCACAATGTCAATCTTTTCGCCCCGCAGCTCGTTCATTACCGCACGCACCCGCTGCCCCATCGGGCCGATGCACGCACCTTTCGCGTTCACACCCTCGCGGGTAGCAGCCACCGCGATCTTGGACCGGTGCCCGGCCTCCCGCGCAATCGACTTGATTTTCACCAGCCCATCCGCAATTTCAGGCACCTCGCGTTCAAACAGCCCTTCCACCAGGCCCGGGTGCGTGCGAGACACAGTAATGCGCACGCCACGTTCACCTCGAGACACATCAACCACGTACACGCGCACCATTTCGCCGTGCTCAAAATGTTCCCCGGGCACGCGTTCCGCATCCGGTAAAATCGCCTCGTACTCCCCCACTTTCAGTACCGTCAGGTGGGGGCCTCGTTCCACGTCAACTGTTCCGACCACAACTTTCCCCTGCGAGTTGTGGAACTCACCCAGCACTTTCGAGTCATCAGCCTCGCGCAACCGCTGCGCAATAATCGAACGTGCAGTGGCAGTTGCGATCCGCCCGAACTCGCGGGGCGTGTCATCAAACTCCCCGATCGGATTGTCGTCCTCATCGTATTCGGTCGCCATAACCAGTACTTTTCCGGTCTTTTGGTTAATGTCGATCCGGGCCTGGCGGATAGCTCCGGGCATCTTGTGGTAAACCTTCAGCAACGCTTCTTCCACGGCCTGCACCAGGGTGTCACCATCAACCTCTAGGGACGCCCCCACCTCGCGCAGTGCCCTCATATCTATTTCCACGTGCCCTCACTCTCCTTGCGATCCGAACTCAACGCGTGAACGTGCCTTAGCGATATTATCAAGTTCAACGACGGTGTTAACATCGCTGCCCTCAGCTTGCTCTTTGCGCCGCAGTTTCAATGGCGTCAAAACGATTCGGGTTTCGTCCGCGGCAATTAGCCGACCGCGAAGCCTTTGCTTGTCAACGGTAGTTATCTCCACCGGCTGGCCGACAACGCGTTCGAAGTGCCGCGCGGTCGTGAGTTTGCGCTCCGCCCCCGGGGACGTGACTTCGAGCGTGTAGCGTCCCGCAATTGGATCCGCGTCATCTAGGACCTTGGAAATATCGCGCGCCACCGCATCTACCGCTTGCGAATCAATAGAGTCAGTTCCACTGGGAAGATCCACTGTGATGCGTAATAGCGGAGGGTTCGCGTGAGTGAGCACGACCTTTTCCAAAAACAGATCATGATTTGACACACAAGGCGCCACCAGTTGCGTGATTTTCCGTTCCGCGTTGCCGTTACTCAACTATGCTCCTATTTGTAGTGGAATTTGATTCTACCGGTTCCGATTGTCTCACGAGTATCAGCCAGGATTTAAACGTGTCATTTAAGCTGCGATCACATCACGCGTTTCAACTTTGTACCGTTATTGCTTCGGCAGCGATCGTGACCAGTGGTTGTAGTGGGATTTATCTTGAGGGATCAGACCCCACGTTACCGGACCTCACGGACGCACAACAGGTGCAGGTGGCGGCCGCTAAACACGAGCAAGCGTTCGCCGGTGGGGTGGCGAGTTTGAAACTAGGTGCCGACCAGCTCGACCGCTCACGCGCCCGGCTGCGTCTGCTCGGAGGTGAGTGGAAGCCGTGGAACGGCCCTACGCCTAGCGGCGCTCCGGCGGCGCCCGCGGCGGATCCGGTTGCGAAAACCGCAGCGGACTTGGCCCGCTACGGCATCGATACCGCGCTTGCAGACTTAAACACGGCGCGCATTTCTGTTCCCGAACGTGAACGGACCACTTACGCGTGGGTGAGCGTTGCCCGGCTCGCGGACACTCTCCAAATTGCTCAAAAAGCCGGTGTGGAACAAGCCCGGATAGAAACCTGGTTGGCGGGCCCAGCTCCGGGCCATGACGCGGCGCCCGCGTTAGATAATGAGGAGAAACTGGCGTTGGCACGTGCGGTGCGCGACTGGGATTGCCTCGCGCAACGCATTCCACTTCAGATGGATAACTCCAAAGCTGAGCACAAAGACGGACCGCAGTTCGCCCACGCCACCGCGCTGCGCGAGCAGTTGCTCGACACCGTCACGCGCACACTCACGGGCACTGGGGTGGCGGACCGCCGCCTGCCCTCATGCGACATCAAGAACGCGGCCGCCAAAGAAACTGCGGACACAAAGGAAAGCGCGGCTTCCAAAAAAGACGTGGCCGCGAAAGGAACCGCGCAACTGTACCGGCAGTTACTGCAAGTGAACTTGCAGTTATTTGCATCCGCTCCGAACGCGACCCTGCCGGGCGAAAAGGAGCCGCTCGCAGTTGAGCAGCTCCTTAACACCACACTTCTCGCGGTCCGCAGCGGCCACGCGGACTCCATCTTGACGCCTTTGCAGCAGTAACCGGCGGACCCCGCCAAGGCCAGGGCTTAGTTCCCCGCCTCTTCGAACTGGGAGTTGTACAACCGCCAGTACGCACCGCGGCGCTCCAGCAGCTCATCGTGAGTGCCCTGTTCGACAATGCTGCCGTGCTCCATAACCACGATCACGTCTGCATCGCGAATAGTCGACAGCCGGTGCGCGATCACGAACGCGGTGCGGCCGTGGCGCAGCGCCACCATTGCTTTTTGCAACAGCAATTCGGTGCGCGTATCCACCGACGATGTGGCCTCATCCAAAATCAGAATCGCCGGGTCAGAAATAAAGGCGCGCGCAATGGTGATTAGCTGCCGTTCACCAGCAGAAACGTTGTCTGCGTTACCTTCCAACACCGTGTCGTAACCATCCGGGAGGGACGCCACAAACCGGTCCACGTAACTGGCTTTCGCGGCCGCCAACACTTCCTCGTCCGACGCGTCGGAGCGCCCGTAACGATTATTCTCCGCGATCGTGCCCTGGAACAGCCACGGGTCTTGCAGCACCATGCCGACGCGAGAACGCAGGTCCTGACGCGTCAGCTCCCGCGTGTCTTGCCCATCTAGCAAAATGGTGCCCGACTGGATCTCGTAAAACCGCATTATCAGGTTCACCAGCGTGGTCTTGCCCGCTCCGGTCGGCCCCACGATCGCCACCGTCTGCCCCGGTTTCGCATCCAAGTTCATGTCTTCAATGAGGGGCTCATCGGGGTTGTAAGAGAAGTTCACGTGGCGGAACTCAATGTGTCCTGGCCCCGGTTGCAGCTGCGCGGGGTGTTCACTGGCTGGCGTTTCTTCTTCGGCCTCCAAAATCTCAAACACGCGTTCGGCTGACGCCGCGGCAGACTGCATCACGGTCACGGCTTGAGACAGCTGACCAATCGGCTGGTTGAACTGCTGGGAGTACTGGATGAACGCCTGCACGGAACCGAGCCGCATCTGGCCCATAGCCACCTGCAGGCCCCCTAGTACCGCTATCCCCACGTAGGCGAGTAGGCCGGCGAACGTCATTAGCGGCATCATCATGCCCCCGAGGAACCGGGCGCGCAGTGAAGCGGAGTACAGCTCGTCGTTTTCTTGCGCGAAATCTTGTGCCTGACTGTACTTTCGGCCGAAGGCGTGCACCAGGGCGTGGGCCGAGAAGCTCTCTTCTACTCGCGCATTCAACCGCCCCGTGGCGGCCCACTGGCGGCCGTATGCCTTTTGGGACAGCGGCCCAATCACGAGCACAATGAGCGCCATCATCGGCAGTATCGTCATGGCCACCAACGCGAGCTTCCACGACGTGACGAACATCATGATAATCAGCCCCGTCCCCCAAAATATAGAGGTGATTACCGACGACAGGGTTTGTTGCAGCGCGTTCGTGATGTTATCCACGTCATTCGTGACGCGCGAAATGAGGTCCCCGCGTTTCATCTGATCAAAATACGACAGCGGCAGCGCGTGGATCTTCTCTTCCACCTGGCGGCGCAGGTCGTACAGTGCTTTCACAACCACACGGTTGATGTTCCAACCCACGTAGAAATCCAGCAGGTTGCTCGCCAAGTAAATCAGCAGCACGATTATCGACAGCATCGCCAAGCGGTTAAAATCAATGCCCTGACCAGGCACGATGTGCATGGCGGACACCATGTTCGCGATATCCTCGTGGCCCGAATCGCGCAGCATCTGCACCGCCTGCGCTTTTGTCCCTCCCGCTGGGATGTGCTTAGAGAACACGCCCTCAAAAAGCGTATTCGTCACTTCTCCAAGTACGCGCGGGGCAATAACGGTCATCGCAGACCACAGAGCACTGGCCCCAAAAATTACTGCGAACTGCCATTTCCAAGGCGCCAACAAGGCCAGGAGTTTACGCATGGAAGCCCAGAAATGCTGAGCCTTCCGGTCTGGGCGGCGCCCGTGAGCAGACTCGTCCAATTCCTCTTCAACATCTTCAGGGGCCTGGTTTGCCCGAGATGGTGTTTTCGTCTTACTCATGCTTCTACCCCTATCTGGGAGTCAACGATCTCGCGGTAAGCTTTGCAGTGCTCAAGCAGGTGTTCGTGGGTTCCGCGCCCAACCACCCGGCCGGCCTCGAGCACAATAATCTGGTCGGCTTGGGTAATGGTGGATACGCGTTGGGCAATCACGATTTTCGTTGCCTGCGGCAATGCGGTCCAGATTTTTTCGCGCACCCGCGCATCCGTGGTGAGGTCCAGGGCAGAGAACGAGTCGTCAAAGATGAACACGTCAGGTTCGTGCACGATCGCGCGGGCAATACACAGGCGTTGACGCTGCCCACCCGAAACGTTGCTGCCCCCTTGCCCAATTGGACTGTCGAGGCCCTTGGGCATGTCTCGCACGAACTCGGCGGCTTCCGCCAGCTCGAGGGCCCGCCAAATCTGTTCTTCCGACGCGTCCGGGTTTCCAAACAGCATGTTTGACCGCACGGTTCCGGCGAATAAATACGGGTTTTGAGGCACGTACCCCAAGGTTTTTGATAGTTGCGATTCCGCGAGTTTACGTACGTCTACACCCCCGACCCGCACGGTACCACCGGTGGCGTCGTAGAGGCGGGGAATCAGGTTCGCGACCGTGGTTTTGCCAGCGCCGGTAGAGCCGATGAATGCGAGGGTTTGCCCGCGGGTGACTTCGAAGTCAAGGCCGTCCAACACTGGCTCGTCCGCACCTGGATACGCGAACGTTACATTTTCGAACGCCACCTGGCCGGGCACGATAACATCTATTCCCCCATTTTCGGGTGGCTCCAATGACGTGTCCGTATCTAGTACCTCACAGATTCGTTCTGCTGACACGGCTGCCCGCGGAATCATGGCGGACATGAACGACAGGTTCAAGATCCCCGTCAAAATCAACATCATGTAAGTCATGTACGCAACCAGCGTCCCGATCTGCGTGGTGCCCGCTTCGATTTGGTGGCCACCGAACCAGTAGATCGCTACGACCGTGGCGTTTAGTACAAACATGATGAGTGGGAAGATGATTATGAACAGTTGCCCAACGCGCCGGGATACGTCGGTCATGTCTTCGTTCGCCTTCGCGAACCGGGTGCGTTCCGTGTCTTCACGCACGAACGCGCGCAGCACCCGAATGCCCGTCAGCTGTTCGCGCAGCACCAAGTTCACGGCGTCGATCCGGTCTTGGTATGAACGGAACAGAGGCACCATTTTCGAAATGATAACCAGCGTGATCGCGAGTAGGAGGGGAATGGAAATCCCCATCAGCCAGCCCAACCCCACGTTTTCACGCAGCGCCATCACAATTCCACCAATGGACATGATTGGCGCGGACACCAGTGCGATCGAGCCGAAACCGAAGAACAACTGCATCTGGTTCACGTCGTTAGTGGAACGGGTAATTAGCGAACCGGGTGAGAACTGGGCGATCTCTTTTTGCGAGAAGGAACTGACCCTCTCGAACACGCGGGTGCGCAAATCCTGCCCGGTGCGCATCCCTAAGTACGACCCGCAGTAAACCGCGCCGATCGCGAGCACCGCTTGTCCAAGTGCGAGCGTCAGCATCACCGCGCCCGTAGACCAGATGTAGCCCAGGTCTCCTTTAGCTACTCCCTCATCAATAATGCGCGCGTTCAAAGTAGGCAAATATAGCTGCGCAAGTGCCTGCCCCAACTGGAGCACCACCACCCCCAGGGCGGCTAACCAAAATTTGCTAACGGCGCGTTTCGCGACCCTTAAAAGCATAGTTTTCCCAACGATTCTTAGAAATAATGAAAAGCACTAATGAAATTGACTTGACATACTCTAAACCTACGGGTTCGTTTGGCACGAACGCGCAGCTAAGAGCGAAATTCGACGTAGACCAGTTCACACTGGTGGGAGAGCTCGTATTTTGGAAAACGCCCAAGCCGATGAGGGCTTGAGCGTTGAAAGCTCCCGCGACTGGATTCGAACCAGTAACCGTCCGATTAACAGTCGGATGCTCTGCCGTTGAGCTACGCGGGAAAGCGTTGCGGTAGAAACTTTACCAAGATTGCTTGACCGACACAAAATCCACGCGTGAGGTCATCATCACTATTTATTTACGGGGTAGCCCCACCGAGTCCCGCAGGCTCGTTTCCAGGGCTTCCACTTCGGTTTCCCCCGTGGGGGTGAGTGGCCCGTCGGCTACTGCAACGCTGAATAGTTCCCCATCTGGCCCGCGCCGCACTTGCACGGTTGCGGCGGTACCGTTGTCCAGTTCGCGCGTTGCGATCGTCACCAGTGAGTAACTCACGTACTCCTCCATCGACCGCATAAACACGGTCGGGTCCGCACTCGCCCCGGTGGCCGTCAGCGGGGGGCGGCTCGGATCCACCCACGTGATCGTCAGTTGCCGCGTCTTCCCTTCCCAGCGCGCGTGCTGCACCTCATGCCAGTATCCCAGCAGGTTCAGTTCATTTTTATGCATGAGGGCCGGCCCCGCGTGGGCGAGCAAAATTGTGGCGCCAGATTCTAAGGGCAGTTGCGGGCGCGTGGCATCGGTTTGCACCCACGGCGGGTTTACAAGAAGTTTAGGATCTACTCGACTCATGGTTTTACGCTAGATGATTTCCGCCAAGACCTCCAGAGGCTGGGCGCATTACCTTTACGGGAAGGGCAGGAAGTGGATTTGATTTGATTCACCAGCCGTTTTTTTGGCATGCTTAGAGCGCGCCCTGGTAGCTCAGTCGGTTAGAGCAGCGGACTCATAATCCGTTTGTCGCGGGTTCGAGCCCCGCCCGGGGCACTTCTTGTACCTTCCCCACGCGGATTCAAACGCTTCCGGCGCAGTTTTCTTACCTGCCCAGTACCTGCCCAGGGCCCGGTTAGGCCGTTTTGGTCGAAGCTGTCGGCGCGCCTTTAGAGCGGTTTTCACCGGATGTTTTTGCGCTGTTCCTCGAGTGTGACGAGGCGGCGGAACACCTGCGCGTGCTCGTCCGACTCTGGGTCTAGGCGCGCTAACTGCGCTTTGCACTTTCCTATCTCGCGGATGAACCCGTGTTGCACCAAGGATTTCACCACGCCTTGCGCGTACTCACGGATCCGCGTGGGGTCATCTTGGGGCAGCGGCGCCACTAGCAGCGCAGAAATCACGTTACTCACCGTCGGATCCGTCGCTTCAGTTACCGTGTTGAGCCAGCGTGAGGCCGCCACCGCGAGCGCCTGGTCGGCGTCGGCCTCTTGGGCCTGGGCGATTTGGAGTTCGTCGGCGAATGCGTGTAGCCCACCGGCAGCGCGGATTGCGTCGTGTACGGATCGCAGCGCTGGGGTGACGAACGTGTCTCCGTCCAGGTCATCGAACCCGATGCCCATTACGTCCGCGGGGCGTTGCAGTACGGCTTCAAGCGCTTGCCTTTGCGACCGCTCCACCGGGTCGGTACTGGCGCGCAAAGGGGGTTCGACGCGTTGGTTTTGTTCCCGGTGTGTGGCCCGGTTGGAGTGGCGGATTGCTTGGCTCACGTCGCGCTCGTCCATGCCGAGCCAACCGGCGAGTTCGCGGCTGTATTCGCGGCGGAGCGCATGGTCGCGGATCTGGTTGATGATCGGCGCGGTTTCGCGAAGTCCCCGCACGCGGCCTTCCGCGGTGTTCAAGTCCAGATTCTTGAGGGACGAGCGGATCGCGAACTCGAACAGTGGTTTGCGTGACTCGATGAGTTTAACCAGGGCGTCGTCGCCGCGTTCTAAACGTAGGTCGCACGGGTCGAGGCCCGTGTTTTCTACGGCGACGAATGTTTGGGAGGCGAAGTTCTGGTCTTCGGCAAACGCTTTGAGCGCGGCTTTGCGGCCGGCTTCGTCACCGTCGAATGTGAAGATCACTTCCCCACCTCGAGATCGGCCAGAAGCCAGACGGACTCCGGCAGCGGGGTCTGCGCTGTCTCCCAGTAGGCGGCGGATGATTTTTACGTGCTCGTGTCCAAACGCGGTGCCGCACGTGGCTACCGCGGTGTCTATGCCCGCGATGTGCGCTGCCATCACGTCCGTGTACCCTTCGACAATTACTACGCGACGTTTTTTGGCGATATTGCGTTTCGCCAAGTCCAGTCCGTACAGTACTTGCGATTTCTTGTAGATCGGGGTTTCTGGGGTGTTGAGGTACTTGGGGCCCTGGTCGTCGTCGGTAAGTCGGCGCGCCCCAAACCCGATGGTGGCGCCCGTGAGGTCGCGGATGGGCCAGATTAGTCTGCCCCGGAACCGGTCGTAGAGGCCGCGCCGACCTTGGCTGGCTAAGCCGGCGGTGAGGATTTCGTCTTCGCGGAAACTGCGTGAGCGCAGCAGATCGGTGAGTTCGTTCCAGCTTTGTGGGGCGTATCCGATGCCGAAGTGCTGGGCGGTTGTTTCGGAAAACCCGCGGGCACCGAGGAAGTCGCGGGCGGCCTGCGCGGTGGGGGCCGCGAGGTTCTTTTGGAAGAACTCTTCGGCGATTCGGTGGGCGTCTATGAGGCGTTGTCGTTTCCCAAATTGGGCGGCTTCGCGTTTACTGCCCCGCTCGTAGTGGAGGGTAACGTTCGCTTTTTGTGCGAGGTATTCGACTGCTTCGGTGAAGGACAGGTGGTCGATTTGTTGGATGAACGAGAAGACGTCTCCGTTTTCTCCGCAGCCGAAGCAGTGCCAGCGCCCAACGGCGGGACGGACGTGGAAGGACGGGGTTTTTTCGTCGTGGAAGGGGCACAGGCCTTTGAGGGAATCCACTCCGGCGGAACGCAGCGTCACGTACTGGGAGACGATGTCCTCCAGGTTGATGCGTTCGCGTACTCGTTCGATGTCTTCTTTCGCGATGAGTCCTGCCATGCCCTCCCCTTAACCCTTCGCGTTAAATATAGCGAGTGTACGCGGGTTTAGAAAGCTGCGGGGCCTTTTCTAGGAGGGAGTGTGGATTCTAGTAGGTTGTGCAATCTAATAGGTGATGGATTCTAGTAGGTTGTGGAGAACAGGCCGCATAGGCGCGCGTGCCACTGGTTCGCGGACGTGTCGGTGAGGGAGGCAACTTGGTCGATTGTGGCGCGCAGGCGCTGGGCGTCCGTTGAGGCGCGGCGCCACGCGGTTGCGAATGGTTCTTCGAGGTGTTCGCATTTACTGTTTACGAGTGCGTCCACCAGGTCGGCCAGCAGGGTGCGTTGCTGTAGGTAGACGGGTTCGAACTCGCGCGGGGCCATCACGTAGTACACGGCGATGCCTTTGAGTAGTTCGATTTCCGCCCGGGTTTCTTCCGGTACCTGCAGGGCGGCTTCGTAGCGTCCCAGGCTGGGGGCGTTTGCGTTTGAGGGCGCGGGGCCGCTCGGTTGTATCCAATGTTGCCGATCGGACTCGCGCGTGGCGTGCACAGCTTCTGAGCAGAATCGGCCGATCAGTTGGGACGTCATGTCTTTGAGCTGGGCGCGCGAAGCGTAGTCACCCGTGAATTCTTCGATCCAGTATGGGTCGTCCAGGAGGCGCTTGCGCGCGGTTTCGTATTTACCGGTTTCGAGGGGGTGGCCCACCCATTCGCTGAGCATTTGCAAAATCCCTGCGAACTCCTGGTCGTCTCGAAGTTTGTGGGGCGAGAACTTGCGGGTGGTGATCGCGTCTTCAATGTCGTGCACGGAGTAGGCGATGTCGTCGGACAGGTCCATGATTTGCGCTTCTATGCACAGTTGCCCGTTTGGGGCACCGCGACGCATCCACGTGAACGTGGGGGCATCGTCTGTGTACACGCAGTACTTGCGCGTGGATTTAACTGTGTCCGGCCCCTGCCCGCGTTCCCACGGGTACTTGCACACAGCGTCCAGGCTCGCGCGCGTTAAGTTCACGCCAGCGGGTTCCCCTTCTGCGCCCACAACTTTTGGTTCTAAACGCGTGACAATCCGGAAGGTTTGCGCGTTTCCTTCGAAACCACCGCATTCTTGCCCGAGGTCGTTGAGTGCTTTTTCGCCGTTGTGGCCAAACGGTGGGTGACCCAGGTCGTGAGCCAGGCACGCGGTTTCCACCACGTCGGGGTCCACCCCGAGTTCCTTCCCGATTTCGCGTCCAACTTGCGCAACTTCGAGGGAATGGGTGAGTCGGGTGCGGATGAAATCGTCCGACGAGGGGCCCAGCACCTGGGTTTTAGCGCCTAGGCGGCGGAACGCGGCGGAGTGGAGTATGCGCGCGCGGTCGCGCTCAAAATCAGTGCGGGAAGCGGACTTGGGCCGCTCCTGTGCGCGACGCTGCCGGTCGGCCGCGTCGTAGTGGTAAAGCCTGTTTTCCTTCACACTGCTAGTGTACTGGTGTGCCGCGTGGAAACGGTGGATTAGCTTATGTTCGGGCATTATACTGAACGGGACTATCGTCTTTTGCAGTGAGGTTTCTACAAATATGCGCATTGCGATAACACCTAGTTCCGCACAGGGGTCAGCGCTGGCTGCTTCCATAATTGTTCCCTTAGTTTCCCCCGGGTTTCGGTTAGGGGTAGCAACCGGGTCCACACCGGAGGGTCTGTACGCACAGTTGCGGCAGGCACACGCGGCCGGTGAGTTCACATTGGCGGGCAGTAGGGCGTGGGCGCTCGATGAGTACATTGGAATTGATCAAGATCACCTGCAGCGCTATCGCAATGTCCTCAAGCGCGAATTAGTGGGCGAAGACAAGACGGGGCTCGCGGATGCGGACCTGCACACGCCCGACGGCTTGTCGGCTGACCCGGAAGAATCGGCGAAACTGTACGAAGAATCGATTGCACCGGGGTTAGATCTGCAGATCCTGGGGTTGGGTGCGGACGGGCATATTGGGTTTAACGAGCCGTCCGGCTCACTATCTGCTCCCACGAACGTGGTGACGCTGGCGCCCCAAACTCGGCGCGATAACGCCCGATTTTTTGACGGCGTAGAAGCCGATGTGCCGAAACGGGCAATCACTCAAGGGCTGGCCACGATCATGACGGCAAAGAAGATTGTGCTGCTCGCGTTTGGGGAGCAAAAAGCGCAGGCGATTCAAGGGGTCGTGGAAGGGCCGGTGTCCGCGTTCTGCCCCGCCTCCATCTTGCAATACCACCAGGACGTGACCGTGATTGTGGACGACGCGGCGGCGGGCGCGTTGAAACTCGCGGATTACTACCGCGAAACCTGGGACAGCGCGCAAGTGTAACGAATCCGGAAGGGGTTTTAACCAGCGGTACCGAACCTCAATGAAAGGCAGTGAACGTGACTAACCACGCGGGTGATCGGGAACCAAAAGACACAACCCGGGCAGACACGTACGTGCGCACGCTGATCGTGCATCAAAGACGCAACGTCCCCACCGAATGGTGGCACCGCGCGGTGTTCATGGAAGTGCCGGGAATTGTGGATGAGGTTGCGGCCGCCATGTTGAAACCGTGCATGTTCGCAATGGCTCGCGTGGGCGCTTCCGCCGTGATTTTCCGGCCCGCCCTAGTGGATTTAACCGGTTCCACGGTGATCGCGGACCTGGTTAAAGAAGCGCACCGGGTGGGACTCAAGGTGGTGGTCCGCCTATCTGGCGCCACATTCAGCGGCAGGCCAAGTTCAACCGAAGACGCGTTGTTCTTTGGCCTCGAATCCGACCCCGCCACCCTGGTGGTGCGCGCGCGTGAAGCCTTAAAACTGGGGGTAGATGGAATCGACCTGGGAGGGATCCGCGAATGGTCCACCCGCGCGGACGCGGCGCAGCGAGCGCAACATTTCCGCGCACTGACGCGGATCCTGCAAGTTGAACTAGCGGACTTCTCCCCCAACCACACGCTCTCCGCATCCGCTGAACTGCTGGATATTGACGCGTTCGTGCGCCACCAAGAAGAAGAGTGGTTCCACAACCTGAGGGCCGGCTCACTGTACCGCGCCACGTTTGACACGCACGCGATCCGCACGGCGATCGACGAAACCTTGCAGGCATGCGACCGGGTTGGGGCGGTGCCGTCTTGGAAAGCGATTGCCCCGCAGATACTCGCAGACCCGCACGAGCGCAAAGGCACTACGCGCACGTGGGAACAGGATGCGGACACAGCGCGGCGCACTGCGATGCGGTTGCTGCTGTGCGCCCTGCCGGGCAGTATTTACCTCCCGTTTGAGTTCATTGGCGGACACGTGGAGTACGTCCACTCCGCGGTGCGCCCTCAACCGGCGCAATCAGAGAAAGAAAAGGCACGTGCCAAACACACGGGGTTGGCGTTGCGACTGCGGCAAGAACTATGCATGGGCGACGACACGTTCGCCTGGGTGGAAGGCCTGCCGTGGCAGAATCCAGACACGCTCGTGTCCACCACAGGCAATATTTTGAACGTGTTGAACACTGGTTCGGATCCGATTGAGGTGCCAGCAGAACATCGCCTGTTAATCCGCTCCGATTCCACGGGGGAAGAAGACGTGCCCGCTGCCGGCCCCGTGTTTTCTGGTGAGGGGCTGCGCCGCGTTCCCCCCGCCCCAGCGGGCACGCGGTTGCGCGGGGGCTCGTGCGCGTGGTTCATTCCTGAACGCGTTGCCGCACAGGACGTGGCCGCATACCGCTAATGCTAGAGGTCAGGCAGGATTTGCCCGCATTCCACCAACGGTAAAAGCCAGCTAGTACAGCGCGATTTTGCCAATGCGGGCGTAGAAGTCAGCTAGCGCGTGGGCATCTATCTGTCCGGGAGCGCTGGCTTGCCCGTCGGCGCTCACAAACGTGGCGGAGGAGCCTGCGTTACGGGGAAATGCGCGCGACACTATCCCGTGCTGCCCCATTGCCACCACGATCAGTGGCAGCCGCGCTTTCGTGCGTTCAAACTGGCAGCCAGCGGCCATAATCATGAGTGCTTCCATTTCGTTGCGCGCGGCAAGCGCAACTTTCACCACGCCGTACCCCCGATCGCGAAGCGCCTGCGCCTGATCTGCCGGCATATCCTGACACGCCTGCTCCCCAGCTCGCACCAGACACGTTTGCATCCGTTCTAGGCGATCGAGTAATGCGTCCGCGGATTCTGCGCGTTCAAAATTGTGGTACGAAAGCACCGGCACGGCCTCATGCGAATACGCAAGTTCCAACAACTCAGGCCGGGCCGCGTGTGAATACTCCACGTCCAGCGCGTCGGCGATTGGCGCCACTGTTTCATACACCCGCTGGGAATCCGCTGGGTCACCCTGTCCGCCTTCATCGGTGCTTCGAAAGGTTGCGATGAGGGGGCGCTGCACTTCGCGGCGCACCACTTGCGCTGCCCCGCGGACTACGCCGGGATCACGTTCTGCGAGCGTGTCAACGCGCCATTCCACTACGTCCGCTGGGCTGATTTCAATCTTGCGGGCGCGAGAAACAAGCTGAGACGCGTTCTCGCCCTGCAGCGGGCAAATCATCGCTGGCCGCCCGTTGCCTATCGCGATAGGCGTGTGGATTTTTTGCCCAATTATTGCTGGCATCGCCATTTTCAGCCTCCATCCGCATGCGTCTCATTCAGCGCGACATCGCGCCGCCCCGCCGTCGAAAGTGTCCGCGAGTCTAACCAACCCGCTGGTAAGTGTGTTTTCTTGGGTTTTCCCGCCCGGCCCCGCCGCCCCCGTGCAGCCTGAGGGTAGGGTTGCTGCAAGTCTAGGCTCTGCAACTGCCCCACGAGTTCACTTAGCGTATTGACCCGCTGCAGAGTCAGCCGCTGCTGCCCACCGATACTGAACCCGCGCAGGTACCACCCGATGTGTTTGCGCATATTCCGCATCGCGTCTTCCTCACTGCGGGAGTATTCGATCATCAGCTCCGCGTGTTTAACGATCACTTCCGCTACTTCCTTGAGGGTAGGAGCAGCCTCGGGTTTGTTCGCGCCCGTTAGCGCCGCCACGATGTCATGGAAAATCCACGGCCGCCCCTGCGCACCCCGGCCAACCACGATCGCATCGACTCCGGTGTGGTCCAGCATCTTTTGCGCATCCGCCCCACTGAACACGTCCCCGTTACCGAACACGGGAATGGACAAAAGACTTTTCAGCTCCGCAATCGCATCCCAGTCAGCCTCACCCGAGTAGTGCTGCTGCTGCGTCCTCCCGTGCAGGGCCACGGCCGCGACCCCGGCATCCTGTGCGATCTGGGCGGCGTCCCGGAACGTGGTGTGTTCACTATCGATGCCGATGCGTAGTTTTACGGTTACGGGCACGTCACGCCCCACCTGCTTCACACCCGCCCGCACTGCGCGGACAATATCGGTGAACAGGTCCAGCTTCCACGGCAGGGCCGCTCCCCCACCTTTGCGGGTGACTTTCGGTACGGGGCAGCCGAAGTTCAAGTCGATGTGGTCTGCCCACCGGTTCTTCACGAGGATCCGCGTGGCCTGTTGCAATACGTGCGGGTCCGTTCCGTACAGTTGCACGGAACGCACGCGTTCACGCGGGTCTGGGGCAACCATCTGGCGGGTTTTCGCATTGTCTTCGACCAGTGCCCGCGCGGTAATCATTTCGCACACGTACAGGCCCGCGGGTGCATCCACGTGGGCGTGGGCTGCGGGCAGTTGGGTTTGCAGGTCTTGGGGTAGCCCGGCCTCACCGAATTCGCGGCACAATCGGCGGAATGGCTGGTCCGTAACCCCAGCCATTGGGGACAGCAGAACCGGGGCCCACAGTTCGATCGGTCCGACCTTGAGGGCCCCAGTTGAAGCTTCTTGCACCAGAGTCAATTATCCGATGGGCAGCCGGTCCAGCAGGTAGGCACGCACCTGATCGATTGGGATGCGCACCTGCTCCATTGAGTCGCGATCACGGATCGTCACCGCGTTATCCTCAAGCGAATCAAAATCGAACGTAATGCAATACGGCGTCCCCACCTCATCTTGACGACGGTAGCGCCTCCCAACGGCCCCCGCATCGTCGTATTCCACGTTCCACAACTGGCGCAGTGACATCGCGAGTTCTTTCGCGGGTTCTTGCAGCTGCGGTTTACGCGACAGGGGCAGCACCGCGGCTTTCACAGGTGCCAAACGCGGGTCTAGTTTTAGAACCGTGCGTTTATCCACCCCGCCTTTCGTGTTCGGTGCTTCATCCTCGCAGTACGCATCCACTAGGAACGCCATGAGTGAGCGCGTCAGCCCCGCGGATGGTTCGATTACGTAGGGGATCCACCGTTCGTTTTTCTGCTGGTCGTAGTAGTCGAGTTTCTGCCCCGACTTTTCCATGTGCGTCTTCAAATCGTAGTCTGTGCGGTTCGCGATCCCTTCCAGCTCGCCCCATTCACTACCTTGAAAACCGAACGTGTATTCAATGTCCACGGTCCGTTTTGAATAGTGGGAAAGTTTTTCTTGAGGGTGTTCGTACAGGCGGAGGTTCTCGCGCGCAATCCCCAGGTCGGTGTACCAGTTCAACCGTTCTTGAATCCAGTATTCGTGCCACTTCTCGTCCGTGCCGGGTTCAACGAAGAACTCCAGTTCCATTTGTTCGAACTCGCGGGTGCGGAAAATGAAGTTCCCGGGCGTGATTTCGTTGCGGAACGACTTACCGATCTGCGCGATCCCAAACGGTGGTTTTTTCCGGGCGGAAGTCATAACGTTCATGAAGTTCACGAAGATGCCCTGCGCGGTTTCGGGGCGCAGGTAGTGGAGCCCAGTTTCGTCGTCCACGGCTCCCAGGTAGGTTTTGAGCAGACCGGAGAATGCGCGTGGCTGGGTCCACTGCCCGCGCGTGCCACAGTTCGGGCACGGCACTTCGGACATTTCTACCGCGTCTTCGGCGATATTTTTGCGCGCTGCGTATTCTTCTACCAGCTGGTCTTCGCGCAACCGGCGGTGGCACGCGAGGCATTCGATGAGCGGGTCGGTAAACGCAGTTACGTGCCCCGAGGCTTCCCACACGGCACGCGGCAGAATAACAGAGGAATCTAGACCCACGACGTCGTCACGCTGACGCACCATGCGGGCCCACCACGCTTTTTTAATGTTCTCTTTAAGTTCAACTCCCAGTGGCCCGTAGTCCCAGGCGGATCGGGTGCCGCCGTATATTTCCCCGCACGGATAGACGAATCCTCGGCGTTTAGCGAGGCTGATAACGGACTCAAGTCGCGATGAGGCTTTAGCCACTGTTGTCTCCTTATTAGTTAACGCGCCCTCTGGCGCAACTCACCTGCCTGGATGACAGGCCACCGTCCATTCTAAAGGCACGCCACCCATAACTGAAACGGGAAAAGAATTGCGGTAGGTCACCTTTAGATGCATTCCCCCACCACCTGTTCGAGAATGATTATCATGAGGTTTAAGACGCGTATTTTTTCAGGTTTAGCCGTAGCTGCACTTGCGCTTGCAGGATGTTCCGCTGGATCGGAGGCATCGAAAACACAGACGCTAGATATCCGCACGGCGATTTATCCGCTCGAATATATCGCTAAGAATGTAGGTGGTGATCACGTTAAAGTCACTTCATTAACCCCACCTAATGTGGAGGCGCACGACCTGGAGCTATCTCCCAAAACCGTTGCTGGCCTGTCGACCGCAGACTCGGTGATCTACCTGCGCAAATTCCAACCCGCAGTGGATGCGGCGGTAGACCAGACTTCTTCGCTCAAGTCACTCGACATCACTTCTGCCGCACACCTGCTGCCCGCTAATGAAGACGAACACTCTCACGAACATGCCGAGGGGGACCACAACGAGCATTCAGACAAAGCACACGATCATGGTGATGAAGCCGAGCACGAGCACGATCATGGTGACGAGGCCGACCACGAGGAGCACGGGCACGAGCACCATCACCACCACGATGTCGGCGGGATGGACCCGCACTTCTGGCTCGATCCAGACCGCATGGTTTCCGTGGCACAGCAGGTGAGCGATCACCTCAGCGAGATAGATAAAGCCCATGCGGCGGACTATCACAAGAACCTCGAATCCCTCAAGAAACAACTTAAAGACTTGAGCGGGACCATGACGAGTTCATTCAAATCCTGCAAGCGCGAAAACTTTATTGTCTCGCATGAGGCGTTCGGTTACCTCGCGCAAAAAACTGGGTTAAAACAGATTGGGGTGTCTGGGATTGAACCGGAAGTAGCGCCCTCGCCTGCGCGGCTAAATGAAATCGCAAAGATCGTGAAAGAGACGGGGACAACCACCCTCTACACGGAAATCGCGATATCACCTAAAGTAATTAAAGTGCTAGCTAACGATTTGGGTGTAAAAACAACTACGCTTGATCCGTTAGAGAACCAGCCTAAAGACGGTGAGGATTACTTGAGCGTGATGAAGAAAAATATTGAGGTACTGCAGGCCGGCTTAGAATGCCAGTAAACGCCCTGGAAGCACACGCACTCGACGTGGGCTACGATGCGGGAGTGATTTTGCACGGCATCGACCTCACTGTGCCCCTCGGGCAGTGTGTGGCGATCACCGGTGCAAATGGTTCCGGCAAATCCACGCTGATCCGCGCCCTGTTCAAAAGCGCTCAAATCCGCGCTGGATCCCTGAAGCTCCTCGGCCACGAGGTCACCGGTAACCACGTTCCCTGGCCACAAGTTGGGTACGTCCCGCAAGTCAGTAGCCTCTCGGGCGGAGTTATCTCTTCGGCCCTAGAGGTAGTGCGCACCGGCACGCTCGGTAAACACCAGTTGTGGTGGCCTCGCGGGTCAAAAACCCGGGCGCAAAACGCGCTGGATACCGTGGGGCTGCGCTCCCACCAGGGAGTCCCCGTATCCCAACTGTCAGGCGGGCAACGCCGCCGCGTGCTCATCGCCCGCGCGATCGTGCGCGACCCACAGGTGTTGATTATGGACGAGCCGCTCGCGGGCATCGATGCGCACAGTCAGCAAACCCTCGCGGACCTAGTGGAGGACCTCAAAGCACGCGGCTGCACCATCGTGACTGTCCTACACGAACTCGGGCCCCTAGCGGCGCACCTCGACCGGTGCGTCAACATCGCTTCTGGACACATCGACTACGACGGCCGGACCCGACCCAGCACCCCCGTGCATCACCACGATTCTCCCCACGTGCCCCACACCGTCATGTCTAACTACCAGGAGGGCCGCTGAGTGCTCCCCACAGTTTTGGGTTTCACAACCGGTTTCGAAGACCTCAGCGTCATGCTGGCCTCTCCCCTGATGCTGCGTTCACTGATTGCCGCAGTACTCGTTGGGATCAGCGCCCCCATTGTTGGCACGTTCCTGGTGCATAAACGTCTCGCTATGCTCGGGGACGGCATCGGACATGTCGCACTCACCGGGGTGGCGCTGGGCTGGCTCGTGGGTTCGTGGCTGAACCTCACCTCCCCCGAATCACTCGCCATCCCCGGGGCGCTCGCAGTGTCCGTGGTGGGCGCGGTTTTACTGGAAGTCATCCGCCTAACTGGGCGCACCTCCTCAGACGTGGCCCTCGCGATGCTGTTCTACGGTGGGATCGCCGGTGGGGTGCTGCTAATTGGACTCGCAGGTGGCACGTCAGCACAACTGAACGCGTACCTCTTTGGCTCTATCGCCACGGTTACGAACACGGACATTTGGACTATCGGCGTGCTCGCGCTCGTGATTTTCCTCGTTGCAATCACCCTCACTCCCGCGCTGTACGCGGTGTGTTCCGACGAAGAGTTCGCGCGGTCAACCGGATTACCCACCGCCGCATTATCTATCGCGATAGCACTTTTGGCTGCGTTCACGGTCGCGATTTCGATGCGCGTCGTGGGGTCACTACTGGTTTCCGCCATAATGATCGTTCCGGTAGCGATCGCGCAGCTGTTCGCCCGCTCGTTTAAAGCCACGCTCGTGGGCGGCATTCTCGTCGGGGTCGCCACTTGCGTGTGCGGCCTGTTCATAACGTACGTGCTAGACATTTCCCCGGGCGCTACCATCGTGGTTTTAGCGATCGGGATTTACGCCCTCGGCCTCATCGCCCGGTCGGCCGCGAGCCGTTTGCGACAAAATCGGTAGACTGGTCTGACGGGCGCTTAGCGTGCCCACCGCGTTAGCCGCCCCTTGGATCAGTTAGGAAGAGGTCTTATGAGTACTACCCCCGTTCGCCGGCACACGCGTCAACGGCAAGCCGTGATGGATGAGTTACGTTCTTCCAGCGAGTTCCGTTCTGCCCAGCAGATTCATGAGGACCTGGCGCAGTCTGGTTCCCGAATCGGTTTAGCTACGGTTTACCGAAACTTGAGGGCGCTAGCGGATGAAGACGACGTGGACGTGCTCATGACGCCCGACGGGGAGGCACTGTATCGGCAGTGCGACACGAAAGGACACCACCACCACCTGATCTGCAGGCGGTGCCACCGCAGTGTGGAGATTGAGGTGGATCCGCTGGAGTCTTGGTTCCAGGAGTTGGGGCAGAAAGAGGGGTTCACGGATCTGCAGCACTCGTTGGAAATTTTTGGTCTATGCTCTAGTTGTCAGAAAGAAATAGCGGATAGATAGAAAGCTCTCCCATGCCCGGTGTTCCCTCGTTCATCAGTCAATCTGGTTTCTGGGCGCTAACAGCGTTCCTGGTGATCGTGGTGTTTTTGCGTTCCCAATCAACGTACTGGCTGGCACGCCTGGTGACCAGCGGGTTCCTGTCTACCGCTAAGTACTCCCAGCGTCCCTGGGTGCGGCGCCTGCAGGGCAAACTACAGTCCGCTTCTACCCAACGGGGGGTCGACGCGGTAGACCGCTGGGGCCTAGTGATTATTCCCCTGTCGTTCTTAACGATCGGATTGCAAACCGTCATCCACTTGGGCGCCGGAGTGCTGCGGATGCGGTGGTTTTCGTACACGCTGTGCGCAATCCCAGGCTACATCGCGTGGGGGTTACTGTACGCCGCGGTTTTCACTGGCCTGTTCAGCGCCGGACAGGCGGCAGCCAGCGGCAAGTACTGGGTGCTGATCCCATTCACGTTCCTCGTCGCAGCCCTGAGCATCTACTGGATGGTAAAACGCCGCCGCGCATAAGCCGCGCGCGACGGTCGTTCAGTTCACTTTGTCCACAGCGCCACCGAAGCGCCGGTCGCGTCCCTCAAACGCTAATAAATCATCCCACAACTCACGGCGTCCATACGCGGGCCAGGGAGTGGGATTAAAAATGAATTCCGCGTACGCGCACTGCCACAAGAGGAAGTTCGAAAGCCGCTGCTCACCACTAGTTCTGATCAGCAAGTCCACATCCGGCGCATCAGGGGCGTACAAGCGGGAGGCGAACACGTCCTCCGTTATCCCCCGCGGTTTCAACGTTCCCCGCTGAACCTCCCGCGCGATTCTCTGGGCCGCATCCGCAATCTCCGCGCGCCCACCATAATTAATGGCCATGTTGAAATCCAACCGGTCATTGTGTTGCGTTAACGCGTGTGCCGCCTCCAGTTCACGAATCACCGACCGCCACAACCGAGGTCGGCGCCCCCACCAGTTAATCCGCACGCCCCACTCGTGCAACTGTGCGGCGCGGCGGCGGATGACGTTGCGTGAATACCCCATTAGGAACCGCACTTCACTGGGCGAACGGTTCCAGTTTTCCGTAGAAAACGCGTACACCGTCAAATGTTTAACCCCCGCTTCAACCGCCCCCGCGATCGTGTTCATGAGGGCAATCTCCCCGCATTTGTGCCCCTCCGTGCGCGGCAGGCCACGCGCGTTCGCCCACCGGCCATTGCCATCCATGATGATCGCCACGTGCCGCGCGGGCGCATCCAAATGCGGGGGCTGCAAATCACCCTCAAACGGGGCAATTACCCGATTCTCTTCCGCTGCTGGCTCATCAGTTTGCGCGCTGTCTGCCACGTGAATCAAACCTCCCGTAACCGGCGGAGCACATCCATAGATTTCAACCGCCTTTCCAAATGGTACTGCACCCACGCGTTAACTAACCCAGCGGACTCCCGCCGCGGGCCCCGCGGAGCCTCATCCGCCCGCGCCCAATCACCAGAAATCAAATCCCCAAGCAGGGCCAGCGCCTCAAGCGACGGGGCTAAAGAACCCGGAGGACGGCAGTTTTCACACACCGCACCCCCCGCTTCGACACTGAAACCACTGGCCGGGCCTGGCCGGCCGCACACCGCGCAATTGTAAAACGAAGGCGCCCAACCAGACAGGGCGAACGCCCGCAATAAAAACGAGTTCATCACCAAGTCCGCGTCGTGCCGGCGAAACGCTAACGCATGCAACGCCCCCAGCAAGAGCAGGTACATCTGCGGGCTCTGATCGTCCTCACTGAGCTTCTCCGCGGCTTCCACCATCACGTTTGCGCACGCGTACAAATAATGGTCGCGGGCAATCCGCATCCCGTACGGACGCAGCGTCTGCACCTGCGTGAGCGTGTCCAAACTCCGCCCCGCGTAAAACTGCGCGTCCACCACCGTGAACGGCTCCAACCGCGCCCCAAACTTAGACTTCGTGCGCCGCACACCCTTCGCAACTACGCGTTTAAGCCCCGAATACCGCGTGAGTACAGTAATAATGCGATCCGCTTCCCCAAGCTTGTGGGTGCGCAGCACTATCCCCTCATCGCGATACGTCCGCACCTGTCAGAAACCGAACCGATCTAGCATCTTCGGATCCGACTGCCAATCCTTAGCGGTACGCACATGCAGGTCCAGATAGATCCGCCGGCCAAGCAGTTTCTCAACTTCTCGCCGCGCTTTCATGCCAATGCGCTTTATGCGGGTGCCACCGGTACCAATGATGATCGCCTTTTGTGAATCCCGCTCCACGTACACGTTCACGTGCACGTCCAACATCGGCGGGTAGTTCTGCCCCGGTTTTTTCTTCCGCTCAATAATTTCTTCCACCGAAACTGCCAGTGAGTGCGGCAGTTCCTCACGAATCTCTTCTAACGCCGCTTCCCGCACATACTCGGCGATAAGTGCCTCATCGGACTCGTCCGACTCCGCATCCAGCGGGTACAGGGGCGGGGACGGCGGCAAATAAGACGCAACTACGTCTTTCAAATGGTCCACCTGCTCACCGGTAGCGGCCGAGACGGGCACGATCTGCTCCCAGTCCCCCAACTTGTCGATCGCTACCAGGTGTTTCATCACCCGCTCTTGCGTCACCGCATCCATCTTGGTTGCCACGGCGATTACCGGTACTTTTAGACCGCGCAGTTGGCGGGCAATAAAATCATCGCCCGGCCCCACCCGCTGGTCACACGGCAGGCAAAAAAGTACTGCATCAACTTGCCCCACTGAATCCCGCACCATCGAGTTCAACCGCTGCCCCAGCAGGGTTCTGGGCCGGTGGTAGCCGGGAGTGTCCACCAGCACCACCTGGTAGTTCTCGCCCTGCACCACCCCGCGGATTGACCGGCGCGTCGTTTCGGGCCGCCGCGACGTGATCGCCACCTTGCTCCCCACCAGCGCGTTCGTAAGCGTAGATTTCCCCACATTAGGCCGGCCCACAATCGCAACGAAACCCGCCCGGAACCCTTCGGGATAGTTCGCGATTAGTGGCTCCACGTCGGCCTGTGGCCCGTCCATTAACTCGTCATCACTGGGAAAGTTCACTGGTCTCGTCCTCCATTTTTCTAGCCACCACAGTCCGAACTTGGCGTCTGCGCCCCACTGCTTCATCCGCGACCATCTCCACCCCCAGGGCAGTCGCACACGCCCCCGGCAATGGTACCTTACCCAAGGTTTTCGCTAGTAGTCCACCGACGGAGTCCACGTCCTCATCCTCTAGTTCCATCCCGAGCAGCTCCCCCAACTCATCTAACCCAAGTCGGGTCGAAATCCGCCACACGCCCGGTTCCAGCTGCTGCGGTTCCACCTCGAACCGGTCGTGCTCATCACGCACCTCCCCCACGATTTCCTCAATCAAATCCTCAATCGTGAGCAGGCCCGCGATTCCACCGTATTCGTCGACCACCAGTACCATGTGGACGCGTTCTTTTTGCATGAGGCGCAGTTCGTCGTCCGCGCGTTTCATTTCCACTACGAAGTGGGGTGGGCGGCACACATCGCGCACGGCTCGGGTGACGTCTACGCGACGCGAACGCATTTTCGACACCACGTCTTTGAAGTACAGGATGCCCACGACGTCATCAATGTCATCCCCGATAACGGGAATGCGTGAGAATCCGGAGCGCACAAATAGTCCGAGCGCCTTATCCACACTTGTATCCGCGTTAATGGTGATCATGTCCGTGCGGGGCACCATCACTTCCCGCACGTACGTGTGGCCAAGTTGGAACACGTTGCGCATCATTTGCCGGTCCTCGGCTTCGAACCCGTCCGGGTCCCCCACTTCGTCGACAACTTCCCGCATCTGTTCAGTCATCGCCGCCCGCACTTGCGCGTCGGTCTGCGCGGCGGGTGGGATCCGGTTCTTAACGAGTGTAAACACGGGGTCGAGCAGGTGGGAGGCGCGCAGCAGCAGTTCAAGCAAGCCGGTGGCAGAAAGGGCCACTGAGGCGGGCCGGCGGTAGCCAATCGCCTGTGGAAGCAACGACACCAGCAAGTAGGTGAGGATCCAGTTTAAGAAAATCGACCCGAGCAGAACCACCCACCAGTACCAACCGGTTGCCGCAATCACTAGAGTGACCGCAGCTGCAACCACCATTTGCACTCCGATACGCACCGCCCGGGCGGCGAGCATGGCGCGGCGGCGGTGTTCAAAAACCTGGTCGAGGCGGCGCGCTTTCTTTCGGCCTTCTTCGATTAGGTCTTCGATCGCGGCGCGGGTGAGGCTACCGAGTGCGGTTTCGACTGCGACGAGCACTCCGGCCAGCCACAGCATCACCACGCTTCCAGCTACAAGGAAGCCCACTGGGAGTGTCACGCGTTACCTCTGGGCCAAGAACGTGAGCAGCAGGTGGCGTTGCAGACCGAACATTTCAGCTTCTTCTGCTTTGGTTGCGTGGTCGTATCCAAGAAGGTGTAAGATCCCGTGAACAGTCAGCAGCAACATTTCTTCCATTGACGAATGGCCCGCGCTCAACGCTTGCTGCGCTGCAACTTGTGGGCACACCACGATGTCCCCGAGCGTGCCCGGTGGGGTAGGTTTTTGCGCTGTGCCGGGACGTAACTCGTCCATCGGGAAACTCATCACGTCCGTGGGTCCCTCCAGGTCTAGCCAGCGTTCATGCAGGTCCGCCATCGGATCGGGGTCAATGAACAGGATCGACAGTTCCGCCTCGGTAGAAACGTGCATTTGCGTCAGCACGTATTCCGCAACGCGCGTGAAGTCTTCCAGTTCGATGGGAACTTCAGTTTCGTTAGCAACGTCAATGCTCATCTGCGGCGGCTCCTGTTGTGGTTAACTGGCTGCGGGTTTTCTTCACTCCACCTATCGTACGCGTCGATAATCTGTGACACGAGCCGGTGGCGCACCACGTCCGCGGACGTCAACTGGCAAAACTCGATTCCCTCGATGCCATCCAGAATATCCCTCGCAGTCGCTAATCCAGAGCGGACCGAACCGGGTAGATCCACTTGCGTCGCATCCCCAGTCACCACCACTTTCGACCCGAACCCAAGTCGCGTAAGGAACATTTTCATTTGCGACGCGGTCGTGTTTTGTGCCTCATCTAAAATAATGAACGCATCATTTAGGGTGCGGCCACGCATGTACGCGAGCGGCGCGACTTCAATGGTGCCGGAAGCGATCAGGCGGGGCAGAGCCTCAGAATCCACCATGTCCCCCAATGCG
Source organism: Gleimia hominis (assembly GCF_002871945.2). Taxonomy (NCBI): domain Bacteria; kingdom Bacillati; phylum Actinomycetota; class Actinomycetes; order Actinomycetales; family Actinomycetaceae; genus Gleimia; species Gleimia hominis. The sequence goes on along the minus strand of NZ_CP126963.1, from coordinate 490,329 downwards.
TCGTAAAGGGGACGTAAATACGGGTCGATTTTTTCGGTGAGAGTGCCTGGAAGGAACCCGAGGGACTCCCCAGCTTCAACCGCTGGACGCGTCAAGACAATGCGCCGCACCTGACCGGTTAGCAACGCGTTCACCGCCATCGCCATCGCCAAATACGTCTTCCCAGTGCCAGCAGGGCCAATGCCAAACACGACTGTGGACCGCTCAATCATGTTCACATACCGCTGCTGCCCATCGGTTTTCGCGCGGATCTGATGGTCCTTAACCGTCAAAATCGCTTCAGTATTCGCCACCGTCCCACTGCCTTGCAGTAAATCAATCGCGGTCTGCACTGTCGCCGCATCCAAATGCTGCCCGGTTTGTGCGACAGAAATAAGTTCGCGCACGAGGTCTGCCACAGTCGACACGTCAGCTGCGGGCCCGCGCACAGTAATCTCGTGGCCAAGGGAAGAGATAGACACTTGCGGAAACCCGGTCTGAAGGGTGCGTAACACTTGATCGGCCGTCCCGAGGACGCGCACGGGCTCCACTTGCTCCGGAATGGTAACTACGTCACTGACGTTCAGATCTTCTTCTGTGCTGTTCGCGGTCATTCGGCGCTAAACTACCCTTTCGTTGACTCACTCGTATTCTACCGCGCGGCCTCGGTTAACGCGCCGCATGAGCGAACTGTCTCACGCCCGCGCCAGGTGACGTACCAGAGTGATCCCAACGGTACCTGCGGTGGAAGAGCGCATCACCGTGTCCCCAACCACGCATGCGCGCCCACCCGCCGCTGTTAATCCAGTCAGCTCCGCGTCCGTGATGCCGCCTTCCGGACCCACCACTATCGCAATGGGGTCGCGCAGCAACGCGGGGTCGAGCTGTTCAATCGGTAACTCAGCGGCCTCGTGAAGCACCACTATCCGGTGGTCTTTCAGTGTTGCAAGCAGCTCGTTCAGGTCGGCCGCGTAGTCCAAATCCGGGATGCGTGAACGCCGCGACTGCTTCGTAGCTGCCTCGAGGGTGCGTCGCCACTTCGCAAGCCCTCGGTCCACTTTTGAGGAAGCCGTTTCTTTCGATGCCGACTTCCCCCACCGGACGATGGCGCGTTCGGACTGCCACGCAACTACCCGGTGCACGCCCACTTCTGTGGCCATTTCGATTGCCTGCTCATCCCGCCCACCTTTGGCGAGCGCTTGCACCAGGGTGATGCGCGGCGATACCACCGGCTCTTCAACGCGGGTTTGCACGCGCACCCGTCCTTGGCCCAGGTAGGTGCCGCTCATCCGAGTACCGCGCCCGTCGACTAGGTCAACCGCTTCCCCCACCGCAATGCGCATGACCCGCATGTGCTTGGCCTCTGGCGCATCCAGGTGGACCACTTCCCTCGGGTCCGCGAGTACGGACGAGAAAAACACGGGCGCAGTCACGGCTAGTTACCCGCGAACTTCTCGCGCAGGAACTGGAAGAACCCACCCGGTTTACCGTGTTCTTGGGCTTTTGCACTGGCCTCCGGGCGCAAGGCTGCGAATGCGTCGAAAGCTTCCCGCTCTTGCGCACTGAGCTTCTTGGGGATCTCCACTTTCAAACGGATCCGAATGTCACCTCTGGAGTTGCGGTGCAGATGTCCCACGCCGTACCCCTTCAAAACGATTTCTTCCCCCGGTTGAGACCCTGGTTTCACCTCGATTTCTTCCGTTCCATCCAGCGTTTCGAGCGGCACGGTCGTGCCCAGCACCGCGAGCGTCATGGGGATGGACAGGGTGACGAGCAGGTCGTCGCCCGAACGGGTGAAAATATCATGAGGTTTTTCGCGGATCTCTATGTACAGGTCACCGGCGGGTCCGCCAGCTGGGCCAACTTCACCTTCGCCAGACATGCGGATGCGGGTGCCGGCACTGACCCCGGCGGGAATGTCGACGGACACGGTGCGTTTAGCATGGACGCGGCCTTCACCGGAGCATTCGTCACAGGGCTCAGGGATGATGGTGCCGTGGCCACCACAGGCGGGGCAGGGTCCGGAGGTCATCATGGTGCCCAGCAGCGTGTTTTGGGCGCGCCGCACGGTCCCGGAGCCGTGGCACTGCGAGCAGGTGCGTGGGGACGTACCCGGTTTCGCACATGATCCCTCGCACGTTGGGCACACGACAGCGGTGTTAATGGTGGTTTCTTCGGTGCCTCCGAACGCCGCGGTTTTCAGGTCGATTGTCATTACGCTCAGCAGGTCTTGCCCGCGGCGGCTGCGGCCCGTGGACGCGTTCGCCCCCATGCCTCCCATGAAGCTTTCAAAAATGTCACCGAACATGTCGCCCATGTCGAATCCACCGAAGCCACTTGCCCCAGACGCACTTCCACCCATGTCGTAGCGCTGGCGTTTTTGTGGGTTTGAGAGAGTTTCGTACGCCACGGAGACGCGTTTGAACTCCTCCTCCTTCTCGGGGCCCGCAATGTCAGGGTGGAGTTTGCGGGAGAGTTTACGATAGGCCTTCTTGATCTCCTCGGTGGATGCGGTCCGCGAGACACCTAATATTTCGTAATAATCTTCGTTCATTAAGTTAATCCTTGCTTACCGTTTATTTTTGAGGAAGTGTGACAGGTATTGTCCGACACTGCGCACCACGTTCATGGCGCCGGGGTAGTCCATGCGCAGGGGGCCCACTACCGCCAGGTGCGCGGTGGTGGTTTCATCTCCGTAGGATCCGGCCACAACGGCTGTTTCACTGAGCCCGGCGTGTTGGTTTTCACGGCCGAGAGAGACGGTGACGTTGTCGGCTGGGAGCGCGGAAAATAGGCGCAGCAGGGCAACTTGTTCTTCTAGCGCGTCTAATACTGGCACTATTGTGTGGCGAAAATCCACTCCGGACCGCGCTAGGTTAGCGGTTCCGGCCACTACTATGCGGTCATCTACTTTACGATCCGATGCTGCCGCGATGGCTTGGCTGATTGCGGTGGCAACGGGAAGCAGGGGCGTGTCCACGTCGGTCAGCACGTCGGTTTGCGCGACGACCTGCTCCAGTGGAGCGCCCACCAACTGCTGGTTGAAGTGCTCCCGAAGTTTGTGGATCTGTTCGGTGTCTGTCGCGAAGTCGGGCACTACCTGTTGGGCCACTTCCCCATCGTCTGCGATTACGATAACGAGCAGTCTGCCCGCCCCAATTGGGACCAGTTCTATGCCCACGAGGTTCGCGCTCACGTGCTGGGGGTACTGGACGATCGCGACTTGCCGGGTGAGGTGCGAGAGGAGGCGCACGGTGCGGTCTACGACATCGTCTATATCTGCGGCGTCCGTTAGGAACACCTCTAGGGCGCGCCGTTCGGGCGCGGACAGTGGTTTGAACTCCGCAAGTTGGTCTACGAACAACCGGTAGCCTTTAACCGTTGGGATCCGCCCAGCGGAAGTGTGCGGTTGGAAGATTAGGCCTTCTTCTTCCAAGATTGACATGTCGTTGCGGATGGTTGCGGGTGACACCCCAAGGTCGTATTTGCGCGCCAGCATCGCGGAGCCTACTGGTTCGCGGGTAGAGACATAGTCGGACACAATTGCCCGCAGCACGTCTAACCGTCTTGCGTGCGTGCTCATGGTCAACCCCCTCCGAACGCATAGCACTCTTACCTTCCGAGTGCTAACCTTACCGCGCTCAGTGATAGATCGCGAACGCCGCCGCCAGTTTTGCGCTAACAGTGATCGCTCATGGATTAGTCTAGGGGCTATGTTTGACCGTTATGGATCCGATGTTCTGCGCTCTGACCCGCACCGCGCTAACGTGGCCGAGCCGCATCCGCTCCCCGCGGACCGAGGCCTAGTGGTTGAGGTTCCAGCGGACGGTTTCGTGGGCGCGGTCGTGCGCGTAGAGAAATCCGGGGGCGTGCACCTAGTTGAGTTGGAGGACCGGCGCGGCAGGCTCCGCTCGTACCCCCTTGGGAAGGGTTTTTGGGTGGATGGCAAACCGGTTGAGCTCACTGCGCCTCAGGGAAAGAGGAACGGGCAGGGGAAAGAGCAGGCGCAGCCGGGTCGGACGGCGTCTGGTTCCCGCGCTGCGCACCTGGAGCGGGCGCGCGTAGCCAGGGCCTCCCGCATCTACGTAGAAGGTAGCCACGATGCGGAACTGGTGGAAAAAATCTGGGGGGACGACCTGCGTTTCGAAGGGGTCGTAGTGGAGTTTTTGGAAGGCGTCGACCACCTGGAGGATCTTCTTGAGGTGTTTGGCCCCACGCGGTCCCAGCGGGTGGGCGTGATGGTGGATCACCTGGTTGCCGGTTCGAAAGAAACCCGGATTGCAAAGCGAGTTATGGAGCGGTGGCCCGATGCGGTCCTGGTGCTCGGACACCCGTTTGTGGACGTGTGGCAGGCGGTGAAACCGCAGCGGGTAGGCTTACGAAAGTGGCCTGATGTGCCGCGCGGCGTGGATATTAAAACTGCCTCGTTAAAAGCACTTGGTTTAGCACATGAAACCCGCGAAGATGTGGGCAGGGGCTGGCAGGCTATTCTCGCTCAAGTGCGCGACTACCGGGACCTCGAGGCGCCACTGCTCGGATGCGTGGAAGCACTGATCGACTTCGTTACTGAACCGGGCACTAAGTAGCGCAACTCAGCATCGCGGAACACGCCTCTGGCGCCACCTGGACCGCACCCAACGTTAATCTGTGCAACCCCGGCCCAATGGAAAGTCCGGATGCAGCTAAAACCCCGTACTTAGGGGAAAGCCTGCGCTAGGGGGTGAGCACGCGCGTTACGTAATCCGCTAGCAGCCTGCCCCGCAGGGTCAATACCGCGCGGCCGTTCTCTACCTGCGCCGGGTCAACTAATCCATCGCCCACGAGCTCTTGTACGCGCCCGCGCAGTGGCCTGGGAATCTCGGTGAGGGCTAACCCGTCTGCGGTGCGAATATTGAGCATGACGCGCTCCAACAACTCGTCCTCAGCCGTTAGTTCTTCACTCCCCGCAGCCGGCTCTCCGGCCGCTAGTGAATCCGCCCACGCCCGCGGGTGTTTGCGGTTCCACCAGCGGGTCGTACCCAGATGAGAGTGTGCGCCCGGGCCCACTCCCCACCAGTCCGCGTTTTTCCAATACGCGAGGTTATGCACGGACGCGTGCGTCAGGTCCGTTTGGCCGCGAGTTTCACCGGGCTCTAGTTTCGCCCAGTTAGAAATCTCGTACCACGCGTACCCGTTGGCGCTGAGCATCCGGTCTGCAATCTCGTATTTCGCGGCCTCGTCATCGGGATCTGGCTGCGGCAAATCCCCCTTGCGCACTAGGCGCCCCATCTTAGTGCCGGGTTCAATCACCAGGGCGTATGTGGAAATGTGATCCGGCTGCGCCGCCAAGGCGGTCTCTATACTGCACTGCCAATCTTCCAGACTCTCCCCCGGGGTGCCGTAGATCAGATCTAAAGACACGTCCAGACTGGCCTGCTGCCCCGCTTGCACGAGGCTGGGAATACGGTCCGGGTCGTGCGTGCGATCCAACGTATCCAACACGTGTTTGACCCCCGACTGCATCCCCATCGAAATCCGGTTCACGCCCGCGGCCGCGATCCTGTCGAACCGCTGCGCATCCACAGTATCCGGGTTGGCCTCAAGCGTAATTTCCGCATCCGCAGCCACCGGGATGCGCGTCGCCACATAGTCCAAAATAACCTGCAGATGGCTACTGTCCAGTAAAGACGGGGTGCCGCCTCCAAAAAAAATGGAACAAACCGGCCGGTGCTCAAAGGGGGCCAGGGTGCGGGCGGCCAGGTCAATTTCGGCCAAAACCGACTGGTGGTACGAATCCAAATCCGCGCCCGCACCGAAACCGCGCGTGTACGTGTTGAAGTCGCAATAACCACACCGCACCGTACAAAACGGAACGTGAATATACAGCGCTAAATCGCGACCGGGTTCGATGCTGCGTGGGGATACGGAAAAAGTCACCGCTCTACGCGCACTCCCACAACGTCGCGGGCTACCCGGCCCGCTTCCACTCCCCGGGTTTCAAACCGCGTGCGAATCCGATCCGCGAACCGCGGTGCAAACCCACCGTGCGCACCCCGCGGATCCTGCTCTGCAACGCGCTCACCCGCATACGGGTTTTCAAACCACGCGCTAGCTTCCACCACGTCCCGCATCTGCCACGCGTAATCCGGCCAGTCCGTAGCTAGCCGCCACACCCCACTATCTTGCAGCAAACGCGCCACGGTACCAGCAAACTCCTCGTTCACCAACCGGCGTTTGCGATGCCGGGCTTTGCGCCACGGGTCTGGGAAGAACGTCCACACCTCCCGCGCGCACGCCTCCGGCAGCAAGGTCGGAAGTGCCTGCGCGGCGTCGGCCTCCACCAGCCGGAGGTTATGCACGCCCTGCCGCACGGCCCGCGCCACTGTTTTCGCCAACCCCGGGCGCCACACCTCAAGCCCTAGACAGTTCACATCCGGGTGCGCTTGCGCGTACGCAACCAACTGCTCCCCGTTCCCGGTCCCCACCTCTACTATGAGCGGGGCGACGCGGGCGAAAAGCACCTGTGGATCTAACTGGAACTGCGGATCCACCGTGGTCAGACCCCCATCGCGCGGCACGTGCGCAACGTACTCCTCCGCGTGCTCGGCCCACACGCGTTCCATCGCATCATGTAAAGGCCGCCCACGCCGGGCAAACGATTTGGTTCGAGCCGGGTACTTTATATCCACACTACTTCCCCGCAGATTTACCAGACTTACCGGTCGGCGCATCCGAAGTCAGGGCCGCGATGAACGCCTCTTGCGGCACGTCGACCCGCCCAATCGCCTTCATCCGCTTCTTGCCTTCCTTCTGCTTTTCCAACAGCTTCCGTTTACGCGAAATATCGCCGCCATAACACTTCGCCAGCATGTCCTTGCGCAACGCCCGAATCGTCTCGCGAGCAATCACCCTTGAGCCAATCGCGGCCTGTACCGGCACTTCGAACTGCTGGCGGGGAATCAGTTCCTTCAGCTTCTTCGTCATCATCACGCCGTACTGGTAGGCACTGTCGCGGTGGACGATCGCCGAGAACGCATCCACCTGCTCGCCGTTCAGCAAAATGTCCACCCGAACCAAGTCTGCTGCCTGCTCACCCGCACTGTGATAATCCAAAGAAGCGTACCCGCGGGTGCGGGATTTCAACTGGTCGAAGAAGTCGAACACGATTTCGGCAAGTGGCAGCGTGTAGTGGATCTCCACGCGATCTTGCGACAGGGACTCCATGTTTTTCATGTCCCCGCGCCGGTCTTGACACAGTTCCATTACCCGCCCCACGTAGTCCGAAGGCGTGAGGATCGTGGCATCCACAATCGGTTCGCGCACCTGCGCGATCTTCCCGTCTGGAAACTCCGACGGGTTCGTCACTTCAACCGTCGTCCCATCTTCAGCCACCACGTCATAAATCACGTTCGGCGCGGTGGCGATAAGCGCGAGGTCGAACTCGCGTTCAAGCCGCTCTCGGATGATCTCCAAGTGCAGCAACCCCAAGAAGCCGCAGCGGAATCCAAATCCAAGTGCCGCAGACGACTCGGGTTCAAAAGTGAGGGACGCGTCGTTCAACTGGAGTTTCTCAAGCGCCTCCCGCAGCACCGGGAAGTCCGATCCGTCAATCGGGTAGATGCCCGAGTACACCATTGGGAGGGGTTCTTCGTAGCCCGGCAGGGGTTCATCCGCGCCCCGCACCACGGTGGTGACAGTGTCCCCCACTTTCGACTGGCGCACGTCTTTCACCCCGGTAATTAGGTACCCTACTTCCCCCACGCCCAGACCTTTGGTACCGGTTGGTTCCGGGGAGATAACCCCCAGTTCCAACACCTCGTGATGCGTGCCGGTGGCGAGCATCCGCACCCGCTCGCGGGGTTTCAGTTCCCCGTCGACCACCCGGATGTAGGTCACGACCCCGCGGTAAATGTCGTAAACACTGTCGAAAATCAGTGCGCGCGCTGGTCCGTCGCCACCCGTTGGCGCTGGGATGCGTTCAATGATCGCGTCCAGCAGCTCCTCTACTCCCGCCCCAGTTTTCCCAGACACCTGGAGGATATCGCTCGGATCACAGCCGATGAGTTGCGAGATCTCTTCCGCGTGTTTTTCTGGCATCGCGCCCGGCAGGTCGATCTTATTGAGCACGGGGATTATCTCGAGGTCGTGTTCCATCGCCAGATAGAGGTTCGCCAGTGTTTGCGCTTCAATCCCCTGCGCTGCGTCGATTAACAGCACCGCTCCCTCGCACGCGGCGAGTGAGCGGGATACCTCATACGTAAAATCGACGTGACCAGGCGTGTCAATCATATTCAACGCGTACGCGTTCCCATCCACCGCCCACGGCATGCGTACCGCTTGGGATTTGATTGTGATGCCGCGTTCGCGTTCAATCTCCATGCGGTCTAGGTACTGGTCACGCATTAGGCGTTGCTCCACGATTCCGGTTAGCTGCAACATGCGGTCCGCGAGCGTGGACTTCCCATGATCAATGTGTGCTATGATGCAGAAGTTTCGGATCCACTTCGGATCCGTTCGTCCCGGTTCAATAGACTTTAACTGCCCATCCGTAACTTGAGGCAACTGACCCCACCTTTCACTACTGCTGTGCGCAATTGTTGCATGCACTCACGGATTTACCGAATTCCCTCGCCCTTTTGATCATATTTCGCCCGCCACTCGCGGTACCACCGGTGCGCCAGGTCCAGTACCTGCGTATGCCATTCGTCGAGTTTTTCTGCCTCCGGCCCTTCATATTCCTGAGGCACCGGGGGATCTAAAGGAATAAAGCTATTCTTCGGCGGGGTCGACATGAGGGCCCAGTTCGCGAAATTTAGGATGCGTTGGTGCGACAGGCCTTCCCCAACCCAAAGCTGTGGTTTCGTGACTTGCTGGTGGCGGATTTGCGCGAGGGTAACCCCCTGTTTTTGCGCTTTGCGGTCAAGATGCCCCACGTACCAGCGGGCGAGCCCGTAGCCGACCAGCAGCAAGCCAGCTGCGCCGTACAGCACGATGCGCAATCCCACTAATGCGGCGCTAGTTGTGGGCCCCACAAAGAAGAAACCACAGAATACGAGCAAGCAAGCGAATATCCACAGCCAGTGCTGGTTTGTTTGAATTCGCTGTGCCCGATCCGCCATGGCTTGTAGTTGTGCGCGAGCCCGGTCTTCTTCTTCCGTTAGCACTTCCCGTTCCCAGGCGGATGCGATCACCTCGTATGCGCCCGCGAGCGCGAACGCGCGTTTACTCCATTCGGTGAACGCGAGTCCGTCGGCGTCTTCTAGCCACTGTGCGTACTCACGCATTTCCGATGGGGTGCGTTGGTAGCGTGCTTCCCACAGTTCTTTTGACCATTCCCGGCCTCGCTGCAGGATTGTTGCGGTCAGTGGGTCGTTGCGCAGCCCGATTGGAGAATCAATAGTAATTCCCGGTGTGTACACGACCTTTAGGGCGGAACGCACCGCGGGGATTGACACTGCTTCCATTCCGAGGCCTCCTTGTGTTTCGCTGACTCTTAGCTGTTTTCTAGCCGCTGGTTTCTAGTTGCCGATTGCTCGCTGCAAACCGTTTTGTCCTGCAAAGCAAGACGTTTCGTTTTGCAACGCAAACTTTTCTGCCTACCGGCGCGCGTTGTGTAGTTTCGCAAGACGGTTTTTGTTCTTGAGGTGCTGTCCGCTCCATTCGGTTTGGGGTAAACGCGTGGGTAGCACCCACTATAGGGGGTCAAGCTGTCTTTCAGGTGGTTGAGTTAGACTGCTATCCGTCATCACCCCGGTTTGAGGCTTGGTCTCTCAGCTTTAGGTGGGGTCGGTGCGGCGAGGTAGTTCAAATCTGATGAGTCTCGTTCTCTAAGTTATGGAAGGTGAGGTTGTGCACTCGTTTGACGATCACAAGAATCCCCCGGTCCCTGTGGCTGCGAGTAATGCGCAGCAGCGGTTTACGCGCAACGCAGTTTCGGTACCGGGTCGGCTTCTGATTCGCCTGGCTTTACTTAGCGCTGGAGTGCTAGCGGTAGCGAACATGCTGGGCGCAGCGTTATATGGGGGTGCCGGCTGGTGGATTATGCTCGTCATCGCTGCCGCTGCTCTTGCATGCACCGGTTTCTTCGCTTACCGGCGGTACTCGTTGGCAAAAGCGATTGCTCGTTCGGGCCCGCGCGAAGTGGTTACCGTGGACGACTCTTCGTCTGAGCCTGCGCAGCGACTGCAGGAGGCCGCACGTCAAACTGGGGAGCGAATCGGCAGTGCACGCGCCGAATACTCTAGGCGCACCGCCCGGTTTTTTCCTCGCATCGAAGCGGCGCAGCGGAGTCTACGCCACTTATTAGCCCCCGATTACGATGCGCAGTGGCTCAACCAGGATTTCCGCTACACGCTGGCGTCTTTTGTGCTGACCGCCGTGTCTATTCCAATCACGGGTGCGCTAACACTTATCACTGCGGTGGGGTTGCTGATCGCCTCTATCGGTTAACGAAACGGGTCCGGCTTAGTGAAGTAGCGGTAGTTAGCGCTACGGGCCTGTTAAGTAAAGGAGCGGAATTGTTATCTGCTATTTTCCTGGGCAATTACGTTCCGGTGCTACGGGTTAAGGTGAGCACCTTCACTTGTTTTGACGCGGATCCCACTATCAAGCAAGAGGCGTTTACTGGTAGAGTTAATGACTGAATTCTGGACCTGGTCGGGTTCCGGGATGAGGTTGGGTTTTTCGCGCTCGAGTGTCCCCCACTTTTAGTCCAAGACCCAACGCGCCCTCACCGACCCTGTAATCGACAAAAGAGAGTGTAAACACTGTGGCAAACATTAAGTCTCAGATTAAGCGCAACAAGACGAACGAGAAGCGTCGTCTACGCAACCAGTCTGTTAAGTCTGAGTTGAAGACCTACGTGCGTCGCACGCGCGAGGCGATCGCGGCTGGTGATCAGGAGGCCGCGCAGGAAGCTCTGCGTGCGGCAGGCCGGAAGCTCGACAAGGCAGCTTCCAAAGGTGTTATTCACAAGAACCAGGCTGCTACCCGCCAGTCAAAACTGGCCAAGCAGGTTAACGCTATGTAACGTCGGCGCCATAGCGCCTGGTAAAAGTGTTCTAACACAGCTTGTGAGATTCTGGTTCACGCGCAATCGCGGAATCGGATCAGACACGTGAAGAAAAAGAGCGGGATCGTCCCGCTCTTTTTTCATACCCCTGCTCCTCTTCACATGCGCACGCGCCCACTGATAGTTTTCATCCGCACTCGTCTTCACATGCGCACGCGCCCACTGATAGTTTTCAGCATGCATTCGAGGGCGTAATGCGGATCTTTAGATGCGCCCTTAACCTCATGATCTGCTTTCGCAACCGCGTTGACGGCCTGGGCTAACCGGGTTTCATTCCACCCGCGGAGTTCGCGCGCGGCCCTGTCGATTTGCCATGGCGCCATCTTCAACTCACGCGCTGTGGGACGCGGCCGCACTGACACTTTCGCGAGCTGACGGATCTTCATGGCCGCCGCACCCGTGAGCGCCGCGGGGGCGATTCCCTGCGCCAAAGCCGACCGCAACAAAAGGAGTGATCTAGCCAGATTTCCCGACACCGCCGCGTCTACCACGGCAAACCCCGTGGTCTCGACCTTTCCTGCCTGATATCGGCGCACATCTGCCTCGGTTATCGTTCCGTTTACGTCCGCTAGGAGCTGGTGGGTCACGGCCACTAGTTCCGCTACGTCCGATCCGAGGGCGTCGACTAGCATCTGCACGGCAGAACGCTCGATTTTACGCCCTTGTGTCTGCACTTCCGATTCAATGAACGCCATTTTGTCGCGCAGCCGTGTCATCGCGGGCGCCTCATAGGTGGGGACCTGGGCTTTCGAAAGCAGGTCGAGAAGTTTCCGCTTACCGGTTTTCCCGTTGTGGCGATACACCACCGTGGTGTCCGCGAGCGGTTGTTCCAGGTATTGCGCCGTGTCAGTCACGAGGGACGGTGGGTAGTCCTGCGCGTCATCTACCAGGATGAACCGTGGTTCCTCAAATAGGGAGGGCGAGGTGCGGATCTGTAACTGACCGCCTTCGTAACGGGGCGCGTCAAGGGTTTGCACGTCAAGATCCGGATTCTTCTTGAGCGCTTGTCCGCGCAGGTTCGCCACCGCGCGGTCGCCCAATAAGGGTTCTTCGGATTTAACTAAAACTACCGGTGCCAGACGCGCAGCAGTCCAGTTTTGCGCCCCTGTTTTCTTCCGTGCCATGGTTAAAACAATGCCACACCCCCCAGTTTTTTTCGAACCCGCTGGCGCCGGGATGGATGCACCAGCCCTTGATATTGGGGTTTTCGCACTGGATGGTTGACACCGGGGGTTTTGGCACTGGATGGTTGACGCCGGGGGTTTTGGCACTGGATGGTTGACGCCGGGGGTTTTGGCACTTCGTGGCCGGGCAGTGTTTATGGTGCGCTGTTGCGCGCCACTTCTCGTAGTCTGAAGGGGAAGGTTGTTTTTCGGATACTTACGAGGAGGAGTTATGACGAATCAACCAGGGCTTTTTCAACTACCGCTGCTCGATGGCGGGCAAATATACTCGTCTGGTTTAGGCACCTACCCGCACATGGGGTTGAAAGGTGTGGAGTTGTTTACGCAGGCTTTGCGCGATGGTCACCGCCTGGTCGATACGGCTGCTCAGTACAATAATGAGGCCGCGTTGGGCGAGGCTATCAAGCGGTCCCAGGTGGCGCGGTCGGACTTGTTTGTGCAAACAAAAATTGCTGGGGGTGATCAGGGGGAGGCGACCCGCACGGGGTTGGAGGAGTCGTTGCGTCGCCTGCGGTTAGAGTACGTGGATCTGACGCTTATTCACTGGCCTAACCCCTCACGTGGCCTGTACCTGCGCACCTGGGAGGAGTTGATCAAGCTGCGTGAGGAAGGGAAAACGAAGCACATTGGGGTGTCGAATTTTCTTCCCAGCCAGATTGATGAGTTGATTGAGCACACTGGGGTTTGCCCGGTGGTGAACCAGATTCAGTTGTCAGCGGTGATTCAGCAGCGCAGTGCCCGGGACTATCACCGTTCTAAGCAGATTGTTACGCAGGCGTGGCGGCCTCTGGGCCCCGGTGAGGATCTGTTGACGCAGCATTTAGTGGTGAATATTGCGCAGCAGGTGGGGCGGTCTCCCGCGCAGGTTGTGTTGCGGTGGGCACTGCAGTGCGGGGTGGTTCCCCTGTCGGTGTCTTCGAAACCGGAGAGGAATCGGGAAAACCTTGCGATTTACGATTTCTCTCTTTCGGATGCGCAGATGGATGCGTTAGCGCTGTTGGATACGGGTGGTCGGTTTGCGCGTGATCCAATGGTGCATGAGGAGTGGTGAGCGCCCGCGGTAACGCGCCCACACCCACCATCCGATCGGCACAGCTACCACTGTGATGACGCATGCAATTCGCGCGCTGTTTCCTTGCAAGCTGGCGTGAGGAAGCTCGGCAAGCAGGGTTGTTACCTGGATAATCCATTGGGCACTCCAGCTCGCCAGGTGGGCGGTCGCGGTGCTGAGTGCGGGGATTGGGCAAATGAAAGCCAGTAATCCCAAGAGTGTGGTGGGGGCTACTGCGGGTGCCACGAGGATGTTCGCTGGGATTGCGAATAGTGGGTACGTGCCGGTCATGGTGAGTAGGAGCGGAGTGGTGAACACTTGAACTGCGAGCCCCACGGCGAACAAACCGCAGATGCGCCCCAGTATGCCGGAGGATTTGACTCTTCCCTGGGCCGCGGCGGTTCGTTCGCGTTCGAGTACGAACAGCACGGCAACTGTTGCGCACACTGATAGTGCGAAGCCGTAGCTGCGGGCCAGCCATGGGTTTATGATGAGCCAACAAATCACGGTGGCGCATAGTGAGCTCAATGACTGGCCAGTTCGTCCCAGTTGTGATCCGACCGTCACTGCTAGGCACATGGTACCGGCGCGCACGAGCGATGGCTGCAGCCCCACTACGCTAACGAGCATCAGCAGTGCCCCGAGCATAGTGGTGGCTTTTATCTTCCCCCGCCCGGGGATTAGTAGATTTATTGTGGCAAGAATTATTCCCAGGTGCGTGCCGGAAATCGCGGTGAGGTGGGTGGTGGAGGTGGTGCGCATAGCGGCCCCGGTTTCGGTTGACAGCATGCTGGAGTCACCAATGCTCATGCCCGCGATGAGGCCCCGCTGGTCCGGTGTGAGGGCCTTTGTGTTCTGTTCCAGTGCGGCGCGCAGCTGAGCGCGAATCCCCGTGTCCGGAAGCGGTTGGAGCGCGGTGGGTTTAATAATCCCATAAGTTGGTGCAGCGCCGAAAGAACGCAGCACGCCGCACGTGCGAATTGCGTCGCCGGCGTGCACAGGTGGGCGGGTTTTCGTTGACAAAACCACTTGTCCGCGTGCTGCCCTCAAATCTACCGCGGTCAGCCACGTCGAATACTCCGTTTGTTTTGGGTTCTGTGCAGCTCCGTGAACGCACACTCGTTGTCCATTGGCGTGGTACAAGGGATTATTCATGTAAGTAGTTGCGGTGAGCGTGCCGCTGAGGGCCGTGGCTAGGAAACAAAACCCGCTGAGTACGCCCAGTAAGGACGCGGATCCAGTTGGGTATCGGGCGTGTTTTCCGCGCCGGGCAAACGGCCGCACCCCGATTATTACCGAGCTGATCAGTACCACCAGGGTGAGGGCAACGACCTGTGCACGCCCGTCCGATAGTGTCGCGGTGATTCCGTATGCGGCTCCTGCCCACGCGCTCGCGGCTGGTAGCAGGAGCCGCAGGTCCACATACCGACGGTAGGTTACGGGCACAACTGTTCCTTGAGGGATTCAAACTTTTTTGGTCCAATCCCGCTAACGTTCTGCAGGTCCTGTGGTGAGCGCAGCGGGTTCGACGCCCGGTAGTCAAGGATGCGTTTAGCCAGTGCCGGTCCAACCCCGTTGAGAGTTTGCAAGGTAGCCTCATCTGCCTGCTGAATGTTTACGCATCCCGCGCCCGCGTTCCCAGTTGGACCGGCCGACGCTCCTCCCATTCCGGCCGCCGCCGCAGCCGGAGGCGCTTCCCCAACTTTCGCTACGTGCAAGTGTTCGCCATCACTTAGGGGTTTAGCTAGGTTGACAGAGCTAAGGTCGGCTTTTTCTGCAAGCCCGCCGGCCGCATCGACGGCATCAACTCCGCGGCTACCCGCTGGAATTTTCACCACTTTTGGGGTTTTCACCGCGCCCGATACTTGCACGACCATTGTGCCAGACGCCGACCCGCTCGGCCCCACGCCTGGTTCTGAGCTCTGAGCTGAAGCTTGCGCCGCGGGCCCCGATACCTGTGATTGGTCACTGTCAGCTTGCCCGCTAGAATCGGCGTCCTTACCGGTGGTCGACGCACCGTCCGCATCACCGTCTGCACGTGAACTTTGACTGAACCCACCGGTCACGAACACGAGCACGAGTGCGATACACAGCACTGTAACGAGCGCGATAGCCGCCAGTGGCGACGGGAGGAACCGCAGCAGGGGCCGCTGCACTGCGTGCGAAGCCGTGAGGTCCGCGCCCTCACGGTGCCGGGCGTAAACACGTTCACGCAGTTGCGCTAGTTTCGAAGGATCGTAGTCCATAGTTCATATTCTGCGGCTCTGACGGTTGTTTGCGCGCGCCCCATCACCTGGTTGTGGATAGAGTGTTTTGTATCGAAACTGTGTAAGTAATTCGTCCACAGGTAAGGAGACACACATGCGCATCGGGTTTATTGGCAGCGGCAACATGGTTGGTGCTATCGCTTCTGGAGCCGTACAGTCTGGCACGGTATCCGGCGAAGACGTGTGGCTCACCGACCGGTCCGGGAAGAGTGCCCCCGCGCTAGCGAAACGCATTGGCGCTCACGCGGCCAAGTCAAACAGCGAGTTGGCAAAGACGTGCGACCTCATTGTCCTGGGAGTAAAACCCGCTGGGATCACCGCGGTAGCAGACGAGATTGCGAAGTCCCTCACGAGCGAAAAAACAGTTATTTCACTGGCAGCGGGAATTAAAACCAGCACTATTGAAGATCATGTGGGTAACGTGCCGGTGGTGCGCGTAATGCCTAACGTGAACGCGCAAATCGGGCAGTCCATGACGGGGATTGCTGCTGGTAAACACGCGGGTGATGAACAGGTGGCGAAGGCGGAAGAACTAATGGGCGCTGTGGGCAAGACGATGGTGGTGGAAGAAAACCAGTTCGCGGCATTTGCTGCGCTCGCGGGATGTTCACCGTGCTGGCTGTACGCCATCGTCGACGCCCTGGCCCGCGCCGGGGTTAAACACGGGTTGGGTAAGGACGCTGCTACTCGGATCGTGGCGCAGGCAATGCTGGGTTCCGCAGCGCTCGTGCAGGCAGAATTACAGGAAGGGCAGATTCCGGCGAACTTGATGGATCGGGTGTCCTCACCAGGGGGCACCACGATTGCCGGATTGTTGGCGGCGCAAGAAGCTGGGTTGGCGCCGGCGCTGGTGAAAGCAGTCGACGCCGCGGTAAAACGCGACAACGAACTCGGGTAAACAACCCCGCTCCCCCAAGTAGGCCCGGCCGCTAGATTGGATAACCCGGCCCTGTACTCGGGTAAATGCGGGCACTGAGTTGGGTAAATGCGCCCGCCAGTTGGAGGAATACGCCGAGTTGGAGGAATAGAGGCACTTGTGCATATTGGGGTGCTGTTTGCACCGTCGCAGGCAGCACCCCGTGTCTCACCACTACCCCATTTGACGTCTCAAGTTTTGAAACAGGGGTAACGCGGCTTCATTTCACCCCGTACAGTTGAAGCATGCGTAAGTTTGAGTTTCAGTGGCGATGGCGTAGCAGTTCCTTTAATGCTGCTGCCCGCTGGCGTGGGTAAGCACGCATTCAGAACCTTCTTCAAACTTTAATCTTTTCCCCGCAGCTTTTTCGCAAGGCTTTCTGCAGCACTTAAATGTCCGCACACCCAAGCATGGATTGCGCTAAAAACTGGTGCTAAAGCACGTTTCCTGAGCGGAAAACGCTTGCGAACGTAAATGGCGCTGCACCCGGTGAATATCACCAACTGCGCTAAGAACACCTTTACTTAACACACGCGTCTGTACAGCACGCTTAAGACTACACGCCAAAGGAAAACGAATGACTACTACAACTGGACGTTTTGGCATTCACGGAGGCCAATACATACCAGAGGCCCTCATGAATGCCGTCACCGAACTCGAGCAGGCATACAACTATTACAAAGAAGACCCCGGATTCAACGCGGAGCTGAAAGCACTGTTGGATGATTACGCGGGCCGCCCGTCCCGGCTGTACTTCGCGCGTAACCTCACGCGGGAACTGGGTGGGGCAAAGATTTACTTGAAACGCGAAGACCTGAACCACACTGGGGCACACAAAATCAACAACGTGCTCGGACAGGCGTTACTTGCGAAGAAAATGGGGAAAACTCGTTTGATCGCAGAAACTGGGGCGGGTCAACACGGGGTCGCGACCGCTACGGCAGCGGCCCTGTTCGGTATGGACTGCGTTATCTACATGGGCGAACAGGACACGCGCCGACAAGCTTTGAACGTGTATCGCATGCGGCTTTTGGGCGCGCGAGTGGTGCCCGTAACTGCGGGTACCGCGACGTTGAAGGATGCCGTGTCTGCGACCATGCAAGAATGGGTCGCGAACCTGGAAGATACGCACTATTGCTTAGGCTCTGTGATGGGGCCGCATCCGTTCCCAACCATGGTGCGCGATTTCCAAGCGGTGATTTCGCGCGAAATTAAGGCGCAGCTTTTCGCGGCCGAAGGGTGTTTGCCAGACGCGGTGCTGGCGTGTTTCGGTGGGGGCTCCAACGCGATTGGCGCGTTTTATCATTTCATTTCTGATCCGAGTGTGCGTCTTATTGGTTGTGAGGGCGCGGGGCGCGGTGTTGATTCGCCCGATACCGCGGCCACGCTGACCACCGGGTCGGTGGGGATTTTTCACGGCATGAAATCGTATTTCTGCCAGGATTCCGCGGGCCAGATCCGCCCTGTTTACTCCATTTCCGCGGGCTTGGATTACCCCGGGGCGGGGCCGGAACACGCGTACCTAAAGGATGTGGGCCGGGCCGAGTACGTGCCAGTGGAGGATGAGGATGCCGTGGCGGCATTTGAGTATTTGTCGCGCGTTGAGGGCATTATTCCCGCGATTGAGTCCGCACACGCGGTCGCGTATGGAATGAAACTCGCTCCCACGATGGAACAAGATCAGATTATTGTGATTAACCTGTCGGGCCGCGGCGACAAGGACGTGGCGGCGATCGCTCGTTACCGCGGGGAGGATATCCATGAATAACACTCGTATTAAAACAGCCTTTGACTGCGGGAAAGCGTTCGTGCCGTGCGTGACGGCCGGATATCCTTCCCTTGAGGACACGGACCGCGTGGTTCGTGCTGCCGTGGCAGTGGGCGCGGATCTGGTGAAGATAGCGGTGCCGTTTTCCGACCCGACTGCGGAGGGGCCAATCATGCAGCGGGCGTGCGCAGCAGCGCTCGAATCAGGCACGCGCACCGACGATGTCCTGGACCTCGTGGCGGACCTGCGTGCAGACGTGTCCGTCCCGATAGTACTGTCAACCTATGCCAACGTCCCATTTTGCTACGGAACGCAGCAGTTCTTGAATCGGTGTCGCGAGGTGGGGGTAGATGGGCTCGTGATTCCCGATGTTCCTCTGGAGGAAAGCGCGGAGTTCGCACCGCAGTGTGCGGCTAGTGGAATCGCGCTGATCAGAACGGTTGCGCCAACGTCGAAGAACCGCATTGAAGCTATTGCCTCGGGGGCGCCAGGTTTCATTTACGTCATGGCCTCCCTCGGCGGGGCGGGGATCCAAGCGGATACCGCAAAGAATGTTGAGGCGATGCTTCAGGAAGTCAGGTCCCATACCGATATCCCGTGTGTTGTGGGGACGGGCATCACCACCCCTGAGCAGGCTCAGCAGCTGGGGTCACTGGCAGACGGGATCGCGGTCGGGTCAGCACTAATGGAACTAGTGGGCAAGACCGACCCGGAGCACCTTGAGGAATCGGTTGGGCGCTACGTTACGCAGATGAAAGCGGCGCTATAAAACCAGCGCTGTGAAAAAAGCGATGAAAGCGGCGCTATGAGAACAGAGTTGTGAAAACAACGCTGTGAGATTAGCGCGATGAAATCGGTTGCGCGTCTAGGGGGTAAAAGTTGGTAAGATTGGCAGCGCGTATCCTTTTGCGGTATGCGCACCAGGTTTATCCGACGTAGAGGAAGAGATCGACACGGTAATGTCCGCATCACAATCTAAGATACAGCGCACACTCCCCGCTCCCACGGTTCCCGATCGGGTGAGCGCAGATGGGTTAGAAGAAAAGTGGTCGACGCGTTGGAATGATTCGGATGTGTATGCGTTCAATGAGGACGTGGACCGCTCGCAAGTGTTTTCAATAGACACTCCTCCCCCAACTGTGTCGGGTTCTCTGCACGTGGGTCACGTTTTTTCTTACACGCACACGGACACGCTCGCCCGCTACCAGCGCATGCGTGGTAAGTCCGTGTTTTACCCCATGGGTTGGGATGACAACGGTCTTCCTACGGAGCGTCGGGTACAGAATTACTACGGGGTTCGGTGCGATCCGTCTTTGCCTTACGATCCGAGTTTCACACCCCCTCATGAGGGTGGGACGGGTAAATCTATTAAAAACCGCGACCAAGTCCCGATTTCTCGTAAGAATTTCGTGGAGTTGTGCGAGCGGCTCACGGTTGAGGATGAGAAGTCGTTTGAGGCCCTGTGGCGGCGGCTTGGCTTGTCGGTAGATTGGGATCACAACTACCAGACAATTGGGAAGCGGGCGCAGAAAGTAGCGCAGGCCGCGTTTTTGCGTAACTTGGCGCGGGGGGAAGCGTATCAAGCGCAGGCACCGGGACTGTGGGACGTGACGTTCCAGACGGCGGTGGCGCAGGCTGAGTTGGAGGCGCGCGAGTACCCGGGTCACTACCATGCGTTAGCGTTCCACAAGCCGGATGGGGCGGACGTCTTGATTGAGACGACGCGTCCGGAACTGCTTCCGGCTTGCGTTGCCTTGATTGCGCACCCGGATGACGCGCGGTACCAGGATTTGTTTGGGTCTACTGTGCGCTCCCCCGGTTTTAACGTTGAGGTACCCGTGCTCTCGCACCCGGCGGCAGAGATGGACAAGGGGGCGGGGATCGCGATGTGCTGTACGTTCGGTGACGTCACCGACGTGCAGTGGTGGCGCGAACTGGACCTGCCGACCCGCCCCGTGTTAGCACGCAACGGGCGGATAAAACAGGATGTGCCCGATTGGATTACCGATGAGGACGGCCGCGCCCTGTACGCCGAATGTGCTGGTAAAACCGTTTTCTCCGCCCGGAAAGTCGTGGTGGAGCACCTGGCTGAAACCGGGGAAATGAAAGGTGAACCGGAACCGACGCAGCGGATGACGAACTTCTTTGAGAAAGGCGATAAGCCCCTGGAGATTGTCACGTCGCGGCAGTGGTATATCCGCAACGGTGGGCGCGACTACACGCGACCCGGCTGTGAGGGATCGTTGAACGCGGAACTGCTGGCCCGCGGGAAGCAACTCCAGTTCCACCCGGATTACATGTCGGTTCGCTACCAAAACTGGGTGGAGGGTTTGAACTCAGACTGGTTGGTGTCCCGGCAACGATTCTTCGGGGTGCCCCTCCCCCTGTGGTACGGCGTGGATGCCGATGGTGAAGTGGATTACGACAACGTGATCACCCCGGCGGAAGAGCGTCTTCCGGTGGATCCGACCGTGGATGTGCCAGAGGGTTTCTCTGAGGACCAGCGCGGGCAAGCCGGCGGATTCATCGGGGAAACAGACATTATGGACACGTGGGCAACGTCGTCACTGACCCCTCAGATTGCAGGTGGGTGGCTGCACGATGACGCGTTGTTCGAAAAGGTTTATCCAATGGATGTGCGTCCGCAGGCGCACGACATTATTCGCACTTGGTTGTTCTCAACCGTGGTGCGTGCCCACCTGGAGTTTGACGAACTCCCGTGGAAGCACGCTACGCTTTCGGGATGGATCTTAGATCCGGACCGAAAGAAAATGTCGAAATCTAAAGGCAATGTGGTGACCCCCATGGGGCTGCTGGAAAAGCATGGTTCCGACGCGGTTCGCTACTGGGCGGCGTCCGCCCGACTGGGGGCCGACACGGCGTTTGACGAAGCGCAAATGAAGATCGGACGGCGGCTGGCGATCAAACTGCTTAATGCCTCAAAGTTCGCGTTAACTATGGGGCAGGGTGCGGATTTGGACCTCAACCCGCTGCACGTGACGGAAGATATCGACCGGGCGGTAGTTGCGCAACTGCGTGAGGTTGTGCGGCAGGCAACGGAAGCGTTCGAGGCTTTTGATCACACGCGCGCACTGTCGGTGTCGGAAACGTTCTTCTGGACGTTCTGCAACGATTATTTAGAGCTGGTGAAAGAACGCGCGTACAACCGCGACTGCGTATGGAACGCGTCGCAGGCAGTTTCGGCGCGGTGTGCGTTGACGATTGTGGTGGATACGATGGTGCGTTTGTTCGCCCCGTTCTTGCCGTTCGCCGCAGAAGAGGTGTGGTCGTGGTACCGATCTGGTTCCGTCCACACTGCACAGTGGCCCACGCTGATTGAGCTAGATGGGGTTGATGGTGATCCAAACGTGCTGCACACCGCGTCCGCAGCGTTGATTAAGTTGCGCCGAATCAAGTCCGAAAAGAAAGTGTCGCCGCGCACTCCGTATCTGAAAGTGTCTCTTGAGGTTCCTACCGCTCAGGTGGAGTTACTTGAGATGGTGCGCGAAGATCTCGCTAAAGTTACTCACGTGGAGGGTCAGATGGAGGTTGTGCCTTCGTCGGGCGATGAGATTGTGGTGAGTGATTACGAATTGGGCGTTGCCCCACCTCGGGTTAAACGCAAGAAATAGGTTTGAGGAACGGGTATATGACAGCAGAAACTGAAGCGAACTTGAGTGGTGGCACAGGTGACCAGCAGGATGTGGTCGAGTGGCACGGACCGATTTTACGCACGGTTGAACCCGAGCAGACGATCGCGCACCTAATTCGCGAACGCGTTCGCGCTAATCCGCAGGCCACGGTGGTGGCGCAGAAGTCGCAGATGGGTTCCACGTGGCGCAACGTTTCGGGCGGTGAGTTCATTGATGAGGTGGATACCGTAGCGCGCGGCCTCTTGGCGATGGGACTCAAGCGCGGGGACGCGATTGCGATCATGTCGCACACCCGCTACGAGTGGACGCTCTTAGACGTCGCGGGCTGGTCTTTGGGCCTTGTCGTTGTCCCCATTTACGAGACTTCTTCGGTGGATCAGATTGCGCATATTCTTGAGGATTCACGCGCTAAAGTAGTGTTCACTGAAACGATGGTCATGTACCAGTTGGTTCAGGCTGCACGTTCCAGTGGCGTGGAGGGCCTCAAGATTTTCTCGTTCGATAACTCGGCGATGCTGCGGGTAACAGCAGACGCTGCGGATGTACCTCAAGAACGCGTCCTGCAATGCCTGTCGGAACTAACTATCGACGACACCGCAACGATTATTTACACGTCTGGGACAACTGGGAAGCCTAAGGGAGTGGAGTTGAAGCACTCTAACTTCACGTCCCTGTGCCTAAACGGGCACGAGTGGATGCCACAGATTGCGAAGCACTCTAAGTCTCGCCTGTTGCTGTTCCTCCCACTCGCCCACGTTTACGCGCGGTTTTTGGAGGTATTCCAGCTTACCGGTGAGGGTGTGCTGGGACACACGCCGGACACAAAGAACCTGCTGTCGGACCTCGAGTCGTTCCGACCTTCGTATTTACTGGCGGTTCCTCGGGTGCTAGAGAAGATTTACAACTCCGCGCAGCAAACCGCGGGGACGGGGTTGAAGCACACAACGTTTTCGTGGGCAGCTAAAACGGCGATTGAGTACTCGCGTGCGCTCAGCACTGAAGAGGGACCTTCGCGCGTGTTAAAGACTCAACATCAGCTGGCGGACGCGCTCGTGTACCGCAAACTGCGGGACCTGCTTGGTGGCAATGTTGACTACGTCATTTCGGGTGGTGGCCCGCTCGGTGAACGGCTTGGCCACTTCTATCGCGGCATGGGGGTCACCGTTTTGGAAGGCTACGGTTTAACGGAGACGACTGCTCCCCTGGCGGTTAACACCCCCGATTTAAGTAAGATCGGCACGGTTGGCAAACCGATTGCCACTGTGAACGTGCGGATAGCACAAAACCGGGAGATCCTTGTGAAGGGCCCGTCCGTGTTCTCTGAATACCATAATTTGCCGGAACGCACCGCAGAGTCGATAGATGAGGACGGTTGGTTCCACACCGGCGACTTCGGTTCGCTGGATCGCGACGGATACTTGCGGATCACGGGTCGGTTGAAAGAGTTGATTGTTACCGCCGGTGGGAAGAACGTAGCACCGAACATTTTGGAAGACCGCTTGCGTGGACACCCGCTGATTTCGCAGGTGGTCGTGGTAGGTGATAAGCGCCCGTTCATCGGTGCACTGGTGACGTTGGATGCGGAAATGCTGCCGGGATGGTTGAAGAACCATGGTCTTCCCCCACTCACGCTGAGCCAGGCGGTGAATGAACCGGAGGTGCAAAGCGCGTTGAACCGGGCGGTGGAACGGGCTAACCAGGCTGTGTCCCGGGCTGAATCGATCCGCAAGATCAAGATTTTGACCACGGATTTTACGCAGGCAAACGGTTTACTGACTCCGTCTTTGAAAGTTAAACGCGAGCTCGTGTTGCGTCAGTTCGAAGACGAAATCAACGATCTGTACGGCGGGCCGGTTACGGACGCGCAGAACTAGCGTTCGCCTACTCCTCACCACTGCGCGGTTGCCATACTCCGCACCCTTTTGCGGTTCTTCTCGTACTGGCCGGCGCAGTTACACGACGCCCGCGAGGTGGAAAGCGTAGGCGATTGCCAGGCACACGAATAGAGATCCTATCGTTGTAATCAAAACAGCACCTTGCGCTAGTTTAACCCCAGCCCGCGCGCGCACGGCGGCTATGAAGCAGTTCTGTGCTGCAGGTAGCGCACCCATGATGGTGACGGCCATCAGTGAAGTCGATCGCAGGTCGAGAGCGTAGCCTAAACCAAATGCAGCAAGCGGTTGGACCACGAGTTTACTCACCACTGCGAGCGCGATTAGATGCCCTTGTTCAGACCGTACTCGCAGGCGTTTACCCACCATTGACGCGCCGAAAGCAATGAGCACCAGCGCGGGCGCGGCGTGCCCCAGCATTTCCGACGATTCTTTAAGCAGGGTCGGCACGCGGATACTCCACCAGGCACATGCGAATCCTACTACCGCGGCAATCACCATGGGGTTTGTCAGAACCGTTTTGGCCACCGAACAGATTGTGGGTTTACGGTCGCTAGACACGAAGTCTACGAGCACAAAAAACATGGGGGTAAATAAACCTAGTTGGAACACCATGACGGGTACCCCGTGGATTGCAGATCCCAAAACGTAAACCGCAATGGGAATCCCCACGTGGGCCGCGTTGTTCAAGGATCCGCACATGGCGCCCACCGCCAGATCCGACCCGGTTGGGCGGATAAACACGAGGCTAACTAGCACAAAGAATAACGCGGCAACGACTCCGCATCCCGCAGCGACCAGCAGAGGTTTGCCGATGACCGCCCGCACGTTCGAAGAGATGATGGTGTGAAATAGTAGTGCCGGGGTTGCAATCCAGTACACGACGTCCGTGAGGACCGCGCTGGATTCAGTGCGAATAGCCCCGGTTCGCCGTGCGAGCCAACCAACGAACATTATTATCGTGATTGCGAGGATCCCTTGAATAATTTGGCCCATACGTCAATGCTAGAAGTTTTGGGGCACTAACTCGCGCTCAGCACAGTTTTGCTGCTGGTACTCGACGGTGTTTAGCTACCGTCGGCACTACTGCGTAGACTCCCCCGCTGCTTTAATACCTCGTGGTGGCGCACCACTTCGTCGAGAATGGCGCGCAGTAGCTTCTGCGCGAACGTGGGATCTAGGTTGGATTCGCGTGCGAGCTGTTCAAACCGGCGTAGCTGCTCTGCCTCACGCTCGCGGTCTGTGGCGGGTAATCCCCTTTCAGCTTTGATCTGTCCCACCTGGTGCGTGCAGCGGAACCGTTCCGCCAGGATGTGTATAAGCGCGGCGTCCAGATTATCGATTGACTTGCGGACGCGTTCTAGTTCGTTCACGCATCGCTGCTCCGCCTTCACCCCAGTTTCCGCTTCCGGCCCGGCTTCACTACCCTCCGGTTGCCGCGCGGCTTGTGGGTCACGCACTTTGGGATTCCTCAAGCATGTCTGCACGCAATTCTAAGTCTGGTTGCGCCCCGTCGGTGACGACCGCAGAGGTCACGGTTACGCGACCGACCTCAGGCAACGACGGAACTTCAAACATGATCGGAGATAGGGTTTTCTCCAAAATGGACGATAGCGCCCGGGCCCCGGTCTTCCGAGCGTTGGCTTTGCGCGCAACTGCGGTTAGGGCCTCGTGGGTGAACTGAAGTTGTACGTCATCTAACGCAAAAAGCTGCTGGTATTGGCGCACCAAACAGTTCTTCGGTTCCGTTAGTACCCGCACGAGATCTGATTCCCCCAGGTGCGCCACCGAGGTGATCACCGGCAAGCGCCCAATGAATTCGGGAATCATCCCGTATTTGTGCAAGTCTTCAGGCGTAACTTGCTTGTAGAGGTCACCGTACTCAGCGGCGGATTTCAGGTCGGAGTTGAACCCAGTGGTGCGCCGACCCAAGCGGGCTTTCACGATCTCGTCGATGCCCGCGAAAGCACCAGCGGCGATAAAGAGAATCCCAGACGTGTCGATTTCTAAGAACTGTTGGTTCGGGTGTTTGCGCCCACCTTGCGGGGGTACGGACGCGGTGGTTCCCTCAATAATCTTCAACAGGGCTTGCTGCACGCCCTCACCGGAAACATCACGGGTAATCGACGCGTTTTCGGCTTTGCGGCCAATCTTGTCGATTTCGTCGATGTAAATTATGCCGCGTTCGGCTCGTTTGACGTCGCCATCTGCAGCTTGGATAAGTTTCAGGAGGATGTTCTCCACGTCCTCCCCCACGTAGCCTGCTTCGGTTAGCGCGGTGGCGTCAACGATCGCGAATGGTACTTCGAGCATGCGGGCGAGCGTGCGCGCCAGGTGGGTTTTCCCCGTTCCGGTGGGTCCGAGTAGGAGGATGTTGGATTTGGTGAGTTCCATATCCAGTTTCTCCCCGTTACTTTGCGCTGCGTTGAGACGCTTGTAATGGTTGTACACTGCCACGGAAAGTGCGCGTTTCGCGTCGTCTTGCGAGATCACGTAATTGCCGAGGAAATCGAAGATCTCCCTCGGTTTCGGTAGTTTCGCAAGGGGTTTACCTTCTTGGGTGGCGAGTTCTTCTTGAATGAGGTCGTTGCACAGTTCGATACATTCATTGCAAATGTATACGCCGGGCCCACCAATCAGTTTCAGCACTTGTTTTTGGCTCTTGCCGCAAAAAGAGCATTTGAGCAGTTCGCCCGAGTCTGCAAAGCGCGTCACCGGTTACCTCCTAAAATGCATATACCGGGTACCACTGTAGTTGATACCCGGTATGTGTACTACTTAGCCGCGCCTATTGCTGTGCTTTACGCGACGTGAGTACTTGGTCGATTAAGCCGTAGTCTAGGGCTTGATTTGCCGTGAGGATCTTGTCGCGGTCAATGTCGCGACGAACCTGCTCTGCGGTGCGGCCGGAGTGTTTCGCCAGTGTTTCCTCCAGCCAGGTGCGCATGCGTTCAATCTCTTCGGCAATGATTTCAATATCTGAAGCCTGCCCGCGGGCTCCTTCCATGGCGGGTTGGTGGATCAGAACTCGCGCATTCGGGAGGGCGAGGCGCCGTCCGGGCGTCCCCCCGGCTAACAGGACCGCTGCGGCGGATGCAGCTTGGCCTAGACACACGGTTTGGATCTGCGGTTTGATGTACTGCATCGTGTCGTAGATGGCTGTCATTGCGGTGAATGACCCGCCGGGGCTGTTGATGTACATGGTGATCAACGAGTCCGGGTCTTGGGCTTCCAACACGAGCAGCTGTGCCATGATGTCATCCGCGGAGGCGTCGTCTACCTGCACGCCTAGGAACACGATTCGATCTTCGAACAGTTTGCCGTATGGGTCTTGGCGTTTGAAACCGTAGGCTGTGCGTTCCTCGAACTGCGGAAGGACGTAGCGGGCACTTGGCATTTGCATCTGGTTATTCATTCCTTACTACTCCTACTCGCTCTCGTGGGCACTGCCACCACCGGCCACTGATTTAGCACTCGTGACGATGTGGTCAAAGAACCCGTATTCCAAAGCTTCCTGGGCGGTGAACCAGCGGTCGCGGTCAGCGTCCGCATTGATCTGTTCCAGGGATTTACCCGTGCGTTGCGCGGTGATTTCCGCTAGTTCGCGTTTCATCTTGAGGATGAGGTCCGCGTTGATACGAATGTCCGCGGCCGTGCCACCAACCCCACCGGAAGGTTGGTGCATCAAGATCCGCGCGTGCGGGGTGGCGTACCGTTTCCCAGGGGCGCCGGCGGTGAGCAAGAACTGGCCCATCGAGGCAGCCATGCCCATGGCGACCGTGACGACGTCGGGTTGTATGAACTGCATTGTGTCGTAAATCGCCATTCCGGCGGTTACGGATCCACCCGGGCTGTTGATGTATAGGTAAATGTCTTTGTCGGGGTCTTGCGCTGCCAGGAGGAGCATTTTTGCGCAGATCTCGTTCGCATTGTCGTCGCGAACGTCAGACCCGAGCCAGATGATCCGCTCTTTCAGGAGCCGATCGAAAACCATGTTCTGGCCGCTACGGGGATCTTCAGTTTCAGCCACTGTTATTCCTTCCCGTTCAGATTCTTATTCAAACTGTACCCAGTTTATGGTCTGCGGCGGGGAATATCCCGGTTCAACAAGGCTTTTCGCTTTTGGCGCACACGCGCCGCCCCGCGCAGTATTTCCCACTGCCCTCACCCTCCATCTGTGAACGGTTCCAACTCCAGATATGAACGCTCTTTTATACGCCAAAGGCGGATGAGCCACCCGGCTCACCCGCCTCTGCGCTGCTGTGTGCGCTACGAGTTACTTCTCGTCTGCGCTTTCATCTTCGGATTCCGCCGCCGCGTCCTTCTCATCTTTGTCGGAAGCGTTGTCCGCCGCTTCAGTTTCAGCGGTTTGTGCCGCTTGCTCAGCTGCTTTTTCTTGCTCCTCAAGCGGGTCTTTGGTGAACTCGCTGAGGTCTACCTCGTCGCCGTTCGTGTCTTTAACGGTAACCTTCCCGAGGGTCAGGGCGAGCGCCTTGGTGCGGGTCAGGTCACCCACCAGGGCGGATACCTGCTCCTGGCTCTGCATCAGTTGAGCTGGTTCCAGCCCGTGCATCTGCGCCATCTGCATGATGTACTCGAACACTTCCTGCTGGCCAACACGCACTTCCCGCGCAGCCGCGAGGTCTTGCAGAAGAGCCTGCTCCGACAGTTGCCGCCGGATTTGCTTGCGGCCCTTTGTCTTGTCCGCAGGTTTCGCGTCTTCACCCACCAGTTTCGGTAGTTCTTCTTCCACTACCTGCTTGGGGATTTCAATCTTCGCGCCGTCAATCAGTTTGTCTAGGAGGCGGTCGCGGGCCTGCAGAGCCTGCTCACCCTGTTTGCGTGATTGAGCAGTGTTCTTCAAGTCGTCGCGCAGTTCGTCGATCGTGTCGAATTCGGACACCATCTGAGCGAAATCGTCGTCGGCTTTAGGTAGTTCGCGGGTCTTCATGGCTTTCACCTTGAGGGTCACGTCCGCTTCTTCCCCTTCGTGCTCCCCACCTTTGAGGGTGGTGGTGAAGGTTGTTTCCTCATCGGCTTTCATCCCGGTGAGGGCTTTATCCATACCGTCGAGCATCGATTTGGAACCGATTTCGTAGGACACGTCGGAGACGCTGTCAACTTCTTCGTCCCCGATTTTGGCAACGAGATCCAGGGTTGCGAAGTCACCTTTCTTCGCTTTGCGTTTAATAGTCTTGAGGGTCGCGAACCGGGTTTGCAGCTCTTCCAGTTCTGCGTCCACGTCTTTATCTGTGACCTCGAGGGGGTCGACCTCGATTTCCAACCCGTCTAGAGACGGAATCTCGAACGGGGGGATAACCAGGATTTCCGCGGTGAACTTCAGTTCTCCACCGGGTTTACCGGTGGTGTTTGGGATTTCTTCCACGTCGATTTCTGGTTGCGCTACTGGGCGCAGCTCGTGTTCTTCAACGGCGCCACTGTACAGGCGGGGCATTGCAGCGTTGATGGCCTGTTCGATCACGGTGACGCGTCCGAACCGCTGGTCAATAATCCGCGGGGGAACTTTACCGCGGCGGAACCCAGGTACGTTCACCTGGTTGGAAATCTCTTTGTACGCAGCGTCCATGTCCTTCTTCAGTTCCTCGTAGGGAACTTCGACGCTGACTTTCACCTTCGTCGATTCAAGGTTTTCAACAGTGCTCTTCACGTGCACGCACTCCAGTATCAGATAGACTTATTGGCCTTTCGGCGCCTTACAACGCGTTTATCCTATGTCAATTGCGCGCAAATTTCCTCATGCCCCCACATTTTTGGTGACGCAATTAATACGGCCCCCGGTATTTAATACGTCAACCAGTATTGCGTGGATGATATCCGGCGGCTCCTGGTCGCGGAGTTGGGTTTAAAGCGCTCGGTTTCGCAGTTGAGTTCGGCAGCTCGATTTGAAAGCGCCCGCAAGTAAGTTTCGCTATGCCCGTGGGTAAGCGTTTAGGCTGGAATAAAGGTTACGACTAGCACGCGGGGGTGTAAAAATGAGTTTTGCAGTAGTTACGGGAGCCTCATCTGGGATTGGCCGATCCACTGCCGAGCAGTTGAAGCAGCAGGGTTGGCAGGTTCTCGCTGTGGCGCGGCGTGAAGAACGTTTGCACGAACTGGCGGAACAAATTGGGTGTGAGTATTTCACAGCGGACCTCACTAAAGATGAGGACGTGGCTGCATTAGTGGATTACGCGCACGGTATCGGCCAGGTCGATGCGGTCGCGAACATTGCCGGTGGGGCGATCGGTGTGGATTCGGTTGCGGATGCGCAGGTGGAACGTTGGCAGACGATGTTTGACGTGAACGCCCTCTCTGCCCTCAGGGTTTCTAAAGCCTTCCTCCCCCAGTTGCGCAAGCACGGGGGAACCTTGCTGTTCCTCACTTCCACTGCGGCGCACGGGACGTATCCGGGTGGTGGCGGCTACGTGGCCGCGAAACACGCGGAACGGGCGATCGTCACCACGTTACGTCAAGAGCTTGTAGGCGAGCCGGTTCGGCTGATTGAGATCGCCCCGGGAATGGTGCACACTCCGGAGTTTTCGTTGAATCGTTTGGGTTCGCAAGAAGCTGCTGACGCGGTTTATGAGGGGGTTGAGAAACCGTTAACCGCTGAGGACGTGGCTGAGGCCGTGACGTGGACGCTGAACCTTCCGCCACATTTCAATGTGGACACGATGATTATCCGCCCGGTCGAGCAGGCCACGCACACAGTAACTAAACGCATGGGAAGCAAGTAGCGACCGGTGGTGGTGGTAGCTTCAATTGCATGCCTTCACGTTCTGAGCAGTTCTCCACACGCGTAGTCTTATCACTCGTTGCTGCAGGCTTGTTCGTAGGTTTACTCTCCGGACTTTTCGGGGTCGGCGGTGGCGCGGTAATTGTGCCTGCTCTTGTTTATCTAGGGTTGTCGCAGCGCGAGGCGGCTGCCACAAGCTTGATCGCCATTTTCCCAACTGCACTCACGGGCTGTGTTACGTATGCAACCACCGGGAATATTGATTGGCTCGCTGCGGGCGGATTAACCGTCGGGCTCGTAGCAGGAGTTCAGATCGGAACGTATTTCCTAACTAAATTCTCGGAGCGGTTCTTAAGGTGGGCGTTCGTAGCGTTCCTCGTTTCGATAATTTTGGTGCAGTCCGTGTTTGTCCCCAATCGGGGTGGGAGTATCCGTTTGAGCGCGCTCACCGCACTCGGTTTGGTTGCGCTAGGCGTGGCGTGCGGCTTCCTGTCTGGGATTTTAGGAATCGGTGGGGGCGGCGCTGCAATTCCGGCGCTGTGTTTTATATTCGGTGCCTCCGATCTGGCCGCGCGCGGAATCTCATTAGTCTCAATGATTCCCGGTACCCTCTCGGGCGCTATCGCTAACTTAGCGCGCCGGCAAGCTTATCTAAAGACTGGCTTAATTATCGGTGTTAGCGCGGTTTGCACAGTTCCCGTGGGGGCGAAGCTAGCGTCACTGCTCTCCCCCAGAGCCGACGCGTTACTATTTGCCGCGTGGCAGGGCGTCCTGCTGGTACGCAGCGTTTATGTGGCGCGCCAGGCCAGCAGCACAGATTCGAAAGAAGATACTCGCACGCGTTCGCACTTAAAAACGGATCAGAAAACAAAAGAATCGGGTCGCTCAGAATCAGCGTCCCGATCTGATACATCTAGTCGGGGTGACAGGATTTGAACCTGCGACCTTCCGCTCCCAAAGCGGACGCGCTACCAAGCTGCGCCACACCCCGCGACAGGTGATATCTTACCCATACTGACCCCTGATTTCACAACTCGGGGTTTTTCCGGTAGAGTTTTCACTACCCGATCGGGCAACCGGTCGAACTGCGAGTGTAGTTTAGTGGTAAAACCTCAGCCTTCCAAGCTGATGATGGGAGTTCGATTCTCCTCACTCGCTCCATTCAAATCGTAAAGAGCTAAGTCAATCTGCGCGGTAGTAAAAAGCTGAATCAGCCTGAGAGCAGTTGTTTCTGAAAGAGACGAGGGAACCTCGGGAATTTAAATACTTCCCAAGAAAATCCGCTCACTGATCGTTTAATGCTTATTTAATGACTGATAATGTCTATTTAGTGACTAACCCCGCTGTTGCGAGCGCAAAACTCAACTAATACTCAACGATTTCGCATCTGCATTTAACAAATACGAAACACAATCGGGCTCATTAGGTAACAAATTAGCCGTATTTTCGGATTAAATATGGTTTTCGTCTCTATTCCAGTGGCGAGGACCAACGACCCAAGCTATTGTATTTGCGGGAGCCACCGTTCCGCCAAGCAAAGTAGCCGCATTCAACCTGAGGGACACGCGGACCTCAAGAAAAGCGGTTACCGCTAGGCGAATACGGGCGATGGCTTCTTCCATGCAGAATACATACCGTCAAGGAGTTGCAATGAAGAAGAGCCAAAAGCTATTCGCCGTTCTCGGGTCCGTTGCACTGACCGCACTTGCCGCTTTCCCAGCGAGCGCGGAAACGATCGAGAACACCTATCCGGAAACGCCGCAGACCAACCCGAACCTGCCGATCGTGCACACGACACACGGTTCGGACCACTTAAAGGCCAACGTGCTTAACCCCCGGCCGGTCTGCAACCCCTGGGAAGATCACCGCACCACCATCTACAAGGTGACGGACAAGTTCCTCCCGATCGGAACCATTTCCACGACGAACAGCACGCAGGCAACCATCCCTCTGACACAGGACCTTTCTAAGACCCAGAGCATTTCCATCTCTGTAAACGGCTCAGAGAAAGAAAGCCTAGACATTAACCTTGGCGGCAACGCTTCCGCATCTAAAGACGACAAGACTGCGGGCAGCAACTGGGGTATCGCCTACTCACTCGCTAAAGAAATCGGTGGTTCTGCCTCCTACTCGCTGTCTTGGAACATCGGCCAAACTGTTGGCCCGTACGACGTCCCCGCTGGTTACACCGGCGAAGCCACCTACGGCTTCCGCACCATCGCGATGACCGGCACGCAGCAGTACTGCAAGCCGAACGGCACCTGGTCGAACCCGACCGCGTGGCGCGCCAACGTGCCCGTCAAGAACCAGGTAACCGTAAAGCTCTACAACAACCCTGCTGACTCGCACTAATCGGCACGCACGGACGAAAGATTGAGGGATAACTAAAATGAAAAATTCTTCTCTAAACTAAGCGCCACCGCACTAACTCTACTTGCAACCACCGCTGTCGCGGGCGCCGGTGTTGCCACCGCTGCGGACCAGGCACCAGAACCTGCTCCCGCCCAGCAGGCTGCGCTGGACCTCGCGCCGAACCTGCAGGTTTCAAGCGCTAAAGCTCCCGGTTACGCCGGCCTAGTTGCAGTGCACGTAAAGAACGTAGGCACCGACCGCTACTACGGCGAGTTCCCCATCGTCAGCTTCCGCATTGACGTCAAAACCGCTTCTGGCCCCAAGGGTGTAGACCGACTCATTACCCCGGGCTGGTTCAACGGCGCATACACGCGCGACCTTGGGTTCAACGAGAAAACCTCCACGCGCTCATTCCTCGTCACCCTCTCCAACCCGATTAAGAAGGGTGAGGACCAGCTGATCGCGAACCTCGACTTCGGTGATGGACTCACCAAAGAAGGACGCATCGTTAACTACATCACCGTCACGCAGGAAGGCCGCCTGGAAGGCGACACCTCCACCAGCAACGACCAGAATGTGGATTCACGCACCGCAACGGTTTCGGACAGCGGGAAGAAACTACCCGGACTGTTCTAACACTGCTTTTGCGCACCAGGGGCTTGGTTGGGCACGGGGTGAATAACTAGTTCACCTGCACGGGCATCAACCAAGCCCCTGTTCAATACCATTTCTGGCTGTAGAATGGCTCACATGACTAAAGACCCTTCATACCTTAAAGACCCCGCAGTCCTGGACGAGTCCATTTCACCGCGAGAAGATTTCTTCCGCCACGCAAACGGACAGTGGCTCACCCACCACGAGATTCCTGCAGACCGACCAGCGGACGGGGAGTTTTACCGCCTCCGCGACGAAGCGGAAGCCGCAGTTCGGGAAATAATCGAGGCACTCGATTCCTCGTCAGAAAACCAGGACGAAGCGAAAATGGCACGCCTCTACGCGCAGTTCATGGATACCGACAGCATCGAGACAGCGGGCACGGAACCGCTCAGACCGGACCTCAAGCTAATAGAACAAGCGCAAGACAAGAAAGAACTGGCCAACACCATGGGCCGGTTAAACCGCACGGGCGTGAATGGGTTGATCGGCCTGTACGTGGAATCGGACCTGAACGACCCGACCATGAACATTCCCTACCTGACACAGGCGGGAATCGGACTGCCTGACGAAGCGTACTACCGCGAAGACCAATACGGCCCCATCCGCGACGCCTACGTAGAACTAAACGACCGCCTTGCGCAGCTGGCGGGGCTCAGCGACAGCGACTTTGCAACGAATATCCTTAAATTCGAAACCCAAGTGGCTAAACACCACTGGGACAACGTCACCTGCCGCGACGCGCAAAAAACAAACAACCCAACCACGTGGGCCAAAATCAAGAGCGACTACCCGCAATTCCCGTGGCAGGAATGGCTCGCTGGGGTGGGATTCGAACCAGCTGACGACGGCGTTGTGAACGTGGGGCAACCCCCGTTTTTAGAGGCAGTCGCGAAGCTTTGGGAAGAAGAGGAACTGGCCGCTTTGAAGCGGTGGTTAACTGCGGCGGTACTATCCGCGCGCGCAGCCTTCCTACCCGAAGATTTCGTTGAGGCCGCATTCGCATTCAAACAGGCCCTGACGGGCGCGCAGGAACAGCGGCCACGTTGGAAACGCGGTGTGAGCCTGGTGGAAGCATCCATGGGGGAAGCCCTTGGACAACTCTACGTAGCGCAGCACTTTCCACCGGAGCACAAGCAGAAAATGCTGGAGCTAGTGGACACTCTGATTGAGGCTTACCGCGATTCAATCACGAACCTAACGTGGATGGGAGAGGAAACAAAGGCGCGGGCACTCGACAAGCTCGAGGCGTTCACCCCAAAAATTGGGTACCCCGACAAGTGGCGCAGCTACGAGAAACTAGCTGTAGGCCAAACACTGTTAGAAACTGTGCGTAACACCGCGGCGTTCGACACGGACTACGATCTAGAAAAGGTGGGGAAACCCGTAGATCCGGCGCAGTGGTTCATGACCCCGCAAACCGTTAATGCCTACTACCACCCGCTGCGTAACGAAATCGTGTTCCCAGCCGCTATTTTACAACCCCCGTTCTTTGACCCCGACGTGCCGGACGCCGTGAACTACGGTGGGATCGGCGCTGTGATTGGCCACGAGATTGGGCATGGGTTTGACGACCAGGGTTCCCAATACGACGGGCAGGGTAAGCTCAACAACTGGTGGACCGACCGGGACCGCGCGGAGTTTGAAACCCGCACAAAAGCTCTGATTGAGCAGTACAACCAGTACTCCCCCGCCCAGCTGGATGACTCCCACCGCGTGAACGGCGCGTTCACTATCGGAGAGAACATCGGCGATTTAGGGGGCGCATCAATCGCGTGGAAGGCATATTTGATTGAACTGGACCAACGCGGGGCATCACTGGAGGATGAGAAGCGAGCACAAATGAGCGCGCCCGAACAATTCTTTTACTCTTGGGCGCGTATTTGGCGGGCGAAAACACGCGACGAAATGGCTATCCAACTGTTGGCAATTGATCCGCATTCACCGTCAGAGTTCAGGTGCAACGGGGTACTTTCGAACCTCGACCTGTTCTACGAAACTTTCGGGGTCGAAGCCGGTGACGCCATGTGGATAGATCCCAGCAAACGTGTCACCATTTGGTGAAACGTGGCAGACTAGTAGTAATTAGACTGGCATCCCACTCAACGCGGACCTAGGAGGTTATAGTGCCGGGT
Organism: Gleimia hominis; assembly: GCF_002871945.2. NCBI lineage: Bacteria > Bacillati > Actinomycetota > Actinomycetes > Actinomycetales > Actinomycetaceae > Gleimia > Gleimia hominis. The sequence continues at coordinate 454,692 of NZ_CP126963.1, read as the reverse complement.
CAGAATCTAACGAAAGAAGAAGCAGCGGCTCGTTCACGCGCCGTCACCGTTTATGATTACGATATTCACCTGGATTTAACGGGTGACGATAAGACGTTCCAGTCTACGTCTACCGTCCAGTTCGATATCGCGGGTGCGGATGAGACGTTTTTGGATTTGATTGCCGATGAGGTCACCGAGCTCACGGTAAACGGTGAGGCCCGGCCCGTGGATAGTTTTTCGGATTCACGCGTGCACCTAACTGGTCTGAAGGATAAGAATACGGTCACCATTCAAGCCACCTGTCGGTACATGCATACCGGGGAGGGGTTGCACCGCTTCACAGATCCGGCGGATGGGTTGGATTACTGCTATTCCCAGTTTGAGGTCCCCGATTCTCGGCGGGTATTCGCAGTGTTTGAACAGCCAGACATGAAGGCGCAGTTCACGTTCCACGTGCGTACGCCCTCGGAGTGGGTGGTGTTCTCTAACTCCCCCACGCCAACGCCCCGGGAGGAAAACGGGAGTAAGGTGTGGGATTTCTCGGCATCCGAGCAGATTTCCAGTTACATCACTGCGATCGTGGCGGGCCCATACGTGGGCAAGACCGGCACACTGACAAGTGCGGACGGGCGCACCATCGACCTTGGAGTGTATTGCCGCCAGTCACTGCTGGAACATTTGGACGCCGAGTGGGTCATGGATGTGACTCGCGCTGGATTCAAATTCTTTGAACGCGAATACGGGCGCGCGTACCCGTTCCGCAAGTACGATCAGATTTTTGTGCCAGAATACAACGCGGGCGCCATGGAGAATGCGGGTTGCGTGACGTTCCGGGACGAGTACGTGTACCGGTCTAAACCCACGGCCGCGCAGTTGGAGAACCTGGCGAACACGGTACTGCATGAGTTGGCGCACATGTGGTTCGGTGACTTGGTGACCATGCAGTGGTGGAACGACCTGTGGCTAAACGAGTCGTTCGCCGAGTTCATGTCGCACCTGTGCCTAGCGGAAGGCACGGAGCAGTGGCAGGATGCGTGGACAGGGTTCATGGCCCGCAAGGATTGGGGTTTGACCCAAGACCAGTTGCCTTCCACCCACCCGATTGTCGCGCCTATCCGCGACCTGGAGGATGTAGAAGTTAACTTCGACGGCATCACGTACGCTAAAGGGGCTGCGGTGTTGCGTCAGCTCGTGTCTTACGTGGGGCGCGACCAGTTTTTCGAGGGCTTGCGGGCCTACATCGCGGAGCACGCGTGGAAGAATACGACGCTGCCGGACCTCATGGGCAAGCTAGAAGCGGCATCTGGGCGCGACTTGCGGGGGTGGGCGAAAGTCTGGTTAGAAGAAGCGGGGGTGACCTTGCTCAGTCCGGTCGTGGAAACGAGTGAGGCCGGGAAGATTGTGCGCCTCGCGGTCAAACAAGAACCATTCACGCCCGGTTCCTCGCTTCGGCCCCACCGGTTAGCGGTCGCGGGTTATTCCCTTGTTGATGGGCAGGTACAGCAGGTTTTCCACGAGGAACTTGATGTTGAAGGCGACGAAACCCCGGTGGAATCCGCAGTTGGTTTACCGCGTCCGGATCTGATCTTGGTCAATGACGGGGATTTGGCGTACGCGAAGATTCGCCTTGACGAGCAGTCCCTGGCGTTCGCAACCGAACACATTGCGCAGTTCCCTTCATCGTTGACGCGCGGCGTGGTTCTCGCATCCGCGTGGGATATGGTTCGGGATGCGCAAATGCCAGCCCGCCAGTACATTGACATGGCTTTGTCCGCCCTGACCGGTGAGGATTCCATGATGATCCTCAACCTGTTGTTACGTCATATTAATACCGCAGTTTCCCTTTACCTCCCCACTGATGAACGTGAGGAAGTGGCAAACGCTGTGGCGCAACGCTTACTGTTACTGGCGCGTTCCGCAGCTGCAGGTACGGACGCACAGCGGTTGCTGACCGCTGCCGCGGCAGCGCGGGCAACGAAAGAGCAGGCTGGCGATATTGAAAACCTCCGCACTGGAAAAGCCACGTTGGTTGGGCTTCCCACCGATGCGGACATGCGGTGGACACTGCTGCTGAGCTCGGTGCGCAATGGGGTCGCAGGAGAAACCCAGATTGCGCAGATGACCAGCACGGACCAGACTCTCACCGGCGCGCAGAAAGCTGCGCAAGCCCGCGCGTCTGTGGCCGAGCAGGGAGTGAAAGACAAGGCGTTTAAGGACGTGGTATTTGACCGCGACTTGTCGAATGATATGCGCATCGCGCTTGGACGCGGATACTGGGCGAATGCGATCGCTGCTCCGGAGCTTTACCGCGCCCACGTACCTCAGTATTTCGACGCGCTACGTGAAGTATGGGAACTGAACACAAACCACACGGCACAAGACATTGTGCTCCTAGGGTTCCCCACGATGCTTGCGGGCCGGTTGGCGGACTTGGACGTGGTGAAAGCAGGTTACGACTGGTTGGATGCGAATGAGGATGCGCCCGCGGGGTTGCGTCGCCTGGTGAGTGAAGAAACTGCGGAGGCGGAACGCGCAGTGAAAGCCCAGCTGTGCCGGTAGGTCGCTATGGGTGGTTGAAGGCGCGCCTTCAACCACCCGTGGTTAATCCCACGTTCGCGGTAACCTAGTAGTAGTAACGTTATTTCGGTCAAGGAGTCACTATGGGTGCAGCATATGAACAATCCGCGAAAGCAATCGTTGAGGGGTTGGGGGGCGTCGATAATATCGCCTCACTGCAAGCGTGTATCACGCGCATACGTGCCCGAGTGAACGACGTGGACCGTGTTAATGACGAGACCTTGAAGGCTGCCGGTGCGTTTGGGGTTGTGAAAGTTGGGCCTGCTGTCCAGATTGTGGTGGGGCCAGACGCGGATGATATTGCGGCAAGCGCGGCACCGTTACTGAAATGATAGACATCTACTCTCCCCTGTCCGGAACTACGATCGCGCTGAAAGACGTTGAGGATCCGGTTCTGGCAGGTGGGATTGTAGGCGCTGGCTGCGCGGTTCGCCCCGTAGAAACGCGTATGCACGAGGTGTGCGCACCGGTTTCAGGGAAACTGTTGAAAGTGCATCCGCATGCGTTCATTATTTTTACCGCCGCTGGGGTTGGCGTGTTATGCCACTTGGGGATTGACACGGTTAAGCTGCGCGGCGAGGGATTTGAAGTGCTGCGCACGGAAGGTGATGTGGTTGAAGCTGGGGATGCGGTGATCCGTTGGGACAGTTCTGTTGCAAAAGCCCATCACCTATCCACGTCCGTGTCCGTGATTGCCTGTGACCTACCTGAATCAATGATTCAGATGAGCAGCACGATCGGCACTGAGATCCAAAGCCGCGACCTGCTGTTCCAGCTCCAAAACGGCGAATCCGCGTAACCGCGACGCCCCCTGGTGTGCAGCTGCTGGCCGGCAGTTACCTGCGCTAGCCAGCATTCGAAGATCCGCGCCTCAGCGGCTCACCCCGCGGTTCATGAGCGAACAAAGGTCGTCAACGGGCCAGGCTAGGAGCCGTTCCAAAGTTACTTCTCGTCCCTTCGCGTCCGCGAGCGGCACGCACCAGTTCGGGTACTGCCGGTGAGTGCCCGGCAGGTTCTGCGGTTGCGTATCTGCCACGATGTCTACGGTGGACACAGCCAGTAAATGAGCGGGGGTGCGCGTAATATACGCGTAGAGCGCGTTGATTACTGCGGTTTCGTTTCCGCGCTCCTCTTCACTTAGCAAACCGTACTCCACCAGGCGGTTTACCATAGCTAAACGTTCCTCGTCGTCGTGCGCACGCACGTGTTCAAGCGGTTCCACCAGCAAACCGAGCTCGTGACGCAAATCAGTTTGCACCCCCCTCAGGTAACCGGCGGTGGGTGGGAGGTCGTGTGTGTTCACGGCTACTAGGGCGCGTTCTCGATAGTGGTCGGCGTGGAGCGGGGTGTCATCATCTTCTTTTTCGAACCACAAGATTGAGGTTCCGAAGATTCCGCGCTCATTTAAGTAACCGCGCACCCACGGTTCCACTGTTCCCAAGTCTTCCCCAATGATCACAGCGCCGGCGCGTTGTGCCTCAAGCAAAAGCACACCCACCATTGCTTCGTGATCGTATTGCACGTAAGTGCCGTGGTGGGCGTCCATTCCCGTGGGAATCCACCAGAGGCGGAACAGGCCAAGAATGTGGTCGATCCGCACGGCCCCACCGTGCGATAAGGTGGCCCGAATCATGTCGCGCAGTGGTGCGTAGCCGCGTTTGGCGAGCACGCGTGGGTTCCACGGTGGTTGGGACCAGTCTTGCCCCTGTTGGGAATACATGTCCGGGGGTGCGCCTACAGTCATGCCGCTGGCGTACACTGCTGGGTCTGCCCACACGTCTGCGCCCAGTGGGTGTACGCCCACCGCGAGGTCCGCCATCAGACCGATGCGCATCCCCGCGCGGCGCATGCGCGTTTGCGCATTCGTGAGCTGTTCGTTCAGCACCCATTGCAGCCACATGAAATAGCGGATCTGGGGTTCGTGTTCACGCGCATACTGTTGGCTTACCGCGGTGTTTGCTGAGTGGTATTTTTCGGGTAGTTCGATTCCACCGAATTCGGATACGAGGGCGCACCAGAGCGCGAAGTTTCGCAGCGGTGTCCCACCTGCAGCGATGAAGGCGTCGAACTGTTGCTGCCGTTCACTGCTGAGGGGGTGGCGGTAGATGACGCGCAGCGCCGCATCCTTTGTGGACCACACTTGGTCGCGGTTGATCAGCCCAACGGAGTCCGAGTCGTCCACGAGTGACGCCCGGTGATGTTGTTCAACATCGAGCTTCTCCATGGGGGACAAAGAGTCGTACTCGGGGATTGACTGGGGGTGAATATAGATGGGGTCGTTGAACCGCCGTGAAGTCGGTAGGTAGGGCGACGGTTCGATGGGGAGCACGGGCGCACCAGAGTGGAGCGGATTTATGAGGTGGAAGTCTGCTCCTTTCTGTGCAAAATGTTCGGAAAGTTCGGTTAGAACTGCGGTGTCACCCATCCCCCACGATTGTTTCGCTCGGATTGAGTAAAGTTGCGACGACAGACCCCAGTAGCGCGCGTTGTCTTCAAACAGTTCGCTTTGCAAACTGGGCGGCACCGCAATTAGGTGGGCGTTTATTACTTGCCCGTCTTCCCGGTGGGCCCGGAGTGTGTGGTAGCCCAGTGGCAGCCATTGTTCTAACGCAAATCCGGCGCGCCCGGTGAGGACTCCGTCAACTTCTCTTGGCGGTTCCCAGTTTTCAATTTGAGGCACTGGGTGCACGGTACCGTCTTCCAACTCGACCTCAACGGTAACTGCGGAACCGTCGGGTACGTGTACGCGTAGCTCCTGCCAATCCCCTTGGCGTTTGACTGTGCACACTGGCAAAGTGTGACGCCATTCGTCTTGTTCGTGAGCTGTTAGGAGCGCGTCTATGTCTTGACTCGAGGGCATGTCCGGGAGGTTCTCCCCCAGCGATTGCAGTACTTTCACGAGCGATAGTGGGTGCACGTCTTTTAGTTGACCGTGCCAGCTCCAGAACTTTGTGGATACCCCTAATCGGTTGGCTAGTTCGCTTAGATTCTCGGGAAATAGGTCGGGGGGAGGCAGATGGGTCATCGTTACTCCATTGCTAACTGGTTGGGAACTACTCGCGGTGGTTCTTATTCTATGGGAAGCAGCCGCGATTGCGGTTTTTGTTTATTCTTTGAGCGCTTCTGGGTTTGAGGATTCCCACGCTTCCCGCATGCGTTTCGCCGTCACGTCCGCGTCCGGCCCGGTCACTATCTGCACGTAGGAGCCTGATTGCACGACTGCGAGAGGGTTGAGGTTGCGAATCGCCTGTTCGTCTACTTTATGCGGGTCTTTAACCTGCACGCGGATGCGTAGAGAACACGGTTCAACTTCTGCTATGTTGCCCCAATCGCCCAGTGCGGTGACTAATTGGTGTGGATCAAGGACTCCCATCAACACTCCCTTCATTGTGACCCTTATCGCATATTAGTACCTTTGGGGCCGATTGTATAATAGACCACTTTTTTGCTTGCAGCGTTAATGTGAACCTGTTTCCACCGCTTTTGACTAACGGTTACTTGCGGACGCTGTTGCTTTAGAGGTGTATTTGTTCGTGAAATGCAAGACAATGGGCGTGTGACTATTATTCAGATTCCGCAAGTAGATGATGAACCAATCGCCGCTGTCTTGCGTTCTCTAGCTATCCAGCCGCTTGGTGCAGACACTTTCCGCGCCCAGTCCCTGCCGCAGATGGGACGCATTTATGGCGGTCAAGTGGTGGCACAGGCGCTGATTGCTGCCTGCTCTACGCTGGATGAACCACTGGAGCGCCTGCCACATTCGCTGCACGCGTATTTCCTTGTGGGTGGAGATCCGCACAAGCCGATAGACATTGAGGCGGATCGGGTGCGTGACGGCCGGTCGTTTTCTTCCCGCACAGCGGTTGCGAGGCAGGAGGGCCGCGATATCCTCACGCTGCTAGCAAACTTCCATATCCGGGAGGACGGTCCGGATTATTCTGCTCCCATGCCGGATGTGCCTGAACCAGAGAAGTTAATGTCTGCGCTGGAGTATTTCCGCACGATGAACAATCCGGTTGGGAAGTACTTGGGGAATACGGTTGCTTTCGAATCGCGTCACGTGCAGGATTCGCTGTACATGCATAAAGAACCGAAGATCGCCTCGTCGCAGCAGGTGTGGATTAAACCGCGGGTGCCGATTCCGAATGCGACGCCACTGGTTGGGCGGATTTTGCTGGCGTACGTGCTGGATCAGTTCATTATGGAACCGGCGTTGCGTTCGCGTGGACTGTCGTGGCTCTCCCCCGGTTTGATGCTCGCCTCGTTGGACCACGCGATGTGGTTTCATCGCGATTTTGATATTAACGACTGGTTGCTCCTCGATCAGAATTGCCCCTCAACGTGTTCGAACCGGGCAATGGGGTCCATGCGTGTGTTTACGCGTGAGGGCGTGCTGGTGGCTGAAGTGATGCAAGAAGCCATGATGCGGGTGCTGGAACCTAAACCGGGTGAGAAATCACACTTTGAGTTCAATGTCCCGCCGGCGCACTAGCGGGCACACTCAGGTTCCGCAGTGGCATTCGTGGTAGCGCGGCCTTTGTGGTGCGCCGGTTTCGGAGTTGCATTCGTGGTGGCGAGTCTTTCGTAGTGCGCCGGTTTCGTAGTTGCGCCCCCGGCAGGATTCGAACCCGCGACCAAACGCTTAGAAGGCGTCTGCTCTATCCCCTGAGCTACGGAGGCACTCAGAACAAGCTTAGAGTAAACCGGGCATAATCACCGAATTCTGCCTGCCACGCCCGTGTGCGGTGCCGAATGCGGGCTTATTCACGCGCTAAAGCTCCAATTCGTCGTGCTTTTATGCAGCTCTTAGCCGAGCTGTTTTTTGGTCTAAGCTGGTAGTTATGAGTATTGACAAACCCTTGGTATGGATTGACTGTGAAATGACCGGCCTCGACCTGGAGCACGATGCGCTCATTGAGGTGGCGGTAGTGGTGACGGATTCGCAACTCAACATTGTGGATCCGGGGATTGACGTACTCATTAAACCGTCGGATGCCGCACTGGACCACATGGGAGATTTTGTGCGGAAGATGCACACTTCGTCGGGTTTGCTTGAGGATCTTGCTGACGGCATTGATATGGAGCAGGCGCAAGCGCAGGTGCTGCAATATATTAAACGGTTTGTGCCCCGCAAGGGTAAGGGATTGCTTGCCGGCAACACGATTGGGACCGACAAGATGTTCCTAGAACGCGACATGCCGGAAGTAATAGACCACCTCCACTACCGCGTTGTTGACGTGTCTTCGTTGAAGGAACTGGCGAAACGCTGGTTCCACCGTACTTTTGAAGAGGCACCGGAAAAACACGGGGGACACCGCGCGCTTGCTGACATCCGCGAGTCCATCCAAGAGTTGGAGTACTACCGCCGCGTTTTGTTCCCTCGCGATGAGGGCCCCACACGCGAGCAGTGCCGAGAGGTTGCGCGCGAAGTGGAAGCGTTGGGAATTACCCGCACCGACCAGTAAGCTCGTCCCGGCGGATCGGCCTTTCCCAGCTAGAAAGCTCGTTCCGGCGGATCGGCGTTTCCAGCTAGCGAGCCCTATCCAACTGATCGGCCTTTCCTAGGCAGCGAGATTTTTCGGCTGGGAAGTCTTCCCGAACAGTGGGGTCCCTCCGGCCTTCAGGTCCTCTGCGGGATGTGGATGGGTTTTTTCCACAACCTCGCCTCACACTAGAGTTTCCACAACGAGGCTGGACTGTGGTTTTCTACGAGCATCCGCGTTGCCAGTATTAGTGGTGTCCAATAACGAGATTCATGGTTAAAAGTTTTAGGAGTGGACACCGTGAGCAACAACGAAGTATCAAAGAAAAGTGACAAGCAGCAAGTGGAAATGCCGGTGCAGGGCCGCATCCGTGCGTCAGGTTCGGGCACTGTGAATGTGACTATCCGTGGCCGCGCCGGCGGTCCAGTCGATCTTTACTACCTCGATTCGGGTGCCACGATGGGCCGTTTCCGGCTCGCTGTCACGCGCCGAGGTAGAGATGAGGCCGGCACGTGGCACGACATGGATACCACTTGGTACTCCGTGAAAATGTGGAACCAACTGGCACAAAATGCAGCCCACTCAGTTAAGAAGGGCGACCCGATTATTACCACGGGCCGGCTGTCAATAAACGAGTGGGAAGACGAGGCGAGTCAGAAGAAGAACACGGAGTTAGTTATTAACGCCTCAACTGTTGGACACGACTTAGCGTACGGGGTTTCAAACTATGCTAAACCGATGCGGGTTCAACGCGATAAAATGCCCACCGTGGACACTAACGTGAACGAGGTTGAGCATCCAAAGACGGATGAAGCGCAAGCAGATCCGTTAGGTGTTGGAGAGGAAGAATCAGCCCTGGTGAGTTAATGCGCATTGTCGCCTACTTCCCCACCCATTGAGTAGACTGTAGAGCGGTAAAACACTGAAAGACTACTTTTTAGGAGCGCAGTGGCTGAATACATCTACTCAATGGTTGGGGCGTCAAAACGTCACGGGGACAAAGTTATTTTGGATAACGTGACGATGGCTTTCCTGCCGGGCGCAAAAATAGGCATGGTAGGGCCCAACGGCGCGGGTAAGAGTTCTATTCTGAAGATCATGGCGGGTCTAGATACCCCCTCCAACGGTGAGGCTCGGCTCACCCCGGGTTACAGCGTTGGGATCTTGCAGCAAGAACCCCCACTTGACGAAGACAAAACTGTGTTAGAAAACGTGCAGTTGGGCGTGTGGGACACAGTTAAGCAGCTGAAACGGTTCAATGAGGTCTCCGAGCAGATGGGTGATCCAGACGCTGACTTCGATGCCCTCATGGAAGAAATGGGAAAACTGCAGTCCGAAATTGATGCGGTGAATGGTTGGGATCTGGATTCTCAACTGGAGCAGGCGATGGACGCTCTGCGGTGCCCACCTGGGGATGCCGATGTGAAAGTGCTTTCCGGTGGTGAACGCCGCCGCGTCGCACTGTGCCGGCTACTGCTGGAACAGCCCGACTTGCTGCTGCTCGACGAGCCCACCAACCACTTGGACGCGGAATCGGTGCTGTGGCTAGAAAAACACTTGCAAACCTACCCGGGTGCGGTCATTGCCATTACCCACGACCGCTACTTCTTGGACCACGTGGCGGAGTGGATCGCGGAAGTCGACCGCGGCCGCCTCTACCCGTACGAAGGTAACTACACCACGTACCTAGAGAAGAAACGTGAACGACTCAACGTGCAAGGCAAGAAGGACGCCAAACTTGCGAAGCGTTTGAAAGATGAACTGGAGTGGGTGCGCACCAACGCGAAAGGGCGGCAGGCGAAGTCTAAAGCCCGTTTGGCTCGCTACGAAGAGATGGCGGAAGAGGCCGAGCGGACCCGCAAGCTCGACTTTGACGAGATTCAGATCCCACCGGGTCCACGGCTTGGAAACGTGGTGATTGAGGCAAGGAACCTGCGTAAAGGTTTCGGCGATCGAGTGCTCATTGACGACCTGTCGTTCTCTCTTCCACGCAACGGCATCGTCGGTGTGATCGGCCCCAACGGGGTTGGTAAGACCACACTGTTCAAAACCATCGTGGGCCTCGAACCACTGGACGGTGGAGATCTGAAAGTGGGTGAAACCGTAAAGATCTCTTACGTAGACCAAAACCGCGCGGGGATTGACCCGGATAAAACCCTGTGGGAAGTAGTTTCCGACGGCATGGACTACATCGAAGTTGGGAACGTAGAGATGCCCTCCCGAGCCTACGTTTCAGCGTTCGGTTTCAAAGGTGCGGACCAGCAGAAACCCGCGGGGGTCCTCTCAGGTGGTGAACGCAACCGCCTGAACCTCGCGCTAACCCTCAAACAAGGTGGGAACCTGTTACTGCTCGACGAACCAACGAACGACCTAGACGTGGAGACGCTCAGCTCGTTAGAGAACGCGTTAGAGAACTTCCCCGGTTGCGCCGTCGTGGTAACTCACGATAGGTGGTTCCTTGACCGTGTCGCCACCCACATCCTGGCTTGGGAAGGCACGGAAGAAAACCCCGCGCAATGGTACTGGTTCGAAGGTAACTTCGAAAGCTACGAGAAGAACAAGGTGGAACGCCTAGGTGAAGAGGCCGCGCGGCCACACCGCGTGACCCACCGCAGGTTAAAACGCGACTAAGAATCGCCCACCTACCAGTCGGTTAACAACATGCTGGTGCCCCGCTCATGCGGGTGCACCAGCATTGCTTATGCGCCAACCAACCAAAAACGGTAGGTACAAAACGGTAGATGCCACGCTTTACAAGTGCTCGAACTTTACAAATTCTCGAGGCATCACAAGTTGTCTATGCTGTAAATGCTTTCTCGGCTTCAGAGGTTCTCGAGCTCTTTGAATGCAGGTCCGAACGTAGCGCGGAAAGCGGTGAGCCCATGTGCTTTCAACACGCGCGGTAAAGTGAACTTGTTCGCCGACATGGCCCGCCCATCCACGCACAGCTGCGCGTTCTCCAACTGGGTACGTAGCCGCCGCAGCTCATCCGACGTTCCCGCCCTCAGGTCACGAAACCGTGCGCGCCCCGTCCCCATGGGGCTCAATCCCCATTCCAAAGAGCACACGTCAAACACGCGCACCACCAGGTTCGCTCCATCTTCTGCTGTGCTGGCAATAGTTATCAGATACACGGGGGTTCGCTGCTCAAGGGTTTCTTGGATCACTGCTGTAGTGGTGCGGTCAAAAGGCCACCAACCTGAAGCAAGGTTACTCACCTGAACGTCCGCTGGAACCTCAACCGCATTCTCCACCTCTTTGCAACGCCGCGCCGGACCAAGTGACACGACGTACGCATTAATGTTTCCAGGAATACTCACACACTTGACGTTGCGAGTCGGTATCAGTCGGGTGAGTTCAAAGTGGTCGGAAACAGTTCCAGATAGCAACGCATTTTGGAATTCGATCCGGATTGAATCTGCCGCTTCCTTTTCTTGAGGGACGCGGTCCAACTTATAGTAGACGCGGTGAACTTCAGGGCGTAGACCTTGGGAATCTAAGGTTTTAACACGGGTTCTAACTTCATCGCTGCTCTGGGTGGCTGCGGCGATTAGGTCTTCGCAGGTGGTACCAAGCTCAAAAACGCCGGTGTAGAAACATTCACCGTTCGGGCTGCTTGCAGTCCGGTTGGGATCCATCAGAGCGTATACATAGTATCCCATAGTTAAACACCTGAACTTTCAACTGTGACTACTACGCGCAGTCACATTATCATCGCATCATTGAGGTTAAAGAGAACGACATGTTGTTTACAGCCTAGCAAATGCTAAACACGTGTTGATATCGTACGACCGTTGGCCGGTTAGTTACACAAATGTGCCCCTGGTTTCCCCAGGGGCACCGATAGGGTAAACAGCGATTAGCTGTCGATATCTACCAGACCTAGTTTGTAAGCTTTCACCAGGCGACGCGGCACGCGGACCTCACGACCCTGCACGCGAATAGTCACCAGGTCAGTGAGCTTAGCCTTCCAGGTAGCTCGGCGCGTACGCGTGTTCGCACGCGACATTTTCCGCTTTGGAACTGCCATTTGCTTGCCGCTCCTCTATTAAAGATGACCAATTACTAACCTGGTTAGCATACCAAATCTACAGGTAGGTTCAAAGAAAAGCGGTAAGGAACTACGTCACAGCGAGTGAAGGTTCTCGGTGGTGAGGATCGGTAGGCACAGCAACCAGTAGTCAGCATGACTGATGTGCTACGCGCCCGATTGTGAGCGTAGCCAACGCTCACGGCTATGGGTCTTCAAAGTGAGGCCCGCTTGGTTTCAATAATACGATACGTTAGGAGGGGTGTTTTAGGAGGAAGCAGAGTGCGGAGCATACAATCCGGTAGTTTGGTGCGCCATGAGCTGGAGGTGCAGCGGTCACGTTTCATCACCACTGTTGCGCATACCCCAACTGAATCCGCGGCACGCACTTTCATCAGTGAGATAAAAACAGAGTTCCCCGATGCAACCCACAACTGTTCCGCATTCGTGGTGAAGCCAGACGGCATGAACGAAGTGGGGCATTCCAGTGACGATGGGGAGCCGTCCGGCACTGCGGGCCCTCCTATGCTGGAGGTCCTGCTTCAAAACAAACTGGTTAATGTGACCGCGGTGGTGACCCGGTATTTTGGCGGAACTCTGCTGGGGGCCGGCGGGCTCATCCGCGCGTATTCAACCTCCGTGTCCGAAACCCTGGATCGCTGCCAAGTGGTGCAGCTGGTAGACCAACGCAGGTTCCGCGTCACCGTTGACTACGATGTGGCCGGCAGGCTTGAAGCGCAGCTGCGGGCCCGTCACGCGCAAATCCTGGATGCGGCGTACACCAACCGGGTGCAGTTAGTGTTCAGCACGGACGAGCCCCTGGCCTCAAGAATAGGAAGTTTAATCGCTGAGGTAGCGTCTGAACCCGTGCCGGTTGAAGAACTGGATCCGCTGACAGTGGAAAAACCAGTTTCGCGGTAGCACTCGAGTGTGGTTGCCGTTAGGATCGTAACCGTGATGAACACGGCACGTTTTGTTAAGAGGATCTTTCAGCAGCACGGTAGCTGTTGCACGTGTCTGTAGGGTGCATGGCTTTACCGCGTTGCCAATTCTGCGCCTTGTGCGAGCCGGTGACTGCTGCGCCCATGTACCCGTAGACCACTAAAGACCATTATTAACCGATGCCAATTAGTTAGGGATTTTCATCATGTCAGAATCTGTTTCAGCAAACTTTGCTTCAAACATCACGCAAGCCGTTGGAAACACGCCTCTGGTTCAAATCAACCGTATTACCGGCGAGAACGCTAGGGTGCTCGCGAAAGTGGAGGCCTACAATCCAGCAGGGTCAGTTAAAGACCGGATCGCGATCGCAATTGTGGACGCCGCAGAAGAATCCGGGGAACTGCGCAGCGGCGGCACGATTGTAGAAGCCACGTCTGGGAACACCGGGGTAGCCCTCGCGATGGTCGGAGCGGCACGCGGGTACAAAGTTGTTATCACCATGCCCTCGTCCATGTCGGTGGAACGCCGCGCACTCATGCGGGCGTTTGGTGCAGAACTGATTCTCACCGAACCGAAAGATGGGATGCAGGGCGCGGTTGATGCCGCCGCTGACGTGGTTAAAAAACGCCCAGGAGCCGTTTTGGCGTCCCAGTTCACGAACCCCGCGAACCCGCACATTCACCAGGTGCGCACCGGGGAGGAAATCTGGGAACAAACCGGTGGCAATGTGGACTTCCTCGTGGCCGGGGTGGGCACGGGCGGCACCATTTCGGGCGCGGCCCGCACTTTGAAAGAAAAGAACCCGAACTTGCGCGTTGTCGCTGTGGAACCAGCAGAGTCACCACTTCTTTCTGAGGGACACGCAGGACCTCATGGGATTCAAGGGATCGGCGCGAATTTTGTTCCTAAAAACTACGCGGCGGACCTGGTGGACGAAGTGATTACGGTTCCAACCGACGAAGCATTGGCCTTTGCGCGACAGGCTGCGGCGCAAGAAGGCCTGCTGGTTGGTATTTCTTCTGGAGCGGCCCTGTGGGCCAGTAAGCAGGTGGCTGCGCGCAGTGACGCGGCCGGTAAGACGGTGGTGACGATTTTGCCTGACACCGGGGAACGTTACCTGTCTACCCCACTGTGGAAGGACTACTTGAAGTAACTAGCGGTGCCCACAAACTGGGCATGCAGCGTGAAGTGAGGTGCTAAGCAACTGGGCTGGGTCGCATTCGGGCCCGGCCCAGTTAACTCCCCCCCTCCCCCTAACGAGTTACCCCTAACGCAGGTGCCGTGCGGCCCCGATAGAATCTAAACCGTAAGTACGGAACACGAGAAGAGAGTACACACCAGTGGCGTCCCAAACCTTGAAGATCCGCGAGCTTATTCGCGAAGACCTGCGTAATGCCATGAACCGGGACCCGGCGGCGCGGTCGAAACTGGAAGTGGCCCTCACCTACGCGGGCGTGCACGCCCTGTGGGGGTACCGCATTTCGCACGGCCTGTGGGAACGGGGTTTGAAAACACTTGCCCGCATCGTTTCTTCCCTCACCCGGATGCTCACTTCAGTTGATATTCACCCTGAGGCACAAATCGGACGGCGAGTTTTTATCGACCATGCGATTGGCGTGGTGATTGGTCAAACCACGGTAATTGGCGATGACGTCGTGATTTTCCACGGAGTAACCCTCGGTGGAGTTTCCATGACGCAGGGCAAACGCCACCCCACTGTGGAATCTAACGTGATGATCGGCGCGGGCGCCAAAGTGCTCGGCCCCATCACCATCGGTTCGGGCGCAAAAGTAGGGGCGAACGCCGTCGTCGTTAAAGACGTTCCCGCCGACCACGTGGCAATTGGAGTGCCAGCGAAACTGCGGCCAGCCACCAGTGAATGCTCTAACGCAGACCTGATTATAGACCCTACCCTCTACATTTAACTCGCCTCGGCGTTCAACTAGCCGCGGTTCGGGCGTGGAAACCAGATTCCGTTCGGGCAATCTCGCGCGCGGAACCCAAACCCCGTTCGGGCAATCGCGCGTGGAACCCAACCCCCTGTTCGGGCAGGCTCGTGAGGTGGTGGAACCCGCCGCTAATCCCTCAAACGCGTGATTACCTGCATATAAGGGCATAAAGTAGAGGTATGTCACAACTCACATTAAAAGCCCAACTGGAGGCCTTATCGGGATTGTCAAAACCGGCGGGGGTAGAGCTTGCGACACTCACCCGGTTCGACATTCCTGCAATCGCCTCGCTAACCCTGGTGGCCTACGGCACGGACGAAACAGCAGAAAACCTAGTGGAAGCCGTTGAAGAGCTCCGCATGACGTTCTCCGGTGCGTTTGGACGCGTTCTAGACAACCTCTTTGTCGGTGCGTGGCAAGACGGCGAACTCGTAGGCGCAATTTTAACCACGGTGGATCCCCCGTGGGATGACCTCCCGAAGGATGAACCGTTCATCGTGGATCTAGTTGTCAACCCCAAAGTGCAGTCAAAAGGGATCGCCACTGCGCTAATTGGGGAGGTCGCTAGCCGGGCCGGAGACCTGGGGTACTCATCAATCGGAATGCGGTTCAACAAGGCGTATACGCGCGCAGCGCAGCTGTACGACTACCTCGGGTTCGAAGCGCTGTCCTAGCGTTGGCATCGGCTGCACCAGAACAGGCGCCGCCCTGCCACACGCTTTTCCTTAACTGGGGTTCCGCACACCAGGCAGGGCCGGCCGGTGCGGTGATACACGTAAAACCGGGAGGCTTCCGGATCGTGCTCCAAAGCTGGATCAGGCCGGTCGGTGGGTGAAACAGTTGTGATTATGCCCGTGTCCACCCCCGCGCTCATCAGCTCCACCAGGTCGTCCCACAGTCGCATGAGGCGACGCTCACCCGTGCGACTTCCAGCGCGGAACGGAGAGATCCCCACTCGGAACAGTGCTTCAGCGCGGTAGATATTCCCGGGCCCGGCCACCACCGACTGGTCCATCACCAGTTCCCCAATTGCACGCGAAGAGCGACGAATATTCGCACAAAACCTCGCACACGAGTCGTCGCTTTGATGCAGCGGATCTGGCCCTAACCTGGCCAGTATTTCCTCCACTTCGGCGCGTTCTACCAGTTCACACCGATTTGGCCCGCGCAAGTTCGCAACCTCCCCGGAGCGGATGATTTGCAGGCGTACTTGGCCGACAGCGGCGGGTACCTGCCCCTCAAACGATTCAAAGCCCCACTTGCCATACAATCCCAAGTGAATGTGGATGTAGCGCTGGCCAAACTGGAGGAACAGGTGCTTTCCATGCGCAAAAGCCCCCGTCAGTGCCTGGCCCGTCAGCTGTTTAGCCGCGGATTCGAACCGCCCTTGCGGGGACGATATCTGGAGTGCGCACCCCGTGAAATCGGTGTTAAACCGCTGCGCAAGGCGGTGGAGAACGTGTCCTTCTGGCATACCCCTATTCTTACCATCGGCTGTGTCCCATTGAAAATGCGACAATGGAAGCATGGAACGCAGCGAAGTATTGTGGCAGGTTTTCCCCCTGGGTGCTTTAGGAGCCCCGTCGGTGAACGCGAAGTTGGACGGTAAGCAACCGGATTCCCCTCCGCGCCACACCCTCGCGGACTTGGTTCCCTGGTGCGATCACGCCGCGAACTTGGGAGCAACGGGAATCCTATTGGGCCCGATTTTCGATTCGTACTCGCACGGGTATGACACGGTCGATCACTACACGATTGACCCCCGCCTGGGAACGCGTGATGATTTCGACACCCTAGTTCATGCTGCCCACGCGAAGGGGTTGAAAGTAGTGTTAGACGGCGTGTTCAACCACGTGGGATCGCGCCATCCATACTTGCTGGATCTTGCGCAAAACGGGCCGCGCAGTGAGTACGCGGATTTCTTTCGCGTCAACTGGCAGGGGTGGTCCGCCGGTTCCCTTCCGCAGTACGACACGTTTGAGGGACACACTGGGCTCGCCGCGTTGAACCATGAGCACTCGGGGGTGCTCACCTATATTCAGCGGGTAATGAGGTACTGGTTAGAAGCCGGGGCAGACGGCTGGCGGTTAGATGCCGCATACGCGCTCGACCCGGCAACGTGGACCCAGATCCTTCCACCTGTTCGCGAACAGTTTCCAAACGCGTGGTTTTGCGGCGAAGTTATTCACGGCGACTACCCCGCGCTGGTGCGGGCATCCGGGTGGGATTCCCTCACGGAATACGAACTGTGGAAAGCAACGTGGTCTAGTGTGCGCGAACGGAACTTCTTCGAACTGGATTGGACGCTGCGCCGGCACAACGAGTTCCTAGACACGTTTGTGCCGCAAACATTTGTGTCTAACCACGACGTCACCCGGATCGTGTCGCAAGTTCACGGAGATGCGCAGGCTCTTACCGCCGCGGTGATTCTTTTCACGGTAGGCGGAATCCCATCAATCTACTACGGCGACGAGTTCGGTTGGGGTGGTGTAAAAGAAGAGCGCCTCGGCGGGGACGACGCAATCCGTCCCCCACTTCCCGATTCGCTTAAGAACGCGGCTTGGAATGCGCGCGAGAAAGAATTCTGAGGGCATACAAGGAACTCGTTGCATTACGGGCGCAGCACCCGTGGTTAATGACCGCGCGCACGCACGTGGAGTACCTCGATAACGAACAGATCCGCTACTGCAGTAAGGGTGCTAACGGGCAGGCACTAACAGTGATGTTAAATACTGCTAGCACCCCGGTTCCGGTAGACCACGAGATGCTGAGCGGAATCCGGCAATGGCTGCTGTCCCCCAGCGAAGACGGTCTGCACCACGCAGCCATCGGATACCCACAAATCCCGTAACCGCCCCGGGCGGGGCCTTGCGTGGGCATGCGACAGCAGTGCAACGGCGATGCCTTGCTGTCGCATGCGTAAGCGCGCCCAGGCAACCACTGTAAACGCGCCCAGGCAACCACCGTAAGCGCGCCCAGGCAAGCGCGACGCGCCAATGCCCGGGCCGCTACTTAGGAAGGACGATGCTGACCAGTTTCGGAGCCCGCACAATCACTTTCAGTGGCTCCCGCCCACCCAGCGCTTTTTGAGCTGCCTCAGTTTCGAGCGCCAGTTGTTTTAGCTCATCCTCATCAATAGAAGGTTTCACTTCCAGCCGCGCCCGAACTTTACCAGATATCTGCACCACGCACGTGACCGCGTCCTCTTCCAGCAGTGACTCGTCTGTAACAACTGGGAAGGGTTCGCGCGTGAGTGACTGCGTGTGCCCAAGCCGCTGCCATAGTTCCTCCGCAATGTGCGGAGCCAGCGGCGCAACCATCAAAATGAGTGGTTCCATCGCCTCACGCGGCACCTGCTTCAACCCGGTCAGGTGGTTATTCAACACGATCATGCGGGCCGCCGCCGTGTTCAAACGCATGTGCTCGTACTCGTCCGTGACCTCGTGAATAGTGCGAGCCACCAGTTTGCGCGTTTTCAGGTCTGCTGGCTCTTCGGACACGGTAAGCGCACCAGTTTTCTCATCTATCGCGTTGCGCCACAAGCGTTGCAAGAATCGGTATGACCCAACTACCGCCCGCGTATCCCAAGGCCGAGAGATCTCCAGCGGCCCCATCGACATTTCGTACAGTCGGAACGTGTCCGCCCCGTACTCGTCACAAATCTCGTCTGGGCTAATCACGTTCTTGAGGGACTTACCAATCTTCCCGTATTCACGCTCAACGGGCTCGCCCCGGTACGTCCAGCCGGTTTGCTCATCCCCCTCAACCTCAGCGGCGGGCACGTACTGACCGCGCGCATCTGTGAACGCGTAGCCCTGCACGTACCCCTGGTTGAAGAGCTTGTGGAACGGCTCTGAAGAAGACACATAGCCGAGGTCGAACAGTACCTTATGCCAGAACCGCGCGTACAGTAAGTGCAGCACCGCATGCTCCACACCCCCAACGTACAGGTCCGTACCACCAGATTCCCCGTCGCGGCGCGGCCCCATCCAGTACTGCTCGTTTTGCGGATCAATCAGCATTTCTTCATTATGAGGATCTGCGTACCGCAGTTCGTACCAGCAGGACCCCGCCCAGTTCGGCATTGTATTCGTATCCCGGCGGTAGGTTTTTAATCCGTCCCCGAGGTCCAGCTCCACCTCCACCCAGTCGCGTGCCCGGCCGAGCGACGCTTCGGGCGAAGAGTTCGCATCATCCGGGTCGAATGTGCGCGGACGGAAGTCATCTACCTCCGGCAAAGTAACTGGTAAATGCGACTGTGGTAAAGCATGCGCCCGCCCCTGCTCGTCGTAAACCACTGGGAACGGCTCCCCCCAGTACCGCTGGCGCGAGAACAACCAGTCACGCAACCGGAACGTTGTAGCGGCGCGGCCCACTCCGGCGCGATCCAGCCACTTCGTCACCTTCTCGATCGCATGCGCCTTATCTAAACCATTGAGGTTAATCGCGTCATTGGCAGAGTTCACGATCTGCCCATCGCCCGTCCACGCGCCTTCCTCATGGTCCGGTCCAGGCTGAATCGTGATGACAATATCCAGATCGAACTGCTTCGCAAATTCGTAGTCACGTTCGTCATGAGCTGGCACCGCCATGATCGCTCCGGTGCCGTACCCCATTAGGACATAGTCGGCAATGAAAACTGGGATCTGCTTCCCATTCACCGGGTTCGTCCCAAACACCCCGGTGAACACCCCGGTTTTCTGCCCACCATCTGCAGTGCGTTCCTCTTCCGTACGCGCAGCCGCCCAATCGCGGTAACTCTGCACCGCTTCACGCGGGCTAGCGTAACCACCCGTCCAGGCTGCCCGCGTGCCCTCAGGCCAAGAATCTGGCACGGTAACCGAATCGGTACCAACAAGCGGGTGTTCGGGGGCAACCACCATGAATGTGGCGCCAAACAGCGTGTCCGGGCGCGTGGTAAACACTTCCAACTGCTCCAGCGCACTCCCCTGCCCCGGAGCGACCGCAAAGTGCACGTACGCGCCGTGAGAGCGACCAATCCAGTTCCGCTGCTGGGCAACCACCTTATGTGGCCAATCCACGGTCTCCAGATCATCCGCCAGCCTGGAAGCATACGCGGTTATGCGCATCATCCACTGGCGCAACCGAGATTTGAAAACCGGGTAGTTACCGCGTTCAGATCGGCCTTCGTTAGTAACTTCCTCATCTGCAAGCACCGTACCTAAACCCGGACACCAGTTGACGGGCGCTTCTGCCACGTACGCCAAGCGGTACTGGTCGAGCAGTTCCCCGCGCTCCCCCTCATCCATCTGATCCCAAGGTTTTCCACCGGTTTCGCGGGCACCGGAGGCGAACTCGTCACGCAACTGTGTAATCGGCCGGGCCGCGCCCTGGGAACCGTCGGGCGCAACCGCGTTCTCGTCGTAGAAAGAGTTGTAGATTTTGAGGAAAATCCACTGCGTCCACTTCACGTAGTCCGAATCCGTGGTCTGGAACGACCGGCGCGAATCGTGCGAAAGCCCAATGCGGCGCAGCTGGCGACGCATGTTCGCCACGTTCTGATCCGTAGTTATGCGCGGGTGCTGGCCGGTGGAGATCGCGTACTGCTCCGCGGGTAAACCAAACGCGTCAAACCCCATGGTGTACAGCACGTTCTCACCTTTCATCCGGTGGTAGCGCGCCATCGTGTCCGTGGCGATATACCCCAGAGGGTGCCCAACGTGCAGGCCAGCGCCGGACGGGAATGGGAACATGTCAAGCAGGTAGTACGGTTTCTTACTTGCCAGCGAGCCAGCTAGGTCACCCACGGGGTTATCCGCGTAGAACGCTCCTGAACGTTTCCACTGGTCTTGCCACCGCTGCTCAATCTCCCCCGCCAAATGCTGGTCGTAACGATGGGGAGTAGTGTCCGTAGCTTCGCTCATGTTCTCCTCTTCTCGGTCATTAACGCCTCTCAGACTACCGCAATGCGCCCGCCACATCATACCTGTCCACATGTGCAGGTTCGCCCGGGTACCGCCCTCGGATCGGGGGGTTGCGCCAGCGCCTAACCCCGAGGCGCATTTGAATCCCAAAGTAAAACGTGAGACCGAAAAGAAGCAGCTATGCGGAGCCGGATGATAATAAAGACAGGTAGGGTCCGCTTGAGCGGACCCTACCTGTCTTTGTAACTTCTAGCGAACTCCTAGCTAGATTTCGTGTGAATAGGTTCTTTTGCTAAGAACCTAAATCTCTATGCTAAGAATCATCGAGCTAGATGCAGCGTTGCACCGATTATTCGGTGGCCGCACGCAGGAACCAGGCCTGCTGTTCCAAACCAGAAACAACGCTGATCAGTAGGTCACCGGTAATCGGATCGGCGTCGTCGGCAGCCCCCAGGTTCTCCCGAACCTTATCGCACACAGCCTGTACCTTCTCTGCCATCAGCTGGTAGGTCTTGTCTACGGAGAGGTCACCGTTTTCAATCTCATCCAAAGACGTGGTCTTCGATACCGTAGCGGAGCGGCCATCGGGGTTGCCACCAATTGTCGCGAGGCGCTCAGCAACCTCATCCAGGTCGGTGCGGACTAGAGAAACAACCTCATCCAACGCCAGGTGCAACGCGCGGAAGCGTGCGCCCTTAATGTTCCAGTGAGCCTGCTTTGCCTGTAGCTCCAGCTCGATCAGGTCTACCAGTGTTTGCTGTAGTGATTCTTCAACTACTGCGTCAAACTTCGCCATAATCTCCTCCTTTATTGAGATCGACTTGCGAGGGCAAAACCGACCGCTCCCTAAACAATTTGGTTATTACATGCACTATTTAGCTGCGATCGCTTTTGTATCTCAAAGCCCTATAACTCTTCCAGACTATCATCACGGGCAGGTTGTATCCACAGGTGCCGCCCTAAGTCCCCTAATGGCGAAAGAAAAAAATGAGACACTAACTGCATGACTGTTTTTGAAGAAATCATCGCCGGAAACCTACCCGCCAAGTTCGCTTACGCCGACGATTTGTGCGTCGTATTCGCAACCCACGAGCCAATTAACCCCGGGCACATGCTCGTCGTACCGCGCAAAGCATACTCCGCGTGGACACAGATGCCCACGGACGAACTAGCCCACCTTGCTAAGGTAGCGCAGCTAATCGGCCAGGCACAAACAAAGACCTTCGAATGTGACCGCGCTGGCCTAACAATTGCCGGCTTTGAGGTCCCGCACGTGCACATGCACGTCATCCCCCTCACCTGCGAGGCCGACCTGGACCTGTCGAAAGCCCGCAAGATTTCTGAACGCAAACTCGAAGCGTCCACATCCGCACTACGAGCCCAGCTCAAAGAAATGGGACATGAGGACAACGTACCGATCGTAATTGATTCGCCAGAACTGGACTAACCGGCAGGACTGCTAACAGGCAGAATCGTCAAACTGCAGACCTTCTTGAACGCAAGCTCATAGGGAACCGTAGTTACAGCTACGACGCAGAATCGGGCACTATTGTGAGGGATCACAGTAGTGCCTGAATTTTATCCATCATGGTTAACACCAATACGAGGATTACCACGAGATGGAGCGCAATCCCCGTGAGCCACCAGTATCCGCGCAGCAAACGCGCATTCGGATTCGGTTCAAAAGCACGCGGTACCCAAATGCATCCGACCCAGATTGCAGCCGACCAGGTAACCATGCAGTAGGGGCATAGCACCCCGAGTTGCACCACCGACACGTAGATGAACCATCCGATTGCCCCGAACCCAGCCGCGCACCCAAGGGCAACTCCCAACCCGACGATTCGCGGTATTTGCGTGCCCAGCAGTTCCAGCAGCGCGATTACACTAAGCGCTGTGAACGCGATGATGCCCAGCACGGAGTTCGGAACGCCTAGCACGTGCCCCTGGGCGGACCCAAGCGATTTAGCGCAGGTAACTAACGAGTTAATATCGCACCCCAGCCGCTGCTCGGGTGCCGAAAGCACCCCCAACTCTGACTGCAGGAGCGCCACGCTTGCGAACGCACCCACCAGCCCTGCCACCAGCACCACAATCTGCTGGGGCCGCGTTAGTGACGCCACCGAGTTTCCCTCAAGGTATTTCAACACGGCACTCCCCACTGGTTTGTATCTACCCACTCGTTCGTAACTGTCCAAATACGAGTCGCAATTGTTCCTTCCGGTTCAAGAAGTAAGCTTTATGCGGCTCGGCGTGCATACGCAATCCGCGCGGCCCACCACTCAAGTTTACGCCAACGCACTCGATGTGCCGCTGCCACCTCGGGGCAATAATGTGCCCCAAAACTCACAAAAGTGATTTGTAGTTTATCCACGCCGGTGAGTAAGATATTTCTACGGACGCGCCATTAGCTCAATCGGCAGAGCAACTGGCTCTTAACCAGTGGGTTGGGGGTTCGATTCCCTCATGGCGCACCGACCAGGCACTAATCTTGCTTGGTACGCGCCATTAGCTCAATCGGCAGAGCAACTGGCTCTTAACCAGTGGGTTGGGGGTTCGATTCCCTCATGGCGCACCCCCATCACACATCACTGGTTCCCGTTTTATGACTCCCGGTGGCTATCAGTTAACCCCTTCTATAATCCAAGCTAATGGTTTCATTGCCTTCACTGTAGGCGTTGGAAGCAGCTAATAATAGCAAGCAGCGGATTAGCAAAAACGCGCTTCACCTGCAAAAATAAGCGTATGCTGAACCGGCTGGTAGCCTGGAACGCCAGGCTCGCTGGAGCTTTTACACAGTAGCCACATACGAATACCGCACTGCTGGTGCTTGAAAGGTAGTTTCGAGTGAGAGATCTCCATCCTAGTGAAGAGAACCTATTGGATTCGATCGGTAAGGTACTCACACAGCGCGCGCGCACGGAGGCTATCCCAAAAGAAACGATTGACGAAGCCGCTCGCATGGTCGGCTCCATCGTGAACACCCGCCCAACGTTAGACAGCATGGTAGGCCCCACGTGTGGCACCGCGGACCTGGTGGACTGGCTGGGGATATCGCGCCAAGCAATCAACAAAGCCCTCAAGGAGTACCGTCTGCTGGGGGTGCGCATGGGGACGCGTTCGTGGAAGTACCCCGTGTGGCAGTTAACGGACGACCACCAAATCGTGTCCGGTATGGCTCAGGTGCTGGGACGCATCTACGATGTGGCCTCTAGCGTTGAAAACGGGCACTGGTTCGTAACTCCAAACACGGATCTGGATAACGTCACGCCGGCCGACTGGATGCGAGACGGAAAAGAACTGAATACCGTGGTAGGTGCGGCGGAGCGTTACGCCCGCCGGTTGCGCTAGTCGATTCCGAGATCCTTGCGCAGGCGGGCCACGTGCCCTTTGGCGCGCACCCCGTAACGGGCGTACTGGATCTTACCGTCTTTACCAACCACGAACGTTGACCGGATCGGTCCTTTAATAAGTTTGCCGAAGTTCTTTTTCTCTCCCCACGTCCCCCATTCGGTTTGCACGCGCTTATCGGGGTCGGATGCGAGCGGGAAGTTCAGCGACTGTTTGGTCTTAAACTTTTCTAAGGCCGGCATCTTGTCGGAACTAATGGCAATCACGGTGAAGCCTGCGGATTTCAGGGATTGTAATGAGTCTCTGAAGTCGCAGGCTTCCGTTGTACACCCCGGGGTGGATGCTTTCGGGTAGAAGTAGACGACAACGCCGTTTTGCGCGTTCGCTACCGCGGTGGATAGTTCTACTGTTCCTTCGGTGGATTCTAGTTTGAAATCTGGGGCGTCTTGCCCCTCAGTTAGTTCTACCTTACTCATGCTTCGATTGTCTCACACTCAAGTGAGATTGCGATTTTTATGAGTAGTGGGCAACCGGCTCTATCCCCTCATGCCGGCCATAACCCAATAAGCGTCCGGTACCTAATTTAAACCGACACAAGAAAAACCCCGGTTAAACCGGGGTTTTAAGTGTGCGCAAGAGGGGACTTGAACCCCTACGCCCGAAGGCACTAGAACCTAAATCTAGCGCGTCTACCAATTCCGCCACTCGCGCTTAGGCTCAACCAGTTTAGCGTAACTGCACCTACGGAACGCAAATCTTAACTTAGCTGCGCGAAGCGGTGTTGATCACGGAATGCGCCAATATCCGATTCCCCCGGTAGATCACCAGGGACTGCCCCGCTGCGATACCGCGCACCGTTTCGCTGAGTTTAATTCGCACGTTTCCGCCCCCGGTTTCGTTTCGGTTGGCTTGCCGCGTTTTTTCTATGCCTGAGGCACTTGCCGTCCCGCCTGCCAAGGGCCCATCAGTTACGGTGAGTTCCTCAATCAACTGTGGTTTACCGTGTGCCCGCATCTGCGCGTATAGTGCCTCGTCCCCATCGGTACCCATCGCGTGTGGTTCGAGGGTACGCACGTCGCCCGCGTCGTCAGCGGCGAGCCACACGAGCTCACCCGCCTCAATGTCGTTTACAGACAACAGGGTGGACGGGCCCACGACCACCTGGTTGCTTTGCGGGTGGGTTTCGAGCACGTAGCGCGGTTTCCCATCGGCAGCGGGTCGGTCGATGCCCAACCCCTTGCGCTGGCCCACCGTGTACTCGAAGTACCCGCGGTGCTGGCCCAAAACGTTACCTTCGACATCCACGATGTCACCGGAGGATTCACCCAGTTTGGCCCGCAAGAAACCCTGCGTGTCCCCATCGGGAATAAAGCAGATGTCGTACGAGTCGGGTTTTTGTGAGACCCCTAAACCGCGTTCCGCCGCTTCAGCCCGAACCTCATCTTTCGACCCCACGTCCCCAAGGGGGAGGATAACGCGGGCAAGCTCTTCAGACCCCATAACCGCAAGCACGTAGCTTTGGTCTTTATCCAAATCCCTGGCGCGCAACAGCTGGTACCCATTGTGGTTCTCAATCCGCGCGTAATGGCCGGTGCATACCGCGTCAAAACCAAGCGCTTTTGCCCGTATGGCCAGTTCGCGGAACTTCACGAACTCGTTGCACCGCACACACGGGTTCGGGGTGCGGCCCATGCGGTACTGTTCGACAAAGTCCTCCACAACTGTTTGTTCGAACTCCTCCGCTAAATCCCACACGTAATAGGGAATCCCCAGTACCTCAGCAGCCCGCGCCGCATCCACTGAATCCTCTAAAGAACAGCATCCGCGCGCGCCCACGCGGCAAGACTGCGGGTTCGACGACAGGGCCATGTGAACGGCAGTGACCTCGTGGCCGGCATCTACTGCGCGTGCTGCCGCCACAGCTGAATCTACCCCACCTGATAATGCTGCTAACACGCGCATACGTACGCGACCTCCTCCATCTTTTAGCGATCCTTCTATCGTCTAGCGCTCCAGCTATCGTTTACCTATCTAATGCGCCAACCATTAGTTCTAATGCGCCGACCATTAGTGATCCAACGCATCTAACTGCTGGGCCGTGGCAATCACTTCGGGCAAAGCCGCCGAGAGTGCTTCCACGTCCACCATTGTCGTCAACGGACCAAACGATACCCGAAGTACCCCTAATGCTTCTCGTTCACAGCGGCCAGCTGCGAGCAATACCTCAGAGGGACGGGTCACACCCGCGTGACATGCCGAACCCGCGGACGCCATAATGCCCACGCGATCTAACCCAAGCAGCACTGCTTCCGGATGCGCAGTGGGTACAGATAGGTGCAAGATCGTGGGTGCAACCGGGCCTGTGGCAAGCGTTGGCCGCACACCCGGTGGGAGCTGCGCAATGATCTGTTCCTTAAATCTCTTACACCGCTGCACCAACGCGTCCCGCTCTTGCGCAACCGCTTCGAGCGCCGCCGCGAGCGCGCACGCCCCCGCGACGTCCTGGGTGCCGGAACGCACTTTGTTCTCTTGGTCTCCGCCGGGCCGGTCGGTCAATATCTTTACACCGCGGCGAACCACGAGGGCGCCGACTCCCACGGGGGCACCGACCTTGTGGCCCGCCACGGTGACCAGGTCCCAGTCGCGTTCGCGCACATCAATCGCCTCGGTGTGGATCGCTTGGGAGGCGTCGACGTGCAACAGGGGACGCTCGGCGCCTCCACCTCGCGCCTGATTGATTTGCTCCATCGGTTGGATCGCACCCGTTTCTGAGCACACCGAAGCCACCGATATTACGGCTGCGTTTGACTGCACCTGGTCAGTGAGCAAGCGCGTGTCCCGGTCTATGTCAAGCACTTGCCACTGGCCGCCTTCGCGTTCCACTACGCCGCGTTGATTGCGCGTAGACGGGTGGTCCGCAGCGCACACTTGCACCAGGTTCCTCCCAGTTCGCGTTTTCATCGCGCGGAACCCACCCGCGATCGCGAGAGCGTTAGATTCCGTAGCACCGGAGGTGAACACCACCTCGGGGCGTTCTACTCCCAGGTGGTAGGCCACGGCCTCACGGGCATCCTCTAATAGGCGCCGGGCTGCGCGCCCACCGGAATGCAACGCGTTTGGGTTCCCCGGGTGGGTTTGGAGCCAATCTTGCACTTCCAGCCACCGATCCCGCGCCTGCGGGCGCAGCGGCGTGGTGGCCGCGTTATCCAAGTACGTCACAAGCGTTTCCGCAGCCGCTCAATTAGGTCGGGCACTACCTCTTGTACAGTTCCCACGATTCCCAAGTCAGCGATTTCGAAAATCGGGGCGTCGGGATCATCGCAAATCGCCACGATTTTCTCGGCCGCTTGGATACCGGTCACGTGGTGGATCGCTCCCGACACGCCCAGTCCGATGTACAGTTTCGGAGCGATGGAAACCCCGGTTTGCCCCACTTGTGCCGTGCGGTCAATCCACTCTTCATCGCAGGCCACGCGGGTTGCCCCAACTGCCCCTCCAAGTAGGTCCGCGAGCTCTTGAGCGGCAGTGAAGTCCCCTTCCACGCCGCGGCCGCCGACGACCACCACGTCCGCTTCTGTCAAGGGCACGTTCCCCGAGCTGGCTTCTGGGACGGACTGGTCGACGGACACGGCGCGGGCACTGTCAGAGTAGGTGACGTCCAGCGGCTCCACGTTCGTGGCGGCGGGTGCCGGTTGTGGTTTCGCTTCCACTGAGGACGGGCGCACGGAAACCACTGGGGCGGTGCCACGGACCTCAAAAATACTGTTCCACGCCCCGGCTAATACGGGTTTGGCAGCGACCACTTTGCCGTCTTGAACGACGCATTCAGTTACGTCCGCCGCCACGCCGGTGTGCAGTTTAACCGCCAGCCCCGCGGCCACTTCGCGCCCCCGGTAGTTCGCGACGTTGAGGATCAACCCGTACGCGTCTGCCTTAAACGCTGCCAGTGCCGCGTCCACCACTGCGGCACCGACGCGTGCGGATGAGGAAGTTAGGTTCGCCGCGTACACGGTGCGGACCCCAAATTCGGTCAGCGCCTGGGTGTCGGGCGAGTCGTTGAGCGCTACGGCGTCCACCGCCTGGTTAGTTACCGCGTGTGCCAACGTGAGTATCTGTTTTGACGCTTCACTCAAGACGTATCCCTGTTCGGCGTTGCCCGAGTGGTCGGTCAACACCAGTACCGGTGCGTCGAGTTTTTCTGAGTGGTTTTCAAGTAGTTGAGCGGGCATTACTTCATTACCTCCACGATGAAATCGGTGAGCAGCTCGGCCCCATTACCACCGGTGTCCTCTACGACATCCCCGCCGACACGGGCGGGTGCCTGTTCAGACTCTAGGAGTTGGACGGACGCTCCGCCGCCACCCACGGTGTCGAACGCGGTGAAGTTCGCCAGGTCATCTAGGTTCCAGTGGTCCAGCGGTTTCTTCCGGGCGGCGCGCATGGCGCGGAAGTTCGGGTAGCGCGGTTCGTTCACCTGGTCGGTTACCGACACGACTGCGGGTAGTGCGGCACTGAGTTCGTCGTCGTACCCGTCTGCGGACCGGCGGATGTGGACCCGTTCGTCTGCCACCGACAGTTCATGGGCTAGGCTCAGATACGGTTTTTCAATGAGGGTGGCCAACGCGGCGGGCAGCAGGGACGTCATGCCGTCGAGCGAGGACATGCCGGTTAACACGAGGTCAATCGACCCTTCCGCACTGAGCTGCTGGTATGCAGCGGCGAGCACGTGGGCGGTACCCACCACGTCCGTGCCCGCGAGCCGCTCGTCAGTTACCAGCACGGCGCGGTCCGCTCCTTTTTGCAGTGCGAAACGCGCGGACTCTTCGGCATCTTCAGGCCCCATGCTGAGTGCGATTACTTCCCCACCGCGCTCCTCTACGAGCTGTACGGCGGCTTCCAAGGCATTTTCGTCGAGTTCGTTGAGGGTGTCATCTTCCCCACGGACCAACCGGCCTTCCTCGATTCGACGGTCCGACTGCGCGTCGGGCACGTGTTTAATGCATACAAGAATTCTCATACTCTCTACAGTGCCACATATTCGGCTAACGTGTTATTGCGCGTATCACCCGTTTGCACGTGCCCGCCTCACCCACCAACATGGTTAAGTGGTATTTTTTTCACACTTTGAGGCAGAATCGAGTATTATCGGCCCGTTGTAGTAACACATGCGTATTGATACGAGCGGTCCGAGCATACCTGGCGCGGGCGGTTAGTTATCTTAACCACTAAGAGCTTTAACCACTATGAGTTTTAGCCAGTACGAGTTTTAGCCACTAAGAGATGGAGTAAATGAGTTCTCAGGATCACCACTGCCCCACTGATAGTTGGGAGTGTGCACGCGCAACCCTTCCCCCGGCAATCGACTCCACGCAGCAGGGCGCCTTTTTGCGCGACGGAGGGGTGGATTTCGTGGTTGCCGCGCCGGGTGCGACCGCGGTGGAACTGTGCATTTTCTCCTCTGACGATTCGCAAGCTGCGGGTAGCGACGCCGACTTTGCAGGCGGTATTGCCCAGGCACCAGGTGGCCGCGCGCAAGAAACCGAGGTGCGCTACCGCATGCATCCGCACGAAGGAGGCTTGTGGAGTGCGCATAAGAGCGGTGTCGGCGGCGGCACTCAATACGGGTATCGGGTGAGTGGCCCGTGGGATCCCGATGGCGGGCTGGTTTACAATCCGCACAAGCTTCTGCTGGACCCGTACGGGCGCGGTTTAGAACGCGAAGTGCAGCTTCACCCGGCTCTGTACGCCCACCGGGTGGATTCGCAGTTCACTCCCCTCCCTGGGCCGCTGCAGCCAGATCTTGAGGATTCGGCTCCATACCAGGGCCGGTCCGTGGTGGTAAAAGACACGTTTGAAGTCACCGCGGGTCCGGGCACCAGCTGGGATGAAACCGTCGTTTACGAACTGCACGTGAAGGGTTTCACTAAGAACATGCCGGGGGTGCCCGCGGCACTGCGGGGTTCGTACGCGGGGTTGGCGCACCCTCAAGCGATTTCGCACCTCAAATCCCTAGGGGTCACGGCGGTGGAACTACTGCCGGTACACGCGAAGTGGGACGAACCTTTCTTGCAGCAAAAAGGTATGACGAACTACTGGGGGTACTCCACGCTGTCGTTCTTCACTCCAGAACCCTCCCTCGCAAGCCCGGGGGCGCGCGCAAACGGGGCTGGCGCCGTGGCCGAAGAATTCAAAGGCATGGTGTCGCTGCTGCACGAAGCGGGAATCGAAGTGCTCCTCGACGTCGTGTACAACCACACGTGCGAAGGTGGGCTAACCGGCCCTATGCTCAGCTGGCGCGGCTTCAGCCAAAGCACTTACTACCGGCACACCCAAAACCGCCCCGTAGTCGGCATTGACGACACCGGGTGTGGCAACACCGTTAACTTCGACGAAGCGCGCGTACTCGAAATGACCCTCGATTCCCTGAGGTACTGGGCGGGCGAAATGGGAGTGGACGGGTTCCGATTCGACCTCGCCGGCACGCTGGGTCGCTACGCCGACGGGTACACGCCCCGCCACCCCTTCTTCATGGCCCTAGCCGCAGACCCACTGTTGAAAACCAAAAAACTGATCGCAGAACCGTGGGACATCGGCCCCGGAGGGTGGCAAACCGGTAACTTCCCCCTGCCGTGGAGCGAATGGAACGACCGGTACCGCGACACCATCCGCGGATTCTGGCTCGCTGACTTCGCGAACTTAGAACGCGGCGAAGACACCCAGGGGCCAAATGATATCGCCACCCGCATTTCTGGGTCCGCGGACCTGTTTGGCGAAACCAATGGACACCCGCGTCCCTCAAGGTCATCACTGAACTTCATCACCGCGCACGACGGCTTCACGCTCGCCGACCTGACGGCATTTAACCACAAAAACAACTACGCGAACGGGGAGAATAATCAAGACGGCACCAGCCGGAACCTGTCTTGGAACCACGGGTTAGAAGGCCACCCAAGGGCCGGTAAATCTGAAAACACGCAAGCCAGCTACCGGCACGACCCGATGCTCGACGCTGTTTTCTACCCGCGGGAGAGGTCCATCCGCAACCTGCTCGCAACCCTCCTGTTTTCCGTTGGTACCCCCATGATTGTGGCCGGCGACGAGATTGGCCGCACCCAAAACGGAAACAACAATGCGTACTGTCAAGACTCCCCCATTTCGTGGATCAACTGGGATTTAGACACGTGGCAACGCGACCTGTTCGACACCGTGCGCTACCTGATTGCACTGCGCCGCAACCACCCCGTGATGCGCCCGAACGCGTTCGCCAGTGGGAGCAGACAACCCGGTGATGAACTCGAAGATCTGTCGTGGCGCACCGCTGACAACCACCGCTTGCATCCCCACGAGTGGCACGACCCCGCGCACCGGGTACTGCAGTTCTCGCGTTCGGGAAAACCGTGGAATGACTGCGACCTACTAGTTGTGTTCAACGCGACCCTCAACACGGCCACCGTGAACTTGCGCAAAGGCCGGGGAATTAATTACCGCCTGGTGTTCGACTCGTCTTGGGTCAACCCTTCTGAGGGCGGCGGGTTGCCCGACGCGTCCAACCACCAGTACTGCGACATCGTGGAACCGGGCACGACGATCCACATGGAACCGCAGTCCCTGCAGCTGTATTTAACCGAACGCCCATAAGGTAGGCTGGAGGGCGTGAGTAACAACGGTATGCAAGCATCTTCTCAGTCCGCCACCGTAGAACGGGCGATCGCACGGTCACAAGAGATTGAACGTGAGATCGATAAAGACCCGTCGCGGTTTCGGATTCTCACGGGTGACCGACCCACCGGACACCTGCACCTCGGGCACTACTTCGGCACCATCCAGTCGCGCGTTACACTGCAAAACCGGGGAATTGAACTGTGGCAGCTGATCGCCGACTATCAGGTAATCACCGACCGCGACGGCGTGGGGCCGCTGCGGGAGCGCGTCCTGTCGCTACTCACCGACTATTTAGCCGCGGGGATGGACCCAGAGAAAACCGTGATCTTCACGCACTCCGCGGTGCCGGCACTGAACCAGCTGATGCTCCCATTCCTCTCTGTCGTTACAGAAGCGGAACTGCACCGCAACCCCACTGTTAAATCCGAGCTGGAAGCCAGTGGTGGGCGCGCCATGAGCGGCCTGCTCCTCACCTACCCCGTGCACCAGGCGGCCGACATCCTGTTCTGCCGCGCGAACCTCGTGCCCGTGGGGCAAGACCAGCTGCCACACGTAGAGCAAACCCGCGTGATCGCCAACCGGTTCGACAAACGCTACGGACGCGTGCACGAAGACCAGCCGGTGTTCCGCCGCCCCGACGCCCTCCTGTCGAACGCGCGCCACGTGCTTGGCCTGGACGGCGAGAAAATGTCCAAATCCCGTGGCAACACCATCGAGCTGCGCATGAGTGCAGACGAGACTGCCAAGCGCCTCAAGAAAGCAAAAACGGATGCGGACCGCAATATTACGTACGACCCGGTGAACCGCCCAGAAGTATCGAACTTGCTGCTCCTGGCATCTATGGCGTCCGGTGAAGACCCGCGCGAAATTGCCGACCAAATCGGTGACGGCGGGGGCGGTGCATTGAAGAAACGAGTGACCGAGGACCTCAACACGTACCTAGCGCCCATGCGGGCTAAACGCGCGGAACTAGAGCAAAACGAGGACTATCTACTCGAGATTCTGCGCGCCGGCAACGAACGCGCCAATGAGGTTGCGGAAGCGACCCTGGCGGACGTGCGCGAAGCCATGCACATGCGCTACTACTAGACGGCGCTCGAGCCACCACTAGTCGGCTAACTGGCCGGCGCTATGACGCAATGCTGAGCGGAGCAACTAGCAAACGCTGGCGAGGCTGACGAGATGCGCGTGAGATTTTGCAGACATTTTTCCCTAAACTGGGGTTGAGAGTCACGTCAACCTAAGGAGCACCCAGATGTCGCAGGCTTCGAAGAAGGTCGTCCGCCGCAAGAACCCGGTTCCGCCACGCGCGCGAATCCCCCGAATCCCAGTTACGGAAATCTTCCCGTCAGTAGAAGACGGTTTATGGGCTGCGAAAGCCACCGAAGGGGAATCGTTTCCGGTGCGAGCCACGGTCTTCCGTGAGGGACACGACGCACTCGGAGTCGAAGCCGTGCTGGTGGATCCAAACGGCAAAGAACACATGCGTGCCCCCATGTACGACATCGCCCCGGGATTAGACCGATACGAAGCGTGGCTCATGCCCGACACTCCCGGTGACTGGTCCTTTTATATCGAAACCTGGTCCGACCCATATGCCTCGTGGACGCACGACGCGGCCATAAAAATCGCGGCGGACGCGGATGTGGAACTCACCCTCGAAGAAGGGGCCCGCCTCATGGAACGCGCAGCCGCTGGGAAACCCCGTCCGCGGGGGCGGGCACCTAAACCACCTAAGGAATCACAAAAAATCCTCCTCGACGCGGCAGCGCGCCTACGTGACACCAGCGCCGCCGCGCAACGCCGTTTGTCCGCTGGTTTAAGCACGCAGGTGCGCGCCGTGTTTCGCGACACTCCCCTGCGTGAGCTCGCTGGCAAATCCCGCAAATACCCCCTGCAGGTAGACCGCAAACGCGCCCTGGTGGGTAGCTGGTACGAAATCTTCCCCCGCTCTTACGGCGCCCACAAGAACGCGGACGGCCAGTGGGTTTCCGGTACCCTCACCGAGGCGGCTAACGCCCTGCCGCGCATCGCCAAGATGGGATTCGACGTCATCTACCTAACGCCCATCCACCCGATTGGCACCACGTTCCGCAAGGGGCGCAACAACACGCTCGACGCCCACCCGGACGACCCGGGGTCACCGTACGGAATCGGTGCAAGCGACGGCGGGCACGACGCGATCCACGCGGATTTAGGGACTTTCGAAGACTTCGACCGCCTCGTTGCCCGCGCCCGCGAACTCGACATGGAAG
The DNA here is from genome assembly GCF_002871945.2 of Gleimia hominis. Taxonomy (NCBI): domain Bacteria; kingdom Bacillati; phylum Actinomycetota; class Actinomycetes; order Actinomycetales; family Actinomycetaceae; genus Gleimia; species Gleimia hominis. The sequence continues at coordinate 420,576 of NZ_CP126963.1, read as the reverse complement.
TGGCCCTCGACCTGGCACTGCAATGCAGCCCAGACCACCCGTGGGTAAAAGAACACCCCGAATGGTTCTCCGCCCGCGCCGACGGTTCCATTGCTTACGCGGAGAACCCCCCGAAGAAATACCAGGACATTTACCCCCTGAACTTCGACAATGATCCGGAGGGTATTTACGAAGCGGTGCGGGCCGTAGTACTCAAATGGATTGACCATGGCGTCACCATTTTCCGCGTCGATAACCCGCACACAAAACCACTGAGTTTTTGGCAGCGATTCCTAGCCGATATCCGTGCCATCCACCCGGAAGTAGTGTTCTTAGCGGAAGCGTTCACCCGCCCCGCCATGATGCGTACGTTAGGTGCGATTGGTTTCCATCAGTCTTACACGTATTTCGCGTGGCGCACCGAGAAGCAGGAACTGTTGGATTATTTCATTGAGGTTTCCACCCAGACAGCGCACCTGCTGCGGCCCGCGTTCTGGCCCACCACGCACGATATCCTCACGCCGCAAATGACCACGGGAGGCGCAGAAATATTTGCGATCCGCGCGGTCCTCGCAGCTACCGCAAGCCCCACGTGGGGGATTTACTCCGGTTACGAGTTCGTTGAGAACGTGCAGCGACCCGGTTTTGAGGAACAGATTGATAACGAAAAATACGAGTTCCGCCCCCGCCCGTGGGAAGACGCGGACCAACACGGGTTAGCAACTTTACTGACCCAGTTGAACACCGCGCGCAAACACCATCCGGCGCTCACACAACTGCACCGCATCAACGTGCACGAAACCACGGACGACAGGCTCCTGTGCTTTTCCCGCCACGTGCCCGCACAGTTCTCCCCCACCGGCAAAGAAGACACCGTGATCGTAGTGGTCAACCTGGATCCTCACAACGAAGTTGTGGGCGCTGTGAACCTGGACCTTAACAACCTGGGCGCCACCGTTTCTTACGGCACGTCCGGGCCCACCCTGCAGGTCCGTGACGAGTTAGATGGCGCGCAATACGCGTGGGGCGAGTCGAACTTCATCCGCCTGAACCCCAGCGAACGGGTCGCCCACGTCCTCAGCGTCCAAACTCAATAACGCACCCGAGTACCGCGCGCAAGCAGACCCGAGGGTTAGACTCGCGCTCGTCGAGCTAAAACGTATTTTGCACACAGAAATTTGGTGAGTATGACAAATCGAAATGACGCACCCGCCACCGGCGCAGTTCCTCTGGTGAACGTGCCGGGTAGTTCCGCAAAAAAACACGAAGTACCAGACTTGGCACAACACGAGTTTCCCCCAGTTGCGCAAGACCCGCAGTGGTACCGCACAGCCGTTTTTTACGAGGTTCTAACTCACTCTTTTAAGGATTCGAATAACGACGGCGTGGGGGACTTCGAAGGGCTGCGGTCAAAGCTGGACTACCTGGCGTGGCTGGGGGTGGACGCCCTGTGGATCCCCCCGTTCTACCCCTCCCCGATGCGCGATGGTGGATACGACATTTCTGACTTCATGGACGTGGATCCGCGCTACGGGACCTTAGAAGACTTCAAACGCCTGGTTGCGGACGCGCACGAGCGTCACATCCGCATAATTGTCGACATGGTTTTGAACCACACGTCTGATCAGCACCCGTGGTTCCAATCTTCCCGAAACGACCCGTCCGGCCCGTACGGGGACTTCTACGTGTGGCGATCCCGGCCCAGTGAATACCTGGATGCGCGCAGTAATTTTCATTGACACGGAGGATTCAAACTGGTCCTTCGACCCCGTGCGCGGCGAATACTACTGGCACCGGTTCTTCGACCACCAGCCGGACCTCAACTTCGAAAACCCCGCGGTGCAGGAAGCCGTGAAGAACGTGATCCGCTACTGGTGTGATATTGGCGTGGATGGGATTCGGTTGGACGCGATCCCGTACCTGTTTGAAGAAGATGGGACGAACTGCGAAAACCTGCCCGCAACCCACGAGTTCATCGCGGACCTGCGAGAGATGATTGACGATGAATACCCAGGCACGATGATGATTGCGGAAGCGAACCAGCCGCCGCACGAGGTGGTGGCTTACTTTGGGACGGACGCGCGCCCCGAGTGCCACGTGTGTTTCCACTTTCCGATAATGCCCAAGATTTTCGCGGCCCTGCGGGAGGAATCGTCGCGTGGGATCCGCGAATCGATGGCGGAAACCCCGCCGCTACCCAAGGGCGGGCAGTGGGGCACGTTCTTGCGTAACCACGATGAGCTCACCTTGGAGATGGTCACGGACGAAGAACGCGCGGACATGTACGGGTGGTACGCCCCGGAAGATCGAATGCGTGCGAACGTGGGGATCCGCCGCCGGTTGATGCCGCTGCTGCGTGGGTCGCGGCGCGAGGTGGAGTTAGCGAACGCCCTGCTTCTTTCACTGCCCGGCTCCCCGTTCTTGTATTACGGTGACGAGCTCGGCATGGGCGATGACATTTGGCTGTCGGACCGCAACGGTGTGCGCACTCCGATGCAGTGGGATGATTCGCCTGGCGCCGGGTTTTCTTCCGCCGCCGCGGAGGATTTTTACCTCCCTGTTATTTCCCAGGGTCCGTATGCGCCGAATGCGATTAATGTTGAGGAGTCGCGCTCGCGCCCCACGTCGATGTTGAACTGGATGCGGGCCATGCTGAAAATGCGCAAGCGTTACCCAGCGTTCGGATTGGGGTCAATGACACTGCTGAACAGTTCTGATGACGCGGTTTTGGCGTACCTGCGCCGCGATGAGCAAACGACGATTCTGTGCGTGAACAACCTCTCTACCGCGTCACGTTCGGCCACCATTGACCTGCCCGGCATGTCGGGGTGGCACCTAACCGATGTGGCGTCGGGCAATCCCTTCCCCTCGGTATCTGAAGAGGAGACGATTGATATTACGCTCTCGCGGCACGCTTTTTACTGGCTTGAAGTGACATTCTTGGAAGACGAGGAGGAAGACGAATGAGTGCGTCTTGGCCTGAAGATTTAGATCTGTTGGATGCGATCGGCCCATGGTTGTACTCGAGGAGGTGGTTCCCCGGGCAGAAAGGCGACCAGATCCGGGTGCTCGACACGGTGGATTTGTCTGCCCTGTCGGTTGCGGATCCGGCGAATGAACCCGTGGAACCCGTGTGGATCTCCCTAATCGAAGTGGGGGAAAACCTCCTGTCGGTCCCACTGGTGTACACGGATCAGGCGCCTTCCAGCGGAGTCGTTGCCCACGTGCGCGACGCGTGGATTGTTGACGGCGCGTATTCCCCCCTATTTTTACGCGCCTGGATCCGCGAAGCCTACACCGATGGGACGATTTCCCCACTGGCTCCTGAACAAGCCAGGACAATACGCGACCGCCTGCTGCAAGTAGCGGACCAGACCCACGTCATTTCTGGGGAGCAGTCCAACACGTCCGTGGTGTTCCCCGGCGAAGCCGCGTGCGTCGTGAAGTTCCTGCGGGTTCTGCATCCGGGAGTGCACCCGGAGTTAGAAGTCACACAAGCCCTCGCAGCTACCGGTTGGGAATGCGTGGCCACCCCCGTGCTGTACGCGCAGCTGCAACCACGCGGAGAGGCACGCGAACCGTTCGTGTACGCAATCGGCGGGGCCCTGGTGCGCGATGGCCGGGATGGGTTCGAACTGTTCGTTCAGATGGCGCGCGAAGGCGCAGACCCCGCTGCGCTCGCCCACTCACTGGGCCGGGTGACCGCGCAGATGCACGAACGGTTAGCCGATGCGTTCGGCGCCAGTGAGTCCATGGCCACCAGTGAGTTCGCTCAGCGCCTCACGGCAAATATTCAAGCGGCCAGTGCGGAAGTGCCCGCGCTGAAGGAACGCGATTTCGATCAGCAGCTGATCGCCGCAGTTCACGAAGTGGAGAACCTTTCGGAACTACCACCCGTGATCCGCGTGCACGGCGACTATCACCTGGGGCAAACGATGCATTCAGACGCCGGGTGGACAGTGCTGGATTTCGAAGGGGAACCATTGCGTTCACTCGCGGATCGGCGGCAAAAAGATTTCGCACTCCGAGACGTGGCGGGGATGCTGCGTTCGTTCGACTACGCGGGTGCGAAGGCGAGCGCGGGGGCAGCGTGGACGCAGGCGGCGCAAGATGCGTTCTTGAACGGTTACACGTCCGGGGGTGGGTTAGGTCCGGTTGAGCAGGTGATGCTGCGCGCCCTCCTGGTGGAAAAGGCGACGTACGAAACGGTTTACGAGTACCGGATGCGCCCAGAGTGGATTGACATTCCGCTGCGGGCACTTAAAAACCTCACGTAACGCACGTCACCATTTGGAACGCGTGTGGGGTGAAAACATGCGACAATGGGACCATGAATGCAACCCCTATGTACGTTTCTGGTGATATTCTCTCGCAGGTAGCGAATGCGAGTTACCACTCGCCGCACTCGGTTCTGGGCGCGCACCTTCAAGATGGTGTGGTGACTATCCGCACTGTCCGACATTTGGCGGATTCCGTTGAGGTTGTGACCGCTCACGATGTGTACGAGGCGCGCCACGAGCAAGATGGAGTTTGGGTGTGCGCATTCGAATCTCCCCAGATTGTGGACTACCGGCTGCGCGTCACGTACGGCGATCAGGTGACGGACGTGGACGATCCCTACCGCTTCCTCCCCACGCTCGGGGAGATGGATACGTACCTGATTTCAGAGGGTCGCCACGAAACGCTGTGGACCGTTTTAGGTTCGCACTTACATCACTATGAGGGTGAGCTCGGTGACGTCTCGGGCGTTTCGTTTGCTGTGTGGGCACCAAATGCGAGTGCGGTGCGCGTGGTTGGGGATTTCAACTACTGGGATGGTACGGGCAGCGCGATGCGCTCCCTGGGGGCCAGTGGCGTGTGGGAACTGTTTATTCCAGACGTTGAGGTCGGGGCGCGCTACAAGTATGAGATCTGCACGCCCGGAGGCGGCTGGGTGCAAAAAGCTGATCCCATGGCGCGGGCAACGGAGATTCCACCGGCAACAGCGTCGGTGGTGACCGATCAGTTCCACGAGTGGAATGACGAGGCGTGGATGACGCAGCGGCCAAACCGCAATCCCCAGCAGTTGCCCATGTCCATTTACGAGATTCACGTGGGGTCTTGGAAGCAGGGGCTGGGTTACCGCGGTTTGGCGGACGAGCTGATTCCGTATTTGAAACGCATGGGGTTCACGCACGTGGAGCTCATGCCGGTGGCGGAGCACCCGTTTGGTGGCTCTTGGGGCTACCAGGTGACGTCGTATTATGCGCCCACCGCCCGGTTCGGTACGCCTGATGATTTCCGCTATTTTGTGGATCAGTGCCATCAGGCGGGCATCGGCGTGATCCTCGACTGGGTGCCTGCACATTTCCCGAAAGACGAGTGGGCGCTCGCACGGTTCGACGGCACCGCCCTATATGAGGACCCGGATCCGTTGCGTGCGGAGCATCCGGACTGGGGCACGTTGGTGTTCAACTACGGGCGGCGGGAAGTGCGGAACTTCTTGGTGGCGAACGCCCTGTACTGGTTAGAGGAGTTCCACGTGGACGGACTGCGGGTGGACGCGGTCGCATCCATGCTGTACTTGGATTATTCGCGCGGTGAGGGCCAGTGGCGCCCCAACCAGTACGGTGGTCGCGAGCATTTGGAGGCAATCCAGTTTTTGCAAGAAACGAACGCCACCGCTTACCGGCGCAACCCCGGTATCGTCATGATTGCAGAAGAATCCACCGCTTGGCCGGGGGTCACGGCTCCCACCACCGGGGGTGGGCTCGGTTTCGGCATGAAGTGGAACATGGGGTGGATGAACGACACGCTGCGTTACCTGCAGGAAGATCCGGTGAACCGGCGGTGGCATCACGGTGAACTCACGTTCTCCCTCGTGTACGCGTTCTCGGAGAACTTCATTTTGCCGCTGTCTCACGATGAGGTGGTGCATGGGAAAGGTTCTTTGATTGCCCGCATGCCGGGTGATAAGTGGCGTAAGCTCGCGGGTTTGCGGTCCCTGTTTGCTTACCAGTGGTCGCATCCGGGCAAGCAACTGGTTTTTATGGGCCAGGAGTTCGGGCAGGAATCCGAGTGGTCCGACGCGTTCTCGTTGGACTGGTGGTTGCTGGACGATCCGGGGCACCGGCAGATTGACCGCTTGGTGGCGCGTTTGAATGATATTTACGTGCATTCCCCCGCCCTTTGGGACGATGATTACACGGGTTACGAATGGATTGAGGCTGGGGATGCGGACCACAACGTGATTTCGTTTATCCGCAAGGGGTGTGACGCAGAGGGGCAAACCCAGATGCTGGTGTGCATCTGTAACTTTGCGGGCAACCCCCATGAGGACTACAGGGTGGGCCTACCGTTCGCTGGTCAGTGGGAGGAGATCCTCAATACGGACAGTGAGGAGTTCGGTGGTTCCGGCGTTATCAACGTGGGGCCCGTGGTTGGCGAGTCGGTTCCATGGAACGGCCGCCCCGCTTCCGCGCAGTTGCGCGTCCCACCTTTGGGAGCGATTTGGCTTCGTCCGCAAGGGCAAGGGGCGTAATACACGAAACCGGCCGGAAACAGTGATCCGGCCGGTTTTCGATTAAGCGTGCCGTGGGCAAGGTCTCGAACAAGACCAACAATACCCGGCCTCTAGAACAACTGTTGGAAATCAGAACAGCAGCGTACAGGCGAGTTCTAGAACAACAGCGCGGACAGGCGGGCGCGCGCAGATTTAACCGCAGGATCAGCGGAACCAACAACCGTGAACATTTCCACGAGCCGCTCCCGCACCTCATCGGCCGCTTCCGCGTCCATGGGTTTTAACCGTTCAAACTCAGCGAGCATAATGTCGAACGCCGCTTGCGTGTCACCACTGATCAGCGCCTGATCGGCACGCGCCTGCGGTGTGTCCGTATCAGTGTCTTCACTGAGCGCCCGCTTTTGCAGTTTCAACCGAGCAATCGCTTCTTTCGCTTCCCGATCCCGCGGCTGGTTCGCCAACACGGTGTGCCAGGCTTTGATCGCCCCGTCAATATCCCCCGCGTCCTCCAGCGCGAGCGGCTCCTCATGCAGCGGATCCACCTGCGGCTGCGCATCCTCCTCAGTGTCAACCATGCGGCCGGTGAGCCCACTGGACGCGGCAAGTTGCAGCAACTCATTCAGCACAGCCACAATCTGGTCGCGCCCTTGAGTGCCTTGGAACAGCGGCACCGTGCGTCCCCCAAACAACGCGATAACCGTTGGTACTGCCTGCGTTCCAAGCGCCTGCGCGAACTGCGGGTTCGCATCAATATCAACCTTCGCGAGCACCACGCGACCGTTTAGCTCGCGCGTAATCTGCTCCAGTGTCTGCGCCATTGTTTTTGATTCTTCTGCGTGCGCCGACCAGAGCATCAAGATTACAGGCAGCTGCACCGACAGTTGCGACAGTTCCGCCAGCTCCTGCTCAGACACGTCGCGCACAATCGGGCCGCGCAGTTCCCCATTACCTGCCCCCGCCTGAGGTCCGGCCTGAGGCGCCGCTGCCCGCGGGTCACCCATCGGCCCCGCAGCCTGCCCGGTGCCCGCCGCACCACCGGCCGCCACGCCACTAGCTGCGGTTGCCGACTTCGGATTCACCGCTCCCCCACGTTTGTGTGCCGACAGGTCCACGGCTCCTTGCGTGGCCGGGATGTAAGGGTCCTTAGCGTTTTGCTCAGTCACTTTGCTTCCGTCTTCCTTTACTTCTCTTTCCGTTCAACCTTTTGAAGCACCCGCTCCGCACCGAGCGCCGTTATTTCCCCCTCATTCTTCTTATGAGGTACTTGCAGCAGCACGCTCACCAGGTACGTCACTACAACGCGGTCATCCCCCACCTGCGGGTCATCCAACAGCTTCGCTGCCGTCCCCCCGATCGCCAGCTCAGCTTCTTCATCCGTGCGTTCATAAGTGACCGTGTATTGCAGTGACGCGGCCGTCAATGCGTCTTGCGTACTCATTTGGATCGCAGTTATCGTCTCTGGCATCGGGGCTGCATTGAACGTTACCGTCCCCGCTGACTCCACAGCTTCCTCGAGTTTCTTCTTTTCCTCAAGGTAGTACTTCGAGAAATCATCCTCAGCCAGCTTCACGCCCTTCGTTTCTTTCCCGTTGAGGCGATCCACCCACGCCTGCACCGCCTTCTCAACCGGCAGCATGAACGCATCCGACTTCGGGTCAACCAGCGCTGACCCTTCAGCTGCCGAAATTGTCTGCACAGTGCGGCCGGGGAACAGGCGCGCCCACGATTCCAACATGTAGTTAGAACGCGCATCCTTTTGCTTAAAGATCGCCATAACCGGCAGCGACTTATTGTCAGTCACGCTCGCAGCCACGATCGCTCGCGGCCAATCCTGCGCATTCGTAACCGTCGCGGTTTTAGGCGAGAATTTGAACCCCGCTGGCTTCTCCCCCGTGGCGTCTACCAGCCCGTACTGAGCAGAGCGCATCGCTAGCGCCGGATCCACCAGACGTTCCTTTAGAAGATTCGCGTCCTGTGCCTTATCCGCCTTTTCCACCACCTGCGACACGCTGCTTAGAATCGATTCAATCCGCTTCGCATCCAAGTTCGGGGCGGCCGACGCGGACTCGCTCGGCTGAGGCTTAATCTGCGGGGGTTTACCCGCACACGCCGTCACGGTGACACCGCCCAACATCAACCCTGCTAGTTTCAGCGCACTGCGCCTGCTGACCAGACCGTCCTCGTTCTTTAGTTGACGCTCAGCTGTCATCTCGAGCCCCCTCCTTCCGATGTGCGCGCGAAGACGCTTCTGGGTCACGCACTTTCCGAACCACCGGGATTGCTTGCGTGCTAAACGAGTGCCCCTCTACCACGATCTCAGTTTCTCCTCGCTGCCGGGCCTCACGAATTGCCCGCCGAGACGGGAGTTTAACCGTGCGTTCACCAACCGTTGTTTCAATCATCGTTTCTTCACGCTGCACGCGTTCTTGCTGCTGCGCCGCCTGCTCTTGCTTTGCTTGTGTGCGCCGCGCCCGGTTGTGCAGCATGAGGGCCAGCCCGAGCGCCAGAATCACCACGCCGGTTATCGCCAACGCGATCGCCCACCCCACCGACGTTTCTTGCGTCCACGTGACCGTCAGTTGAGGCGCCGGCTCCTTCCCATCTGTCGACGCCAATACCACGAGGTTGCGGGCATCGGCGGGGATCTTAACCTTCACCGCTCCCTCGCCGGATTTAAAACTCTTCCACGTATCCAGCTGCGCCACCGCGCCGTGCTGCGCCTTCTCATCTTGCGCAGCGTGTTCCTCAAGCTTCAAACGCTCCCACGAAGACAAGCCCGTGACCTGCGTATTCGCAGAATCTCCCAACCAACCAACCGCATCGGTTTCGTCCGCAACGGCAACTGAAACGGGCTTGCCGTTCGACTGCGCGGTGACGGTCGCCTCACTGGAAATAACATCCCCAAACAGTCTTGCTTTTGTAACCACATAAGGTGATTTTGGAGCATCCATGGTTGCACGCATACTGGAATCTGGACGCAACACGGTCGCGTAAAGCACACCGGCAACTGCCATGAGCGCCCCAATGAGGATAAACACGATCGGAAGCGTCATGCGCTTGAGCATATTCTTCACAAATACTCCTATTTATATACAAAGCACTACCCCTAGATTAATGCCTGTTTCTACTTGCTTCCACCGGCTCGCAAAGCAAATGTGCGCGTTCACCCCAAACAAAGGTTACAGGTGGCATATAATACGTAAGATTAACTACCCGTAGTTTCCCCCTAGCTACGGGAATTGTTTAGACTAATAACCGGTGTATATCAGCGTTTAAACGTGTGAAGGGACAAACGCGTGAGTGAAGAGCAGACTGACTTTCCCGTAGTAATGCGCGGGTACGATCGCGTACAGGTCGACGAACAACTACACACTCTGATGAGTGCGCTCACAGAAGCGCGTCAGCGCGGCGAAGTGGCCGAAGAACGCATCCGGGGCCTAGAAGAAGACCTAAAACAAGCACGCGGCCGCGTCGAAGAACAGGAACGAGCCTCATTTACCGGGATCGGCGCACGCATCGAACAACTACTGCGTTCCGCCGAAGAACAAGCTGCTGCAGTCACAACAAAAGCTCGGGCGGAAGCCGATGCGCTCGTAGAAAAAGCCCGGGTGGCCGCCAGCCGGCTCACGGAGCGTTCTGAAGCGGAAGCGTCCGCACTGCTTGCGGAAGCTCGCCGTGAAGCTGACGAACGTACCTCTCGTGCCTCCACCGAAGCGCAAACCCTTCTGACGAATGCCCAGCACCGCGCGGACGAACTCGTGGCAGGTGCTGAACGCGAGTCCCAGTCCTTACGTGCCTCCACCAACACATACGTGCATGACACGCGCGCCAGCGCCGACCGGGAAGCGGAAGTGACCCGCACTCGGGCAGAGAAAGAATACGTTGAGGCGCGGGTGAAAGCCGAACAGGAGATCGCGCAGATGCGTGCGGACGCTCAGGCTGATGCTCGTTCCACCCGGGAGGAAGCGAACGCGCAAGCCACGCAGGCACTCGAACAAGCGAAGTCCTCCGCAGCGGCCACGGTTGCGAAAGCGAAAACTGAAGCGGAAACGCTGATGCGCGACGTGCACCAGCAGGCCGACGAACTGCGGACCCGCTCGACCGCTGAACGGCAGGAAGCGGAGCAAGAGATCGCGCAGATCCGCGCGAAAGCCAGTGAAGAGAACGCGCGTGCCCAAGAGGAAGCGCACGAACAGACGCAAGGCCTCATCAAGGCGGCGCAAGAACAGGTTGCGGAAGCGGAGAAGCACCTGGCGGAAACGCTGCACCGCGCAGAACGGCTCCTCACGGACACGGACGCGGTGGTGCGCCGGCGGCAAGAAGACGCGCGCCGAAACGCCGAGGCCATCATCGCCTCCGCCGAAGCGGAAGCGGAACAACTGCGTGAGTCTGCACGGCAAGAGATCGCGAATGAACGCTCGTTGGCGCAACGCTCGGTTGCGAAACTAGAGCGGCAACGCGAATCCGTTTCCGGGTACCTGGAGGAAATGCGCACCGTGCTCGGCTCGCTCGCCTCGGATGTTAACAACAGTGCGGTAGAAGCGCAGGTGGCGCCCCCTCAAGTAAGTGCCGCTGAAGACGACCTGTTCACCACAGAAGAACAGTAGTAGCGCGGAGGCGCTAGCGGGCCCAAGAGCCCACGGACCAGCAGTGCGGGTGCCAGTGGCGGCGCGACTGCACACCGGAATCTAACCCGAAACGCCCTTCCTCGCGCCAAGCCACCACGTGCGGGCTACCCACGCGAATAGGCTGGTTACACCCCGGACACGTGTACGTCTTGCGGGCAGCGGAAAGGTGTTGCACTTGAAAGGTTTCTTGACCGCGCTGCACAGACCGCGGCATGGACGCCAACCGGTCCATATTTAAAGGCCGGTGCGGTGCGCTCCACTTGTTTCGCCGTGAACGCCGTGCCACCGTACCTCCTCATTACTAAATAAGTCAGGTTACTACGCTACCACCAAAACGGTTAGTGCGCGCTTGACCCATGAGTCTAGAACAAGCGCGCATCTGTGGTCCAAGCACAAACACGCACCCTAGGCTCTAGAACAAGCGCGCATCTATGTCGTCAACGCCGCGCATCGCATCGTAATCCAAGATCACGCAGCGGATTCCCCGGTCCTGCGCCAGCGTGCGGGCTTGCCGGGAAATCTCTTGCGCTGCGAAGACGCCGCGGATACCAGCTAACAACGGGTCGCGCGCGAGCAACTCTAAATACCGGGTGAGTTGTTCCACCCCATCCATTCCCCCGCGCCGCTTCACCTCCACCGCCACGGGATTCGACGCGTCATCGCGCACCAGCAAGTCCACCGGCCCAATCGCAGTCGGGTATTCGCGACGCACCAGCCGCCATCCCTGGCCCAGGATCTCCACCTGGTCTGCCAACAGTTCCTGCAGATGCGCTTCCACCCCGTCTTTAATTAGACCCGTGTCGAGTCCCAAGGGTTCCTCATGATCCAAATACTTCTCCCCCACCCGAATCACGAGGGAATCGTTCGTCTTCGCGGCCTGCACTATCCATACCTCTTGGAAACCCTCGTAGGCTTCGTCCTCATCGGGCTCACGCACTGTTAGCCGGCAGGGTGCATTCATCCAGTTCAGGGGTTTGTAGGAACCACCGTCGGAATGCACTAACACTGACCCATCGCCTTTAATCATTACGGTGCGTTTCGCTAGGGGCAGGTGGGCGTCTAAACGGCCGGAATAATCTACGGAACACTGGGCAATAACGATCCGCACTAAGTACCTTTCCGGTTAGAATCTAATGGTCTTGGATTTATCTAGGTTAGTCACTTAGAGATCTAACCGCGACATGGGCGGGCCAGACTCCACCCACGAGACAATCCCGTTGTACCAGTGAGTCCGAGTGGCGATGTGCATGCGCCGGCCCGCGGATTCAACAATTACCTCAACCATATTGCCATCGGAACGAGCAATCGGATTCGACACCGTCATCCCCACGCGGGGCATCCGAAACTGCGGTCCAACGTAAAACCCAACCAGGCGGAACCACTGGAACTCCCGGGAGCCAAACCGTGCCATGCCGTACACCCAGCCGGAGGAATTATCGGGCCGTACCCAGCATTCAAACGTGCCGACAATCCGCCCGATCATCCGCACCCGTACCAGCAGGAACAAGATTGCCGCCGCAGCAGCGAGCAAGAGGAGACCGATGAGCCACAGAATCCACGCCACCACGATCTCCCCCTCCTCGTTTAAGCATCCATAGTGTCGTTATCCATAACGACAGTCACGTGGTCCGAATCTAGCGAAACGAACCCTCCAGACACCTGGACTTCGTGCGACTGGTCGTCACTGCCCTTAATGGTCATGGTACCGCGTCCAAGCGCCGCGATCACGGGTTGGCGGCCCGGCAGTATCCCCAGCTGCCCGTCGACGCTGGGGACGGACACCATCGCGGCCTTGCCGTCCCACAGCACGTCGGTGCGCGAAACCACTTGGACTGACAGCATTTTCTGGTCGGCCATCGGTTACGCCTTCTGAATCTCAGCGTAGGCACGTTCGAGGTCTTCGATCCCCCCGATGTTGAAGAATGCCTGTTCCGGAATGTGGTCGTATTCGCCGTCGCAAAGCCGGCGGAACGCCTCGATCGTCTCGTCCAAGGGCACTGTGGAGCCTTCCACACCCGTGAACTTCTCTGCCATGTACGTGTTTTGCGACAAGAACTGTTCAATCCGACGGGCGCGTGCGACCGCGATCTTGTCCTCTTCAGACAGTTCGTCAACCCCCAAAATCGCGATGATGTCTTGCAGTTCCTTGTTCTTTTGCAGAATCGACTTCACGCGGTTCGCCACTTCGTAGTGGTCCTGCCCGATGTACGTGGGGTCCAGGATACGTGACGTTGAGGCGAGTGGGTCCACCGCTGGGTACAGGCCTCGCGACGCAATGTCACGGGACAGTTCCGTGGTGGCATCCAAGTGCGCGAACGTGGTCGCAGGCGCGGGGTCCGTGTAGTCATCAGCCGGCACGTAGATCGCCTGCATGGAGGTAATCGAGTGACCGCCCGCGGAGGTAATCCGTTCTTGCAGCTGTCCCATTTCGTCAGCCAAGTTCGGCTGGTAGCCCACTGCGGATGGCATGCGCCCCAATAGGGTCGACACTTCGGAACCCGCCTGGGTGAACCGGAAGATGTTGTCAATGAACAGCAGCACGTCCTGGTTGCGCACGTCGCGGAAGTACTCCGCCATCGTCAGGCCCGTAAGCGCGATCCGCAGACGCGTGCCCGGCGGTTCGTCCATCTGCCCGAACACCAGTGCGGTCTTGTCGAATACCCCGGCGTCTGCCATTTCGTGGATCAGATCGTTGCCCTCACGGGTACGTTCCCCCACCCCGGCGAATACGGATACACCACCGTGGTTTTGGGCGACGCGTTGAATCATTTCTTGGATCAGCACGGTCTTGCCCACACCCGCGCCACCGAACAGGCCGATCTTACCGCCCTGCACGTACGGGGTGAGCAAGTCGATTACCTTGATCCCAGTTTCGAACATCTGGGTTTTTGGTTCCAGTTCATCAAACGCTGGTGGGTTGCGGTGAATCGGCCACCGCTCCTTCACCTCCAACGTTTCTCCCGGTTTGAGGTTTAAGCACTCACCGGTGACGTTAAATACCTTCCCGAGCGTCACTTCCCCAACCGGCACGCTGATGGGCGCGCCCGTATCCGTAACTTTCAGCCCGCGCACCAGGCCATCCGTCGGCTTGAGGGCGATCGCGCGAACCAGGTTGTCGCCCAGGAACTGAGCCACCTCCATGGTGAGCGTCTGCTCTTCTTTAGAATCCTCCGTGGCGAGCGTAAAATCCACGGTCAGAGCGTTGTACATCTGCGGCATCTGATCGGGTGGAAACTCAATGTCAACCACCGGACCGATGACGCGAGCGATGCGCCCAACGCCAGGTGTCTTTTCGGAGTTTTCCGTCATATTTCCATTCCTTACTCAGCCGTTTGAAAGCGCGTCGGCGCCCGATACGATTTCTGTGATTTCCTGTGTGATCTCGCCCTGGCGAGCCGCGTTAGCCATCCGCGTGTAGTCCGTGATGATCTCATCCGCGTTCTCCGTGGCCGTGTGCATCGCGCGTTGGCGCGACGCCAATTCCGAAGCCGCTGCCTGCAGCAGTGCGTTGCGGATCCGGCTTTCCACATACAGCGGAAGCAGTGCGTCCAGCACCGCGCCCTCATTGGGTTCGAACTCGTACAGTGGATACAAGTCCCGCTCCTGAGGCTCCGAATCGTCTTCAGATTCGGGCGCGTCCACCACGGTTAGCGGCAGCATTTGCCGCACCTCAGGAACTTGCACAACCAGGTTCTTGAAACGCGTGAACACCAAGTAGAGTTTCGACACTCCCCGCGCGGGGTCGGGGTCGAGGAAGTAGTCCAGCACCGTGTCCGCGATGTCGCGGATCAGTTCCACTGATGGCGCGTCTGACTCACCTTCCCAGGTTTTCTCCAGTTCCCGATCGCGGAACCGAAAGTACGAGCCTGCCCGACGTCCCGAGGCGAACAGCACCGGGTCTGCTCCCTGCGCCACGAGTTTTTCTACGAGCCGTTCGGTCTCGCGCAATATATTGGCCGAATACGCCCCCGCCATACCTCGGTCCGAGGTTACGGTAAGCACCGCAACCCGGTTCGTGTCTGTGCGTTCAGAGGTGAGTGGGTGATGCAGTTCGCCGTGCAATGCGACCGCTGCGACGGCTTGGGATAGGGCTTTTTCGTAGGGGCCCGACTGGTCGGCGTAGCGGCGGGCACGCCCAATTCGGGACGCTGCGATCAGCTCCATCGCGCGGAACACCTTCTTCAGGGTTTGCGTGGAGGAGATCTTCTGCTTGTAGATCCGCTGGTTACCGCCCATGTTAGGCCTTCTTACCTCGAACGATCTGCTCCTGCGTCACTTCGGCTTGAGCGTCACCTTTTTGCTTATCGGTCACAAGACCTTTTTCGTATTTGAATCCCTTCAGATACGTTTCCACTTCGTGGCGCAGCGCTTCTTCTGTGTCTGGTTCAAGCTTCCCACTGGTCGCAATCAGTTCCAGCACGCTACCTTGCGCATGCAGGTGGTCCAGTAGGCCGCGTTCAAACTCTTTCACGGACTCCACTGGAATGTCGTCCATGTAACCGTTCGTACCCGCCCAGATGGAAGCAACTTGGTCGGGGATTTCGTACGGGGTTGCCTGGGGTTGTTTCAGTAGTTCCATGAGGCGTTCACCGCGCGTGAGTTGCCGGCGCGTGGTGGCGTCCAAGTCGGAGGCGAACATCGCGAATGCCGCTTGCGAACGGTACTGCGCCAACGTGATCTTGAGCGTCCCAGCTACCTTCTTCATGGCTTTCACCTGCGCGTCCCCACCGACGCGAGACACGGAGATGCCGACGTCCACGGCGGGTCGTTGCCCAGCGTTGAACAGGTCGGACTGGAGGAAGATCTGGCCGTCGGTAATAGAAATAACGTTCGTGGGGATGTACGCCGAGACGTCATTGGCTTTCGTCTCGATTATCGGCAGGCCCGTCATTGAGCCGCCCCCCAGTTCGTCTGACAGTTTCGCGCAGCGTTCCAGTAGGCGCGAGTGCAGGTAGAACACGTCACCGGGGTATGCTTCTCGGCCCGGTGGGCGGCGCAACAATAGGGACACCGCACGGTAGGCTTCCGCTTGTTTCGATAGGTCATCAAATACGATGAGGACGTGTTTACCCGCGTACATCCAGTGCTGTCCAATGGCGGACCCGGTGTAGGGGGCGAGGTATTTGAAGCCGGCGGGGTCGGAGGCTGGGGAGGCGATAATCGTCGTGTACTCTAACGCCCCCGCTTCTTCTAGCTGGCGGCGCACGCCCGCGATCGTGGAGCCCTTTTGGCCGATCGCAACGTAAATGCACCGTACCTGCTTGTTCGGGTCACCACTTTCCCAGTTCTTCCGCTGGTTCATAATTGCATCCAGGGCAATCTGGGTTTTACCGGTCTGCCGGTCTCCGATGATTAGCTGCCGCTGTCCGCGTCCAATCGGGATCATGGAGTCAATGGCTTTCAACCCGGTTTCGAGCGGCTCATGCACGGATTTACGCATCATCACGCCTGGGGCTTGCAGCTCCAGCGCGCGGGTGCCTTCCATGTCGGTTACTTCCCCCAGGCCGTCGATTGGGTGTCCTAGCGGGTCTACGACGCGCCCTAGATAGCCGTCTCCAACGGGTACCGACAGCACGTCTCCGGTGCGGTAAACTTCTTGGCCCTCGTCGATTCCTTTGAAGTTACCCAGGATGATTACGCCGATTTCGCGCACGTCGAGGTTCAATGCTAGACCAAGCGTGCCGTCTTCGAACCGCAGTAGCTCGTTGGCCATCGTTCCGGGCAGTCCCTCAACGTGAGCGATACCGTCCGCTGCTTGTGTAACGTGCCCGATTTCTTCAGCTGCGTTGTCGGAGGGTTCGTAGGATTCCACGAAACTGTCCAGAGCCGCTCTGATTTGGTCGGGCTGGATTGAAAGTTCAGCCATTGAGCTTGTCCTCACCGTTTCTCATTTTTGTCACTCGTACTACTATTTTCCCACCATTGCGCGTCGCGCCTGGCGGATCTCGGAGCGTACCGTCGCGTTCACCGCTTCGCTCCCCATCACTATCCGCATTCCGCCCATGAGGTCTGGATCCACCATCACGTTCAAAGTAACGGATCCGCCATGCTTGCGTTCCAGGATGGATTGCAGGCGGGTTTGCTGCTGGGCACTCAGTGGGCGCGCCACCGTCACTTCCGCCACGCGCTGTTTCTGCCTGTTCGCAGCCAGGTCGATGATGTGGTGCAGGCGGGCCGTGAGCCGTCCGTGGACGGATAGGCGTACCGCGCGGCGAACTAGTCTAGAGGTGTACTGGTTGACGTGCCCATCCAGCAGGCGGGCGGCGAAGTGGGCTCGGTCGTGAGCACTGCCAACCCCCAGGTCGGACAGCGCGTTGCGCAGTTCGCGTTCATCCACCAGCAAAGCTTGCACTTGATGCAGTTCTTTTTGCGTCTGCTCTAAAACGCCCGCGAGTACCGCTGCTTCTAGTACCGCTTGCATCCCCAACAGTTCAAACACGTCCGCCACGTCGTCAGCACTGGACCACGTGCCGCGCGCTAGGGTTTGGGCGATTTTCACGGTGGCATCTTGCACGCCGCCACGCAGCAGGTTCTGCACGAACGCTTCCTTGTCTTCGCCGCTGCGGGACGGATCTGAGATCGCCCCCCGAACCCGACGGGATTTCCGCGCCAGGTCGGATAGGCCAAACAGGTTCTCTGCTGCTGCCATTGCGTCTACGTGTTCTTGTGCGAACACGGTACGTAACGTGCGCGTGGCTGCATGTAGTGTTTGCGCACTCGATGCCCGCATGCTTTATCGCCCTTCTGTTACGCTTTCGCGTTCTAAGTCGTCGAGGAATCGATCTACGACCCGCGCAGATAGTTCCGTATTTTTGAGGTGTTCCCCCACGATCTTCTCCGCCAGCTCAGTGGCGAGGAGACCGAGGTCCGTGCGCAGTGAAATCTCCGCTGCTTGACGGTCTGCTTCAACTTGCCGCTGGCCGTTGTCAACGATCCGGGTTACTTCCGCACGGGCCTCCTCGCGAGCCTTATCTAGGATCGCTTTCGCTTCTTCGTTGGCCTTAGTGCGAATCTCGCCGGCTTCTTTGTGGGCTTTGGCAAGCGTTTCGTCGAGGCGCCGTTCAGCCAGTGCCTGCGCTTCTTCCGCTTTCTGGGTGGCAGCGAGCCCTTCTTTAATGGTGTTTTCCCGTTTATCCAGCACCGCGTAGAACTTAGGCAGCGCAAAGTAGTACAGGACGACGCCAATAATTACGAGGCAGACTACCGACCAGAGGATGTCATAGGCAGGTGGCAAGAAGATATTATGCTCACCTGCCTGCATTGGAGCATACATCATGGGGAATTAACCTACGAACAGTGGGACTAGGCCAATCAGACCCAAGGCCTCAATCAACGCCATACCGATGTACATGTTCGTGGCTAGGGTGGAGGCAACTTCTGGCTGCCGTGCGGTAGCCTCTTGGGTCTTGCCAATCATGAGGCCCAGGCCAATACCGGGGCCGAGGGTCGCTAGGCCGTACCCGATCGCTGCGAGAGTACCAGTCATTTGTACTATTCCTTTTCTATCTTGTTGTGCGCCGAAGCGCTTTGTTGGTTCCTAATGGCTTTGGACAGACATCTTGATGTACACGGTCGTGAGGATCGTGAAGATGAACGCCTGCAGACCGGCCACGAATATTTCGAACGCCACGAACATGATTGACCCCGCTAGGGTCAGTGCGCCCGCGGCTTTAACGAATCCGGTTGCTTGGAAGAATAGGTAGTGGGTGCCGAAGAAGCAGATGGCCATCATCATGTGCCCAGCCAGCATGTTGGCGAGCAGACGGATAACCAGCGTTGCGGGCCGCACAATGAATGTTGAGAACGCTTCGATTGGCGTCAAAATGATGTACAGCGGCCAGGGCACGCCGGGTGGGAACAGCTGAGATTTGAAGAACTTGCCCACACCTTGGGCTTTGATTCCCGCGCCAATGAACATGATATACGACAGTACGGCGAATACAATCGGCACGGCCACCACGGAAGACGCCGCGATGTTGAGGCCCGGGATGACGCCGGTGATATTCATGAACAGGACGCCGAGGAAGATGATTGTCAGCAGCGGCGCGTATTTGCGGCCCGTGTTTGGCCCCAGGTTGTTAACCGCGACGAAGTCCCGCACAAACAGCAGGGGCATCTCTAGCAGTTGCTGGCCTTTTGAGGGAATGATCTTCGCGCGCGCCGCACCAGTTGAGAAAATCAGCACGAGCGCGAGGGTGGCGATGATGCGGATGAGCACCATGCGGTTCATCTGGAAGATCGTGCCTTCGAAGAGAATCGGGTCTGGGAAGAAATCATCGATCCCAGGTTTGGCCGCTAATATTCCCGTAGCCAACGCGGTGAAATGGGTTGATAGCGTTGCGAGCAGTTGAATGCACCCCCAGGTTGGCGATCGAATATGTTTGGCGTCTAGGCTGCCTGAAACTCACTACAAACTATAGATGAAGTAGTGCGGCTTCAATGCCATCTGCCTCAGCGAGTTTAGCAGTTTTACCGGCAAAAAGGGTAGTTTCTCCGACCGGCGTCCGGTACTATTTTGGATCCACTACGGGGCCGCGGTTGCGCGAGAGTGTGAAGATCTGCACGGCAGTTTGAATCACGAAGGATGCTACCAGAACTCCCGCTAGGGGTTTTAGCGGTAAAATTCCGGTTGACCGAACAATCAGTATAGTGGCTAAAATCACAAGGAATTTCAGTAGGTAGTCGCCCATGATGAAGGCACCGAGCAGTTGTTTGTGCTGCGACGAATACCATAGGGTCCCGGCATTGATCCCCGCGAGCGCGACGCCAATTAGCCCCCCACATGCTGCAGCGACTGCCACCGAGGGAGAGAATAATGCCCCGATCGCGGCGCTCACGATCATTACGCCGACGGCTGCGAGCACGAGGTTGCGAATGGTTGTGCGCACGGCGTGCACTAGGCCGGGCTTACGCGTGGTCATGGTTCCTCTTTCGCCTTGGTTTGATTGTGAATCCTGAGAACACGTTAGCAGTTAGCGCCAGGAGTGCGAGTATCACCGGCGCCGTGATAGCGGCGACGAGCGGGGGGCTGAACTGGATTAGCGCGACTGTAGGAAACAAAATCACGGCGGTCCACAAGTACATGATGAACACCACCCAGCGGTGTGAATGCCCGCGGCGTAACAGCCGGTGATGCAAGTGCCCGCGGTCGGCTTTGAACGGTGATTGCCCCCTGGCCAGGCGGCGCAGGACCGCCAGGATCATGTCGAGCAGAGGAATCGCAACCACCAGGAGAGCAAGTGCAATCGGGAGGATCGCCGCGAGGATCTGCCGGTTGCCCAGCACCGCGGGGTTCAGCTGTCCCGTGACCATTACGTCCGCCGCAGCCACGATTACCCCCAGACTCATGGAACCACTGTCGCCCATGAAAATTCGGGCCGGGTGGAAGTTGTGCGGAAGGAATCCTAAACACGCGCCCAGGAGGGCAGCGATGGTGAGTTTCGCAGGAGTGATGTAACTGATTAAACCCGAGCTACCCTCAAGTAAGAGGCAGTACAGAAAAAACGCGACCGCACTTATCGCAATAATGCCCGACGCTAACCCGTCTAAACCGTCAACGAAGTTCACGGCGTTTATGAACGTGACAAAAATGAGGACGGTGAGGAGCAAGGACAGGCGGGAG
The DNA here is from genome assembly GCF_002871945.2 of Gleimia hominis. NCBI lineage: Bacteria > Bacillati > Actinomycetota > Actinomycetes > Actinomycetales > Actinomycetaceae > Gleimia > Gleimia hominis. Next base: position 399,845 of record NZ_CP126963.1, on the reverse strand, counting down.
GAGCCGACGCTGACGCCGAATAGGGGAATCGAAATTAGCTGCACTCCCCCGTAAGCGAGGCCGCCGGCAACTAGGATTTGTCCGGCGAGTTTCGCCGCCCAATCCAACTCCCAGATGTCATCGACGAGGCCGAGCAGTGCGATCGCGGCGGTGCCGACCATGAGTGTCCACAGCTGCCGGTCTGCGAACAGGCCGGCGAAAGCGGGGAGCCCGGCGGCGAGCGCGAGGCTCGCGATGAACCCGGTGGCGATTCCGATGCCGCCTAAACGTGGGATCGGTTCGGTGTGAACGTCACGTTCTCTAACCGGGGTGAGAATCTTAAACCGCCACGCCACCTTTCGGCACACGCCCGTAACTATCACAGTGACGAGCGCTGCCACGCAGGTGATCGCAACGTAGGGCAACATCAGGCCCAGTACCTGCGAACTTCCGTGTCATCTAGAACCCCCGAGCGCACGATTTTCGGTTCGCCGGTTACATCCACGATCGTTGAGGGCACCCCACCTGGCGTGGGCCCACCATCCACGTACAGGTCGACTTTGTCTTGAAAGTATGCGCGCGCCGCGTCCACGTCCGTGGCTGGGCTTTGTCCCGTTAAGTTCGCCGACGTCACGGCCAGCGGGCCAACCGCACGCAGAATCTGGAGCGCCACGGGGTTGTCTGGCATCCGCACCGCAATCGTGTCTTTGATGTCCCCCAGGTCGTAGTGCAAGTCTTTCGCCGTGGGAAGGATGAGGGTGAGGCCGCCGGGCCAAAACGCTTCCATGAGTTTGCGCGCCACGGAACTCACGTGGGCGCTCACTTTTTCGGCGCTTTCCACGTCGGCTACGAGCACGGGCGGGGGCATTTGCCTACCGCGACCTTTTGCCGCTAGTACCGCGTTCACCGCATCCGTCGAATAGGGGTCTGCACCGATGCCGTAAACCGTGTCCGTGGGCAGCACCAAAATCCCCTCTTCGGCCACAATCTGCCGAATTTGCTTCAACTGAGCAGCACCTAGTGCCTCACGCGTGGCATCAATATTCTCCATAAATTGCCCTCCATACACAATCTTATCGACCCGCAAAGCCGTTCAACCTGGCTTCCGAGCGGATATGAACCGCTCGCGACCCGCCAAGTCCCGGTGGATCTCAACATCCTCAAAACCGATTTCATTCGCCACTTGGGCACAAGCTTTACCTTGCGTATCGTCGTGTTCCATCACGAGGTACCCGCCGCCCCTCAAGTACTGGAAGGCAACCGTGATGATCTGCTCGGGAATCTGCATGCCACTCTCCCCACCGCCCCACAGGGCGATGCGTGGATCCCAGTCGGTTTCTGCGGGTAGGTCCCGCTGGGGAATATACGGCGGGTTCGACACGACCAGGTCAAACAAGCCCAGTGCGGGGTTGAACGCGGTGGCGTCACCACGGACCCATTCCACCTCCAGATCGAGAGCAGCACCGTTCGCGCGCGCATAATCCAAGGCGCGGGCATCGAGCTCCACCGCTTTTACCGGGATCTTGTTCTTGGCGGCAATTGCCAGTGCGATCGCCCCTGAACCAGTGCACAGGTCTAATGCGCGGCGCATCGGCAGGTGGCGCAACGCCCAGTCCGTCATGTACTCCGTTTCGGGCCGCACACAAAACACCCCGGGCCCAGCTTTTAGTTCCAAACCCAGAAAATACATGCGGCCCAACACGTGCTGCAGTGGCCGGCGGCGGGCCCGGTCGGTAACCATCTGGCGGATCTGCTCTGCCTCCACCCGAGGTGTTTCCAGGGGCCATAAGAACCGCGGGGCAGCCAGGACCTCCACAAAAATGGCGGTCGCATCCGCCTCAGCTGACTCGATCCCGCTGCCGCGCAGCTGCTGCACCGACTGGATCCACAGTGCCTGGGTGAGCTCTGCCAAGACTACTTATCCGCTCGTCCAGCCCCAGCCTCATCCATGCGCTGCTGCTCATCCATCTCAATGGCGGAGTCGATTACGGGCCCCAACTCGCCCTCCAGCACGTTCGACAGATTGTACGCCTTGTACCCCGTGCGGTGGTCGGCAATCCGGTTCTCTGGGAAGTTGTAGGTGCGGATCCGCTCAGAGCGGTCAACAGTCCGCACCTGTGAAGCACGCACCGCCTGCGCTTCCGCCTCTTTCTTCTCGCGTTCCAACTGCGCCAACCGGGCTTTCAGCACCCGCATAGCGGCTTCGCGGTTTTGAATCTGACTCTTCTCGTTCTGCATGGACACAACGATGCCGGTTGGCAAGTGCGTCATCCGCACCGCCGAATCCGTCGTGTTCACTGACTGCCCTCCTGGCCCGGAGGATCGGAACACGTCCACGCGGATATCGTTCTTGTCGATCACGACCTCGTCGTCATCTTCCTCCACTTCGGGAACCACCAGAACCCCCGCCGCGGAAGTGTGCACGCGCCCCTGCGACTCCGTTACCGGCACGCGCTGCACCCTGTGCACCCCACCTTCGTACTTCAGATGCGCCCAGACGCCCTCCTCAGGCGGCACATTTCCTTTCGCTGCGATCGACAGGGTGATGTCTTTGAACCCACCCAGTTCCGTCGGCGTGGAAGCCATTTCCTTCACCTTCCACCCCTTCGCTTCCGCATATCGGGAGTACATGCGCGCCAGGTCCGCGGCGAACAGCGCGGATTCTTCCCCGCCCTCACCAGCTTTGACTTCCAAAATGACGTCGTCCGCATCCTGTGGGTCGCGTGGAATTAGGATCTTGAGGAACTTGTCATGCGCCGTTTCTAACCGCTGCTCCAAGCCGGGGAGCTCATCGGCGAAAGACGGGTCCTCCTGCGCCATTTCTTGCGCTGCCTCCAGGTCCTCCAGAGCAGAACGGAACGCGTCGGTGGCGTTTTTAACGGCCCCCAGTTCGGAGAATCGTTTCGCGAGTTTACGTGACTGTACTCGGTCACCAAGGACCTCAGGGTCAGCTAAAGCCTGTTCCACCTCGTGGTATTCATCTAACCGGGGTTGTACGGCCTCCAACTCGTGGCTGTACGTGCTCACTATCTCCATCTCCTTACACTTCGGGGCCGGCCTCTAGTATACGAAACGGCGCCACCCTGGTAGGGCGGCGCCGAATGCTTAAAGCTACTTCTTGCGTTTGCCGTAACGGGCCTCGAAGCGGGCAACGCGACCGCCCGTATCCATAATCTTCTGCTTACCCGTGTAGAACGGGTGGCAGTTCGAGCACACGTCTACGCGCAAGTCCGGTCCTGGCAGTGTGGAACGCGTCTGGAAACTGTTCCCGCACGTGCAGGTTACCGTGATCTCGTTGTAGTCGGGGTGAATACCCTGTTTCATTTGGTTACTCCTTAAGGAATTCGAGGAAACCGGGTCCACGCATCACCCCGATTGTTGGGGCCGGGTTAGCGGACTTGTGACCTTCACAAGCCGGCATCTCCAACTGCCTAAGCTGTGCTCAGGCAGCGTGGTGGTGAACCGGAACCTCGACTATTTTTACACGGTAAACAAGTTTTTTCCACAAGCAAAGGCGTAAAATAGCTCACCTTTAGCGATTGGAAGTTACTTGTTCGGCATGGTCTTAGCGACCATCATCAAAAACTCCGCGTTAGACTGCGTGTCTTTCAGACGATCCAACACCAGTTCCAGTGCGGGCTGCTGCTCCAACGTGCCGAGCACGCGGCGCAACCGCCACATGATCTGCAGCTCTTCCTTCTTAAACAGGACTTCCTCACGCCGCGTGCCCGAAGCATTCACGTCCACAGCTGGGAAGATGCGTCGTTCGGCGAGGTCGCGAGACAACCGCAGTTCCATGTTGCCGGTACCTTTGAACTCCTCGAAAATCACTTCGTCCATCTTCGAACCGGTTTCCACCAGTGCGGATGCGACGATCGTGAGGGATCCGCCCTCTTCAATATTGCGAGCGGCACCGAAGAAACGCTTCGGTGGGAACAGAGCGGACGCATCCACACCACCGGACAAGATTCGCCCAGACGCCGGGGAAGCGAGGTTGTAAGCCCGCCCCAGTCGGGTCAGCGAATCCAGCAGTACCACTACGTCTTGCCCGAGTTCCACAAGTCGTTTCGCCCGCTCAATCGCCAGTTCTGCAACGGCCGTGTGATCCGTTGCCGGCCGGTCGAACGTCGAGGCAATCACTTCCCCTTTAACGGTGCGCTGCATGTCGGTAACCTCTTCTGGCCGCTCGTCTACGAGCACGACCATCAGGTGTACCTCCGGGTTGTTTTGCGCAATCGCGTTTGCGATCTGCTGCATCACCGTGGTCTTGCCGGCCTTCGGTGGGGAGACGATGAGACCGCGCTGCCCCTTCCCGATTGGGGAAACCAGGTCGATGATCCTTGGGGTGATGGCTTTCGGCGTGGTTTCTAACCGCAGCTGTTCCGTGGGGTAAAGCGGGGTGAGTTTGTTGAACTCGCGGCGCTGCCCAGCTTGATCAACCGTCAAGCCATTCACCGTGTCAACTTTCACTAACGCGTTGTACCGCTGGCGCGGCCGCTCGTTTTCGCGTGGCTGCCGCACCGCCCCCACCACGGCGTCACCTGGGCGGAGGTTCCACCGGCGCACGTTCCCGAGGGTTACGTACACGTCGTTCGGCCCCTGCAGGTAACCAGATGTGCGGATGAACGCGTGGTTTTCCTGCACGTCGAGGATGCCCCCAATGGGGATCAGCACGTCGTCTTCCCTGATTTCAGGGGCGTCGTCGCGACCATTGCGGCGTTTACCCCGGTCGCGTCCGCGCCGGCGGCGTCCCCCGCGGTCGTCATCGCGATTATTGTCGTTGTTGCGATTTCGCCGGCGGCTGTTCCGCCCGTCGTTACGGGAATCGTCCTGCTTGTTATCGGCAGAAGGGAGTTTAATGTCGCTCAGTTCCGACACGTTTGATGACGAGTCAGAAGTCGCGTGGTCGCCTTCTTTGTGCTGGTCGTGTTTGTTGTCGCGGTGCTGCGAACCAAGTTCTTTTTTCACATCCAGCTGAATATCTTTAGCGTTCGCCTCGCCCGCGCTCTGGTTGCGACGGCGGCGCGAGTTGCCTCTACTGGCGTGCGCGTCTTCTTTTCCGTGTTCCTGAGGTTTCCCCTCGCCTTTTTGCGGCTGCTGGCCGTTTGTTTTGGTCGAGCCCGCTGGGGTTTGGGAAGTTTGTTTCGCTTCAGTTTCCGTTTTGCGCGGTCGTCCTCGTTTGCCGCCTCCCCCGGCGGCGCGGATCGCGTCGATGAGTTCTGGACGCCGCATCTTATCGGTTACTGGCAGGTTCATTTCTTCTGCTAGTTCGCGCAGTTGTGCCAGGCGCATCGTTGAGATTGCGCGCCTCTTGGGTTTTGGATTCTCGCTCAAGCGTTTTTCCTCACTGATGATGCTACATTGTAGCCACTAAATTATGTTCGTTGTTGAACATACGTGTATTCACGTACCGTTCTTCGTGGGATGAAGCTGCGAATACTTTCGCAATCCACAAGCCTTTCCTAATACTCACAATGGAATCGAGGAACGGTGTGAATAAGCTTTAATGATTCAGCATATGCCAGTTGGTGCGCATCGTTTAGCACTTTCTGCCACGTGCTGCTCGATGGTTAATAGCGTATTGCCTTAACCATTTACTTCGAGTTTAGCAGCCTTTCTTTTTAAAATACATTACAGATCGAGCAAAAATTATGATTTTCGTCGCGCTTCGATGCTCGTACCTTGGTTACACACGTCTAAACGGTGTACGCGCCACCCGCTGGCTGCCGCATCTTCTTGTTGCTGCGCGCTCAACTCGCCCAGTATCAGGACGGTTGGCCCCGCTCCGGAAATAACGGCGGGCATTCCTTGTTCTCGCAAGAACGTGACGAGTGCGTGGGAGGCGGGCATGCATTCTGCCCGGGCGTCTTGATGCAATTTATCTTCAGTTGCTTCAAATAAGTAACGAGTGTCCGCCACTCCCGCCATTACAAGCGCGAGTAGTCCCGCTCGGCCCACGTTAAACGCGGCGTCGGGATGCGCTACTGTGCGCGGCAGAGCTTCGCGTGCCTTTCGGGTCGCCAGTGAATACGGGGGAACTAAAACAGTTGGTTTAATTGTTTCAGGAGGTTCCACGCGAACCACGCGGGCCACCTGCTCGGCAGTGCCGTTACTCTTTGGAGCTTCGGTTGTAATCCACGCGAAAGTGGCGCCCCCGAACACGGCGGGCGCCACGTTATCGGGATGTCCTTCAAGTTCGGTAGCTAACTGGAACACGGTTTGGTCTGACATGGCTTCGGGGCCCACCAGGCCTCGAGCAATGGAAAGTCCGGCCACAATCGCTGCGGCGGACGATCCCAATCCCGCTCCCTGAGGAATCCGGTTGGTCGTCACCATGTCAACTCCAACCTGGGACACGTCCAGGTAGTCGAGCCCTGCTCGCAAGGCGCGGACAATCAGATTGTCTTCCCCATCGGGAAGCTCACCAGCGCCCACGCCCCGCACCTGCACCCGCGTGCTGCCGGTGGTTGCGCGCATCGACACTTCGTTATACATGCTGAGCGCTAACCCATATGAGTCGTAGCCGGGCCCTAAGTTAGCGCTCGTTGCCGGCACCCGCACGGTCACTTGGTCGTTAACTAAACGCATCGGTTACGCCACCCCCTCAACGCGGATAACAGACTCAACTTGCACCCCGGTGGGGGAACTACGGAGCGCATCCAAGGCCTCACGCAAATCTGATTCCGGAGTCGGATTTGTTATGAGGACTACACTCGCCCGTTCCGCGCTTTGCACCTGCGTATTTTCCAAGTCAGGATTTGCCGGCTGCGCGTTTATAACTTGGTTCTGGGAAGCGCACTGGATCGACACTTGCTTCTGGGATGCGCACTGGATCGAAATCCCGTGCTGGGCAAACTCGCCCACAACGTCGGACAAACTGACGTCGGCGGCGTTTATTAGCAAACTCACCTGGTAGCACACCCGCGTGCTTTGCGGCGGCAAAACCGGAAACTGTTCGTAATGCGACTCTGAAGGCGGGTGCTGCCCATGTCCGTGCCGCGCCGCCGTGGCAACCAGGTCACTGAGAACGGCGGAAGCAGTGGGCACACCGCCCGCGCCCTGACCGAAAAACATCAGCTCACCGGCCGCTTCGCACTCAAGCATGATCGCGTTAAACGCGCCCGACACGGATGCGAGCGGGTGGCCTGCGGGCAGCAAGGCGGGGTGAACGCGCACGTCAATCCCCTCCTCCCCAGTGGTGGTGGTACGCCGCTCGGCAACCGCAAGGAGCTTAATCACCATGTTGGCCTCGCGCGCCCGGGTGATCTGCACGGGGGTGATAGCGCGGATTCCCTCCGTGTACACATCATCGATGAGCACGCGGCAGCCGAACGCAAGCGACGCCATCAGCGCGCACTTAGCGGCCGCGTCCAGACCATCGACGTCCGCAGTCGGATCCGCTTCCGCGTACCCTAGTGCTTGCGCTTGCGCCAAAGCCTCATCGTAGGCTGCGCCGGTGGTAGACATGCGGTCAAGAATAAAGTTCGTGGTCCCATTCACGATCCCAAGCACGCGGTTTACCCGGTCCCCCGCCACTCCCTCACGTAGCGCACGCACAATCGGTACTGCCCCGGCAACCGCGGCCTCATACTGCAGCTCCACCTGGTTCGCGGCAGCCAGAGCAAACAACTCCGGACCGTGTTTGGCAAGCAGCGCCTTGTTGCCCGTCACCACACACGCCCCCGCTTTCAACGCGCGTTTCACATAGTCGAGAGCCGGTTCAATCCCCCCGATGAGTTCCACAACAACATCCGCGCTCGCTAGTGCCTCATCGATATCGGTAGTGAGCAAACTCGCGGGCACATCATAGTCGCGTTCTGCATCCAGGTCGCGCACCAACACGGCCGTGAGGTTCCACAGCAGTCCACTGCGCCGCTGCAAATCCTCCCGGCGCTCTTGGATCAAGCGGATCACTTGGGATCCGACCGTACCAGCTCCTAAAACCGCGATATTTATCGCCTTCGCGGGGCGCGTAGCCATCTGTATCTTCTCCTCTTTAATTGCGGTACTCACGGGGCGGTGCGTTCATTAATGAACGCGTCCCGTACCATCAGGTCCGAAATCTGCTCCGGGTAGATAATCCACTGTTTATGCCCGTTCTCTACTCCGAGGGTGCCCGGCCGGGGCAGCAGGTTGTAGTTTGATGCTAACGCATGCCCGTACGCGCCCGTCACGGGGACCGCGAGGACGTCACCGCGGCGCACGTCTTGTGGCAACGCCGCGTGAGCAGCAATGATATCGCCCGATTCACAATGCTTCCCCACGATCCGCACGTCCACAAGCGGGGCGGGTGAAGTCCGATTCGCCAAGATCGCACTGTAGCGCGCCCCGTACAGGGCGGGGCGGATGTTGTCCGACATTCCGCCATCCACACTTACGTAAATGCGCCGGCCCGACTCTGTGGGCACGGGTTTGACGGTGCCGACCCGATATAACGTGACGACGCTTGGGGCCACCACGGACCGGCCCGGTTCGATGGAAACCAATGGCACGGGCACGCCCGCGCTAGTGCATTCGCTCCGGATTACCTCCGCCAATCTGCGCGCAACGTCCCGCTGCGACGGCGCCACCGGATCCGCCGCCGTGTATGCGACCGCGTAGCCGCCCCCTAAATCTAGTTCACCGCACGGAACTCCCCCGGCTTGAAGTTCTTTCACAAGGCCCACGAGGCGGGTGGCGGACTGCACGAATGCTTCCAGTTCAAAAACCTGTGAACCAATGTGCGCGTGGAGGCCGACGAACTGCAAATCCGGATGCGCCGCCGCCCGTTGCGCCACACGTTTCGCATCCCCCGCCGCGAGCGACAGGCCGAACTTTTGATCTGCGTGGCCCGTTGCGACAAATTCGTGTCCGCCCGCGTGCACCCCGGTCGTGACACGCACCATTACGCGGGCACGCCGCCCCAGTTCACGTGCAATCTCGCCGATACGCTCCACTTCATCCTCAGAGTCAATGACGATGCGACCAATGCCCGCTGGACCGGTTTGAATCGCTAGGCGCAGTTCCTCATCGGACTTATTGTTCCCATGTAACCCAACGTCTTCGGGCGCAGCCCCGGCTTGCAGCGCAACTGTGAGCTCACCCAAGCTCGCAGTGTCCACGCCCATGCCTGCTGAAACTGCTTCGCGCATAGCGTAGCCGCTGGGCAACGCTTTCACCGCGTAGTAGGCACGGCCACCGTTCATCCCATACCCGTCCCAGAACTCTTCCGCCATCGCGGTGGCCCACACGTAGGCGCGGCCTTTAAAGTCCGCCTGGTCGAGGACGTACACGGGGGTGGGGATGTCAGCAAGTATCTGCGACACCGGCAGACCCCCAAAGTGCAGTTGGCCGTCGTCACCGCGTACGGCGGACCACGGCCACAAGTCGGGCCGGTCCGCCGGTTCTGCGTTCACTGCGTTCATGGGGTTACCACGGTCTTCTAGCGCGGGCGGGGCTACATCCGCGTGGGCGCGTCGACGCCAAGTAGGGTCAGTCCGTTTGCTAGCACCTGGGTGGTAGCGTCGTTGAGCCACAGGCGGGCTACGTGTCCGGCATCTACCGGGTCCGTCCCGCGCGGACTTACCCGGCACTGCCCGTACCACGCGTGGTAGGCAGCCGCCAGGGATTCGAGGTACCGCGCCACCCGGTGCGGTTCACGCAGCCGCGCCGCCTGGGCGACGGTCGCGGGGAATTGGGCAAGCACTCCCAGTAGGGAAGCATCCGCTGGCGTGTTCAACTGCGCCGGGTCGAAACCAGCGTCGCGTTTCACCCCGTGCGCCGCCGCGTTACGCGATACGTTCGCGGTGCGGGCATGTGCATACTGCACGTAGTACACGGGATTGTCGTTCGTATTCGAAGCGAGTACGTCCAAGTCAATGTCCACGTTCTGGTCCATCGATGACCGCACTAGTGAGTACCGGGCGGCGTCCACTCCCACGGCGTCCACCAGGTCGTCGAGCGTCACAATGTTGCCCGCTCGTTTCGACATGCGTACTGGCTGTCCCCCTTTGAGCAGGTTCACCATTTGCCCAATTAGTATCTGGAGGTTCTTACCCGGCTCATCGCCAAATGCAGCGCACATCGCCATCATGCGCCCAATGTAACCGTGGTGGTCCGCGCCGAGCATGATCACGACCTCGTCCGCACCCCGCTTGCGTTTATCGAGGTAGTAGGCGATGTCCCCGGCGAAGTAGGCGGCGTCCCCACCGGATTTGAACACGACGCGGTCCTTGTCGTCTCCAAAGTCCGTGGTTTTCAACCAGGTGGCTCCCTCTGACTCGTAGATAACGCCGCGTTCTCGCAGCCGGTCAACTGCTTCTTGCACGGCGCCGGATTGGTGGAGGGATTCCTCGTGGAAGAACACGTCGAACTCGACGCGAAACTCCCGGAGTTTGTCTTTAATCTGGTCGAACATGAGGGCTACGCCGCGGGCGCGGAACACTTCGAGTGCCGCGGACTCATCCAGCTCCAACGGGTTCGCTTCCCCAGCTGCCTCGACATCGGCCAGAACCTGGTTCGCAATGTCGTCTACGTAGGCACCCCCGTACCCATCCTCAGGCACTGGCTTGTGCTGCGCGCGCATAAGGAGGGAGCGTGCGAACCGGTCGATCTGCGCACCGTGGTCATTGAAGTAGTATTCGCGTGTCACTTCTGCACCCGAGGCTTCCAGCAGTCGGGCGAGCGTGTCCCCCACCGCTGCCCAGCGGGCACCTCCCAGGTGGATGGGGCCGGTGGGGTTCGCGGACACGTACTCCAAGTTCACGTGCACCCCACTGTGAGCGGTTGATTTACCGTACTTGTCACCGGCTTGCAAAATGGTGCGTGCCAGCTCGCCGGCGGAAGCAGCGTCGAGGCGAATATTAATAAACCCTGGCCCAGCGACCTCTACACTCGCGATGCCGTCGCTATCACGGAGCTTTTGCGCAATCAGTTGCGCTAGTTCCCGCGGGTTTTTCCGAGCGGGTTTCGCCAGCCGCATCGCCACGTTTGTGGCCCAATCTCCATGTTCCCGGTTCCGGGGGCGTTCCACGGTTGCTGCTGGCAGTTGCGGTACGTCTAACGTGCCCTGAGATTGCAGGTCCGCTAGCACCGCGTTGATTAATTCTTCAAGATCTTTAGGAGTCACAACTTCAATACTACGGTTTAGCAGTGCTGAAGGGTATTTACGGCCCGTGAGTCCTCTCATGTTTCACGGGCCGTAATCAGTGCTTGCAGGCGATCCTCACCGCTGACGTTCGTATTCACTCATCATGTCAATGCGTTCCTGGTGGCGCGCCTCATTCGAAAACGGGGTGGTTAGGAACACGTCCACGAGTCTTATCGCTTCCTCGACCGAGTGCTGACGCGCCCCGATCGAAATAATGTTCGCGTTATTGTGCTCGCGCGCAAGAGCCGCGGTGGATTCGTTCCACACGAGCGCGGCCCGCACCCCGTTCACGAGGTTCGCGGCCATCTGCTCGCCGTTACCGGACCCGCCGATCACGATACCCAGCGAATCGGGTTCACCAGCCACCGCTTTACCGCAAGCAATGCACATTGGTGGGTAGGCATCGAGCTTGTCGTATTCTTTCGCCCCATGGTCAACCACTTCATAGTTTTCCTCACCCAGGTGTTTGATTAGTGCCTCACGCAATTCAAAACCCGCGTGATCAGCTGCAATATGTACCCTCATGGTGTCCTTTCTAAACGGTTTAAACAGGTTATGGCGGCCCTAAAACAGGGCGATGCGGTCTGGGGCGGGGAAAATTTGCTCTAACGCGGCTTCGTCTTCGGGCTGCGGCACCCAGTCGGCTGCTTGCGCGTTCTGCCGCACTTGCTCGGGTGTAGTGGCACCAGCGATTACGGACGGCACCGTCGGGCGGGTCGCGAGCCACGAGAGAGCGACCTGCAGCGGGGAAAGCTCCCGCTCGTGCGCGAACTCAATGAACGCGTCAATCTGCTGCCAATCCGTTGACTCAAGCAGCTGCGGTTTCGAATGCGCCACCCGAGTCCCATCGGGGGCTTTACCGTGGCGGTACTTACCGGTCAGTAACCCATTTGCAAGCGGGAAGTACGGTAGCGTTCCCAAACCAAAACGCTGTGCCGCGGGAATAACTTCCAGTTCTGCCCGCCGGTCGAGGAGGTTGTAGTGCGATTCCGTAGCGATGGGCGCCACCATGCCCGGCTCGTCCGCGAGGTGCGCCAGGTCCGCTAACTGCCAGCCCGCGTGGTTTGAGGTACCGATGTAGCGGACCTTACCGGCCCGCACCGCATCCGACATGGCTGCTAGCGTTTCTTCCGGTGGGGTAATCCCGTCGGGCGTGTGGTACAGGTACAGGTCGACGTGGTCGCGTCCGAGCCGTTTGAGGGAGGCGTCGAGCGCGCGCATCATGTATCGGCGTGAGCCCCGCGCCCCGTGTTCAGGGCCGTTAACGCCGCGCATGTCCATCCCGAACTTCGTGACGACAACCGCGTTCTCCCCCAGGGTGCCGAGCTGGTTCAACGCCTTCCCGAACAGGGTTTCAGAGAGCCCGGGTTCGCGCCCGTAGCAGTCCGCCAAGTCAAACAGGTTGATTCCCGATTCCAGTGCCGTCCGCACTACCTCGAGGGTGCCTTCCGGGCTCTCGGTACGCGTGTGGGCGCGACCAAAATTATTGCCACCAATCCCCACGGCGGACACTTGCAAACCCGAATAACCTACGGTGTTATACCTCATAGTCATGAAGCCATAATATCGAACTTTACTTACGCTGTTTGACCGCGCAGTTTCTTGAGGAACCGCCGAGTGCGATCCTGCTGCGGGTTGCGGATCAGCTCGCGCGCATGTCCAGATTCCAGCACTACTCCGTCGTCAATAAATACTGCCCGATCCGCCACTTCTGCTGCGAAATCCATTTCGTGCGTGACGATCACCATCGTCATGTCCTCGTGCGCTAGAGCGCGAATAATCTGCAAAATCTCCCCGGTCAGCTCCGGATCCAGTGCGGAGGTGGGTTCGTCAAAAAACAAGATCCGCGGGTTCCTCGCCAGTGCCCGCGCAATCGCCACGCGCTGCTGTTGCCCGCCCGACAACTCCCCCGGGTACGCTTGCGCCTTATCCGCCAGGCCCATCCGGTCTAATAGTTCCAGGCACTGAGCTCGCACTTGTGCCCGATCGCGTTTTTGTACTTTTAATGGTGAATCCATGAGGTTGCGCAGCACACTCCAGTGCGGAAACAGGTTGAAGTTTTGGAACACCAAGCCGAAATCGTGGCGGAACCGGTGCTCATCCGCCCCGCTCGTTTTCTTGCCCGCGCGTTTTTCTAACGCCAGCTGCCCCGAATACCAAATCTGCCCACTGTCCATCTGCTCCAAGAATGTGGCGCAGCGCAGCAACGTGGACTTACCGGAGCCAGACGGACCGAGGATCGCCACTACCTCCCCTTCTTCAACCGTTAAAGACACGCCTTTGAGGACCCGGTTGGTTCCGAAGGATTTTTCCATATCGCAAATCTGTAACGCGTTCATTCTCAAGCTCCTTAAATCGCGTAAACGCCCATGCGTTTTTCAATGCGTTCCATAACGACTGACACGATGAGGTTGAAAACGTAGTAGAACACGCCCGCCACAATGAATGGTGTCATGGATGCAGATGCGGCCGACAGCTGCTTTGCAACCGTGAACATCTCTGCGTAAGCAATCGCGAACGCCAATGAGGTGTCTTTCACCAGCGTAATCACCTCGTTCGTGATCGACGGTAGCACCCGCCTAAACATTTGGGGCAGCTCAATCGTCAAAAACGTGCGGCGGCGTGAGTACCCCAATACGAATGCAGCTTCCCGCTGTCCTCGAGGAATGGATTGAAACCCACCTCGGTAGATTTCCGCGAAATACGCTGCGTAGTTCACAGTGAACGCGATTACGACGGCGTAGAACCGGTACTGGGGGCTGATTTCAATTCCCAGCAGGTAGTAGGGGCCGAAATAAACGACCATCACCTGCAAAATAAGCGGCGTTCCACGCATCACAGATATGTATAGCTGCACGAGTGCGCGCAGCGGAAAGAACCTGCTGATTCGCCCCAGGTACACGACGAGGGCAAGGGGCATGGAAAACACGAGGGTGAGGGTGAATACGATGACGGTATTTACTAGACCGCCAGCTAGTTGAGTAATAATTTCTTCAAGCATAATGGTTTCTCGCTAATACTCTCAGCGTGCAAGATGGTTTAGAACTGGTGAGCCCGGTTTTGCGGGTGCCGAGGAAACGCGCCAAAACGAGGATCTGGCACCCGCAAACTGCGGTTATTCGATTACGGAATCTTCAATCTCGTACTTTTTCGCGAGTTTCAAGAAGGTTCCGTCTTTTTTCATTTCGTCGAGGGACTGCTGCACTTTGTCGCGCAACTGCGTGTTGCCTTTTTTGAAGCCAATCCCGTATTCCTCCACCTGGATCGGGTCTTCAAGCACCCGGAACTTATCTGCCCCGCGGGAGTTCAACTGGAAACTCGCAACCGGCTGGTCCACCACGACGGCATCCGCCGCACCAGATTGGAGGGTCATGAAGGCGGAATCGTACTCAGGTACCTCCGTAAGGTTGCCGAACTTTGTAACCAGGCTCTTATTAGCATCGGATTTCAATGCGGCTAAACCAGACGAATCCGCCTGCACGATCACGTTCTTACCGGCGAGCTGCTCGGCTTTTTGGATCTTCGAGTCTGCCTTAACCACCACCACGATCGAGTTGTTCACGTACGGTTTTGAGAACGTGTACTTGTCTTCACGCCCCGTCATTGTGAACCCATTCCACAGGCAATCGACGGTTCCCGCGTTCAGTTCCGCATCTTTAGAGTCCCAATCGATCGGTTGTTTCACCAGATCCCAACCTTGCCGTTTAGCTACTTCTTGCGCTAGATCCAGGTCGAAACCTACGTATTCACCATCTTGCTTGAAACCATAAGGAGGGAAGCTAGCGTCGAATCCGACTGTGAACGTAGATTCATGATGGCGATGCTCGTCCGAGTTCGAGTTCTGGGCATGGTTACCGTTGGAGCACGCAACCAAACCGAAGATGACTAGAACGCTGGACAGCACGGCCAGAATCTTTTTGTTCATCGGATTTCCTTAACTAAACGATGAGTTTACTTACCCCCAGCAAACCGCTGGTGTTATTCAGCCTAACAGGGCCCAGGCAGCGCTTTTTCAACGCTCAACTTCTGAGACACGCGCACGGCGTTCCACCCGCAAATGGGTATGAAAAAGCGCCCCGAACAGGACTCGAACCTGCGACCTTCTGCTCCGGAGGCAGACGCTCTATCCGCTGAGCTATCGGGGCGGACCTACGCTAGTGTACCAGCGTGAGGGCTCGGGTTAAAAATGCGACCCGGGTTGCGCCTGAAAATGCCGCAAAACCGTGCGTGCCAAACGCGGTTTATCAGTAACAATTCCATCGACGCCAAGCGTTAAGGCCTTGTGGATTTCCGGCACACTATTGAGGGTCCATACGTGGACCGCCAGTCCGTGCTTGTGCGCAGACGCCACGAACCGCGGGGTCACCACCGGCACTCCCCGGTACGACAATGGAACTTGAACGGCCACCACACCATCTGTCGGCGCGGGTACGGACAGCCAGCTGGGAGGCACCGTCAGCTGAGCGGCGAGCACCAGCTGCGCAACCTCCATGCTGGCAAGGGAAGTAACGACCCCGGCAGAGCCAACCGCCTTGCGTAACCTCCGCAGCGTCGAAACCTCAAACGAGGCTAAACACAGCTGCTGCGGGTACTTCCGAGCGATACGAGCCAGCGGCTCCACCACCTGCGGTTCCTTCGCATCAACGTTGAACCGGGCGTGCGGAAACGCCTCCAGCACCTCTTCTAACAGTGGAATCGGGCGCTCGCATGGGCGTACCCCACAACCGGGCTCACCCGTGAGCTTGAGTTTGCGCAGTGCCTCATGCGTGAAATCCTTAACTAGCCCCGCGCCCGTGGTGACCCTACCTACAAACGGATCGTGAATGAGCACGACGCGCCCATCGGCTGTCACATGCGCATCGGTCTCAATATAGGAAAACCCGTCGTCAATGGCGCGCGAAAACGCGGTCCAAGAGTTCTCTGGGGCAAAACCGCCACCGCGGTGGGCAATAATAATGGGTTCATGGTGGCGCGCGTACATATTATTACCAGCGTCTTTAAACGCCATCACTTTGTCGCCAGCATCCTTGAACGCCATTACTTGCAGTCCTCTCCCGCGTACGTGGCCTGCTGCTCTTTCAGCCAATCCACCGGATCAATCGGAGTGTCAGCACTGTCGTGGATCTCAAAGTGAAGATGCGGACCGGTGGACATCCCGTTATTTCCAACGAGCGCGATCTCTTGGCCAACTTTCACGGAATCTCCCTTTTGAACCTTCACGTCGGTGGGGAACATGTGTGCGTACCCGGAGTAGTACACGCCCCCATCGGTGGACTCGTGTTTGATCCGCACCCAGTATCCCGCGCCTTCCATCGGCTGGGAATCCACCACCACGCCGTCAGCTACGGCGAAAATCGGGGTGCCCGCCGGGGCCGCTAAGTCCGCCCCCGCATGCAGCCGGGAAATCCCCAACACCGGGTGGAACCGCATGCCGAACGGTGACGCGAAGTTGAATGAGCCTTGGGCAAGGGGCCAAATCAGTTCGGCAGTTTGCGTAACCGGACGATCCCCATTAGCCGAATCCAACTTCATGCACTGCGAAACTTGCAGCGGGGTGCGCACTCGCGCGCGCGAAGACGCGGTTTCACTGCGATGCAGGTCATCGGCTTGCTCAACCGTCGAATCCGGTTGCCCCGCCCACGAATCACCCGCTGCTGCCACCGCGAACTGTTTAGACGGCAGTGTGATAGAACTGTTTGGCCCCACGAACCCGGACACCGGAATCGCCACCGTCGCCGCAGCCAGCACCGTCACAGCTCCAGCGCGCACAATCCGGTTGGCATGCGAACACTGCTTTGAGCACTGTTCGCGTTTGCGTTGTTTGCGTCGCTGAGCCCTGGTGGGCAACGGGCACTGCGTAGACGTGGAGTTCAACAGTTCAGTTCCTTCAGTTGCGTCAGATTGGACCAATAATTACCCGAACTTCCACGAAACAAAGGTGGAAGCCCTAAAGACTGTTACAAATCTATAACGAAATGATGAAGTTTTCTACAGTTCTCGCGTCCTGTGTAAAACCTCACCGGCTCAACGTAACCGCCCCGCATCATCACCCGCGCTGGGCAGTTGCCAACGCTGGAGAGCGTCACGTACCTCACCGACCAGCTCCTCCAAAATATCCTCCAAAAAAATAACGCCTTTCACCACACCCGCCTGCGTAACTTCCGCTAAGTGCGTGCCAGAACGTTGCATTTCCCGCAGTGCTTCTTCCACTTCCATGTTCGAATCCAGGTTCACCAGATCCCGCACCCGCCAGGTGTCGACCGGGTCAAACCGCCGCCGCTCATTTGCGTACAACACGTCTTTCACGTGGATATACCCCACCGGCACCCCATGCTCATCCACTATCGGGTACCGCGAGTACCCGGTTTTCGCCACTTCCCGTTCCACCATTTCGGGCGTCACCCCAACCGGAAGGGTCACCAAATCTGCAAGAGGCACCATGGTGGAACCAACCGTTTCGTTCGAGAACTTGAGGGTGCCAGAGAGCAACCCGGAGTCGTCATCAATCATGCCTTCTTGTTGGGAGCGTTCCACGATCGACGCCACTTCGTCCGCGGTGAATGCGGCAGACACTTCCCCTTTTGGTTCCAACCCGACGCGGCGCACGAACCAGTTCGCTAACTGATCCATTTTGGTCACCACGGGGCGCAGCAGTTTGCCGAACGCCACCAGTGGTGGAGCCAGGAACAACAGGGCTCGCCCCGGCATTGCGACCGACACGTTTTTCGGTACCATTTCGCCAAATACAACGTGCAGATACAACACGATCAGCAGCGCGCCGATAAAGCCCACCACGTGAGTGCTCGCAGCGGGCAGCCCCGCGTGCTTCAGCGGAGCTTCCACCAGGTGAGCGATTGCGGGTTCCGCCACCGCCCCGAGCGAAGTCGATGCCACCGTGATGCCCAACTGGCAGATCGCAAGCATGACGGACACGTGCTCAATTGCCCACAGCGCAGTTTGCGCTCCCCGTCGTCCTTCTTGCGCCAACGGTTCTATCTGCGCGCGCCGCGACGAGGTTACTGCAAATTCCCCAGCCACGAAGAATGCGTTTAAAGCCAGGAGAATTATGGTCACTGCGAGTCCAACCGGGAGGCTCATGACTCCTCCTGGGGTTTCGTGATCTCAATTTGTTCGATTCGTCGTCCGTCCATCAGCACCACCCGAAGCTTCACCCCATCGGTTTCCACTTCGTCACCCACTTGCCCCACGCGTCCGAGTCGGTCCATCACGAGGCCCGCGAGTGTTTCGAATGGACCGTCGTCACTAACTTGAATTTGGGTGCGTTCCAGCAGCTCGTCGGGGCGCAGCGTTCCGGGTACCCGCCAGGCTCCCGAGCGCATACGGCGAATGCCGTGGCGGCGTGAATCGTGTTCGTCCGCCACTTCCCCCACAATTTCTTCAACTACGTCCTCGAGGGTAACGATCCCCGCGGTGCCCCCGTATTCGTCTACGACCACGGCGATTTGCAGCCCTTCGCCGCGCAGTTGCACCAGCAGTGGTGCCAGGGGCAGCGTTTCGGGAACCTGCGGCGCTGGGGACATGAGGGATGAGGACAGCACGGACACTTCTGGCCGGCGTTCAAACGGCACCGCAACAGCGCGTCGGAGCGAAACAAACCCGACAATGTCGTCGGAATCGTCACCGACCACGGGAAACCGCGAGTGCCCGGTGACGCGCGAGAGGTCAACTACAGTTTGTGCAGTGTCGGATTCACGCAGGTACTGCATACGCCCCCGGTCCGTCATCACATCTTCTGCGGATAGTTCCCCGATTGACAGGGATTTGGCTAGCAGTGTGGCAGTGCCTGTGTCGAGCGTGCCTTCGCTTGCGCTGTGACGCACTAATGCGGTTAGTTCGGATGCGGAGCGGGCCGAGGATAGTTCTTCCATCGGTTCTATTCCCACCCGGCGCAGCAGCGCGTTTGCCGTACCGTTCAGCACGCGGATGAGGGGGTGGAAAACTCTAGTGAATAGTGTTTGGAACGGAGTTACGAACTCTGCGGCTTTCAGCGGAGCGGCTAACGACAGGTTCTTGGGGACCAGCTCACCAAACAACATTGAGAAAGCGTTGACGATAATTATCGCGACCACCGCCCCGATTCCGCCGGCCAATGCGACGGACAGTCCGATTGAATGCAGTCCACGCATCAGCAGGGCGGTCAGTGACACCTGGGTGGTGTACCCCAGCAAAATAGTGGTGAGGGTAATTCCCACTTGCGTACCCGAAAGCTGGGTGGAAAGAGATTTGATAGCAGTCGCAACTTTTGAGGCGGACCGGTCGCCATTCTTAGCGTGTTTTTCAACCGAAGCGGGGTCGAGCGCCACGTAAGAGAACTCGGCGGCCACGAACAGTGCGGTCCCGGCGGTCAACACTACCCCTAAGACCACCATGAGGATGTCAAAGATCACCGGCGCATCACCGGCGCGGTACTTCGATACTTATCGTTAGAATCCACACGTTAACCCTACCTAATTTTAGGCCTGGTCCCCTAGCTCCAGCAGGTTTCGGCACGGTGATCTAAGCAACCATAAAAGTTTTCCCCATAGGGACGTGTGGTCACTTAATGCTTGGATAAATTCACCTAAAACTATCTTCATGTCAAGATATTTTGTTGCGTTTTGTGCCTACACTAGAGGTATCAAGCTCCCAACAGTCATCTGCAGGCGTGCGCGCGTACGCGCCAGGCTTGTAGAGAACGGATAGTTAAAGGAACCTAACGGCATGAATGTTCAATCGTCCGGTCCGATCCAAGCAGCACCGCGTCCACCTGCCCCTCCGGCACCAGGCAAGGCCCCAGCGGAACCAAGCCGCGCAGAAGACGCTGCTGAACAGAAAAAGCACTATCCACACGCGGCAGACATGACGCGTTCCGACTTGCCACCCGCCCCTCCGGCGAAATCAAAAGAACCCACTTCCCCGTACGTACGCGCAAGGCGCGCAGCCAGTGCGGCGGACGAGCTCGTGGATACGACGGTGGAGGACGGGATCGAACGTCTCAAAGGAGTGGGACGTGCGGTTGTGAAAAACATGGAAGCTTCCCTGGAGATCCCAACAGCTACGTCAGCACGGCAAGTTCCCGCGAAACTACTCATTGAAAACCGGATGGTGATCAACTCGCACCTGCGGCGCACGCGCGGTGGCAAGATTTCATTTACGCACCTAATCGGTTACGCACTCGTGGAAGCGCTCGTAGAGATGCCTTCCATGAACCTGCGGTACACGTTCGACGAAAAAGGCCGGCCCGCCGTGGAACACTTTGCGCACGTCGGTTTCGGGCTCGCGATTGATCTGCCACGCAAAGATGGGTCGCGTTCCCTAATGGTGCCTGTCGTACACGACGCGGACACGCTCACTTTCTCGCAGTTCGTAGAAAAGTACGAGGACCTCGTGAAACGCGCTCGCGCCGGCAAACTCGGGCCGGATGACTTCGCGGGCGGAACGATCACCCTAACCAACCCCGGGACGCTTGGGACAACGCATTCTGTCCCCCGCCTCATGCAGGGACAAGGGGCAATTATTGGGGTTGGGGCCACGGACTACCCGGCGGAATGGGCAGGAGCGTCTCCGGACCGGTTGGCGCGCCTGGGAATCGGGAAAGTCATGACCATGACCTCCACGTACGATCACCGCGTCATCCAAGGTGCGGGATCGGGCGAATTCCTGCGGCTAGTAATGCGCAAACTCGCGGGCCAAGACCACTTCTACACACGCGTGTTCCGCTCCCTGAAGATCCCCTACCCGGCATACGCGTGGGCGCAAGACCACGAATACAATCCAGAGTTTGAAAAAGACAAACCGAGCCGCATCGTGGAACTGATCCACGCGTATCGCACGCGCGGACACTTGGCGGCAGACACGGACCCGCTCGAATACAAGGTGCGCCAGCACCCGGACCTAGAAATCACGAACTACGGGTTGAACGTGTGGGACCTAGACCGCTCTTTCCCCACCGGTGGGTTCGGGGGTCGCGAGCACATGACGTTGCGCGAAATTCTGGAACAGTTGCGCGACACGTACACGCGTACCGCGGGCATTGAGTACATGCACATCCCCGACCCGAACCAGCGCGCGTGGATCCAAGAGCGGGTCGAACACCCGTGGGAGCAGCCGTCGCGAGAAGCGCACAAGCACGTGCTCACCATGTTGAACCGGGCGGAAGCGTTCGAACAGTTCCTGCAAACCAAGTACGTGGGGCAAAAACGGTTCTCGCTAGAAGGTGGGGAGTCGTTAATTCCACTGCTCGACCGCGTGCTCTACGTGGCGTCGCACGAGAACATTTCAGAAGTCACGATTGGGATGGCCCACCGGGGCCGCCTGAACGTACTGGCCAATATTGCAGGGAAGTCTTACGCCCAGATCTTTTCTGAGTTTGAGGGCAACGTGGACCCACGGACAGCGGAAGGCTCGGGGGACGTGAAGTACCACTTGGGCACCGAGGGCGTGTACTCGTCCGACGATGGTTTCGCCACGAAAGTGTACCTGGCAGCCAACCCCTCGCACTTGGAGGCAGCTGACGGCGTACTTGAAGGGGTTGCGCGCGCTAAGCAAGACCAGTTGGGCGAAGATGGCTTCCCGGTACTGCCGATTCTGATTCACGGGGATGCGGCGTTCGCCGGTCAGGGCGTGGTGTACGAGACCCTCAATATGAGTCAACTCCCGGCCTACGCAACCGGGGGGACGCTGCACATTGTGGTGAACAACCAGATTGGGTTCACCACCGGCCCCGCCGCAGGCCGTTCAACCCAGTACTGCACGGACATGGCGAAAGGCCTGCAGATCCCCGTGTTCCACGTGAATGCGGACGATCCAGTGATGGTGGTGAGAGTTGCGAAACTCGCCTTCGAATACCGGCAGACGTTCAACAAGGACGTGATTATCGACCTGGTTTGTTACCGTCGGCGCGGCCACAATGAGGGCGATGACCCGTCGATGACGCAGCCGGTTATGTACTCGCTGATCGACCGCACCCCCACCACGCGCGAACACTACTTGTCGAACCTCGTGGGGCGCGGTGATATTACCGAAGAGGAAGCGGCGAAAGCGCTGAAGCACTTCCACGATTCTCTGGATGAGATTTTGAAGGAAACGCGTGAAAACGATGGGATGCCGGTGATGTCCAGTGAGGACACGCGCCACGGTTTGGAAATCCCCCAGTCCCAGCGCGAAGGCGAAGGCCAGATGATTGGGTGGGAGTCCGCGATTCCGCAAGAGATTGTGCGCCGCATCGGAGATGCGCACGTGGCGGTACCAGAAGGGTTCCACCCGCACCCGAAACTGCGTAAGTTGCTAGAAAAGCGTCAGAAGATGAGTCGCGATGGGAAGATCGACTGGGGCTTCGGCGAGCTTTTGGCGTTCGGTTCCCTGCTCGTTGAGGGCACGCCCGTACGCATGTCCGGTGAGGACAGTAGGCGCGCCACATTCGTTCAGCGGCACGCAGTGCTGCACGACCATGAGGATGGGCGCGAGTGGACCCCACTGAATAACCTCACGGAAGATCAGGCCGCATTGCAGATCTACGATTCCTCCCTGTCGGAGTTCGCACCGATGGCGTTTGAATACGGGTATTCCGTGGAGCGGCCCGACGCGCTCGTGCTGTGGGAAGCCCAGTTCGGTGACTTCGCTAACGGGGCGCAAACAGTGGTGGACGAGTTCGTAGTGTCAGCGGAGCAGAAGTGGGGGCAACGTTCCTCCGTTGTGCTGCTACTGCCTCACGGTTATGAAGGGCAGGGGCCGGACCACTCGAGTGCGCGGATCGAACGCTACTTGACGATGGCCGGGGAAAACAACATGTGGGTGGCGCAGCCGTCAACACCGGCGAACTACTTCCACCTGTTGCGCACCCAGGCTTACCGGCGTCCGCGTACCCCGTTGATTGCCTTCACGCCAAAACAGCTGCTGCGCCTATCCGCTGCCGCGTCGAGCGTGGAAGACTTCACCCACGGGAGTTTCCAACCAGTGATCGACGAAGTTAATCCGCAGGTACGCGAGAACCCGTCCGCTGTTAAACGGGTGCTGCTGTGCTCGGGGCGGGTCTACTACGACCTGTTGAAAGAACGCGATAAACGCCAGGATAACTCCGTGGCGATTGTGCGTTTAGAGAAGTACTACCCGCTGCCGTGGGACGAGTTGGAGGCCGTGCTCGGGCAATACTCCAACGCGCAGCGCGTGTGGGTACAAGACGAACCGCAGAACCAGGGGGCGTACCCGTTCTTGGCACTGAACCTGTTCAACCAGTGGGATGGTGGAGTTGAAGTAGTGGCCCGCCCGGCTGCGGCATCCCCCGCGGCTGGCACGATGGGGCTGCACAAACAGCAGCACGCTGTTCTGATTGAGCAGGCGTTCGGTTCCAAAGCCTAAGGACGTTCGGTTTGAACGCGTAACCCCTTAAGTACGGCTCACCCAATGGGCGGGCTCGGGTGCATTCGGTGCGAATGAGAGGGGTTTAAGACGGGTTTACACGCGGTGGTGATCGATTCACTGGTCACCACCGCGTATCCTTGAGTAGACACCGGGGAGAGGGAGGTATGCGTGAGCGAGTTACGCATCTGTGTTATAGGCGATGAACTGGTTGCCGGGTCGGGTGACCCTCGCAGTTTAGGGTGGTTGGGGCGCGCGGTGGCGCGCACACAAATGCCGGACCATTCATACGTGATGCCGCTAGCACGCCCTCAAGAATCAACTACGGAACTGGTGGAACGGTGGGAAGCCGAAGTGTACCCACGGCTGAGAAAGGGAGCGGATAACCGGCTCGTCATCGGGGTGGGAACTCACGATGTGGAAGCGGGCCTGTCGGTTGCCCGCACGCGCCTGAACTTAGCAAATATTGTGGATGTGGCAGCTTCTCGGGGGATCGCCACTTTGATTGTGGGTCCTCCCCCGCTGCGCACCTCTGACCGAGCGGCGCTAAAAGACGTGGCGAAGGCATGTCAAGAGGTTTGTGAACGCCGCGGAATTCCTTTTGTTGACACGTACGGGCCCCTCGAGGCACACGACCAGTGGCACGACGATTTGGCGATGAGCGTAACTGGTTTGCCGTCGCAGGCTGGGTACGGTTTGATCGCGTGGATTGTATTACACCGCGGCTGGTTTGAGTGGCTAGGACTTACCCAAAGGTCTTAGACTCGACGTACACCAATTTTGTTATAGCTTTTCCGTAATAAATGCGGTGTGGATGATTGGCCGGCGGTGAGCACACTTCGCGTGAACGGTTCACAACCGAACCGCGTTGATGGTTCATAACTAAGCCGCGCCTACGGTGGCCAACCCCAGTTACAGTGAAAGGATTTTCAGTAGCGCAGTGACCTCCCCACTTGTTCGTACCCGTGAGTTACGCGACCAGTTCGGCCGGGTCGCGCGCGATTTACGCGTGTCTTTGACAGACCGGTGCAATTTGCGCTGTACCTACTGCATGCCGCTTGAGGGGATGGAGTGGATGCCGCGCGAAGAGACCCTCACGGACGAGGAAGTTGTGCGTCTGATCCGCATTGGAGTGGAGACGCTGGGCATTGAGCAGATCCGCTTCACCGGTGGCGAGCCTTTGCTGCGCCGTTCTTTGGAGGACATTGCCCGCGCCTGCTCGCAGTTCACCACGCACTCTGGCGCCGCGCCGCGGATGGCGATTACTTCGAACGGTTTAGGCTTAGATAAGCGGGCGCAGGGTTTGTTCGACGCGGGGATTACGCGAGCGAATATTTCTTTAGATTCACTTGACCCGAAACGGTACGCGCAGATTGCGCGGCGCGACCGGTTTTACGATGCGTTAAAAGGAATCGAAGCGGCCCAGCGGGTGGGGATGAGCCCGATTAAGATCAACACGGTGGCGATGCGGGGCATAAACGAAAGCGAAGTCGCAGACCTGCTGGGGTTTTGCTTAGACCACGGGTACCACTTGCGGTTCATTGAACAAATGCCGTTAGGCCCCTCGCACGGATGGCATCGTGATCAGCTGCTAACAGAAGCGGACCTGTTGAACTTACTGTCGGATCGCTTCGACTTGTCCCCCTCCCCCGCACCGCGTGGCAGTGCACCGGCGGGCTTGTGGGATGTGGCGGCGAGCGAGCATCATCCAGCTGGGGACGTGGGAATTATTGCGTCGGTTACGGACCCATTCTGCGCGGATTGTGATCGCACGCGACTAACTGCCGACGGGCAGATGCGCACGTGCTTGTTCGCGCGCGGGGAAACAGATTTGCGCACACCGTTGCGTTCGGGGGCCTCTGACGAGCAGATCGCAGATATGTGGATGGGCGCCACGTGGCATAAGCAGGCCGGGCACGGGATGGGCCGGCCGGACTTCCGCCCACCCGAACGCACCATGTCCAAAATTGGTGGATAGTTTTGCCTCGCGTCAAGCTCACCGGTTTTGTCGTTAGTTATTTGTTGGATTTGGAAGTAACTTGGTGTTCCTGATCGTTAGGTACACGGGGGTATGCCCCGGTTACGGTAGTGAAAGGCAGTGTAGATGACGGATTTACATATCCGGTATTTCGCGGCAGCGTCCGAGGCTGCGGGCGCGTCGGAGCAGACGGTGCCCGTGCGGGAGGGCGAGCAGTTGGCGACTGTGCTGCAGCGGGTTGCAAAAGACAACGCGGAACTTCAGCGCGTATTAAAGCTGTGCTCGTTCCTCAGTGACGGTAAGCGCGTGGATAGGCAAAGCACGGTGGATCCGACCTACCCATTGGACGTGCTCCCACCATTTGCTGGCGGCTAAGCAGACCCTCGCTGTTACCACACGTTTCCACGGCATGAAGTTCCCCCGGCATGAAAAGGGGGCCCGCAAGCCCCATACATCGAGCTCCCTACCGCGAGCGCATCCAGTTGTGCGCGAGACTCTATCGGGTTAAGCGGAGCCCGGCCCCCTCGATCTAGTGGGGTGAAGCCGGCCTCCTCTATCGGGCTAGGCGGAGTCGATCCCCCTCTACCTGGTTAGGCGGAGCCGTTCCTCCCTCTCCTTGGTTAGGCGGAGCCGGTCCACTCGTGGGTGCCGTCGGGGAACTGCTGTTTTTTCCAAACGGGTAGGCGCCGTTTAACCTCGTCAACTAGTAGGGCCACGGTGGAGAACGCCTGTGAGCGGTGTGATGCAGCAACGACCGCCACCATTGCCACGTCCCCGACCGTGAGGTGTCCGGTGCGGTGGACGCAAGAAATCGCGTGCACCCCTTCGCGTCCTGCAATGTCACCTAGTATTTCGCCGATCACTTGCGCGGCTGTGGGGTGGGCGGAGTATTCAATGTCCGTAACCGCCCGCCCTTCGTCGTGGTTGCGCACCGCGCCCGTGAACGTGACTATTGCGCCCGCTTTATCTTCCGTCACTTCTGCCGTAATAGTCTGCGGATCAATCGGTTGATCCCAGATTTCGGCGCGAACAATCCGTGCGGTCACCGCACGTCCTCACCCAGGTCGGCTTCTTTCCCGAGGTCTTGGAGGCGCGAAACGATGTCGCGAATTTGTTCAACTGCCTCGGGAGCGGACTGGGGGTTTGCGGCCAGCCCCACGAGGAACGCGGTCAGCGGCGTTCCGGGACGCGAAATATTGTGCGCCGTGAACCCTGTGAGCCGCAACAAGTCCTTTTCTACTTCAGAAATAATCTGCGGGTCGAGGTTTAGTTCTTTGCTCGCCATCGTGAGCCATTTGCGCATCTGCGCCATGACCGCTGGGTCGTCTTTGCGTTTGTGTTTTTTACTGGTGTGTTCTTCAGTAGTCAACGAACTCTCCTCGGTTAGTTCATGTTTTAGATTTCTCGAAACCATCTTCATTGTCTCGCATAATCTTTATTTTCAAAACACGCTTTACCTGCCCGCAACACATGGCACTTATATGCGTTTCTTTAAAGGGTGCTTTAACGCAGTTGCGTTTGCGCACGATTTTTGTTTGATCGCACCTTTCCGCACTATATCGCGGGTTTACACGTAGGACTAAAGTCTTTATGCAAGCAATCCGTCTGGTATTTACTTAATATCTTTGTGCTGATTTGAGCGTAGAAACAAGCATTTGTTTTCTTAGTTTTTAGGCTTGCTAATCTAGCGGCACATAGACAGATGGGAGGGGTTTTAATGGCGGATAAGAACTTGGGTTTTTATTTCAACCAGACGCTTTGCAATGGTTGTAAGGCTTGCCAAATTGCTTGCAAAGACAAGCATGACACACCTTTGGGAGTTAACTGGCGCCGCGTTGTTGAATATTCCGGAGGTACTTGGCAGCGCAATGGCGATACCTACACCCCGAACGTGTTTTCTTACTACACGTCCATTTCTTGTAACCACTGCGAGAACCCCATTTGTGTGGAGGTGTGCCCCACCACTGCGATGCATAAGAACGCGGACGGGACTGTGACGGTGGATCCGGGTAAATGCGTAGGGTGCCGTTATTGCGAGTGGGCGTGCCCGTATTCAGCCCCCCAGTTTAATGCGGAGTTGGGGCACATGACGAAGTGTGATTTGTGCGCGGATTATCGTGCACAGGGTGAGGACCCGGCGTGTGTGGCTGCGTGCCCGGCCCGCGCGTTGGATTGGGGGCCGATTGACGAGCTGCGGGCAAAGTATGGCCATGAGGATGGGATTGCGCCTCTGCCGGATCCGTCAATTACAAACCCGCATTTGGTTATCACTCCGCATCGGGATGCGCAGCCGTGGAATGAACGCACGGGGGATATTGCGAACCGGAAGGAGATTTAACGGTGAATGTTTCGGAGTGGCCGGTAACGCTATTCACGGTCCTGACTCAACTGTCGGTTGGGGCGTTTATCGCTTTGGGGTTCATTAACGTGATGGGCCGGAGGTATTCTTCTGCGAGAGTTATTGACCGGGTGTCGTATCCGGCGTTGTACGCGATTGGCCCGATCATGGTGTTGGCCCTGGTGGGTTCGATGTTTCATATGGGGAATCCGTTCAATTCGCTCAACGTGATCCGCCACGTGGGTTCGTCGTGGTTGTCGTTAGAGATCGTGTTCGGGGTGGGTTTTGCTGGCCTCGGGTTTGCGTTCGCGTTTGTGCAGTGGATGGGCTGGTTTAGCCCGCTGCTGCGTAATGTTTTGGCGTCCTTTACTGCTCTGTGGGGTTTGGCGTTCATTTTTGTAACCGCGAACGTGTATCTGTTGCCGACAGTTCCGGCGTGGAACCATTGGACGACGGTGGCGCAGTTCTTTTTGACCGCGTTCATAACGGGCCCGTTGGCGGTGGCGGTGGCGTTGGCTGCCTATCCGTGGATTCGCCGCAGCCGCACGCTCAGCCGGTGGATGAGCCGCCAGCCAGTAGACTTCGATTCTGCGTTGGAGACACGCGTGGATCGTTTGATCACCCGGTGCTTGCGTTGGGTGGGAGTTGCGGCGGTCACGTTGTTGCCAGTGGAGCTGGTGGTCATCTTGTTCAACTTTATGCGCGGCACTGGAGTTAACCCGCCTGAGCACGCGTTTCAGATGGGCTGGTTCGTAACTCGGATCGTGTTGATTGTGGTGGGGGCAGGCTTGATGGGTTTGTATCTCACGCGCCTGCCAGATTCGCCTGCGGACGCGGGGGTTCGGTCTAGGTCGAACCGGCGCGTACTCACATTGGTGGCTACGAGTTTCACGCTGGTGTTGGTCGCGGAGTTCATTGGCCGGTTCATGTTCTACGGCGCGAATGACCGCATCGGTATTTGACGCGTGGGTTTTGGTAGCGGGATAGTTTTTGATTTTTAAATATTGAGGATGCGATAACTATGGTTGAGGCAAACACTAGTCGGCGTTCGTTTCTAAAGTGGTCCGCGGTTGCTACGGCGGCGGGCACCGTCCTGCCGGCGTGTACGGCACACACGCCGACGCGTTCCGAGGGGTCAAAAGAAGGCCTGCCTGCTCCGACTGCGGACCGGACGGCGTGGTCGGCCTGCCTGGTGAACTGTGGTTCCCGCTGCCCATTGCGGATGCAGGTGAAGGACGGGACTATCGTGCAGGTGCTGCCTGACAACACGGGTGATGACGGTTTGTTTACTCGTCAGATCCGCGCGTGCGTGCGGGGTCGTTCGATGCGCCAACGCATTTACAGTCCGGATCGCATTAAGACCCCTTTGATTCGCGTTGAGGGGACAAAACGCGGTGCGGGGAAATGGCGGAAAGCCTCGTGGGATGAGGCTCTTGACCTGGTGGTAGAAAAGCTGCGGTATACGTATGACAAGTATGGACCTGAGGCGGTTTACCGTAACTACGGTTCAGGCGTGTGGAACGCGCACGTAGCTAACTCCGGTGGGTGGAACCGCCTGTTCAACCTGCTGGGTGGCCACTTAACGTACTACGGCAACTATTCTTACGCGCAGATAGCGACGATCACTCGGTACTTTTACGGCAGTGAAGACGAGCAGGTGTCGAACTCGTTTGAGGACGCAGCTCTGCACTCCGATTTGTTGGTGCTGTGGGGAAATAACCCTCAGGAAACCCGGATGTCCGGAGGCGGGCTCGTGTACACGTCCCTGTGGGCAAAGATTAAGGGTAAGTGCAAGATTATTGTGGTGGACCCGCGGTATTCGGACTCGGCCGCGGTTTTGGCCGACGAGTGGGTGGCGCCGCGCCCGGGTACGGATTCGGCGTTGATCGCCGGGATGATTCACGTGATGCTGCAAGAGAATCTGCAGGACCAGGCGTTCTTGGACAAGTACTGCATCGGTTTTGATGAGGATCACATGCCCGAGGGCGCGCCTAAGCACGCGTCTTACCGGTCCTACATCGAGGGGAAAGGCCCGGATGGTGTGGAGAAGACACCCGAGTGGGCCGCACGGATAACAGGCGTTCCGGCAGATCAGATTCGCGCATTCGCGAGGCAAATCGCGAACGCGAAAGCCTGCAACATTTCGCAGGGGTGGGGTCCGCAGCGGCATGCCAACGGGGAGCATCAAGCATTGGCGATCTACCTGCTGGCGTGCGTAACCGGTAACGTGGGTATCCCCGGTGGCGGCACCGGTGGTCGCGAGGGGTACTACTGGCCCATAACCGAATGGTTTGACGACGGGGAGAACCCGGTCAAAACCTCCATTTCCTGTTTCGGTTGGACCGACGCAATCGATCACGGCCCTGAGATGACCGCAACTAAAGATGGAGTGCGGGGTGCGGACCGCCTCAAGACGGGAATTAAATTCCTGCTGAACTACGGGTCGAACATGCCTGGTTCGCAGCACGCGGACATTAATCGCACCCGCAAAATCTTGCAGGACGAGTCGAAATGCGAGTTCATCCTGGCGGTCGATAACCAGATGACGCGCACTACGGA
Source organism: Gleimia hominis (assembly GCF_002871945.2). Taxonomy (NCBI): domain Bacteria; kingdom Bacillati; phylum Actinomycetota; class Actinomycetes; order Actinomycetales; family Actinomycetaceae; genus Gleimia; species Gleimia hominis. Next base: position 369,506 of record NZ_CP126963.1, on the reverse strand, counting down.
ACTGGCGGACGTGGTGCTGCCCGACACGACGCAGTCAGAACGGTGGGATTTGATCCCCAGTGAATACACGGGAGACATGGCGTACCTGATTTTGACGCAGAAGGTAATTGAGCCGCTTTACGAGTCTCGCCCTGCTTTCGAGATTGTTCGCGAAATCGCTAAACGCATGGGGTTGGAACAGGAGTTCAGTGAAGGCCGGGATCTGGAGGCGACGGTGCGCAAAATGCATGCAAAAACCGTAGCTGAACACCCGCAGTTTCCGGACTTTGACCAGATGGTGAAGCAGGGGGTGTACCGGTATTCGAATCCGGAGGGTACCACGGTTGCGTTGAAAGAATTCCGTGAGGACCCGGAGGCTAACCCGCTCGATACGCCATCTGGAAAAATTGAGATTTACTCCCAGCAGCTGGCGGATATGGCGAAAACGTGGGAGTTCCCGAATCCGCTGCGCGGCGACCAGATTCTTCCCATTCCCGCGTACCAAGCGACGTGGGAAGGTGCGGAAGAGGCCAAGACTAATCGAAAGTACCCCCTGCAGTGCATTGGGCACCACTATAAGCAGCGCACGCACTCCACGTACGGTAACTTGTCGTGGCTCAATGAGGCTCACCCGCAGTCGGTGTGGATTAATACGCTCGACGCGCAAGACCGCGGGATTGAAGATGGGAACGAGGTACTGATCTACAATCCGCGTGGCAAAGTTCAGATCCCAGCGAAGGTGACGGCGCGTATCGCCCCGGGCGTGATTTCGCTGCCGCAGGGGGCGTGGACAAAGTTCGATAAGCACGGTGTGGATCACGGTGGGGCGGTGAACGTACTCACCAGTCAACATCCCACGCCGATTTCAAAGGGCAACGGTCAACACACCACCCTCGTGCAGGTAAAGAAGGTGCGGTAAACGCTTTTGCGGCCCCGAAATACGCTGGCAGCGTCTGCGGATCCTAAATACGTTCTGGAACTGAACTGCGCTGGGAGTATTTGCCCATCTCACCCCACTGGTCTGGGTGTGCGGGATCTTGCGGAATCCACTTGGCTGAGCGGATAGGATAGAAGCGTATGGGGTATTCAGGCGCATACTGCCCACGGAGAGAGGGCACGCGCAGGCTTGGGTTCGCACCACGCCGACTTACCGCAAGCGGGTTCGCACCACGCCGGATTATTTCGAGCGGGTTCGCGCCACAGGGAAAGGAAAGAAAATGGATTTGGCTGTCTGGTCAGCTGCCTTATTTACAGTACTGGCGCAAATGTCAGTGGGCGCATTCATTGTGCTGGGGGTTTTTAACGTCATCGGACACTTGCGATACCCGAACCGGGTGAAAAACCGCCTCGCAGACCCCGCGTTGTACGCAATCGGCCCCACAATTTTCGTGGCGATGCTCGCCGCTCTCCCCCACGTGCTGCGCCCCCTCCCGCGTTTCAACCAAGCGATCTTCACCCCTGAAACGATTCTGGGCACAATCTTTGGGATCCTCGGTTTCCTATTTGCAATCGCCCAGTGGAAACGCATAAGCGCCGCCCGCGTGCGGTGGTTGTTCGCATTCGTCGTGGCCGCAGTCGGAATCGTGTTCGTAGCTGTCATGGCACACACCTACGTGGCGCAAAACAACCCGATGTGGCCGGGCTTCACCACGCCCGTACAGTTCTTCCTCACCGCCATAATTTCGGGGATGCTCGCGGTTTCTTTCGCGTTCGCCCTGTACCCGTGGCTGCGGGAAAACCAAACTTACCGCCGCCTGGTTGAAAAAGATCCAGATGGCACTTCCGCTCTTCTTGACGCTGAGGTAAATCGGTTGCTGTCCTCCTCCATCCGCGTCATCGGTTTCATCAGCATCGGACTCATCGTTGTTGAACTGGTAATGCTCATATTCAACGCACTACTCGGCACGTACCCGCGGTCCATGCCGATCCCCATGCTGATCATTACCGCGGTCCTACTGCTCGCTGGGATTGGTTTTGACACGGCCGCGATCACGTCGGTGCCTAAACTCGGTTCGTCCGTACTCAAACCCACTGCCCGCACCCTGCGTTCCCTCCTCTACGTCGGAGCTACTCTAGCGCTCGTGTGGACCGCCCTATTCATTGACCGCCTCTACTACTTCTACGCGGGTATCGGCCAATAGCGAATCCTGCATTCTCGGGCCGCAACCAGCTAGTTAGGAACCTATGGGAACACACCTGCAGAACTTGTCTGTGACACCGGTGGAACTCGCTGAACGCCTCAGCACCGCCGGTGAAGTAATCGCGCACCTCTACCTGGCGCCACCATCCGGGGTACTGGTGTCTAGCCTCATGGATCCGCAGATGCTCGACGTGTGGCCCCTCGAAGACCCCACTTCGCAAGCCGGTATCGTCCTTTTGCGCACAGGCGCAGATTCCCTCAAGCAACTACAACAAGACCATCTGTACCTATATATCGGGGTTGGCCCCGCATTAGCACAGCCGTATGAGTCGCCCTACGTGTCGGAAGAAGCGATCGTGTTCGACACCGCAACGCTGCAGGTGCGTGCCGCCTACGAGAAATACGGGTTCCAAGCCCCGCATCTAGGCACGGACCCGGACGACCACATTGGGTTAGAAATCGCGTTCCTAGCGGCCCTGGCAGGCAAGTACGCCGCGGACGGCAAAGCACAGCCGTCGCTCGTTCGCGATGCGCAAGCGTTTTTTGACCAGCATCTAATGGCATTCGCCCCCAAGGTTATTGCAGCTTCACGCGAGCATGCTCAAACCCAGATTTACCGCGCGCTTGCAGATCTGACGGAAGGGTTTATTGAGCAGTACCAGCATTGGCTCACACAAGTATCCACGCAGGAGCCCAAGCAGTGAGCCACGAGCGGCTGTACCGGTGGATCCAAGACACGCAGCCCCGGGTGGTCCTCACCTGTGCGCACGTGAACCCGCGCTTACCCCGGCGGGTGGCCGCACTGCAAGCCCCCTGCGTTGAACAAACTCCCCCGGGATTCGCATTCGAACTACTCACCGTGGGGGCAGCCAGCGTGCAGGTCGACACCACCTGTCCGCACGCATCCAAGCGGCTGCAACAATGGAAGGCACTCCACCCAAACTTGGTTACCGAATGGACAGGCAAACCAGTGCGCCTGAGGGCAAGCAAACCCGTTGATATAGCGAATCCACCCGTATCACGGCGCGCAGTTCTAGGCCTGCCTAGCGATGACCTACCCGTAGACGCCGTGGCCAACGACGCCACGCGGCTCATTCAAGCAGTCCGCTACCTCGCACAGCGCTACGACTTCGAAACAGACCCACAAGTTCTCAACACCCTGTGCGCGCCCCAAGCGACGCTTTTGAACTGTTCGGGTTGCAATGCGTGTCAAACCTGCACCAAAACCTACTCGTGTCTGCAAATGCACACTGCGGGGAACCACTGGCGCCTCGAACACAACTTAGATGAATGCAATGGGCACAGCGAAAACCCGTTCTGCCCAATCGGCGTACTACAAGTGCACGAGCCCGCTCAGTGGGCACAGCAACTAAGCGAGCCGGTGCAAACACTCGAATCCATGGTGGTCCACGAATGTACTAAATGCCACGTGCCATTTGCCACTGCCGTTCCCGCCGAAGATTCCGCGTTAGCAACAGAAGAACCAGCTGAGTCAGCAAATCCGGAAACAACCAAGCTCGCAACCACAGAAACTGTTGACCCGGCAACCACGGAACTAGGCGAGCAATTGTCGAAACAGGGGTCCGCGCAAGTGCTGTGCCCTACCTGTCAAATGAAAGAAAGTAATCCGTTCGAAATGGTACTACCCCCAGGATTTGTGAGGAGAAAATGAAGTTCACGCATTTAACATCCGCCGGTGACGCTCACATGGTGGATGTCACCGCCAAGCAACCCACCGTCCGTGAAGCCACAGCCCGAGGTCAAGTCACCTGCTCCCCCACGGTGATGACCGCGCTGCGCGACGGCGCCGTCCCCAAAGGAGATGTGTTGGCAGTAGCTCGAGTGGCGGGCATCGCCGCGGCGAAACGCGTTCCAGAGCTACTCCCTCTTGCCCACACCATCGGCGTGCACGGCGCCAGCGTGGACCTCACCATTGAATCCGACCACGTGGCGATCGAAGCCACCGTCCGCACCGCCGACCGCACCGGGGTGGAAATGGAAGCACTCACCGCCGTCAGTGTCGCTGCCCTCGCGATAGTCGACATGGTCAAAGGGGTAGATCGGTCCGCGCGCATAGAAAACTGCCGGATCGTAGCCAAATCCGGCGGCCGCTCGGGCCAGTGGGTACGCGAAGGTGAATCCTGGCCCAACGCCTAAATGCACTCAAAGGAACACAGCACCTTCACAGGTGACGTTGCGTTCCAAGCGAGCCTGGGTAAATACGCACGCTAGCCTCCGCAACCTGGGCAAAAGCACGCTAAAATCCGCACAAGAACGCGCCCCCCAAGCTCCCTCTCGGGCAGTGGTCACGCGTGGTCCAGACCGTCCAACTGGTCTAGCACGTGCCGGGCAATCGGGGCGATCACGCGCACACCATCGCGCACACCCCCGGTTGAACCCGGCAAGCTCACAATAAACGCTTGCCCGACGCCGCGTTTAGTAACCCCTGCTATCCCCCGGGTTAGCAGGGAAAAAGGTGTTTTCGAAGCCCCGTTCAGAGCGATCTGCATACTCACCGCCGGCATCGGTAACTCAATGAGAGGCTCCAGTGCCTCAACCGTCCAATCACGCGCCCCAACCCCAGTGCCACCGGTGGTGATCACAATCCGGGCCCCCGCCTCAAGCGCGTGAATAACGGCCTCCTGCACCGACTCAACCCCATCGGGCACAACCGCAACATCCGCGCAGTCATAACCGGCCGCTTGCATCAGCTCGCGTGCCAACGGCCCCGACCGGTCCGCGTACTCGCCCCGGTGAGCGCGATCAGAAACAGTAATTACCTGCACTAACGCCATCTGCTTTCCCCCATCTTTTCCACATAGAATACTAGCGTGTCAGATTTTTTGGAGGCTCGATGATTCCCGTTGAAGACTACCTAGCGAAAATCCTAGAGGGAGTACGCCCACTCCCAACCGTTCAAACTCCGCTCCTGGACGCGCTGGGAACGGTGGTGGCTAGGGACCTCGAGGCACAGTTGGCGGTGCCGCCGTTCACGAACTCAGCGATGGACGGTTTCGCAGTTCGCTTCAAAGATGTGCGGGGCACCAACCCGGACCACCCCACGCAACTACCAGTTCAGGAGGACCTGGCTGCTGGGGTGGGCGGTGAACACGCCCTCAAACCCGGAAATGCGGCGCGCATCATGACGGGCGCCCCCCTCCCCGTGGGCGCCGACACGGTCGTGAAAGTTGAAGACACGAATATCGCCCCGGGGCCAGCCGACCTGCCAGGTACCGTCACGTTCTACCAGGTGGGTAACGAAGGTGCGCATGTGCGCGCTAAAGGTGAAGACGTAAACGAGGGCGAAGTGGTGATCCACGCGGGTGAGGAAGTAACGCCCGCACTGATTTCCGCTGCCGCATCCGTAGGATACAGCGAACTGCCCGTGCATGCCCGGCCCCGCGTAGCCGTAATCTCTACCGGAGAGGAACTGGTTGCCCCAGGCCGTGAACTCAGCGGCGGGCAGATTCCCGATTCGAACTCCCTGCTGCTAGCTGCCCTCGCACAAACCTGGGGGGCGGAGGTTGTGTTCCGCGGCCGTAGTGGAGACAGCCCAGAGGCACTCGCCCAGGTTTACGACCAGGCGGCCGAGCAAGCAGATCTCATAATCACCTCCGGTGGGGTCTCTGCCGGCGCGTTCGACGTAGTCAAAGCCCTCGGGATGGAACACGATTTTGAGTTCACAAAAGTGTGTATGCAACCGGGTAAACCTCAAGGACACGGCCATTGGGAAACCGGGGGTAGACGCGTGAAAGCAATCAACCTGCCGGGCAACCCCGTGAGCGTATTCGTTTCCTTCACCCTGTTCGTCCGCCCCGTACTCGCCGCATTGGCTGGGCGGAGTGCAAAACTAGCTACCACCCACGCGATTGCAGCCACGGGCTGGAAGTCGGCAAAAAACCGGCGTCAATACGCGCCCGTGATAGCCCGGAAGACCGATCGGGGTCTAGAGGTGACGCCCACGCACGTGCTCGCAGGTAAATCTCACCTGGTTGCTACGTTGCCGCGCGCCACTGGTTTAGCTGTGATTCCTGCGGCAACCTCTTTCGTAGATGAGGGAAGCTCGGTAGTCTACATTCGGCTGTGAAATTTGGCGTTTCTACCCGCTAGATAGCAAAAAAAACACAAGTGGGTGATTCGTCAAATACGTCACTAAGCACGAGCATTAAGACGCATTTGCGTCCATTGTAGTTTAGTTTAGGTGCAAAACTAGATAGGGTGAAAACATGGAATACTTGTCCGTACGCGATACCGCAAACATTTTGGGCGTGTCAGACGACACGGTCCGGCGTCTGGTCGACGACAAAACAATTACCGGTGAACGGGTTGGGTCACGCATCCACATTGAAGGACCTTCCGTAGTTGGATACATGCAGGACCGGGCGCAGGACATGCAGGAATACCGCGAGCATTCCTCGCTGCGCAACAACCTGCGGGGCCTGATTACGAAAATCACGTCCGACAAGGTGATGACACAGGTTGAGATGATGTGCGGTCCGTTCCGGATCGTTTCCCTCATCTCCACTGAGGCCGCTACCGAGCTCGGCTTGGAAGTGGGCACCATTGCTGTGGCAAACATGAAAGCCACGAACGTATCAATCTCACGTTAAAAGGATATTAACTATGTCTCGTTTGAAAACTATTGTCGGAGGCGTCCTCGCGTCCGCACTCCTGCTGGTTGGCTGCTCGTCCTCCGGCTCTTCGGACGCACCATCCACGTCCAGTGAGTCACCAAAAGCGGAGGCTTCCGCGGAACTCACCGTGTTTGCTGCCGCCTCATTGAATAAAACCTTCGAAGAAATCAACAAAGAGGTTTTCGAACGCGACAACCCTGGTTCCACCGCTAAGTTCTCGTTCGAAGGTTCCTCCACACTGGTTGATCAGCTGAAACAGGGGGCGCCGGCGGACGTGTTCGCTTCCGCTGATCAACGCAACATGAAGAAGGCAACGGACGCGGACCTGGTGGAAGAACCGAAAGATTTCACCGATAACAAGCTCGTCCTGATTGTCCCCAAGGGTAACCCGGCGAAAGTTACAGGGCTGAATGATTCGCTCGATAACGCGAAAGTAGTTATTTGTGCGCCTGAGGTCCCCTGCGGGAACCTCACGAAGAATATTACTGAGCAGGTGGGTGTAACCATTAAACCCGCTTCCGAGGAACAGAAGGTAACGGACGTTCGCGGCAAGATTGAACAGGGTGAGGGCGACGCGGGTCTGGTGTACCAAACCGACGCGATGGCCGCTGGTGCCAAGGTAGAAACCATCCCGTTTGGTGAGGACGTGGACAGCAAGATTGACAACAAGAACATCTACCCGATTGCAGTTGTGAAGGATTCGAAGAACAAGGATCTTGCGCAGAAGTTCATCGACGCGGTACTTTCTGAAGATGGCCAGAAGATCATGGCTAAGTACGGTTTCACTACCGTAGACAAATAAATAGCTTTTGATATCGATGGTATCGAAGCAAGCAACTGGGACTACCGTTCGTAAACCACGGGCGGTAGTCCCCCGCTTTTTCCTGGTCCCCACCCTGCTGGCGCTGATTTTTGTAATCAGCCCGTTCGCGGGGATGTTTGGGCAGATCTCGTGGGATTCGATCGGTAAGGTATTGACCACGCAGCAGGCGCAAGACGCACTGTTCCTATCCCTGCGCACCTGCATCACGTCTACGATAATCGCAACCATACTGGGGGTTCCCACCGCGCATTTCATGGCGTTCATAGGTAAGCGTGGGAAGGCAGGGGCGATTGTCTCTAGGGTGATGAACGCGCTAGTGACGCTGCCGATGGTGCTTCCCCCCGTGGTGGCGGGTCTGGCTCTGCTAGTCACCTTTGGGCGCCGCGGACTGCTGGGGGCCACGCTAGACGCGTGGGGCATCACCATCGGTTTTACTTCCATCGCCGTAGTGATGGCGCAAATATTCGTGGCGATGCCGTTCCTGATTGTGTCTTATGAGGGCGCGCTGCGCACGCGCGGTACCTCACTGGAACGCGCAGCCACCAACTTGGGGGCCCGCCCGTGGCGTGTCTACCGCACGATCACGCTACCCCTAACCCTGCCCGCACTGGCGTCCGGGATCGCGTTGACGTTCGCGCGTGCCCTCGGGGAGTTCGGTGCCACCCTCACGTTCGCCGGTTCCCTGCAGGGCGTGACCCGCACACTTCCGCTCGAGATCTACGTGCAGCGGGAGTTAGACACGCAGTCAGCACTGACTCTGTCGCTGATCCTCTTGATCATCGCGGTGGTCGTCATCGCCCTCACCTCACTACTCACCGCTCGCCGCGCGCTTTCGAGCGCGCGGACCCCTCGGGAAAAGACGGACACTACATCCGAAATCCGTGCGATGGCTGGGTTGGCGCGCACGCGGCGGAATCGACCTCAAGAAGCGGAAGGCGCGGCAGCGGTTCTTGACCATGCGCGCGTGAACGTTCGCAGCGTTGACTTGACGGCGAACCTCGTACGCGGCCGGCTCACGGCAGTTGTGGGCCCAAACGGGGCTGGTAAATCCACGTTGTTACAGATGCTTTCGGGCGCGCTTACTCCCGATGAGGGGCGTGTCAGTTGGCTGCTTGGCGACGGAGATCCGCAGCTCGCGTGGCTGGAGCAGCGGGCGTTACTGTTCCCGCACATGAGTGTGCTTGAAAACGTTACCTACGGGCTTACCACCCACGGCGTGCCGGCGAAGACTGCGCATAAACGCGCCCTCGAAGAGCTGCGGGCCGTGGGGTGTGCGCATCTGGCGCAGCGGCATCCCGACCAGCTGTCGGGTGGGCAGGCGCAGCGCGTTGCCATCGCCCGGGCGCTCGCGTTGGATCCAGATGTGGTCTTACTTGACGAACCGCTTGCAGCCGTGGACTTCTCTACCGCATGGAACCTGCGGTTGGTGCTCGCCAACCGGATCGCCGCTTCCAATGTGACAGCCATTTTGGTTACCCACGACCTGGATGACGTGGCGTCACTGGCAGATGATTTGATCGTCATCGAGTCCGGTACTGTAGTGGAAACCGGGCCGGCGCAGCAGCTGTTGGCTCACCCGCAGTCAGACTTCCTCGTGGCGCTCACGGGCGCGAACCGGTTGGACGTGAATGGACGCTCGGTAGTTGCTGCCCCGCAAGCGCTCGCACTGAAGACAGAACATGTAGAGCCTGCTAACTCTAACCAGGTTGGTGCTGAGGTACTGGAGTCCATCCCCACTGGACGCGGCTGGCTAATCATCGTAGAAACCAGTGCGGGTGACTTCGTGGCGGTGGCACAAACTGGGGAGCATGCCCAGTTGCAGCCCGGCACGCGCGTGGTGGTGGACGCAGCAGCAGGGGCTGGCGGACCGGTTCAAGAAAACAGGTGACGCAGCGCATTACGGCCGGGTTTGGCTCCGAAGTAGAAATGAATACTTAGCGGTAAGTGCGGGTACACGAAGAGGGGGCTGGAACAACCAGCCCCCTCTTTTCCCACGCTAGTAACTAGCTGTTGGGACGCTTGCCGTGGTTCGCGGCGCCCTTACGACGGGCGCGACGCTTGCGACCGCGCTTACTCATAATTATCTCCTCGGATCATGTGCCACACAGGTGTGCGGCGGTTACGTAACCCGTACATTTTCGCATAAGAAAAGCTAAATCCCAAAAGAATGTGAGCCTATCCACCGCCGCCACTCACCAACGGAACCTCTACCGCGCCTGCACGTGTGTGGTGCGCAGCCGCATAATCACTTTCGCCCGCAGTTGAACCGGAGCTGAGTACTGGTTGCATTCACGCACCCGCTGTCGCAACCGAAGCTCACGGCGGATAACCGCTCGGCAGTGCGGACAGTTCAGGACGTGCTGTTCAATCTCTGCGCGCCGAACCTCATCCAGGACCTCATCGGTAAAAGCATCGAGGCAGTCGATCAGGTCCGCGCAGCAACAAGGCTTATGCATCGACATTCTCCTTACTCACAATATTGTTCTCTACCGCGTACTGGGCCAGGGCCTCGCGAAGTAACGCCCGTCCGCGGTGTATCCGCGACATTACCGTCCCCATTGGACTATCCATGATCTGCGATATTTCTTTGTACGAAAACCCGTCAATATCACTTAAGATCACGGCTTCCCGGTAGTTTTCCGGCAGTTCCTCCAGAGCCTGTCTTACCTGATCGTCAGGCAGAAAGTCCAACGCTTCCTCTTCGGCCGACAGCAGTCCGACGGCATGGTGATTAGCGGCTTCGTAAAGCTGCCAGTCCTCCACGGTCTCCCCGTCTGTTTGCTGCGGGCGCCGCTGTTTCTTGCGGTAGTTATTTATGAACGTGTTTTTCAGTATGCGGTACATCCACGCCCGGAGGTTCGTCCCCGGTTTGAAGGTGTGGAATGAGGAGAATGCGCGCACGTACGTGTCTTGCACTAGGTCTTGCGCATCTTGAGGGTTGCGGGTTAGGCGCATGGCAGACCCGTAGAGTTGGTCGAGTAGAGGCAGTGCCTCCGCCTCGAACCTTTCGCGCAGTTCATTTTCTTTATCCATCACCTTGAGCATACGTGGCTTCACTATTAGGTTCTAACTATTAGGAAGCCGAAATTATTTCAACTCCCTGCCTTTTAGCCCTGCGCGTAAAGTATTACCCCGGTAACATAAGGACTATGAATATCTTGCGTCTTGTTGCTCGCCCACTCGTTGCTCTGCCGTTCCTAGTTGATGGGGTGGATGCAGTCCGCCACCCAGATAAGCACGTGGAGAAGTTCCAGAAGGTCACGCCGATTCTTGAAAAGGCTGGTCTGCCCCCGGTGTTGGCGTCTGATGCAAAGATGCTGGCGCAGGTCACCGGTGGGGTCACCGCAGCTGCTGCCGCCGGGTTAGCGATCGGTAAAGCCCCGCGCCTGTGCGCCACGGTGCTTGCGGCCGCTGCTATTCCAATCGCGATGATTCAAAACCCAGTGCCCCTAGCTAAAGACAGCGATGAGAAAGCCGGTTACTACCGTGGCTTGCAGCGCCTCGGGGCAGCACTTGGCGGTGTGCTTTTAGCAACCGCGGACCGCGAAGGGGAACCGTCGGCCGCTTGGAAGCTCGGCAACTGGCGTGAGCACCGCACCGACTTGGTTGAAGAGCGCAATAAGACGTGGCAGAACGCTAAGGACGTCTTTGACAAATAGTTCCCGCCTGCAGCACTCGCACTGCCAGTCGGCATTTCCTGATCCCTGGCCCGCACCATTTGCCCGTGCACCAGTGGATGCATCGGTGCAAGTACCCGGTTCAAAGTCGCTTTCGAACCGCGAGCTGGTTTTGTCTGCGCTTGCACAATCCCCGTCGGAGCTAACCGGGGTGCTTCGCGCTCGCGACACGGATTTGTGTATGCGAGCGCTGCACGGCCTCGGTGCCGAGGTTGAGGCTGCGGGCACGCGCGTGCGGATCACACCGCTCTCATCTGTCCGCCCGACCGTAGTGGACTGCGGGTTAGCCGGTACCGTCATGCGGTTCTTACCTGCGGTCGCTGCGCTGGGGAACGTGCCCGTGCGCTTCACCGGGGATCCGCAACCCCAGACTCGCCCCCTCCGTCCCCTGTTGGATGCGTTAACTCAGCTGGGCGCGCGCGTGGAATACGAGTCTGAGGCGAGCCTCCCATTCACCATTTGCGGCCCCATAGCCGGAAACCACGTTCGTATTGACGCGAGCGCTTCCTCTCAATTCCTCTCTGCGCTGCTGCTAGTCGCCCCGCGGATCCCCCCGGCCGCGGCTTCGCGCAGTGCACAAGACGGTGCGGGAACGCCCCTGACCATTGAGTTAGTTGGCGCGGTCCCATCTAAGGCGCATATAGACATGACGCTGGCTTGCATGCGCAGGCGCGGCGTTCCAGTTTGGTGCCGCAAGAATATTCTTGAGGTCCCCCGCACTCCTTATCGGGGCTTAAACACGGCGATTGAGCCGGACCTGTCGAACGCCGGCCCGTTCTTAGCGGCCGCCATGGTGACTGGGGGGACGGTCACGATCGAGCAGTGGCCTGAGCAAACCACGCAGGCGGGGGTGCAGTGGCCGAGCATTTTTGAACGCATGGGCGCGCGCGTGCAGGTTGAGGGAGGCGCCCATGCCCCACTGCGGACGCTGACGGTGCACGGTCCTAAGCGTGGACAATTGCGTGGGATTGAGGTGGATCTGCACGCGTTCGGGGAGCTCGTCCCCACCCTCGCTGCCGTGTGTGCCTTCGCGCAAACCCCCTCTACGTTGGTGGGGATCGCACATTTGCGCGGCCACGAAACCGACCGCCTGCACGCGCTGACTCAGGAGCTGCAGCGCTTAGGTATAGGTGTAGAAGAGGGGGCTGATTACCTGAAGATCCTCCCTCAGGAACCAAAAGAAAACACTACTGTCGAATCGTATGCAGACCACCGGATGGCTACGTTCGGGGCAATCATCGGCCTGGTAGTGCCGGGAACAAAGGTGCGCAACATCGCAACCACCGCGAAAACTATGGCCCACTTCCCCACCATGTGGACGCAAATGCTGGCAGGTGAGCATGTCTCGGCGTGATATAGGTACCGACGACCCCCGCGTGCGGGTGCGCCCGGGGCGGGGCAGCCGACCGCGCACTAAGCGACGCCCAGACTATTCCGACCGCCCATTGGGACGCGTGATCGCCGTGGACCGGGGGCGCTACCACGTGAAGATGGATACGGGTGAGCGCGTGATCGCGGTTAAAGCCCGCGAGATTGCGCGCGGAGGAATTGTGACGGGCGACCGGGTGCGGCTCACCGGGGACCTCACGGGTCGAAAAGACACGCTGGGACGGATCGTGCTGGTAGAACCGCGCACCACCACGCTGCAGCGCAGCGGCGAAGACGCGGACGCGCACGCGCAGAAAGTAATGGTCGCAAACGCCGACACGATGGTGCTCGTAACCGCGATGGCCGACCCGCCGGTACGACCCGGGTTCATTGACCGCTGCCTAGTTGCCGCATTCGACGCGGGCCTAACCCCAGTCGTGTGCTTAACGAAAGCGGACCTGGGGGACCCGGACAACGTGGCGGCACTGTGCGAAGCGCTCGACGTGGAAACCGTGCAAACATCCACCGACACCAACCACCCCACGCACGCGGGTATAGAACAGTTGCGTCAGCGTCTTGCCACCCACGTGTCAGTTTTTATCGGCCATTCCGGCGTGGGGAAATCCACCCTCATCAACGCGCTAGTGCCACAGGCGCAGCGGCAAACCGGGGACGTTAACGCGGTCACCGGGCGGGGCAGGCACACGTCCACGAACGTGGTTGCATTCCCACTTGCACCATCCGGCCTCGTGATCGACACCCCCGGGGTGCGTGGGTTCGGCTTAGCACACGTGGACCCCTCGGACGTTATCCGAGCGTTCGCGGACCTCGACGCCGCAACCAGTAACTGCCCACGCGGATGTGACCACCGGATGGGCGCCCCCGAATGCGGGTTAGACCAGTGGATCACCCAAGCGCCCACGCAAGAGGAGCAGCGTATGCGGGCCGCGCGCGTGGCGTCCGTGCGCCGACTGCTCGAATCCCTCAAGAAAGCACAAGAAAACCCGTGGGAGAACTGACACGCGGCACGTGCAACTAGGGGCAAACTAGACGGAAACGGCACGTAGTCCGGTAGCGTAGAGAGTATGAATCAGCGCAACCTTTACAACGATGACCTGCGGTTGGCGCACGTGCTGGCAGACCAGGCGGATAGCGTCACCACATCCTATTTCCAATCAACAGACCTGCGGGTAGAAGAAAAATCCGACCACTCCCCCGTCACAGTTGCGGATCGGCAAACGGAACAGACGATCCGCCGGCAACTATCCACCGCCCGTTCGCGCGACAGCGTGTACGGCGAAGAAATGGGGACAACCGGTCGTTCCACGCGCGTGTGGGTGATTGACCCGATCGATGGCACAAAGAACTTTGTTCGCGGCGTGCCCGTGTGGGCCACGCTAATTAGCCTGGTTGAGGACGGGGACGTCGTAGTGGGAGTTGTGTCCGCGCCCGCCCTGGGGCGGCGCTGGTGGGCAGCGAAAGGACAGGGGGCGTACACGGGGACGTCCCTGCTGCGGGGCAAGCAAATCCACGTGTCCAATGTGCACCGGTTAGAGGACGCTTCCCTGTCTTATGCGTCCCTTGACAACTGGCGCAAAGCCGGGCGGTTCGAAGAGTTCAACGCGCTCACGCAGCGCACGGCCCGCACCCGGGCTTACGGTGATTTTTGGTCTCACATGCTTGTGGCGGAAGGGGCGGTTGATTTTGCTCTGGACCCGAAGTTGGAGGCCTACGACATGGCCGCACCGGTGGCGGTGGTGCAAGAAGCCGGTGGCGTGTTCACGTCCTTACTCGGTGATGACGGCCCGTGGGGTGGCACTGCCCTGTCGTCCAACGGCCACTTCCACGACGAAGTGTTGAGCATTCTGAACTGGCCCGAGCCACAGTAGGCCGGCTATGAAGTTCATTCACACGTCTGATTGGCATTTGGGCCGCACACTTGCGAACTATCCGCTGCAGCGGTTTCAAGAGCAGTTTTTAGACCACTTCGTCGACCTGGTTGCTCACGAGCGGCCCGACGCGGTCTTGTTAGCCGGGGACGTGTTTGACCGGGCGATCGCACCGCAATCGGCGATGGTGTTGCTTGAGCATACGCTGCGGCAGCTGGCAGAACTGACTCAGGTGGTGATGATCTCTGGAAACCACGACGCGCCCGTGCGTTTAGGGTACGGGTCGAGCCTGTACACGGATCGGGTGCGCGTGTTTATTCGCTGTGCCCAGGTGGGGACCCCGGTTTCGTTCGGTGACGTGCACGTGTACCCGGTTCCGTTTTTAGAACCCGATGAGGCACGTTTCGAACTGGCACCTTCATTAGACGAACCGTTGCCGCGCACCCACGACGATGTGATGGCAGCTGCTCTGCGGCGCATTGACGCGGATCTGTCGGCCCGCGGTGGGGTTGGGATCGCGATGGTGCATGCGTTCGTGGCGGGCAGTAAAACCAGTGAGTCCGAACGTGACATCGCGGTGGGTGGTTCGCAAGCGAGCTACCCGGAAACGTTTGCTCGAATGGGCAGCCACGC
The DNA here is from genome assembly GCF_002871945.2 of Gleimia hominis. Classification (NCBI taxonomy): domain Bacteria; kingdom Bacillati; phylum Actinomycetota; class Actinomycetes; order Actinomycetales; family Actinomycetaceae; genus Gleimia; species Gleimia hominis. The sequence goes on along the minus strand of NZ_CP126963.1, from coordinate 354,363 downwards.
GCCCTGCTCCCAGTTGGCGTACGTAGCGGCAGGGCACCTGCACCGCGCCCAGCAGCTGCAAGCCGGCGGCACTCCAATCCGCTACTGCGGCACCCCGCTGCCGTACTCGTTCTCTGAGGCCAACTACGCCCATTCCACCACTATCGTGACGGTTACCGGCAAAGACGTGTCGATTCGTACCGTGCCGGTCCCTCAGCCGTACCAATTGGTGAACTTGCGTGGCTCCCTACAGGAGGTTTTGAATCAGCCGGTAGTTTCAAACGCGTTCTATTCCATTGAGTTAACCGATCCGATCCGCCCCGAACGCGCGTACGAGCAGGTTAAGAACCGGTTCGAAACCGCCCTGGTGGTGCGCCACACAGGTACGGTACCGGTAGATCATGCGCCGCAGCGCCGCAACCTGGACCCAACGGACCTGGTAGCAGCGTTCTTTGAAACGACTTTGGACCGAAACCTATCTGCCTCCGAGAGGGGTCTGGTTCGAAACACGTGGGAGCAAGTACGAAAAGAGGAACACAATGCGTCTGCTTGAGTTGAAGTTCAGTGCGCTCGGACCGTTTCCAAACGAGCACACGATTGACTTCACCGGGTTTGAAGCCAGTGGAATCTACTTGCTGCGCGGCAACACGGGGACGGGTAAGTCCACCATCATAGATGCAATTACGTACGCGCTCTATGGTGAGGTTGCAGGGCAGAACACGTCTTCTAACTCACGGTTGCGTTCGACCTACGCGGATCCGGACACGAAGACGCTGGTGCAGCTGCGGTTCGAAACCCCGCACGGGGTGTTTGAGGTGGTGCGTACCCCCGCGTACCACAAGCCAGGGCGCAAAAGTTTGACCCCTGCGAGTAGTTTTTTGTCGAAACTCACGCTCGTGGATGGGCAGGTAGTGGGCCGGGAGACGCTCGCGTCCCGTAAGCGAGAAGTTGATGAGCAGGTTGCGCACGTAGTTGGGCTGGGTCTTGACCAGTTTTTGCAAACAGTGATCTTACCGCAGGGGAAATTCGCGCAGTTTATCCGCGCTTCCTCCCTGCAGCGGAAAGAGCTACTGGCTGACATTTTTCGCACCCGCTCGTTCGAAACGTTCACAAAACTGCTGTTAGATAAGGCGCATGAGGCAAATCGGCAAACACAGCAGCGGGCAGACCGCTTAGTTACCCTCGCGGCGCATATTCATGACGGGGAGGATGCGGAGCTTGCGCAAGCGCTGGAGAAAGAAGACTTCGATGCGGCGCACAAGCGGTTGGGGGATCACCAAGAACAGTTAGAGATAGCGGCTCAGGCGCGCGCAACTGCCCGCGAGCAGGCACGGGAGAACTATCGGGAGGCCGCGTTCACGCTCGAGCAGGTGCGTGCCCTCCAGCGCTCTCGGGCACGCGCCGATGAGTTGGAGCGCGAGTTACACAGCCTGCGTGCGCGCGAGACAGAGATTGAGCAGTGCCGGCAGACGCTGAACCGGGCGCGGACAGCGCGGGCGATTGTGCCTCATATTGAACAGGCAAAGGCGGCACAGAGCGAGCTTACACGCGCGAACACTCACTTGAGTTCCGTGCACAGCAAACTCGCTTCTGCCCCGCACCTTGCGGATTTGCCGGCGTTCAAAACCAGTGGGGAGAAAGGCACGCAAACGAGCGCGGCTCTGCTCGACGCGGTGGGCAAATACGCACGCGAGTGCGCCGAGGAGCGCGGCGACGACTTGCACGCGAACGACGGTGAGAACGGCCACTCCTTGCTAGAACTCGGCCAGGCAGAAAATGCCACGGAAGCTGAACTGCCAAATAGCGAGACTCTAGACCCTCTTTATCAAAGCTTTGCGCAAGAGCTCACGCGGTTAGAAGACGCCGCCGAACACGAAGCACAGTTAGAACAGTTGCGCGAACGCCTGGCAGATGCCCGGGAACAGGCTGAACGCAGACGCGAACAAATGCAGGCAGATCAGCGTGAACTCGACGATATTCCCCCGCAGATTGAGCAGATTAAAACGCAAATGGAGCAGGCCCGAACCGAGTCGGAAGCGATTGAACAACGCGAGGCCAAGCGCAATCAACTCGACGACCGCTTGCGGGCGGCACGCGAGGTGCAGGAGCTGATCCCGCAGTTACAAGATGCGGCCGACGAAGTATCGCGCACCGCCCATGAAGATGACCGAGCGCGGCAAGCGTATGAACAGCTGCGCAATAAGTGGCTGGCGGACTCCGCATTAGCCCTGTCTGGGTACTTAAAAGACGGGTTGCCTTGCCCGGTGTGCGGTGCAACCGAGCATCCCGCTCCGGTAACGGGTGAGCGCCTGGTGGTTTCTCCTCAGGATCTTCAGGAGGCCGCGGACGCGTCGTCGAAAGCTACATCGGCGTTTGGGAAGGCACGAAGCGAACATGAGCAGATTACTAAGCGGATTGCGGATTTGAATCAGGTGGCGGGTGATTCCGCAACAGCACTTGAGCAGGCGCGCGGGCGTGCGCAAGAACTGTGGGAGGCCGCACGCAAAGCCGGCACGCAGTTAGCGACACTGTCGGAAGAGCTCACGCGCATAACGGGGAAGCAGGAACGCTTAACGGACCGGCGGGTGCACCACGCGGAACAACTCGAAGCGTTAGCGCAACGCGTTACAGAAATAAGCCAGGGCATTGCCGAAAACGAAGCGGCTGTGCGGGGTGCGCGCGGCCCATTTGACAGCGTTTGTGCGCACATTGACGCGGTCCGCTTAGCTGGCCAGCAGGTGCGGGATTTGCAGCGGGCAATCGACGAGGTCCACCATGGGCAACAATCGTTTGAGAACGCGTCCGCACAAATGCGGCGCGCCGTTGCGGAAAGTATTTTTGACACCGCTAAATCCGTACAGGAAGCGTCCCTAACCACTGCGGACAGCGAGGAGCTGGAGGCGCGGATCAACGAGTTCGAACTGAACGTGCGCGCGTGCACCCAGGAGTTGGACCAGTTGGAAACCTCGGGGGTACGCGAGTGCGTGCTCCCGGATTCGCAGGCGCTCGCGCGCGTTGCGCAAGCGTGTAAGGACAAGCAGGAGGCAGCCCAAGATGCGGCGGCCACCGCAGCGGACCGCGCGCACCGGGGTGCAGCCGAGCTGCAAAGTTGGCGCGGCGAATGGCAGGCGCTGCGCCGCGAGTTGGCGCAGACTCAGACTGTGCGGTTGTTCTCTCGGATTGCGAACGGGGACACGAGCGACGCTGGGAACCGGGTGCCGTTAGCCACGTGGGTTCTGCTCAACCAGTTTGACGACGTGCTCGCGGCCGCGAACCCGTTTCTAGCCCGGTTTTCCGCGGACCGGTACGCACTGGCGCGCGTGGAGTCGGACCCGGGGTCGCGCAGCAGCAAAGTGGGGTTGGGGTTGGCGATCCACGATTACAATACGGACACGGATCGCGCTCCCCTGTCTTTGTCGGGTGGGGAAACTTTTTACACGTCCCTCGCGCTAGCACTCGGGTTGGCGGAAGTTGTGTCCAGTGCCGCAGGTGGGGTGGAGTTCCAATCCATGATTATTGATGAGGGGTTCGGCTCGCTCGACGCGTACACGCGAGACCTGGTGATGAGTGGATTAGAGGCAATTCGCGATAGCGGCCGCACCGTTGGCCTAGTGTCGCACGTGGAGCAGATGCAGGAGCGGATCGCGGATGGCATCCACGTTATGCGAGCGCCGGGCCAGCGCTACTCCACGCTGAAAGTGTACGCGTAACTACTGCCGAAGGGATGCGCGTAACCACTGCGAAACATCTGCGCTGAGTTGCTTTTGGACGAGTTGAGCGGGGCTACAGGTCCGCGCCAACCTGGTAGATCAGTCGTTCCCGTTCACTGATGTCGTACCACAGGGGAAGGTGGTTATATAAGGCGGCCACCGCCTTGTCCGCTGCGTCTTGTGTTTGCGCCTGACACGCTGCATTCACAAGGGAACTCACGTGCGGATCGTCAATCAGGATCGCCACCACGTCTGACCATTGGATTGGCCCCTGATTCGGCAGGTCAACTGCGAGTACGCAGCGGCGCGTAAAGTCCCCTCGGTCGCGGATGAGTTCAAGCGATGCTAAACACGCTTCCATGGTGGCTTCGTATTCTGCTATTTCCTGGTCCGCTGCACCTGTCGCATCTGCTTTGGGAGCATAGTATTCCCGTTGCGGGGGTGTGGACAACTGTAGTTCTTGGGCGGTGATGGGAAGAAAAACTCGCATGGCTACAGTGTGCCACGAGTCTCAAGAGAGCAGCTAGATGTCATCCGTGTTTCGCAGTCTTTTCCGCGCCTTTCCCCTCTGCCCACTTCCGCAGGCGATTCCACCAGGGTTTGGTTTGCCGCTTAGGTGCTTGCTGCGGCCCACTGGATTCAACTGGTGTGACGTCAAATAGTTGACTGGCGATCTGGGTGATGCTGCGCGCAAAAGAGCTTTGCTGCGCGGTTTCAACGACTGTGGTTGCTTTCAAAACCGCATCATCCACTGCCGGCGTGGCGTCAATCAGTTCGAACGGGATGTTTTGGCAAATAGAACGCGCGACCGTGATCAGCGACCTGCGCGAGCGGCTCCCACTGGCCGCGTTGCGCACCTGGTTAATGACCACCAGGTCGATATCCACACTCGCGTCTTTGCACTGCGCTAACGCTTGGTTCAGCCGCGTCAGCCCCACCGCATCTGCTTTCGCCACGAGCACTCGCCGATCCGCTGCCTGTAGCAGTTCTAAGTTCACGTCTTCGCGGCTGGGAATGAACGACAGTTGCGCCGGATCCGCTTCCGTGAATCCCGCTCCTATATCCACTATCACGTCACCGAAGTAGCGCAGCTGCTCCACGGTTTGCGCCACTGCCTCTGACCTGAGTGTCTGCCACGTATCCGCTTGCGTCAGGCCAGTTAGGATCGTCAGGCGCGACGCCAGTTTTTCACGCAACTCCCCTAGCTCCGTGACTTCTAACATTCCTCGGTTTTGCAGGGAGCAGGCCCGCACCAAGCCAGATCCCCCATCTTCTACCCCCAGCATTATTGCCAGTGCGGGCGCCGTCGTATCCGCATCCACAAGGGTCACATGGCGTTCCAGGCTAGCTACACAGTGCGCCAGATTCGCCGCGATTGTTGACCGCCCTGGCGCTCCCGCCGTTCCCCATATCGCTACCATTTGCCCGTTTTTATCCGCTTGAGGTTCTGGCTCCCGCTCCACCCCTGGGCTAACCGTGGTTTCACCGCGTAAGTCTTCGCGAATCGCCAACGTCAAGGATTCCAGTAGTTCGTGCGCACTCGTGCGTTCAACGCGCACGTCCTCCCCAAATGATGGGGTCGCTAAAGTATCTGTGACCACCAGCAGAACCAGTGCGTGTGCGGCGTGCAGTGCCTCCACGAATGCACTATCGATACCGCACAGCTCGTCGAGAAGAACGATCCGTCCCACGCCCGCGAGGACACTGGCTTCCACTTCTCCCCTGTCGGCGCATCGGCGTGCTACGCGGTATCGGGCGCTTTGCTGATTTAGCGCCGCCACCACGTCCGCTTCGAAATCACCGGTTAACCAAACGATGACGTTTTCAACGCTCATTCCTACTCCAGATTCCGCGTTAGTTTTGCGATTAACCTCTTGCGCTTTAATTTCGTGGCACAACCACGAGGTTCTTGTCCTGCGACATGCCTGCCAACACCCCCGGTAGGTCCGTTTCTGGTACGGACACCTCCACTGCCCGTCCCGCGCGAATAGATAAGCCCTTACCTGGCTCATGTACTCCCAGCACGATGGCGTCCCCAGACAGGGGTTTTGCTGCTTCCTGGTGCGAGGCCGGGTCAACCGCGGTGTCTTCCACCTGCCAAACTTCAACGGCAGATCCCACTTTCACGGAAGAAGGTACATCGCCAGACACGTTCACCACCACTTGCCGCCGGCCTTGAGCGGTACTGTCTGACACCGCAGATTGGGGAAGCAGCTCGCCGGCGGATAGTGACCGGGTTGCCACCGCTCCCTTTGGTAGCGCTCCGCGTTTTACGTACACGTGGGTTTCTGGCCGGGCATCCACTACTTCCAGCTTGCCTTCGTCAATCGTCTGCCCCATCGCAACGTTTTCTCGCAGCAAATACAGGGCTTCACCGCTGCGCGCATGCCTCACGAGTAACGTGGTTCCCACTAGAGATATCACCACGATTATCAAACCAATAACGAATCGTGGGTCGCGCAGTACTGACCTGCCTTTTGAATACGCGAGCTTTGGGGCATTTCGCTTCTTCGCACTCATAGTTAAATCATGCCAAAAAATTAGCGGCCTAGTGGTTTTCCACAGAAACCGTCCACATTCTGCTCACGCAACCGCGAAACCGCAGTTATCCACAGTAACTGCCATAGACTCGCACCTACTGGCATAAAGTGAGATAGTTGTCGTATGGAACCTCGTTTTTTAACCCTGGCCGATGTTAAAGAGATCCTGAACTTATCCATGTCCGCCACGCGCGCGCTCGTTTCCTCAGGTGAGCTACCTGCAATCCAAATTGGAGGTAAGCGGCAGTGGCGGGTAGAAGCAAGCGAACTCGAAAAATACATCGAACGCCAGTACGCGGTAACGCGAGAGAGAATCGAAGCTGGCGAAGCGTCCTAAAGCACGCATTCGCAACTAAAAATCGATTCGGACCGAACAGTATAGGCCCGCTCTGCGCTACGGATTTCAAAGTGGTCCGCGTAAACCGCTCCTATCCAACCGGCGATCGACAGCTGCTGAACAGCTATTTTTACTCGCTGGCGATTTTGCATCAAAGACCGAAGCACGGAGTTCATCGGCAGTCTCCGCTCAAGTATTGACGCTTCACTCGCGTGTCGGGCCACTCCTTCGAGCACGCTGCAGTTCGACAAGTTCACCAGCACCTGCCGTCCAGCCTGGTCTAAAAGCACCCAGTTTTGCCCTACCCGCAACAGCCGTCCCTGAGCCTGCGCTCCAGTGTCACTAATGCATTTAACTTCGCTTCCAACAGTTGAGCGGAGCCGTTCGACAAGAGTTATGTCCGTCAGCTCAGCCTGCGCCAACTCGTAAACTTCCTCGCGTTCTTGCGCTCTGCGCGCAGCTGAAAACGTTTCTTCTAACTCGTCAATGAGTCCGCTTAGTTCCATACGCTCATTGAAACACATGACTGCCCTCACTTTCCCCACAGTTTCCCACCTGATCTTGAATCCTGGATCACACCTTGACAACCCACATTCACGATGTAACCATAAACACAACGAACTGACACGAACCGAAACGATCCGGTAGGGATTTAAGCCCGAGCCTAGGCGTTTCAAGCAGGTTCGTCCCGTCAGTGCCAGCCCGGCATCCGCACGATAACCACCGTTTAACGTGGGGAGCCCACAGGTATACGAGCCGCGTCTTGGCTCAGAGAGGAAAACGCACCGTGTTCACTCACCCCACCACAGTGCCCGCCGCAGCCACAACCGTGCCCGTCAAAGCTGCCAAAGTCGGCGCCCGAACGGCGACAACACTGGAGGAAACCCCGTTCGTATCGGGACGCATAGCCGTGGTTATGGCATTATTCACCGCGGTTCTCACTGTCCTTCTAGTCTGGTCGGGGGCCAGCGCGCTCCCGCTACTACGCTCTCCTGACGTCCTCGTCCAAGGCGCGTTCAGCCTCAACGCCCCGATTATTACCGTGGTTGTGTTCGCGGTTTCCGTAGGTGCGTGGGTGCTGGCTTTGTGGACGACTCTGTCACTGTTCTACGTACAGTTTTTGCTCACCACTAGGCAGCGCAGTGTTGGCGTGGTCCTGTCCTCCCGCTTCCTGAGTCCACTGGCGCGCAAACTGTTGCGCCGCTCGGTACTTAGCGTCGCATTGAGCGCCAGTATGGTCACGCCCGCGTTCGCACTCGATAGCGTCGACCTTATGTGGCCCGCGGGGACAAACCCAGCGGACGTAGCGAGCACCGCGGTTGAACAGGGCAATCCCGCCGATTCTATCTCCCCCTCCTCTGCCGATTCGAAGTCCGCTCCCTCAGGCGGGTCTAACTCCGGCTCCTCGTCCGCGTCTTCCGCGCGCAATCTGGTAGCTCCTAGCACAGCTGGTTCCACCACTGCAGGCGCTTCAGCAGATTGCGCAGCCAACGCAGGGGCCGCAAGTTCGTTCACCTACACCGTCAAAAACGGCGACACTTTGTGGACTATCGCGCAAGAACAGTGTGGAGCACAGACGCAAGCAGCTATATCCCGCGCATGGCAGAGGATCTATCAGCAGAACAAAGCTGCTATAGGCAACGATCCCTCATTAATCTACGCGGGCACCGAACTCGTAATCGACCGAGGTAGCAACCAGTAATGCTACTACCATCACAATCACTAACACTCAGGAAGGCAATCCCGATGACCGCCCCGGTAACAACCACTCCTATCCGCAGTTTCAAACGCATCCCGCCGCGCGCCGCAGTAACTAAACCAGTCCGACCAGCCCCAGTCCACTCTCCGTGGCTTAACCTCGACGTCTCGTGGGATTACTCTCGGCCAGAAGAAACCGCTAGCCCATGGCTGCAGCGCGTGGAGTTACCCGAACCCGCTCGGTGGTCAGGCGCCCTAGCGCTAGCTGTAATCGAATCTATGCTCGGATGCCGCCGCGCCAGCGCACTAGAAAGATGGATGGTGCCGAACCTGTACACCGCGTTGGACCGCAGGGTAGCGCTCGCCCGCCGTCTGAATGGCCCAATGCGTATCCGTCGCCCCCAGTTGCGTTCCAGCCGCGTGTGCGCAATCAGCGCACGAACTTACGAAACAACGCATATCGTGACGGACGGTGCGAACACCAGGGGCGTGGGCATCCGGTTGGAAGCCCGGCGGAGCCAATGGATCGCAACCGCGATCGAAATCGCATAGTCCCAACCGGAACCGCGCTACTTAACGTTTCTTCTTCCTCCGCGCAGCCCGACGCTCCGCCCGGTTCCCCCGCTTACGCGCCGGCTTCTCCGCATCGCCCTCATTCGTGGCTGCAGAAGTCTGCAGGTTCTTCTCCATCTCCTGCCGACCCACATTACCCATCACGTTATTTTGAGTGGACCCACTCAGCGGCGTCGTCGTAATCGTCGCAACCTGCTCCGACTCCTTCTGCCCAGCCTCCTGTTGCTGCTGGGCGAACACCAACTGGAACTGGCCCGCGTAAGCAAACGCCTGCTGCACCGACTCCTCCCGGATCCGATCCATCATCGCCGTGAACATCTGCGCGCCCTCAGCTGCGTACTCAACCAGCGGATCCCGCTGCCCCATCGCACGCAGCCCAATGCCTTCCTTCAAATAATCCATCTCATACAAGTGCTCACGCCACGACCGGTCCACAGCCGCCAAAATCACCCGACGCTCCAACTCCCGCATCGGATTCTCCCCTAACTGCGCTTGCGCCAACGGGTTTTGCTCGATTTTCTCCTCAAGCTTCTGATACTCCGTCTTAATATCCGATGTGTACTCAAACTCCAAATCCGCAAGACTGACAGCGTTCACCCCACCGGACGCTTCCGCCACTTCCTTGGCAGTAATCGTCGCCGGATACAGGGTCCGCATCATCTGATCCAACTCTTTCAACGTGTCTTCCGTGATGTTTTCTTCACTCACCCGATTTTCAATCACACCCGACACGATGTGCTCCATGAAGAAATCCATCTGCGGGCGCATGTCCTCACCATTCAACACGCGCTGCCGCTCACCGTAAACAGTTTCGCGCTGGCCCGTCATCACATCGTCATACTTCAACACGTTCTTACGAATCTCAAAGTTCCGAGCCTCAACCTGCGACTGGGCCGACGCAATCGACTTCGACACCATCTTCGACTCAATCGGCAGATCCTCCGGGTACCGACCCGACTGCATCACCCGCTGCACCATCGCGGAGTTGAACATGCGCATCAAGTCATCTTCCATCGACAGGTAGAACCGCGACTCCCCCGGGTCCCCCTGACGGCCAGACCGACCCCGCAGCTGGTTATCAATCCGTCGGGACTCGTGCCGTTCCGTCCCCAACACGTACAAGCCACCGAGCGCCGTGACCTCATCGTGTTCAGCAGCCACCGCGTCCCGAGCTTCCTCCAGCACCTGCGGCCACAACGCGTTGTATTCCTCCGCATCCTCCTGAGGGTCCAAACCACGATCTTTCATCTGCGCCACCGCAAGGTGCTCCGCGTTACCACCGAGCATAATGTCGGTACCACGCCCAGCCATGTTCGTCGCTACCGTCACCGCGCCTTTACGCCCAGCCATCGCGACGACATCTGCTTCGCGCTCATGCTGCTTCGCGTTCAACACTTCGTGCGGAATGTGCCGCTCCCGCAGCAGTTGAGAAACCAACTCGGACTTCTCCACCGACGTGGTGCCCACCAGCACAGGTTGACCCTCTTGGTGCCGGCGTTCAATGTCATCCACAACCGCTTTCATTTTCGACGCGAACCGTGGGTAAATCACGTCCGGCTGGTCTTTACGAATCATCGGACGGTTGGTCGGAATGGGCACCACGCCAATTTTGTAGGTGGACGCGAATTCCGCTGCTTCCGTCTCTGCGGTACCCGTCATTCCCGCTCGCGACCCCTCAGGGTAGAGACGGAAGTAGTTTTGCAGCGTAATCGTTGCAAGCGTCTGGTTTTCAGCTTTAATCTCCACACGCTCTTTCGCTTCGATCGCCTGGTGCATGCCCTCGTTGTAACGCCGGCCCGGCAAGACACGCCCCGTGTGCTCGTCAACAATCAGCACTTCCCCGTTTTGCACGATGTAGTCTTTGTCGCGTTTGAACAGTTCCTTTGCTTTAATCGCATTGTTCAAAAACCCGATCAGCGGCGTGTAAGCGGCGTCGTAGAGGTTGAAGATCCCCAGTTGGTCCTCCACATAGTCAATACCAGAATCTAGAATTCCAACCGTTTTCTTCTTCTCGTCAACCTCGTAGTCTTTATCCCGGTTGAGGTTCAAAACCAGGTCCGCGAACGTGCGGTACCACTGGTTCACATCTCCTGTGGCGGGGCCGGAGATAATCAGTGGGGTCCGGGCCTCGTCAATCAGGATGGAGTCGACCTCATCGACAATCACGTAGTTGTGGCCGCGCTGAACCATGTCTTCGGGGCGCTGGGCCATGTTGTCGCGCAGGTAGTCGAAACCGAACTCGTTGTTTGTCCCGTAGGTGATGTCGCAGTTGTACTGTTCCCGCCGCTCTGATGGGCTTTGCCCGGTGAGGATACAGCCGCAGGTTAGACCGAGGAAGCGATAGACGCGTCCCATTAGTTCTGACTGGTATGACGCGAGGTAATCGTTCACGGTTACAACGTGCACGCCTTTGCCGGACAGTGCCCGCAGGTACGCGGGAAGGGTGGCCACTAAGGTCTTGCCTTCACCCGTTTTCATTTCTGCGATGTTACCTTGATGCAGCGCCGCCCCACCGATCAGTTGGACGTGGAAGGGCCGCAGCCCCAATACGCGGTCCGCAGCTTCACGGACGGTGGCGAAAGCTTCTACCATCAGGTCATCTAACGATTCCCCGTTTTCGAGGCGTTCTTTGAACTCCGGGGTTTTCGCCTTCAGTTCCTCATCAGTTAGAGCTTTGAAGTCGTCTTCAAGGGCGTCCACCTGCTTTGCAACCTGCTCGAGCTTACGCAGGACACGCCCTTCACCCATTCGCAAAATCTTGTCAAGAATAGACACGTTTCTCCATCGTCAGTTCGGGCAAAGTAGCCTAGCTACACTATCAACCCTCCCATTCTAATCCTAAGTTCCACAAGGCCGTACACTTGCGCGCGGATTAGCGGCTAGCGAACAAATCCGACAAGATTGCTACCGGCTTGTCTGCCATAAGCGTTCGTTTTATATCATGAGGGTCGAGCTTCGTTTGCGTGGATGTTAAGAACTCGGCTCCCTCATGTTAAATTAGGCGAGGCTAACCTAAGCGCCCGTAAAGTAGATGCTCTCAGTAGAAACTGCACGTGCACGCGGGTTCGCCTACTTTTTCGGACACGTCTTGAACGGTAAAAGACCTTTCAAGCAGTTTCAGACTGAGAGGAAAATAAACGTGTCAAGCAAACGAAGTTTAACGCGCGCAAGCTCTTCCATTTTCGCGTTAGCAGCGCTTGTGACCAGCATGGTCGTCTTTTCCCCACACGCGGTTGGAGCTGCAGCAGTTACTGGCGGTGGATTAATAAATGCTAGTAGTGGGCCTGCAGATTCGGATCTGAAAGCACAGCTCGACAAGCAAATTGCACAGGTCGAGGAAGCGCTTAAAGAAGTGGCGACAGACTTCTCCAAATGTGACGCCAGTGCCAAAACCGGTTACCTAAGTGGAATCCAGCAGGGTAAGACCTTCTTTGACAACGCCAAAGAGTTAATTGGAAAACACGACTATGAGCAAGCGCTGAGTAAAGCCACAACAGCGCTCAAGCTAATTAAGAATGCTGCTAACGTTTACCTAGACGATGGTAGTGATGACGATGCTCCGCACTACTGCGCTCCACTGAACAAGGATTCTGGTGGGAACTCAAGTACCGGCACCCCCACTTCACCGCAAAGCCACACCGGTGGAACAACTCCTAGTGCACAGGGTGGAACCACGCCTGCTAGCCCTTCCGGTGGTGAAGCGACATCGCGTTCCACTGCGGTTGAGGGTAATCTCAACTGGTCTGTACGCGATTCTTTCCTCAAGTACATCCAAGGCCCGATCGCGCACGGAACTGTTGAAACCGCCGGCGGTGCAACCGCCATCAAAGACCAAAACGGAACAGTTACAAGCTTCAGTTTCAAAACAGTTAGCGATCAGAAACTGGATGTGAATCACCCTTCGAATACACTCCAGTTCCAAGGCACAGTTCACCTTATTGGACACGGTGGGATTTTGGAGATGACGATCTCTAACCCCGCTATACAGTTGACTAAAGCGAATGACGCAGCTGGCGGAAAGCGAAATGGGGTGCTTTCTGCCGAAGTGAAATCGCGTAGGTTCGTCGATACCACCACAAAAGGTGAGCTGGTTGATTACAACCGCATAGAGATAGCAAACCTACAAAACATCGACGCAAGAACCTCAGGCGATTCAATGACTATCAAAACTGAGGCGGCAACACTCTTGCAATCCGGGGTCGCTGCGTTCGGGGGGTTTTACAGTGCAAGAGAAAACCTCGCGGGCATAGCTGTGTCATTGAAAGAAAAACGGGCACACGAATCGACGCAGCCCGCACAGAAACCAAACATGGGCAGCTACCGGGGCCGCTGCAAAGCAGATGAACCTAGAGACACGCGTGTATCCAAGGCAAAACTAGAGGTAATTAAACCCAAGGTAGTTGATGCGGGCAAAGAGATGAAGTTCACTCTCAAAGGATCGGGTTTTAACGATCCCGAAGACCCCGTTGGCAATGGTGTCTACGTCTTGGTTACTCAAGATGACGAGTGGGTTATCAACGAGTGTCTAACGTTAACTGGACCCGGGGGCTTGTACTCGGGGTATATTCCAAAGATTAACTCAGACGGCACATTTGAACACACGATCACTATTGCGGCAGATAACTTTATCCCCGGACGCACCTACGCGATCGGCACACTTGCTGCACATGCGGCCTCGTTAAACAGTCGCTATTTTGACCGTGGAATCATGCTTAAGATCCCAGAAGTCACATCGAAGACAGTGACTGATCCAAAAAGTGTTAAAGCCACTGTAGATGCCAAGAAAAACGTAAAGGTCCAATGGGATGTAGCTGCGGACACGTCTGGGCAAAAGTGGCGGGTGTCCATTAACTGCATAGACAAGTGCTCAGACAAGTTTGGGCGCACAACCAGAGCAGCTGATAAGTGGAAGTCCGCGGACCGCGAGCACGTGTTCGAAGACGCTGACAACGGGATCTACATACCGAAAGTACAGGCATATCGCGAGGTCGGTGAAGAACGAGTGTACGGCCAAGAGATAGAAGGACAGCGATTTGCGGTTGGGATAGAGCTCCCCAAAGAGTCTGAGCTTGGAAACAATCAGCAACCAAATACAGAACGCCCACCGGAAGCCGTGCCGAAGCCACCGGCGAATCAGCAACCATCAGCGAGCACAGAGCCACTGGCGAATCGGAAACCACCGGTAACTACAGATCCTCTTGCAAAAAAGAAATCTGGTGAAGTCACTCAACGGGCGCAGGTGCAGGCTACCGCGAACCCTCCGAAGCTGAAGGCAGTAAGCACTGATGGAAACCATGCACCTGGCAGGCAGGCAAAACGGTTGGCTGCAACCGGAGTGGACAGTATGAGCATCGTGTTTGCGAGTGTTCTTTTGGCCGCCCTGGGGGCTGGTGTGCTCGCAGTGCGCAACCGCCACTCATAGCGGGTTTGCAGCATTAACCTGGGAGTAGAACACTCCTTGAAACATTGAACACTCCCTGAAAGCAAGAGCTGTGGAACCAACTTAGCTTTCAGGGAGTGTTTTTAACGCCCACATGCATATTCCGCGCTAATTAACGCATTAGCATGCGTGTCTTGGACGTATTGATTACCGTTCGAAACTTGTTTTACGTGCTACTTGTCGTCTACTACTCCTGCGACTACGGCGTTGAGGCGGATAACCCCGTAGGTCCAGCCAGAGCGGTGGTAGACCGCGCATGGCTGGCCGGTTTCTGAATCAATGAATAGGAAGAACGGGTGGCCCACCAATTCCATTTGGTACAGTGCCTGATCTACCGTCATCGGTTGGCTTTCGTGTAGTTTTTGCCGGACGATAACGGGGGAGTCTCCCAGCTGCTCTTCGCGTTCTTCACCGAGTTTGAGATCTTCCGCGGAACGCAGTTTGTCTGAAACGGGTTCTTTAGGTTCCGGTTTCTCTTCTGGTTCGTCGGGCACGATCCCACCCAAATCAGCTGCGATTGGCTGGTGGAAACGCCGGCGGTGGTCTTTCGCCCGGTCGCGAGCACGGCGGAGTCGCTCGAACAGCTTACCGGTTGCAATGTCGACAGCTGCGTACCGATCCGAACTGGAGGCTTCCGCGCGAATAATAGGGCCTTTACCAAATACGGTGAGCTCTATGCGTTCCGCAGTTTCCGCCTGCCGGGGGTTGCGTTCGTGCGTTAGCTCCACGTCGATGCGTTGCGCCCGAGGATAAAACTGCGTGACCTTCGCAACCTTATCTTCAATGTATTCGCGGAAGTTCGGGTGAATTTCGGCATTGCGTCCGACAACTGTGATATCCATGATTCCTCCTGGAATATAGGTCCATCCCTACGCAGGGAGACTGATTACTGACACAACGGCTGTGCCAGCGGTGAGTTTAACTACCACCTCCCGGTCGCCTACCTCTTTGTAAGTGTTAACTCACTAGGCATACACCTATAATACCTGACTGCGGTGAACTACGTCACCTTATGGTGTTAGATTCTACCCTATGAACTGGGGTTTCTTCACTACAGCCAAACTGAGCACGAGCGGCACCTGCACCCCCGTGCTTTCTAACACGCGCACGCACTCTCGGATCGTGGCGCCCGTGGTGATCACGTCATCCACCACGATTGCTTGCCGCTGCCGCACCGGGGTACGCAAGAACATTGCCCCGTGGCGACCCCGGCGGCGCGTCTGCGCATCCCGGCCCGACTGGGTGCGCTGGCCCACCCGCAGCGCCAACACCTCTCGCATCTGTGCCGGCACCCCCACTGCCCGCAGTGTTTGCGCCACCGCACACGCTACCTGCGGAGTAACCATCATCCCCTGCCAGCGGCGCCGCAGCTTGGACGGCGCAGGAACAACACACACTTCTTCACCACCCACAGCCCCGGCACACTCCAGGCGGTCCACAGCGGCCGCCCCCAAAGTTATTCCACAGTGGTAAAGCCAGGTATCTAACCGCGCACCCGAATCATGTTTAGCGGTGAGAATTATGCGCCGCAAAGGTCCGTCATATTTACCGAGTGAAAGTGCGGCAACCGCGGGGCTCCCCACTTCCTCAAGCACATGCGGACGCGGGTAGGTGCTCGACAGGTTCCCACATGCCTCACACAGGGGCGTGTCCCACCGGCCGCAACCGGCGCACGCAGTGGGCAACAGCAGATCCAAAAGAGGGCGCGCGTACATGCCCCCAGTATTACGATCACTCCCCCGCCGTGGGGCTCAGTGTAAGCAGGTCGTGGAAAACAAGCCATGTGGACGCAGCTCATCCACACAAATGCGCTGGACAGCCCCTCCACTTACGCCTTCAAGGAACCTCGCAAACCTGAAAACCTCCAGCGTCAAGGAACCTCGCAAACCTGAAAACCTCCGGCACCCAAGAACCTCACGGATTTGGAACGCTATCGCACCCGGTCGCCCTAACAGGTCTGGTGGCTTACCGGGGAAAGGTCAAAGATTTTTGTTCCACGGAATCGGCGCGCCACGACGCTCCCACACGTGTGAGGTACCCGCCGTCAGCTTGCTCCAAGATAACGTTTTGCGGGCTAGATCCGGCAGACACGCGGTTGGCGCGGCCTGGGATCGCCATGGTGGAACTTCCCGAAACGAGGTCTTTGAACACAACTTTGGAGTGGTCTCCATCGTCTTTCAATCCCACAGCCACGCCGTTACCCGCCCAGGAGCAGTCCACGGAATCGTTAAGGTCATCCACTTGCCGCGGGTTAGTCAGCCCAAGCGGTGTGCCTGACGGGGATCGCTTCACTTCCGCGATCCACACGCTCCGGTGCTCCCCGCCGCGTTTCAACAGTGCGTGTGCCCCATCTGGCGACACCCACACTTGCTGCAGCGGTCCGCCACTATCCCACGGTTGCGGCAGGTTCGCGACCTCATTATTCACACTGGCAGCAATCAACTCGCCCGCATCCACGCTCCACACCCAGCCGGCGCGGTCCACCGACGGCGCCCCTAATTCCTGGCCCCGGTAAATCACCGACGGCACCCCATCGCGCGTCACCGCCACCAGCGCACTGCGGTTCGCCACGTACGCGATCGGGGAATGCTCCAGCGGACCAATAGTGGGGTAATCCGCCGAATAGTTACCAACCGTTGACGCCGGTACCGCCACCGAGAAACTGCCTCCACTTCGAATCTCAATCCCCCGGTCAGACAGCCCCACGTTCCGGCCCAGCGCCCACTGCGGTTCCGCGGGCAACGCCACGTCCGCCAAAGGTTTACTATTCAGTTCAATGTCCACTTCCGTCACCGACGGCACCTGCATCAGCGTTGACGTGAGCTGCCACTTGAACAGGGATTGCGACTCGAGTGAGCGGATCTCCTCCGCCTCCACCCGCACTTTCGCCCGGCCAGCATTCACCTCCACCGACTGCAACGGCAGCCGCGCCCCCTCAGGAACCGCATTCACTACCGCCGCTTGAATCCCCTCCGCAGGACCTTGAATCAGCCCCTGCATGAGGTGCGAAGCCAACCGGCGCCGCGGATACCACCGCTGGTCCGCAACCAGTGTTTTCTTATCGGGCGAAAGGAAATACAGGGCGGCTTGCGTGAACGCCGCGTCAAACGCGTTGCGCGACACCAGAGCGCCCGCGGGTAACGAGTTAATCCGCCACTGCCCATCCCGGTCTTGCGACAGGCGGAACTCCAGTTCGTCACGCGATTTCCGCGCCTGAGGTTCGTACAGGCCCGCGCCGTTAACGTGACCGCTTACCGCAGCAGACACTTTAACTCTCTGCCCATCTTGTTTAACTTCTGGGGGTTTATCGTCCGGGTAAATCAGGATCTGCGTGTCCGCCGACCAGTCCCGCTGCGCCGTGGCGGTCAAATAACTGCGCGCAACCTGAAAGTCATCCGACCAGCCCGCCCCTGAGGCGCGGATGAAGTCACGGACAATCTGTTCCGGTTGTGCATCTTTAACCGGGCCGGAGCCTTTCAACACCACCGTTTCCGAATCCGGTTCACTGCGTTTAAACGCGGTCACGGGCCCGGACGTGGGGAAAGTCTGGCAGCCAACCAGGCCGAATGCGCACACCAGTGCGAGCACTTTAATGAACGAGCGGGGCCCGCGTTCTTGTGATCCGCTCATGCGTATTCTCCTCCTGCCCGGTTACTCACGAAGATAAGCCACCTTCCGACGTGGTGGCGTGATCTACCCCTTCCCACAGTGGCAGCGGGAACGAACGCACGTCTTCACCGGCCACTTTCGGCACGGTCACGAGGAAGGCGGATCCTTCGTCCGGTACCCCGTAGGCTTCTATCACCCCGTGGTGCAGAGCCACGTCTTCTTTCGCGATAGATAAGCCCAACCCGGTACCTCCCGTGGTGCGGGTCCTCGCCGGGTCTGCGCGGAAGAACCGTTCGAATACGTGTTCGCGCGTTTGCTCATCCATGCCCACGCCCCAGTCACGCACCCGCACCGCGGTTGACGTCGGGTCTGTTGCCACCGTTATTTTCACGCGTTTACCTTCCGCGTGTTCAATCGCGTTGACCAGCAAGTTACGCAGCACCCGTTCGATCCGCCGGTGGTCCACCTCTGCAATACAGCGAGTAGAGGGCATATCCACCTCAATGGGAACACTCAGTTTATTCGCAAGCGTCTGGTTCGCTTCCACCACCTTACTCACCACTCCGCGCAGGTCCGTCACGTCGGCTTCCAAACTCGCCTTGCGCGAATCGTATCGAGAAATCTCCAGCAGGTCCGCGAGCATTTTTTCGAACCGATCCACCTGCTCGTGCAGCAGTTCCGTTGAACGCGCCATCATGGGATCCAGATTCTGCCGGGCGTCGTACAGGATTTCTTCCGCCATCCGGATTGTCGTGAGGGGCGTGCGGAGCTCGTGGGACACGTCGGAGACGAAGCGCTGCTCTAGCTGCGAGAGCTTGTCGTATTCCGCGATGGTTTCTTGCAGGGAGTCCGCCATGTTGTTGAATGCCCGGCCCAGCTTCGCCATCTCGTCTTCCCCACGGATTCGCACGCGGGCCGTGAGGTCTCCGTCCGCCAGTTTCGTGGCGGCACGGGCAGTGACTCCCACGGGGCGAAGCTGGTTGTACACGATTGCGAAGATGGACAGCGCCAGGATGAACACCACCGGGAGGGCGCCAACTGACAGGGTGGAAAACATGGTGGAAATAACGGTCTGGTCGTAACGCAGAGAATAGATCAAATACAGTTCGTAATCGCCCGCCATGGGGAGTCGAACCAGGGAGCCCACTACGATTGCGGGTACAGAAGTGCCATTTTCGGAGGGAATGGAAACGGATTGGTAGTAAGACTCCGCGCCCGCCGCTACCTGAGCGCGCATTTTCGCACTGATGACGTCCACGAGGTCCCGGTCAATCAACTCGTTAATCGCAAAAGTTTTTGAAGCGCTGGGGGAACGCAGCAAAACCGTGGAGATAACCCCTGAACCGGCGGACGAGGTTTGCAGGGAAGACACCAGTTGGTTCGCCAGGTCTTGCACCTGGTCCGGGGTGGTGGCGGTGGACTGGTCGAATGTGGATTGTGCTTGCGTGAACCTAACGGACGCGTCGTCGAGGATCTGCCCGCGCCGCTGGTCAAATATATCGGCCCGCACCTGGTAGGTCACCACAAGGAACAGGGCGGCGAGGATAGCGATGGCAACAAAACTCATGATGACCGCGATCCGCAATGATAGGGACCGGCGCAGCGGAAGCGTCAACCGCGAATGCGCGATTCGACGAAACAGCTTCGTGGGTGAAGACACGAGTGGTTACGCTCCAGAGTTACCGATGCGGTAGCCAACCCCGCGGACGGTTACCACCACTTCGGGGTGTTCGGGGTCGCGTTCAATCTTTGAACGCAGCCGCTGCACGTGCACGTTCACTAGCCTGGTGTCGGCCGCGTGGCGGTAACCCCACACTTTTTCAAGCAGTTCGTCGCGCGAAAACACTTTCCAAGGGGCCCGCCCAAGCGCTACCAGCAGGTCGAACTCCAGTGGGGTTAAGGCAATCTCTTCTTCCCCGCGGAACACCTGGTGACCCGACACGTCCACCCGGATCTCCCCGAACTGCAGGTGTTCTTCTTCAAGTACTTCCCGGCCCCGCAACCGAGCTTTCACGCGCGCCACCAGTTCTTTGGGTTTAAAGGGTTTCGGAACGTAATCATCCGCCCCGGCTTCTAGCCCAGCGACGACGTCACTGGTGTCTGTGCGGGCCGTTAGCATCACGATCGGCACGTCAGATTCAGCGCGGATCATGGAGCACAGTTCGATACCGTTCAGCCCGGGGAGCATCACGTCAAGCAAAATCAGGTCTGGGTTCAAGGCGCGGAACGCGCCCATCACTTCGTCCCCATCGTGGCAGTAAGAGACGCTGAAGCCTTCCCCACCTAGCACAATGCCGATCATTTCCGCGAGGGCAACGTCGTCGTCAACAACAAGAATACTGGCGCTCATCAGTTCACTGTTCCGTTCAGCTCGGTTCTAACATCAATCATATCCTCGCTGCGCCCTAACCGCCCTCTACTATCCGGAAGTGGTGGCGCCTCTTCGCAGCACTGTCACCGCGCCCCGGTTCACGCCCTGCGCCCGGTGGGGTGTTGCCCGCTGGTTTACGTCCCGCTTCCCGCACCGCGTCCGCCAGTGCCAGCAGGTCATCGGGGGAGGGTGGGGCGGGTTCGAAGTTTGTTTCTAAGCGGATTACCTGCCAGCCGCGGGGAGCTGTGAAGTTGTGGGCGTGCTTTTCGCAAAGCTCGTACGCGTGCGGCTCCCGGTTGGGCGGCAGGGGTCCTAAGACAGCTGTGGCCTCAGAATAGTCATACGTCAACGAAGCTACCGCCGCTTCACGGCAGGTAGGTCGGGAACAAACTCGCATCGCACTCACCCATCCAGAATAGGTGAATCCTCAGGGTTTCTGTAGGCCACCGCGCCGGTACAGCGGGGAGCATGGTTTAGAATGCAGCTATGCGTCCAGTGGTTCGGAACCGAGATCGGCATGGCAGAGGCGCGCGCGGCCCCCTGTTTTCCCCCGTCGTCCCTGCCCGCCGCACGTGGTCGGAGTCATTCAACGAGATCGTGATGATGCATGCGAACGAAATGGCCGCCAGGTACCCGCAGTTGCGAGAAATTGAGGTGGCGGTGGAAGACTGTCCACCCGTTGATCCGGCTCCGTGGGAATCCCCGATGGTTAACCTCTGCCGCGCTTTCGCAGTGGATCGGATGGCTGGCCTGCGGGCCCGGATTATCCTGTACCGGCTCCCAATCAGCTACCGGGCTGGGCGCGCGAGCCACCGCGAGTTCTCGTCGGGTTTGCACGCGTTCGTGCGGGCACTACTTGCGGAGCAGTTCGGGGACCTCACGGGAATTAACCGAGACGACCTGATGCGCGGCCCCAACGATTAAACCAACCATTAAACAGCGCGGATCCCGCGCCCGAAGCGCCCGCAGTGAGCTAGACGCGCACGAAGCGAGTTGTGCGCGCATACGACACCCACGTTGGCGAGTTCTGCACGCATACGACACCCACGCTGGCGAGTTGTGCACGCCCAAAGCACGTGCGTTAGCGAGTTATGTTCAGCTGTAGCGGGGGGTTAAGTTGAGTGGGATCCGTAAGTGGTAACGAAGCGATTGCCGGTTGATCCCCTGTTTTTGTGAGCGTGACAGCACCGAAGAGGGGGCGGTCCGCACTCACCTGCACGTTGCCTTTCGCCGCCACCGTGACCGTGGAGTTCGCAGGGACTGTAACCGGTTTGCCCATCACACGAGCGTGCGCTGGTTCCCCCGCTGGGTTCACGAGCGACAGTTCCGCATTAAGCCCCGCTAAGTCGGGAACCAGTCCCCCGAGGTTCTTACTGGCGGCCGCGGGCACCCATACGCCGCGGTCGGACACCGCGTCGCCATCTTCGTTGCGTTTGCCCTCCACGTCCGCTGTGAGCACGCCCGTGACTGGCACTGATGAGTCTACTGTTATCCCCACGTGCGGCCCAGGTAACCCATCCATGTTCAGTTCCAGTACCGCTCCAGCATCAACCGTGAGGTCCGTGGCACCCGGCACGTCCTGCATTCCCTTGGGGGTGAGTGCCTGCACCGTCACCACCGCGTCTTTTTGCCCGGGGTTCACGAGCCGCAGCCGCGGGTGTGAGTTAGTGGCCATGAACCCGGGGAACACAAGTTTGCGTTCCAGTTGCGCAGCCGGGCCAGTAGCATTCATTCCCTGAGGGGCTACGCCCGCCACCGAAGTGGTTAGCAAACTCATTCCGAGCGTGGGCCCATCGACGCGCGCATGCACCGCGAGCGCCTCCTCCTGCGGAAAATAACTAGCTAAATTAACGCGTACGCTACTGAGCTTGGGGACCACCACGCTGGGGTGAATATCCAGGGGGCCAACGGAAGTCCAGGCCTGCAGACTCACGTTTGCCGCCGCATCCGACGGATTGGCTAAGACCAGAACGGATTGATTCCCAACCGCGGTGGACGCGCCCGCGAACCAACCTTCCATGGTTGGAGCGCCGCACCGGCTCCACGCTAACCCGTTGTCGTGCGCGGTGTGAGATTGCGTAATCGCGGAAGTGTAAACTCGGGTATCTGCCTGGGTGCGCACCTGAATGCGCACTGGATCACGCAGGCTCTTTGCGTTCTTTTGGTCTACCTGGCTGCCGGGACCGTTAGTGCTCAGCGTTTGGAGTTCATCGACCCACTGGCCCCCATCTTCAAGTACCTGAAGGTCACCGGCGATAGTGTCGGCTCCGTCGGCGGCTAGCCCATGTGGCACGCAGGTGAGTTGGGCCTGTGAGTTTTCCAGCGAAGCGGACACGGAAGCGGGCGCGGTTTGAACCGCAGCACTGGAAGTGAATACGTCAATGAACCCAGTGGCTCCAAGTGCGCCGGCGCACACGAGCGCAGACACGCCCAGCGCAGACAGTTTTAATCCTTCTTTCCAGTTAAACGGCACTGCGGCGCCTCCTTCTAACAGGAATGAGCATGAGTCCCAACCCCACTGCGGTCACGGCACACGCCACCCACCAGGTGTAAAGCCACGGGTTGCCGTAGTAAACATGCACCGTTCCGCTGCTCGTGCCCACGTCGAAGGCCTGTTGCCATCCGTGTTGGGTGGGCTGCAGCGCTTGGCCTTGCACCGTGGCATGCCAGTTTGCGTCCGCGCGTTCGGTGAGCGTGAGTTTCTGCCCGGCCTGCGCGGTCGTGTCCGCACTTATGTAGCCGCTCCCCCGCGCTGCAGCATCGACGTATAACCGGGCTGGTGCTTGCCCATCCGGGCGCACGCGCCAGAGGGTACCTAACTCCGACTCCCCTGCGCGTTGCAGCGCTCCGAATGAATCTAGAGTTGCCATCGTCCGGTCTCGCGCCACCCCGGTTCCAGGGGCGAGTGCGATCTGGTCTATCGCAAAGCTTTGCAGCGCCCGCGCAGTGGTCTCATCTGGGGCTTGCACCAGCCGAGTCAGCATCTGCGCCAGGTCCCTGTCTTCCGCACTCCCCGTGGTGAGCGCGTCCACCGTATCCGCTTGTTTGCCTGCGTGAAGGCTTTGCGCTTGTTCGTCTGCGTGAGCACTTTCCACTTGCTTGACTGCGTGGGCCCTGTCCCAGCGTAGGCGCGCACTCGAATCCGCCAGTTGAGGTCCTTGCGCCCGCCGCACGGCTGCGCTCAACCGCCCCGCGTCCACACTAATTACCAGCAGGCGCGTGTGCCGGGTCGAATGCTGAGCGTCAACACTGGCTAGAGGTGCGCGCGGGGCGTGGGTTTGCACACTCTGGTCGGTGTCGACTGCCCGGGGAAGCCACGTGCCGATCACGGTTAGGGGCGCTGCCATTGCCAGCACGAAGCCCACGGCCGCGGCCGTGTCGAAGGCGCGGCGGTAACGGGTTGCGCGGTTGGGTCGGTCCACTAGGCACAGTGGTGCGAACGCACGCAACGCGGCCACGATTAGTGCGGCTGCAGCAATGCTGAGCGCGGTCCCGGGCCAGGCCCGCACCCACGCATCTTGCAGGTCCACGACCGTGCGGGTGGTGAGGTTGGCTACCACCAAGCTGGCTGCTGCGAACAGCATCAGCAGGCGCACACTAACTGCCTGCCTGCGGCTCGCGAGGGCGCCGAACGCACCGATTCCTACGAGTGCGGTGGGCAGGAGCCAAATAATGTAGCCCGCAGTCGTTCCCAACCATTCGTGGGGAATACCGAGCAGTAGGTCCAGGCTTGAGGGGGCCGCGTAGTCGAGCGCCTGCCCGTTTTCGGCCAGTAGGAACTGCGCGCCCTGTCGCATGCCAAGCCCGAAAGCATGCGCATACGTGGGAGCGAGGAAAACTGCGGTCGGGAGGGCGGTCAGCAGTAGTGCCCAGCGGTGGTTCCTACCGCGCACCAGCAAAATCGCGATCAGCAGGAGCACTAGTGCAAATGTCCACGGGGCGCTGCTGGCAATCACGAGGGTGGCCAGTGCAGCTAGTGCCGCGTACTCGCTGCGCACCGGAGGGGTTTGCTCGATTTGGTTTTGTGCCCCGCGGATCAGCAGCGGCCGCGCGAACCCACTGGTGCGCGTTATCCCAAGCACTAGTAGTGGCAGGGCAACGTGTGTGCACACCGCGGCTAGGCGCCCGTCGGACCAGGCGAGCAGGAACGTGGGCAGGCCGGTCCACACGGTTGCGGCAATGAGTCTGAGCGCAACCCTTTGACTGTGCGCGCCGGCGGCCGCATACATAGCTGCCCAGGCAAGTGCGGGGGCGAGCAACCAAAACCACAGCAGAACGGTTTGCGGTTGGATGGTGAAAACCGCGAACGGGGCGGTGAGTAAGGCCCAGACTGCGAGCAGCGGGTCTGTGGGCCCGGGGTATCCGCCGGCAGAGAACACCCATCCGCCCCAGGCTTGTTTAACTAGGAGCAGCCACGAATCTGGAAGGTTCACCCACGCCTGCCCCCATAGTCCGGTGACCACCGGGCGCAGTAGAAGCACGGTGAGTATGAGGGTAATGAGTGCGCCCGCGGCCGCGCCAGCGCGGGTTCTGGCCCGGTGGTTGCGCAGTAGGCGCGCAGCTATGGGTTCCAGTTGCTGCGCGGGTTCGCGACGTTTTTCTTTGCGCGCCCGAGTGCGAGCGGCTCGCGTCACTTCACGGTTGGACACCTCGAGGTGCCGCAGGACGCTGCGGGGTACCCGCGAGGTTCTGCGGATGCGACGCTGCGCTCTGAAGACGTCGGGCGTTCGGCGCAGAACCTGCACCATGGCTTGCCATTCAGCGCGGCCCAGTTCGAAGTTTTTGGTGACCACTCGCCACGCCCATCGCAGCGCAGTGACGACGGGCAGGAACGCTAGCATCACCCACGTTAGTATCGCCGGTGCGGCCACCAGGGCGTTGTATATTTGCGCGCTACGCCGCGGCGCATACGAGCGGTCTAACTGAGCTTTAGCATGGTCTCTAACGGCCCGGTATGAGGCGCGGGCGTGCCGAATCTTTGCGCCCGGCGCGACGACTACGCGGTATCCGGCCAGGCGGATTCGACGGCCGAACTCTAAACCGTCCCCAAATGGGCCCAACGCGGGGTCGAATCCGTCTAGGTGCGTGTAAGTATCGGTGCGGACCAGCATCGCGGCGGTCCCCACGGCGAGCACGTCCGCGGTGTCGTCGTATTGCCCCTGGTCTATTTCTTCTGCCGCGATATCGTCCATTCGCCGCGCGGTTCGCGACGCTTTAATCCCAACTGACAGCAGACGCGTGGGGTCGGACCACGCCATGCACTTTGGCCCCACGGCTCCGACGGTGGGGCCGTTAACGGCGGCGCGTTCCAGTTCTTGCAGGCAGTTCGTTAGGGGCGCCGCGTCGTCGTGCAGTAGCCACAGCCAGTCGCAGTTAGTAATGGTTGGGTCTTGTTCGATTGCTTTTTTGAGGGCGTCACCGAAGTTTTGGCACGGCCCCACGTGGAGGGTCCGCACGTCCTCAAGGTCAACGTTTTGGTTGGACCAGTCGATTACGAGCAGTCGATCTGGAAGGCGGGTTTGACGCGTGACCGCAGCGATCGTTTCTTTTAAATACGGGGTGTTCCCACCGGTGACGATCAGGGCGGTGATGGAGTTAGTTTGCGAGCTCATCACGCGGACTCATTAAACGGCGCGGCGTTTGTACGCCCTTCGTTCCCGCTCGGACATGCCACCCCAAATGCCGAACCGTTCGTCGTTGGCGAGTGCGTACTGCAGGCACTGTTCCCGAACCGCGCATTCTTGGCATACGGCTTTGGCTTCGCGGGTGGAGCCTCCCTTTTCTGGGAAGAATGCCTCTGGGTCCGTCTGCGCACACAGGGCATTTGCCTGCCAAGCTAACACGCCGTCGTCGAGAGAAACGGTACCCTGATTATCGATTGTCAGCGGACCGTCACCAAGAATATTCCACACTGGTTTTCCCCTCGATTGCTTTTTGTTGCCTTTTAGAATTACACGCGTGTTATTCCGCATAGTCAAGTTGTTTAAGAGTATATGAGATTACTCTACTTTCTGACAGTCGCTTCCCGCCCAGACTTTTTGTGTGCCAAAGTGACAGTATGTTTTCTTTAGACACCTTGAGGGCACTCGAAGCGTCTGCTGAGCCGTGTTTAACGTGGTATGGGCAGGCGCGAACGGAACTCGTTGGCTCAAATGTTGCCCGCTGGATTTCCAAGTGCGCGGGCGCGATTTACGAGTTGGCAGACGAGCAGGCTCGCGTGGCCGTGGCGATGCCCCCTTCATGGCAGGCCCTCATGTGGCTTACTGGAACTGGTTTCACTGAGGGTACCGCCCTGTGGTTCGCCAACCCGGCGCACGTGGAGCCTGCGGAGTTTGAGGTAATCATCACGGACAACGCGGACTGGGCCAAGCGGTGGGCTGCAGCAGACCCGGGCCTGGTGGTTGCACTGCACAACCTCTCCCCCATGGCACTGGGGTGGACCGGTGAGCTCCCGACAGGCGTGGTGGACGCCATTGCGCAAACCCATGGGCAACCCGACCAAATGGAGTTCCTGCCCGCACCGGTGTGCGAAGTACCTCAGGAAAACGAGCCTGAAAACACGCCCGGAAACCCGGCACCTTCAACTGTGCGTGCGAGAAAGACAAGTGCGGGCCTGGTGGAAGCACTCACTTCAGAAGTAGCGATTGTTGACGCTACAGCTGCACCTAACCCGCGCGGTTGGGCGGCGCGAATACTATCTGGATTTGAACAAAACCGGCGTGTACTATGGGTCGGTTCCGGGTGGAAAGTGGGCTCTGTTTTGGAACAGGAAGGCATTGACCCACACGCGCTAGAGTGGAAATAACGATGTTTTGGAACCAAGATGGAACAATGTTACGCGTGAGTTTACTAAAAGCGTGGCAGTCGCATACCAGCCAGCACACGACCTTGAACGGGGAGTTTTAAGTGACAGCAGTACTGGGTTCACAGTGGGTTGTTAAGACCCTATTGATCTTGGCGTTATGCGTCGTTGGGTTAGTGATGATGCAGCCTGTACGCACCGCTAAGCACTTGGCCGTCCGCCGTCTGGGCATCTGGCTGTTCATACTGTTAGCCATGATCGCGGCCGTATTCCCCACCCTACTCACCCGCGTTGCGAACGCCGTGGGTGTTGGGCGTGGTAGTGACCTGCTGCTATACGGACTCACCCTGGTGGTTATTTCAACAATGATCACGTCGTACCGGCGCGAATCCAATATGGAAAAGCGCCTCACCCGGCTGGCGCGTCACCAGGCGCTCCAAAACGTTCTCCCACCGCGAGCTTCCGACGGGAGCGGCGAATGAGCACTAACACACCGAACGACCCCACGCCGGACACGATTCAACGCAACGTTAAACGCCGCGCAGAAGACGCATTAACCCTCAGTTTCCCCCGCCGCTCCCGCGTGCGGAAAAAGCAGAAGTATCGTCACGCCACGGACCTCAAGACCAAATCGAGATGGAAAAAATACGTGGCCCTAGCGGCCCTCGCGGCTGTTCTTTTCGCTGTCACGTTTGGTGGATTACTATACTACGATCTCAAAAACTCGCTGGATAATAATGCGCTGAATTTGGATTCGTTTGAAGACCACAATAAGCAACCGAATCTGGTGGATTCATATGCGGGCAGAGCACTGAACGTCCTCGTGGTCGGGTCTGATCAGCGTGCAGACCAAGACTTCAATAAAGACAATGAGGAGGGAATGCGCAACGATGTGACGATGGTGCTGCACATCAGCGCAGACCGTTCGCGCGCCCAGTTCATTGCGATTCCGCGAGATACCCTCATGAACCTACCTGCTTGCAAACTAACAAATGGTTCGCAGACGGTACCGCACTACGGCCAGTTCAACTGGGCGCTGGGCCTGGGAGCGCAAGAAAACCCGAAGAACATGGCCGCGGGTGTGGCGTGCGTGAAGAAAACCACGGAGGCTCTCACGGGGATTGATATTAACGAAGTGGTGGTAGTGGATTTCGACGGGTTCATTAAGACCGTGGAAACCCTCGGTGGAATCGAGATGTGTTTTGACGAGCCCATTCACGATTACGAAGCGGATTTGGATATTGAGGCTGGATGCCACGTGTTGAACGGAGATCAGGCTCTCGCATACGCGCGGTTGCGCCACAGCCTCGGGTCGGGTTCGGACCTAGATCGGATCACTCGCCAGCAGCAGATGATCGGCAAAATTGTAGCGACCGCAAAAGAAAAGGGGTTGGGAGATTCCCTCCAGCTTTACAACTTCGTGAAGACGGCACTGGAATCCGTGAAGACATCAAAGAACCTCACGAACCTGTCTGTGAGCGCGGGGCTGGCTAACTCTCTTAAGGACATTCCCGGTAGTGGAGTGCAGTTCTCCACGATGCCGGTGGATCCAGATCGGCGGGATTCGAACCGGGTGGTTCCAAACCAAGACACCGAGAACGTGTGGAACGCACTCAAGAATGACAAGCCGTTCCCAGCGGGCACCACTTATCGGACCATGGATGGATCCTGGTTCAAGGTGCGCAAGGATGGCTCGTTAGAACCCGACAAGGAACACTCTAAGGACTACGACAAGCCCAACAAGCAGTACGTTCCGGAACGGCCGCGGACCAATGGCTAACCCCCCGTCTTTTAACCCGAAGGACCGCCGGGCGCGGCCCTCCTCAAGTGGTGCCAAACGGGTTTCCCGCCGTTCCAGCACCGGGCAGCCGCGCCCCAGCAAAGATAGGGATAACGCCGTTCGGCGCTCTCCCAGCGGTCGTAGTTCGTCTTCACCCCCTGCGCGAGACCGGGTTTTTACGGCCAATAACCAGGCGCGTTTGGTACGCCGCCAATCCGTGTTCCACCAAAACCAAACGGGCGCGGCCACTGATCGTTCTGGGGCAGCTGCGCCCGACCGCAACTATTATCGCGAGCAAGCGGCCCGCAGGGAGGGCGCTTCTGCCAGGGAAGCTATTTACGCCCCGCAGCCCCCGTCGTATGCACCGAGTGTGGACAGGCGGCGGTCTGAGAGCACGGACGTGCACCGCGAGTATTCACCTCAATACAACCGCGGGTACCAGCCGCAGTATTCGAATCCACCAAGCGGCCCGAGCGCGCCTTCACCAGCCCCGGTTCGGCGGCGCCGCCCTCACCGCGGCCGCCGAGTTGTGCTCACGACCTTACTTGTACTTGTGTTACTGGTGGTGGCGTGGCCTGCTTATTTAGCGTTTTGGGCGTCTACACAGATCAGTCACGTTGACGCGTTGAGTTCTGCCCCAGCGCAATCGGGCACCACGTACCTCCTGGCCGGTTCAGATTCGCGTGATGGCGCCACCCCAGACGATGGCACTGAAGGCGGGCGCACGGACACGATTTTGCTGCTGCGCCGCGCAGCTAATGGCCAAACTTCCCTCGTTTCCTTGCCGCGCGACACGTGGGTGAGCATTCCCGGTCACAACCAGAACAAGCTGAACGCCGCGTACTCTCTCGGTGGCCCATCGCTCATGGTTGAAACCGTTGAGGGCCTAACGGGCCTCAAGGTAGATCGATACGTAGAAATCGGTATGGATGGTTTAAAGTCCGTGGTTGACGCCGTGGGCGGGGTGAACCTGTGCCTGGATTACGACGTGAATGACCACGATTCGCAACTGGTTTGGAAGTCCGGGTGTCACCGTTCCAACGGGGACACGGCGCTGGCGTTCGCGCGCATGCGCATGGTAGATCCCGAGGGGGATATCGGGCGAGCGAAACGACAGCGACAGGTTATCAGCGCTATCTCATCTGAAATTATGACCCCATCCTTGCTGCTGAACCCGTTTAAGCAAAGGGAACTCGTGGGAGCAACCGCGCACGCGTTAACCACTGACACCGGCACGGGGTCGTTTGGTGTGGCGCGGCTGGCGTGGGATTTCCGTTCCGTCATGAAGTCGGATCTGAACGGCGCTCCCCCCATCGCCCGCATTAACCTGCCTACCTACGCGGGGTCGGCGGTGCAGCTCGATGAAGAACGCGCCCCCAGCTTCTTTGAAAAAATGAAAGACGGTACTTTAACGCAAGCAGATTTGAACCAGGTTCGGGGGGTCACCTACTAGTAAAATCCCCCTCCAAGCCGGTTATTTATTGGCTGGAGGGGGTGGCTTGCCGGTTAGAAACGGCTTGCTCGTTGGAGCGGTTACCTAGCTGCAGTTACCTATTGGCGCGCCTTCCACGCGTCCCAGGCGGACCGAACTATGTCGTGAACACTGTGCGTCGCCTTGAATCCCAGGTCCGTGGTAATGCGCGTGGTGTCGGCAATTAGGCGAGGTGGATCGCCAGCCCGCCGCGGCGCTTCTTCCACTTCCAGTTCCAGGTTTGACACGCGGCGCAGTTCGTCAATGATTTCCTTAACGGACGTGCCTTTGCCCGTTCCGACGTTGTACACGTTGTGGGTCTGCTCCCCACCGGATTCCAACGCGTCTAACGCGTCAATATGGGCTTTCGCCAGGTCGGTTACGTGGATGTAATCGCGGATGCACGTGCCGTCAGGTGTGTCATAGTCAGTTCCGAAAATCACCGGGTTCTTGCCCTGCTCTAACCTCGAAAGCAAGATTGGAATTAAGTTGAGGGTAGCGGGGTCCTCTAAGTCGGGCCACCCACAGCCCGCCGCGTTAAAGTACCGCAGCGCTGTCCACCGCAACCCCCAGGCGCGCGCACTGTTCGCCATCATCCATTCACCCACGAGTTTTGTTTCCCCATACGGGTTAATGGGATGGCACTGTTCGTCCTCTTTAACTACCTCAACGGGAGGCATCCCGTAAACGGCTGCTGAGGAAGAGAAGATTAGTTGCTTAACCCCGGCTCGTTCCATCGCTGTCATGAGGTTCGCTAGCCCACCCACGTTCTGCTGGTAATACCAGTTGGGGCGCTGCACGGATTCCCCCACCTGCTTGCGAGCCGCGAAGTGGATGACGGCACTGACCTCGTGCTTCTTCATCGCATCTTCCAGGATGTCGCACGCAGGGTCGGTGGAAACATCGAGTTCAATTAGCTTTGAATCACCGATCCGATCGGCCTTACCGTAAGAAAGATCATCAACTACCACGACCGTGTCACCGCGTTCTTGCAGCAGCCGCACGACGTGCGCACCGATATAACCGGCGCCTCCTACAACCATAATGCTCATGTGCTCTAGCTTACCCTTTTTGGTTTCACCGTTCCGGGACCAATGCTAAGCAAGTACAGACCCCGCCCCCTAGGAACTATAGGCGCCGGGAGCGTCTTCCCACTGACACGAGCGGACCTTGGGGCATAACTACATCGGGGTCGAGGGATGCGGGCATGGCAGCGAGTGAAATCGTGAACTCCGCGGTGGGCGCATCTGTGAGCTCCAACCGCCCACCCGCGCTTTGCACGAGTGAACGCGCGAGAGGCAGGCCGATGCCGGTGGAACCGTGTCCGGACACACCTTTTTCAAAGATCCGTTGCTGCAGGTCCTCGCCCACTCCTTCGCCCTCATCGGACACGACCAGGAAGACGCTGCGGCTGCTCGTCCCGGGGCGGCACACCACCCGGGTGGTCCCATCCCCGTAGTTAAGTGAGTTTTCAATGAGGGTCGCGAGGGCTTGTGACAAAATCGACGGATCCGCCAGCACGGGCTGCGCCGCTTCATCTTTAAACACGAGTTCGCGGCCCTGCGCTTCGAACGCAGACTCCCACTCTTCGCGCTGCTGGTTGAACACTTCTAGCACGTGTACTGCTTCGGTATTAGCCCCCGCTTGTTTCGTTTGCGCAAGCAGATCACTAACGACTTGCGTGAGCCGATCCACCTGCTCCAAACACGCGTGCGCTTCCGTTCGCACGTGGTCGTCGTCACTGGTGAGTTCGATTTCTTCCAGCCGCATGGAAAGCGCTGTGAGGGGCGTGCGTAACTGGTGTGACGCGTTGGAAGCGAACTGCCGTTCCGCAGCAAGCCGCCCAGCCATGCGCTCTCCGGTGCGCGCCAGTTCTTCTTGGACCAGGTCAATCTCCTCAATCCCAGAAGGACGCACGCGGGCACGCACTTGGCCCGCACCAATCTGCTCGGCTTGCGCAGCGAGGTAAATTAGCGGCGCGGAAATCTGCCGGGAGCCGCGTAAGGCTAACCACCAGCCGGCGGCTAGGGAAACGACTATGCCCCCCACGTACGCTAAGCACACGCGGAAGATGCGCCAGCCCACGGTTTTCGCGGACTGCTCGATGCGCACTGTGGCACCGGACGTAGTTACCGTCATCCCTCGCAACCTTGGGCCCATGACTTCTTTTCCGATCACAATGGGGTCGTGTCCGGGGGCGTAGATCCGGATCATCGTGGCCACATCCGACCCGGAGCTGCGCGCCCACAAGTCATCATTGTTGCGCACCAACGGTTGCCCTTCGGTGATGCGGCGTTCAATCGCGTTCCCGATTGTCTGCGTTCGCATTTGCACCACGTTTTCTTCTGAGTTCCACACGAGCATAGAAGAAACCACGATTGCGGGAATCCCGAGGATGAGGACCGCCACGGTCACAGCCGTGGCGATCATTTTTATTGTGCGTGAACGCAAACTAACCTACTACTCGTCGAACTGAAGCCGGGGGCTTGTTATTTTTCGAACCGGAACCCCATGCCGCGAACCGTTGAGATGTAACGTGGACGCATCGCGTCATCCCCCAGTTTGCGGCGCAACCAAGAAACGTGCATGTCCAAAGTTTTAGTGGATCCAGTTGGGTCCGACCCCCACACTTCCCGCATCAGTGTTTCGCGCCCTACCACGTTGCCAGCTTCTCGCACTAGGACGCGGAGCAGTTCGAATTCCTTCACGGTAAGCTGCAGTTCTTCGTCCCCTAAGAAGGCGCGGTGTGCGTTCACATCTACCCGCACGTCCTGGGCAATCAAGTCCCCTTCGTGGTCTTCCCCGGAGGCGCGGCGCAGCAGTGCGCGCACGCGTGCCAGCAGTTCTGCCAAGCGGAACGGTTTTGTCACGTAGTCATCGGCCCCGGCGTCGAGTCCGACTACCATGTCTACCTCGTCTGCGCGGGCCGTTAGAATCAGAATCGGTGTGCTCAACCCTTCGGCTCGTACCTGGCGTGCCACATCGAGTCCGTCCATGTCTGGTAATCCCAGGTCCAGCACGATGAGGTCGCTGCGAGCTGCTTCTTTGAGTGCTGCTCCCCCAGTTTCGTGCGCGCGCACCTCGTAGCCTTCGCGTGAAAGTGCACGCGTGAGCGGTTCTGCAATGGCGGTATCATCCTCTACCAAAAGTACTGTAGTCACGGTGTTTCCTAACTTTGTGTTCCCCAACTAATGGTGGACGGTTCTTCAATGTCGTCAGTTCTGTAGGGAAAACCCCAATCTCAAATTGCACTTTACCATTATTTTATTGTTTGGCGTGACGTGTCCGTGGTCTCAATTAGTTCTCGTTTGATTCCGCCTCTTCCCATTTGTCACTCGTCTTGGTTGTCACTAGGAAAGGTACTACGCGCCCTACTCCGCGTAAGTCCGCTTCCTTTGCCGCTTGTACTTCGTACTGTTGCCCCGCTTCGCCGTTCGCGATGTGGGAGGCGGTGGTTGCGTCCGTTAATATCTGCCCCACTGGGGCAACATCTACCAATCGAGACGCGAGGTTAACGGATGGTCCGAACACGTCCCCGGATCTGGAGAACACGGAGCCTTGCACCACGGAGGCCCGCACCGGCAGGAGTTGCCCTGAAGAGTTGATTTCTTCCACCAGGTTTGTAACTACGTTCAGACCGGTGTGCAGGTCGTCTGCAATGTAGAACGCGGCGTCCCCAATAGTTTTCACGAGCCTTCCTCCCGCTGATGGGATTGCTACGCGGCACACGGTTTCGAACTTGTCGATTAATCCCACGAGGTCTTGGCTGGGCAGTTTCACGGAGTTGGACGTGTAAGAAACCATGTCTACAAATCCGAGTGTGCGAATTAGTGGGAAGTGGTCGCGTTCGTGTTCCATTCCCCGGTGTCCCACTTCTTGATCTAGCCGGTGTATGAGGGAGTTGAGTTGGCGGCGCCACGAGTAGATTAGTTCGTCTTCAAAAAACTCGAAAAACTCGCGGAATTTGTCCATGATGACGAGGCGTGCCGTGGTGTCGTCGAGGGTGTAACGCCGGGTAACATCCGCGATAAGCGCTTCTGACTGCCACAGGGTTAACCGGTCGGTAATGTGAGATTGCGCGCGCACCAACGATAGGCCGGTGGGGAGGTCGATTTTGCCAGATTCAATGAGGTCCGTCCACCTCTGATATGCCCGTAGGTCCTCGGGGGTGAATTGAACATGATCCGGTTCTGGAGGTTCAAACCCCATCGCAACCCAGTACGCTTTAACGCGGGACAAAGGCGTTTCTGTTTCGGTGGCGAGGTCGTGAGCGGTCAGTGATGGGCGCCCACCTAAGAGTTCTTTTTGGTAGGCGTCGGCCGTTGAGTGGCCCTCGTTGAACTGGCTTTCATTAGAATCTTCAGTGGCACGCATCACACGCACACTTTACACTGTTTTAGCCTTCGCTGCTATCACTTTACGAAACTACCGCCGCAACGCCACAGTAGCATCACCGCCAAGTTATGTCATTCACCCCTTCCACTTCGCAACCAACCATTTAGAACCCGTTTAGGGATTGCCTTTACGCCGCCGCACGCATATACTAAAAGACCGCATTCAGCGCGCGTGCACACGTGTTAAACAGGTTTCGCCGAATTTTCGGCACTCTTGTTTGCAAACACGTTGAAGATGCGCCGGTGGCACGTCGGCGATGTGTCAATAGCACATTGAAGATGCGTCAGCAGCTCTGTTTGCGCAGTTGTGAATTACATAGGGGGCGATCGGTTTCGACAGCGTTGATTGATCGGTATGAAGCGGGCCGAGGATGTTTACTGACCTCGTTAACCACGTATTCAAACAATAGGTGCTGAACATAACCGCACCGACTTCGCACTCGCAGCCTAAGCTAGCGAGCAAGTCCGTCAGCCCGGGTGCTGCCTTGAGCCCGGATCCTGGCGTCGTTTGCAAGGCCACTGGGTTTCTATCGCGTTAACCGGTAGCGACCGACACTTAGTTAACTGAGCCAGCCCTTCGCGTGTCTGCGCGTTAAGTGTTGGCTGAGAAATATTTTCCGCAGACTGCGCCCGGAGAAGACATCGGGTTTCAGCGTTGGACACGGGTTCAATTCCCGTCGCCTCCACCAACTAGATGCTGGTTTGGACACAATCCAAACCAGCATCTTTTTTATGCCTTACGGGGTGTTTTCTGGCTCATATGCCAGTTTGGTTTTGCTTGGACTCTCGGGTTAGTTGCACACGCAGAAACCGATTTGCACGCCTTGTCCACTCCGTGCCTTACTGCTACTTGTCCTCACCAATAAGTGCGTTAACGCGCTCCACCTTAGCGCTCAACTGCCCCTCATAGCCCGGGCGAATATCTGCTTTCATCACCAGGGAGATGCGGTTAGTGTGCTTATTCAGCTCATCAACGCACTGCTTTACGACCGCCATAATCTCATCCCACTCCCCCTCAAGGGTCGTGAACATCGACGTGGTTTCGTGCGGCAACCCCGATTCGCGCACAACCTTAATCGCAGCAGCCACAGCTTTAGCTACCGACCCATCCGGGTCATCAGTGGACTGCGGGGCGATTGAAAACGCTAACAACATGATCGTGTCCTCTCTCCACAGAAATGTTTTTTACAAGACAGTTAGAGCTTATCGCGATACGGTAGACCCATGAGTATTATCGTTACGAATGAATTACATATTCCAGTTGAACGTGCAGAACAAGTTATCGCCGGGTTCCAGGCAAACTCCAAAGGACTCGCAGAAGCGGAAGGCTTTGAAGGGTTCGACCTAGCTCAACCCACCGACCCACAGGACGATCGTTGGCTCGTAATCACCCACTGGAAAGATGAGGGATCATACCAGGCCTGGGTAGATTCTGACCACTTCGCGAAATCGCACAAGCACGGCTCCGAGTCGCGCAAACCAACCACCAACGTAGTGCGCCACTATCTGCGTGCCTTCCGCGCACCCGGAAACTAGCAGAAACGAACGGGAACGAGAAAGCTAGCGGCGAACTAGCAGGCATTAGCGGGTTACTAGCGGGAGCTAGTGGCTAACTATCAGGAGCTCGCGGGAGCTCGCATTACTGAGCCTGCGCACCACGCTGGGCAACCGCCCGCTAACTAACTGCTCTTAAGTAGGTCGTACAGCACCTGGGCAGCGGAAATCTCCACATCTTTAGTTGCCGTAATCAGGGTGACGTTGCGAGTGTGAGTTAGTTTCTGCAACTCCTGCCACTGCTCAGCGTGCTGCTCGTCTTCCAGTTCTCGCTTGTACCGAGATTTGAACTCCTCAAACTTATCTGGGTCGTGCCCATACCACTTACGCAGCTGCGAAGACGGCGCGACCTCTTTAAACCACTCATCCAACTGTGCATCTGCTTTCGCCACACCGCGCGGCCACAAACGGTCCACCAGAACCCGCGCACCATCGGCTTTCTGCGCTTTTTCGTATGCCCTGCGTATATGCAGTTGAGTCACCGTTATCCCTCCTGAAAACTTGTCATGAGGATCCGCCCGTCTCTAACGGAACCAGATTCCAATGCCTCGTGAGCCTCCCGAGCCCGGTCAAGTGGCAAGCTCAAAGCGACGCGTCCGCGCAACTCGTGGGCAGCTAAACCAGCGTTAATGTGCTCAGCAGCGGCACGCAAATCCGAAACCGAAGCGTTCGACGCGGCGAAACCGCGAATAGAACAGTCACGCGTGTACAAGCCCCCAACCGGTACCTGAAGCGCGTCCTGCATCCCGGCGGTCAACAATAGTTTGCCCCCGTGGTTCATCAGTTCAAGCGCCTTTGACGCATCTAAAGCCGAAGCTGTTTGCCACCAAATATCCACGCCCTCACTAGCTGCCGCGCGGACCTGATGCACCCAGTTCTCATCGTGGTAATCCACCACCGTGTCCGCACCTAGCTCGCGGCAGTACCCGTGGTTACGAGCGGACGCGGTAGCGATCACGCGGGCACCAGCGTGGCTCGCCATCTGAATCGCCGCACTGCCCACCGCACCGGAGCCACCACCAATCACAACGGTTTGCCCCCGCGTCAGCCCGCCCTCACGGAACCAACCTAAATACGCAGTCAGGCCACCGTGGAGCACCACTGCGGCATCGCGCGGCTCCACCCCCTCAGGCAATGGATACAAACGGTTGGCATCCACGCAAACAAACTGTGAATACGTGCCGTTACGACCCGCATACCCCAAAGAATTCGTCCACACCAAGTCACCGGGAGCGAATGCGGAATCTTCGGACTGCTCTACCTGCCCCACCAAATCACGTCCAATTGCGAACGGCGTGGGCAATGGCGTGCGGTATGCCCCGGAACGCACAAACAGGTCCACGTGATTAACTTCGGACGCGATGAAGCGCACGAGCACCTGCCCGGCCTGCAAAACCGGCACGGGAACATCCCCAGTTACAATATTGGATGCAGGTCCAACTGCTTTAACTACTGCTGCTTTCATACTTTTCACACTAGTACAGTGCATCCAACTAAGCAGGTGCAGACCCTAACTGTGGCGACTGCCTACCGCCTAACTGTAGCGCCTGCCTACCGCCTAACTGTAGCGACGAGCTATCGGTGGCCTTTTGCGAACCGCTGTATCTCCCGCTGGGCCTCCCGTTTGTCCTGGGCTTCGCGCAGTGCCTGGCGCTTATCCCACTCCTGCTTACCTTTCGCTAACCCGATCTGCACTTTCGCAATCCCGCGCACAAAATACAACTCGAGCGGCACAATCGTGTACCCCTTCGCGGCGCTGCGCTGGCCCCACTTCGCGATCTCTTCTTTATGCAGCAGCAGTTTGCGCTTGCGCGTGGGTGCGTGATTCGTCCACGTCCCCGCCAGATACTCCGGGATATTCGCCTGGTGCAGCCACACCTCGCCGTCGTAAATCTCCACCCACGCTTCCGCAAGAGAGGCCCGGCCCATGCGCAGCGCTTTCACTTCCGTGCCCGTGAGTGACAGTCCGGCCTCTAACCGGTCCTCAATAAAATAGTCGTGCGTAGCCCGGCGGTTGCGGGCAATAACTTTCTTCGCATCCGACGCTTCCTTTGCCTTCTGCGCCGCCGTTTGCTTCTTCCATTCCTTCGGCATCGTCATTCCCCTCAATCGTGCAATCCAGGCCTCAAACTGCTCTAGTTGCGAAAATACTAACTAAACCCCAACTACGCCGCGGCCCGCTACGAAACCCACCGGTCTGTGGCACGCGCGCTGTGGCATCCGCGGGTGGGGCTGCCGGGGCTCATGCGTCGGTTCGAGCTAGAAGTACTGGCTCCCATCAACACTTTGCCCATTCACAATGAACTCGTAGTGTAAGTGGCAGCCCGTGGAACGTCCAGTGGAACCCACGTATCCCAGGGTGTCACCGCGCGACACCCGCTGTCCCACCGACACCACCTGCCGCTGCAAGTGC
Source organism: Gleimia hominis (assembly GCF_002871945.2). Classification (NCBI taxonomy): domain Bacteria; kingdom Bacillati; phylum Actinomycetota; class Actinomycetes; order Actinomycetales; family Actinomycetaceae; genus Gleimia; species Gleimia hominis. The sequence goes on along the minus strand of NZ_CP126963.1, from coordinate 315,692 downwards.
ATGTACATCGCCTGGTAAGACTTCCCGCCAATCAGCCCGTAGTTAACCGTAACGTAATTACCAGAAATACCGTTGTAAGAAACATCGGTGACCTGCCCATTAGCAGTCGCAATCGCGTTAGTGCCACACGGGGCCCCCAGGTCAGTTCCCTGGTGAACAATCCACATTCCCAACACGGGGTGGTACCGACCACCAAACGGCGAGGTAATCGGGTAAACACTGGGCAACGGGTAACCGAACGCAGACGAAGTGGCCACTGCGCCACCAGAACCAGTGGTCGGTGCAGAAGCCTGCGCGAACTGTGCTTTCGCCCGCCGGTTCTGCTCATCAATCTGATTAATCTTCGCCTGCGCCGCATCCCGCGCTGCCTTCTGCTCCTGCAGCTGCTTGGCTACCTGCGACTTACTCTGCTCAGCCTTCTTCGCATTCGACTTTTCTTCTGACTCTAAGTCGCGCAGCGTCTTCAACTTCGCGTCCGCACTCTTAGCAGCACTGTCCGCCACTCCCCGTGCCTGCGCCGCCTTCTGCTCGAGTTTCTTCACCCGATTCGTGAGGGTTTTTTGGCGACTCATCCGGTTCTTAATCGCCGCCAACTCCCCCTGAGCCGCTTCCAACACGCTCGACTGCGAACGCGTCATCGTCTGCGCTGCTGCCGCCCGGCTAGAAATATCCGCCGTAGACTCAGCACTGAGTGCCAACACGAGCGGAGAAGACACTTCCCCTGCTGACCGGTAGTACTCACGCGCTAAATCTGCGATCGCATCCGCACTCTGATCCGACTCATCCTGCCTAGCCTGGGCTTGCTCATTGAGCTTATCGAGCTGCGCCTGTGACACCGCCAACTGGTTCACCGCTGCCTCGTGTTCGCGCTGCGCTGCCGCCAGTTTAGACTTCGCCTGCGTCACCTGGGTGCGGGCCCCCGGCAGCTGGTCGCGCACGTGCTGCAGATTCGCATACAGCTTCGCCAAGTTCGCATCCAAACCGTTCAACTGGTTCGCCAACTCCTGCGATTTCGCCGCCGCACTGTCGCGTTTATTCACCTCGTCATCACGATCTGCGAACGCCAACCCACCGGTCAGTGACAGCGCACAAAGCCCCGCCGTCACAGCTGCGGCAATCGAGCCAGCCCGAAACCTCATACTACTTCCTAACACTCAGTGCCTAAACCGGGCCCCACTACGCAAGGCGCCACAGGCAACAGTTAAAAACCGTAGATACCAGTTAAACCCTACGCGAAGCGCCCCTAAACCTTGGTGTAACGCGCCAACGACACCATGGAAGCAATCGCGGCCAACAAGATCGCAGCTAACACCAACAGTGGCGCCACAATCAGCAGGTGCTTAACGCCCACGAAGTTAGTCCACATCATCGATGGAGCCAACCAATTATCCACCAGCATGTGCAAACCACCCCACAGTGCTCCCACTGCCAGCACCGCGCCGGTAAGCGCCGCGAGCGCCCCCTCAATCATAAATGGCAACTGAATCGTCAGCGTAGACGCCCCGACATAGCGCATAATCGTCGTTTCCTTCTCCCGCGAAATCGCGGATAGGCGAATCGTTGTGGTAATCAACAGCACCGCCGCGACAATCATCACGCCCGCCAGGCCCAATGACAGCATTTTCGCTCGATCCACCACGTCAAACAGGGGTTCCACCACGTCGCGCTGGTCCTTAATTTCCGAAATCCCCGGGGTCCCAGCGAACTCCTCCTCAATAAACCGATACTGTTGCGGATCCACCAGTTTCACACGGAATGCGGCCTGCAGGGAATCCGGTTTAGTCCATCGCACAATCGGATTCTGAGGCGCGATCTTCTGGAAGTTCTCATACGCTTCCTCCTTCGTCTCAAAATGCACGCTCTTCACGTACGCGGACATCGCCGGTGACTTCAGTTTCTTATCGACAGCGTCAATCTGCTCCTGCGTCGCCTCCGCCTGGTTACATGTGGCCATCAGGTCTTTCTTGGCACACATGTAGATCGAGACCTCAATCTTGTCGTACCACTGCGACTTCATCATCGACACTTGCATCTGCGCCAACGCCGCAACCCCCACAAAGAACAGGGACACGAACGTCACAATCACCACTGACACTGCCATCGCCTTGTTGCGCGACAGGCCTTTACCAACTTCAGAAAGAATATAACGTCCTCGCATACCTACCCCTGTGTCCCGTAAACGCCGCCCTTTTGGTCACGAATCACGTGGCCTTCATCCAGCTCAATTACGCGTTTACGCATCTGGTCAACAATATCCGCATCGTGCGTGGCCATCACCACTGTGGTTCCCGTTCGGTTAATCCGCGTGAGCAAACGCATGATCCCCAGCGACGTTTCCGGGTCCAAGTTCCCGGTCGGTTCGTCTGCCAGCAGCAACTGCGGCCGGTTCACCATAGCGCGCGCGATCGCGACACGCTGCTCTTCACCTCCGGACAGTTCGTAGTGCATCCGTTTTTCTTTCCCAGAAAGCCCCACGAGCTCCAGTGTTTCTGGCACCTGGATTTGGATCTGGTGTTTCGGTTTCCCCAGCACCTGCATTGCGAACGCCACGTTTTCGTACACGGTTTTGTTCTCTAATAGTTTGAAGTCTTGGAACACCATGCCGATCTGCTGACGCATTTTCGGCACGTGCCAGCGCGAGAGTTTACCCACGTTTTGGCCCAGCACCCACACGTCGCCGCTGGTGGCTTTTTCCTCACGAATAACTAACTGCAAGAATGTGGACTTGCCGGAACCGGATTTACCTACCAAGAACACGAACTCGCCGCGTTCAATTTCCAGTGAAATGTCACTGAGCGCCGGGATGGCTCCGCGCTGATATATTTTGGTAACTTGATCGAATCGAATCATGTTTTCCTACTCGTTGCCCTGTTGGTCTTTACGCCACCGAATACCGGCGTTGATGAAGTCGTCAATCTGCCCGTCAAACACGGCAGAAGTGTTCCCATCTTCCCAACCGGTCCGCAGGTCCTTCACCATCTGGTAGGGGTGCAGCACGTACGAACGCATCTGGTCGCCCCACGATGCTTTCACATCCCCCGCTAACGCCCGTTTTTGTGCCATTTCTTCTTCGTGACGTTTTTGCAGCAGTCGCGACTGGAGAACCCGCAGCGCAGCCGCCCGGTTTTGGATCTGACTTTTCTCGTTTTGCATCGAAACCACCATCCCGGTTGGAATGTGCGTCATCCGCACCGCAGAGTCCGTGGTGTTCACTGACTGACCTCCCGGGCCGGAAGAGCGGAACACGTCCACTTTCAAGTCTGATTCCGGGATTTCGATGTGGTCGGTAGTTTCGATGAGGGGAATGACTTCAACGGCTGCGAACGAGGTTTGTCGCCGCCCCTGGTTGTCGAACGGACTCAAACGCACGAGCCGGTGCGTCCCCGCTTCGACCGAGAGGGTTCCGTAAGCGTAGGGGGCGTTCACTTCGAATGTTGCTGATTTCAACCCAGCTTCTTCTGCGTACGAGGTGTCTAGCACTTTTGTGGAGTAGTTGTTGTGTTCTGCCCAACGCAGGTACATGCGCAGCAGCATTTGCGCAAAATCCGCAGCGTCTACCCCGCCAACACCAGCGCGGATTGTGACCACTGCGGAGCGTTCGTCGTAGTCTCCTGACAGGAGTGTTTTAATTTCTAGGTCCGCGAGATCAGTTTGAATTCTCTTCAGGTCCTGCGCCGCACTGTCCATGAGGCTGCCGCGTTCTTCGTCCGCAGCTTCGCCCGCTAGTTCCACCATGGCTTCGAGGTCGTCCACGCGTTCTTCCATGGATTCGAGACGTTTCAGTTTCGCTTGTGCGTAGGACAGTTGGGACGTGACTCGCTGCGCGTTTTCTTGATCGTCCCACAGGGCTGGGTCACCTGCCTGCTGTGAAAGGTCGCGGATGCGTTCTTTCAACTCGTCGGGGTGCGTGACGGCAATGATGTTGCCCAGCGTGTCCCTCAAGCTGCTGATTTCAGTGGGAAAATCGATATTCACCCCTCCACCCTAGAGGACTAATAGGCATGAGCGGTAGACGCAACGCGCAAACGCACATCTTGTGTTACAGCTTGCAGACTGCGCGGCAGAATCTTGAACCGAGCGTTCGTCTCTAGGTACACGGTGACGGCATCGGGTACCACATCCACCCGCACTACGCGCGGCGATTGCCCCACATCGCATGTTGTATCACCAAGTTTTTCCAGGAGTCTTTGCGCTTCTTGATGCGCCACTTGGGATGTGATCGTGAGGTCTTGGTGGCCGTCAAAGTACTTATCGGCCTCCATGGTGAGAACCACGTTTTGCGATAATACGTCCGCGCACGTGTACAGGCCGCGCCGCTGCAGGTGCACTGTTGAAATCGCCGCGAGAGTTAATGCGAGTGCCACCAGTATTGCTGCCAGCACTATCACCATGAGGCTGATGCGGCCCTCCTGGCTATCTTCCGGTTTGGCATTCATCTGGGATTCCAATCGCATTCGCTATCCAATCGCATTCGGCGTCTAATCGCGCAAATCAAGGTTCTGCGTGCAAGCGCGCGTGCTTCACTGGGGCGTAGCGGTTGGAATGCACGCGGATCGGAACTGACCCCACCCACCGGTCGGGTACGAGTGGTAAGGAAACTACCGCGTTTACAGTAACGTGGATGCGCGCCTGCCCGGTGCACGAGGCGGGTTCGCATCTTGCATCCACTTCCGTAGGTGCGGACACCCCGTAGTCAGAGAAAATCTGTGCCACTTGCCGGTCCGCGTACTCGTAGTTCGTGGGGTCTTCCGAAAGTATCCGCGCTGATTCACGGCTCGCGGCCTCCACCGCTAAAGACGTGCTTTGAACAGTGCCTATCGTGAACACCAGGTATACGACCGGGATGAGCAACACTAACGCTAAACCAATGAACTCGATCGTCGCCTCACCACTTTCGGCGTTCCCACTTGACCCCTGCGCATTCATCGGCCACCCCCATCAGTACCACTGCCACGCTCAGTATCGGGCGGGTCCTGCTCGGTTGGTGTGTCTGCGCTGGGGTTAGGTGGCTCCGGATTTGAACTCGGGAAGGTCGATGGCGTGCTCGCGGTCGCGGGCGAGGGTTTCTTCCCCGGTCTACCACCGGAGGTTTCGCGCGGGTTCAACCAGGAACTAGCTTCCACCGTCTGCATGTGGTCTGGCCCGAACGGTCCGAGCACCGGAAGTCGCGCACTGATCCGCACCGTAATTTTCGTGCCGTACGCTTCTTCCGCCCGAGAGATAATTACGCGCGCACCCCTGTCTGCACCCACGGACTTATCCAGCAGTGCTTGGGCCCGTTCCATCGCGTCTTTGTCGGTAGCATTCTCAAACGTAGCTCTCCGCGCCCCCTCAGACGCTGCATCTAGCGACATATTACGTACGTGAACTGCGAACGCAATCTGCATGATTGTCAACACGATCAGCACCACGAAGGTTTGCACGAGCACGTGAGAGACAACTTGCGAACCCGCTTCAGCGCCGGCCCGTTCCTGGCCTGCCAGGGGTGGTCTCACGGACCTGTAACTCCCGAGATTGCCTCTTGGAACAGGTTCACGAGGGTGGGACTGGCAACCGCCCAGATTGCGGTCACGAGACCCGCCGTCATGAGAGTGACCAGAACCCATCCGGGCACGTCCCCACGTTCTGATTCGTCTTGCCCAAGAATCCACGAGGGCGTGTGCGCGAGCGCGTGGACGATGGGTGTGTCTTGCATGTTTCCTCCACTCACTTGAGGTTTGGTTTTACTCTTTCCTTATTTACTTAGAACCGCGCAGCTAACGCAGCGCGGCATTTAAAGCTTCAACGCGACCAGCCCCGGGTATAGCGCGAACAGAACAACGACCGGCAAGATTAAGAAGACGACCGGGACAAGCATCGCGATTTCTTTACGTCCGCCCGATTCCATGAGGGCCCGGCGGGACTCGTCGCGTAGGTCCCGCGCTTGCTCCCGTAACACGAGCGCGAGGGGTGCGCCCCGTTCCGCAGCCATAACGAGCGTGTCTAGCAAACGTGATAACTGCGGCGAGTTCGTGCGTGAACTCAAGGAACCGAGAGCGCGGGTGACGGACATGCCGCCTTCAATGTCCTCAAGCGCGCGCTCCAGTTGGAAACGCAGTTCGCGGCCGCTTGCCCGGCTGACGCGCGAAAGCGCTCCCGGAATGGACTCTCCCGCAGAAATCGCGAGTGCCAGCAGGTCTGCGGAATCCGCCACCTGGTGCCCAACTTTGCGTGCCACCGCAGACACTCGCCACGTCAACCACTTGTCGTACAACGCGGCCCCAACCACAAAGCTGATGGACACGAGGATGAGCCACTGGATGACGCTAACGGGCCGCATCGCCGCAATAATTACGAGCAGACTGGTGGCCACTGCGGCGGCGAGCACCGCGGCTATCAACTGGCGCACCCGGAACTGCTGCACCGTCATCTCTTCACCAGTGAGTTCCAACCGTTCTTGTACCGAAGAAGCCGGAGAGCCAAATACCGCCCATAGTCCACTGATCCTTGTGAACGCAAAGGGCACGCGACGTGAACTTGCCTGACCTCCTAGGACACGTTCAATAAGCAGGCGGGAACGCGCGGTGAGCGCCGAGTACACACTCAGCACCCCTGCGGTGAACAGTACGGAAAGTATGATAATCACGCGTCTTCCTCCAGCGAAGCGATCCGCCGCATAACCGCGTATGCGAAGACGCACAGTAGTCCACCGGCAGCCAGAATACTCATTCCCGTAGGCGTGGAATAAGCGGCTGCCGCGTCCGTGCGCAGAGAAATGAGTAGCAGCACAATCCACGGGGCCGCAACCGCCAGGCGCGCCCCATTTACAGTCCAAGATTGACGCGCCTCAATCTCACCGCGAACCCGCGCGTCCTCACGCATCACTACCGCCAGGTCACGAAGCAGGTTCCCCAGTTCCGAACCCCCAAGTTCGCGTGCTAACCGGATCCCTTCTATCATGCGTCTAGCCTGCGAGTTTGTAACTCTTGTTTCGAGGGTGTCCAGCGCCTGACTGAACCGGCCCGTAGACCGCATTATCCGCGCGAATTCTTCAAATAGTGGGCGCGTCACTTCCGGCCCGTGGTGTTCCAGTTCAATAACCGCCTGAGGCAGGGAAACCCCCGCTAGGATCGCGGAAAGTAAGGAGTCGGCAACATCGGGCCAGGCGGCGGCGAGCTGGCGGCGCCGGCGGTTAGAACGAGTTTTCACCCACTGCCACGGTAGGGCCACCACCATGATCGCAAGCATTACTGCAACCGGCCAGGCGCGGGTGAATGCATAGACGAGCAGCAGTAGAACCAGTGGTAGCGCCAGTTGCACGCCCCAGAACAAGACCTGCGCGCGGTGGCCTAGCTGGGCATCCAGAAAGCGTTCGCGGATGCGCGTGCGCCACTGTCCCTGTGGTGGTCTGGGCATTGGGTCGCGCCGCACAGCCGCGATGATCAACACGAGCCCAACTCCGAGGCCGGATCCAAACAGTAAATTCATGCGGACTCCCGCATGGATACGCGCGCTAGCCGCGGGTCCTCCACAGCCCGGCCGGTGGGAACTAGTTTGGTGCCGTCCCAACGCCACAGGCAATCGGCTTCAATGTAGGCGCCCTCACTGCGTCCAGACACGTAACTGATTTCCTCTACGTGGCGGCGCCCATTACTGTCCCGGCTCACCTGGATTATCAGATCGATCGACCGGGCTACAGTTGGGACCACGAAGCTGCTCGTCACGTTTTCACCTGCCAGCAGGGGCAGGAGGCACAGTTTACTCAATGCTTCGGAAGCACTGTTCGCATGCACGGTTGACAACCCGGGGATCCCCGCATTTAAGGCCAGGAGCATGTCGAATGCTTCGGCGCCCCGCACCTCACCGATCACGATGCGGTCCGGGCGCATCCGGAGTGACTCGCGAACTAGATCCCGCAGCGTCACTTCGCCGCGCCCTTCAATATTTGCACTTCGCGTCTGCATGGCCACCGAGTCGCGGTTGCGGATATTTAGTTCGAACACTTCCTCGCAGGTAATCACTCGCTCCCGCGGTGGGATGGCTCCGGCTAAAGCTCGCAAAAACGTGGTTTTCCCCGCTTGGGTTGCGCCCGAAACAACCGCCGAAAAACCGGCTTCCATGAAGGTGGTGAGCATGCGCGCCGCACCAGTGGGTAGGGATCCCAGTTGCACGAGTTTTGACAGGCTGAACTCCTGGTGCAGGTGTTTGCGCACATTCAACGCCCAGTCGCGGCCCGCCACCGGTGGGATCACCACGTGCAACCGTTCCCCACCGGGAAGCATCGCGTCGACAAACGGTGCGGACAGGTCAAGTCGCCTCCCTGAATGGTGCAGCATACGTTCCACCAGGTCTTTGACTTCGTCGGCATCCAGGATAATCGAAGTCAGTTCGGACACACCGCCGCGGGCAACGAAGACTTTCGATGGGGAGTTCACGTAGATCTCCTCAATCTGGGGGTCGTCCAGGAGTCTTTGCAACGCTCCGTATCCACCGATGTCGGCTAGTAATGCCGTGGTTTGGGCTGCTCGTTCCTCCGCGGACGCGGCTGGAACCACCTGGAAGGACTCGTCAATTACACGACGCAACCGTGCTGAATCAACTATGGGGTCAAAGTTCTTGTCGGCCACTATTGCGCGGATGCTGTCTCCGCGTTGCTGCAAGGTCATACTCGACATACGTGCTCCACCGCGTTATATCTACGTTGACAACAACCACAATAATGGATACCCGCCACGCCGACACAAGGGTTTTCCGCCATGTGGATAACTTTTTTGCCCTAGATTAGTTATGTGAGTAAACCACTGACCCCTCTGACGCTAGCTGCACACGCAACCACCCTCATTCCAGACCTGTCGGTCGTGAGCTTGTGCGAACCGCAATCCAACGATGGAGCCATGGCGGTCCAAGGGATCGTAGATTCAAATGGGACACACTGGAGTGTGTGTTCACCACTGACGCAGCAGGCGGGGGTGGATATTGAAGCGCAGGTGATGCTCCTGGCGATTTTGGCCAAAGCGTTCAAAGTGGGACGGGTACCGTTTAGTGTTCCGGCTCCTCAGGCGTATTCGCGGGCGCGGCGAAACCGGCCTGCCGTGATGATTTACAAGCAGATGGCGGGGACGCACGCCACGTGGGAGGAGTTGGAGCACTCCCCCACGCTTGCAAGTTCCATGGGCCGCGCCGTTGCGGCGTTGCATGATCTGCCCAGCGAAGTTATTGAAGCGACAGGCATGCCGATGTATTCACCCGCTGAGTGTCGCGAACGCATGCTGGCCCTGCTTGATGAAGCAGTGCAGGCAACGGTTTTGCCACCGAATTTGTATACGCGCTGGGAGGAAGCTCTTGAGGACGTGTCCATGTTCCGGTTCCGCTGCGTGCCGGTGCATGGGGATTTGGCGCCGGAGTGTTTCGTTTCCAGCTACGAGGCGGTGGTTGGGTTGGAGTCGTTTGCGTCCGCGCAGTTGGGGGATCCGGCGCAGGATTTGGCGTGGATTACCACTTGTGCGAATCCGGAGGCGAGCCAGGCGTTTATGGATGCTTATCATGCGGCTCGTAAAGATGATTCGGATCTGCATTTGGCTTCGCGCGCGGTGCTTCATTCGGAGATGGCGTTGCTGCGGTGGTTGTTGCACGGGAAGCGTAATGACGATGCGGACGTGGTGGCCGATGCAGTGCAGATGCTAGAAGACCTGGCGGCTGACGTGGGTGATGAACCACTGTTGCATGGCAGTGTTGCAGATGATTCCGCTTTTTCGCCTGAGGATCTTGCTGCCTCTACCGCTGGCACGCAGTCCTCCATAGATGCCGGATCACCAAAACAAGCTGCTGCCGAACAGGAACCGGTTGCCCCGCCCGAACAGGAAGCGGTTGCGACCCCCGAGCCAAGCCGGACCGCGCGCTTTGAGGCGAACCGTGTCGCGGCCGGCGAATCGAAGACGCGCGAAGATGACGCGCTGGATTCATCCGCGGAGGGCGCCTATCAGATAGATCCCGATGCCCCAACCGTTGACCTGCGCGAGGTGCTGCGCCGGCTGGGTCGGGATTAGTCGGAGGCGGAGTTTAGCGAAAACCCTCGTAGGGCAGTACGCACATCGACCGCAGGTTAGGGCAGGCTCTAAGAGCGTTCGCGCTCACTGAGTTGCGCGAGTTGTTTTTCGAAGTCGTAGTCGGGCAGTAGTTCAAGTAGTTGCGTCAGGCTCACTCGCCGGTTTTGCAGGCTCGTTTTTCCACCTAGGAACACTAGTTCTGCGTCCACGTCGGCGGTTGGGATACCGCGTTCTTGCGCTACCGCGTGCCGGTAAACTTCCAGCTGGGTGGCGTATTGGGCGGCGCGGCCAAGACGTTTGCGGGTTGGGGGCGCACCGGTTTTCCAGTCGATCACGTGGAGTTTACCCGCGGTGGTTGTCAGCGCATCTATCCGCCCGCGCACAGTTAGGCCCGCGAACTGCACTGAAAACGGGGTTTCAACGGCTTCAAACCCGGGGTGGTTACCAAATAGTGCGATCGCGCGCCGTTGGTGAATTCGCAGCTGCTCGTGTTGTTTTTCGGTGAGCGCTTCAAAAGCCGGGTTCGTTTCAAACTCCCCTACTGTGTCGGGGTCTTCTTGGATTAGTCCTTCCGCGTTTTCGGGTAGTGGTGCGGGGAGGTGCGCCCACTGGGCTGCCCACTCGTGGAACACGGTTCCCAACTGTGCACTGTCAGATGGTTCTTGAGGTAGTGGACGGCGCAACTGCAGTGCGAACTCGGTGGTTGATTCTAGCAGTTGTGGCATGGTGGTTGCGGATAGGCGCGATAGGTCCACCGTGAGGTCCGCTGGTTTTTGTTTTGCGCGGTGATGCGCGATTGCGTTTTGTACTTGGGCAACTAGTTGTGCCTCATCTTTATTGGATGGGTCCAGGTCCAGGTTGTTGAAAGATAGTTCCCCGGTGTGCACGCGCATCACTTGTTCGCGGGTTCGTTCGGCCCCCGCGGTGATCAGTTCGCGCGTCGGTCCGGGTTGGCGGGGGAACATGTGGCTTGCGCGTTTGGGGGGCTGCGTTGCGTCTTCGTCGGGTTCGATAACTACGGCGGGCAGGTCGTCGCAAAGGTCCGGGTACGCGCTCGCGGTTTCAGATGCCAGCGCTTCAACTAGGTAGTGTGATGGGTTCTGCAGGCTCTTGGCATCAGCTTTTCGCCATGCCCCCGCGAGGAGCAGGTGGGTGCGCGGGCGGGTGAATGCCACGTAGGCGATGCGCCGCTCCTCACGTTCTAAGTATTCTGCCAGCTCGTACTGGTACTGCTCGATTACATCTTTTTGCTCGCGCACGTCCAAGCTCCCGAGCCCAGGTAGGAGCGGCAGGATCGGCGTGTTATCTAGTTTGCAGCGGTCCATGCGCAGTTCAAACGGTAACTGTCCAGCGTCAGCCATCCACCCTTTCTGAGCGCGGGGCTCCAGCTGGAAGTGCTTATCTAACCGCACTTGTGTAGCTGGTTTGTAGTTGTGCGCCTGGTCAACGCTCGGGAAGGAACCGTGCATCAGATCTAGCACTACTACGCGGTCCCACTCCAGACCTTTCGCCTGGTGTACCGTCATGATCTGCACCGTGGTGGGGTCCACCGTCGGACTTGGAGCGGGAAGCCCCCGTTCCGCCTCTAAAGCCACGTCAATCCAGTCTAGGAACACGCGCAGTGACGCCTGTTGGGTCTGCGACACGTAGTCGTTGACCGTGTCCACGAATGCGTCCACTGCTTGCATTCCCGCGTTTGTGAGTGGGTCAGATTTGATTGCAATATCGAGGTCAAAAATGTGCAGCGCAGTCGTAACCAAGGTCGGTAAGGGCCGATCCATGTGTTCGCGCACGTGCTCTAGGCGCCGCGCTAAATCTTGGACGCGTTCACTAGCTTCTTCAGAGAACACGTCGCCGCGAGCACGCCAACCCGCCGGTGGGGGTGAGTCAATCGCGTCCGCTAAGAACTCGGTGCGCATCGAGTCTTCCGGTGCGCGCCGATGCTTACGCTGATGCTTCGCGTACTCGTACAGTACCCGCAGGTCCGATGCCGCGAGGTCCAGGTTTGCCAGCAACCGCATTGCCGAGGGTCCGTGGGTGGGGTCCACGCTTAGTTTCAACACTGCGCGCAGGTCCGCTACCACCGGTTGGGTTAGCAACCCTCCCATGCCCGTGACGACAGCGGGAATATGGTGTGTTCGGCACGCTTCCAACATGGGTTCGAGCGAACCTGATTTGCGTGCGAGAACGCCGATGCTTGCGGTGGGGTCTTCCCGTTTCCACTGGCCAATAATCTGCGCGACTAGTTCGTATTCATCCTCCTGCCACTGCGTGTAGAGGTACTGCACGTTACCCCCCTCAGGTTTGGGGCTGCGCAGTGGCTTCACCGTCCCATCTGTTTGTTTATTTGCACCAGAAATAGTGTTGGCGAGGTCTAGAATCTTTGGATCGTTGCGCCACGCGTACGTCATGTACCTGCGAACGCCCTGACCGCGGGTGTCAAAGTATTCTAGGAAAGTTTCGAGTGATGCTGCGGATGCGCCGCGGAACCCGTAGATCGCTTGGTTCGGGTCCCCCACTGCCATCACTGGTTTGTCTTTGAAAAGCCGCGACAGCAGTTCCAGCTGCCCCACTGACGTGTCTTGAAACTCGTCTAGTAAAACTGCGTCGTAGTCTCCCCGGAGGGTGTCAACTACTTGCGGATGCTGCTCAACGATCTGCCTAGCGTACGACATCTGGTCGGAAAAATCGATCATCTGACGCACGCGTTTTTGCCGCCGATACTCCTCTACCAAGCCCAGTAGGTGCACTTGTCTGTGCACATTTTCTAGGTAGCGTTTCGTGAATGAAGGGTTCGGATTCTTAGTTCTTCCTGAGGGGGGTGCCTCCTCAATATTGGCAATTGTTGCTGCGCAGTATTGGCGCATGTCGTCCACCGAAACGGCGTGTTCAGCCATTGCATCACTTAGTTTTAATGCGAGTTCTATGAGGCTTTCGCGGCTCAAGCGTGGTAGCTGCCCCGTGTAGTGGCTCAGTACCTCATCCATAATCTGCCATTTCAAGGCGTCCGTAATTAACTGCGCTCCCGGATCTACTCCGAGTAGTAGACCGTATTCTTTAACCACGTTCGATGCGAACGCGTTGTAGGTAGATACGTTTAGGCTGCCAGAAAACCATGCGGTATCCGTTTGAGGGGAAATCAGCCCGGTGCGGATAAGCTGCTCAATGCGTAGCCGCAGCCGCGCAGATAGCTCACCCGCTGCTTTGCGGGTGAAGGTGAGCCCGAGGATGCGTTCCGGGTCCATTCCTTGGCACAGAAGGTACAGTACGCGCAGGGACATGGTTTCCGTTTTCCCAGATCCCGCACCGGCAACCACGAGGGTGGGCGTGAGGGGTGCTTCAACGACGCTTTCTTGCTCGTCGGAAAGCAGAATCTGTTTAACCCCCGGCTGGGTGTTCAGTGCGTGTGCGATCTCGCGCGCGCGGATGCGCGGGTGGCTCATTCTATGGTCCTCATTCCTTCGGTCTGCGCGGGGCAAATCTGCCTCACTGCACAATGGTCGCAAGCATCTTTTGATGGTTTAGGTAAGAACAGGGGCCCGCGCGTTAGTTCCGCAGCGGTTTCTAACTGTTCCAGCAGTGCTTTATACCGCTGCTGAGTGTCTTCGTCGGACGCAAAAATTGACGGTTGGGGAAGTACAAGTCCGCGAGCTGATCGGGTCAGCGCGATTAGTCGTGCGCCCTGCACGTCATACGGTTTCCCATCGGGGCCTTCTAATTGCGCTAGGACCAACTGGTACAACAAGAGTTGCAGGAAGTCAGGCAGTTCGCTTTTGCTGGGTAGTTTGGTGCCCGTTTTGATGTCCGCAATGGTGGTCGCACCCCGGCTGGTTTCGACGCGGTCGATGTACCCGTTAATGATGGCTGGCCCCACGTCTGCGGTAACTGCTTTTTCTACTTCTACTTGTCGGTGAGTGTCAGCTTGGAAGTAGTCACCGAGTTTCGCGACCATGTCCTGTGCTTTTTCTAGTAGTTGTTGGTCGAGTTCGCTCTCGCGCCCAAAGTTCTCGTCCCACAGTTCATCGAGAGCGCCCAGCAGTTCTTGCGCGGTGCCGTAGGGGTGTTCCTCCGCGATTTGGTGAATCATGTTCCCCAGGCGTGCCGCGTCGGTAGAAAAGTAGTCGCCACCGTGGCGCGTCATGAACCATTTTGCGGGGCATTCCAGCAGTGTCTCCACCTGCGACGGAGAGAGGAAGGGTTTGCCCTCCCGCTTGGTTTCCTGGGGTTTCGCAACGCTCATCCCACCGGCCCCAATCCAGGTGCGTGCATCCGCCGCATCGATGCCTTCACTGGCCGCGAGCGCTAGTAGCTGCGCCGCAAGTGTGCGCTGGCGAGCATTAGCCGCTGGATTCAAACCAGTGGGCGCCGCCGCAGGCTGGGCAGCCAGGGGTTGCGCCGCCGCAGGCTGGGCGGCCGAATCGGGTTGTGCATCCGGTTGGCTCACCAAGTACCTCAAACGGGCAATTAGTGAACGCGTGTCTACCCCGGGGGCAACCTGGGAGGTGACGACCCTCATGTCTTCTATCTTGGCTCCCATGTGGGGGGCCAGAATGTCGATGAATGCTGACTCGGTTGTGTCTTCGGTGCGGGCAGCGCTAATCCACAGTTGCTGGCGCGCACGCGTCATCGCCGCAGCCAGGAGGCGGAGTTCGTCAGTGAGCATAGCTCGGCGCGTGAGGGCCGATGGGAGGGGGCGTTGCAACTGGGTTTCATCTACCTGCCCGGCAGCCAGCTGGGTGATGTCTGCCGCGCACGTAATGCGGTCCCGCAACGTCAAGTTGGGCCACGCACCGTCTTGCAATCCCACGATGAACACCGCTTCCCATTCGCGGCCCACCGCTTGTTGGGGCGTGAGGACACTCACCCCGGCGGGCCGCTGAGCCTGTTGCGCCAGCGTATCTGTAGGAAGGTTTTCTTCCAGCAGGGCGCGGGCGAAGTCGCGGGCCGTGTCCGCTGGGTTACGTTGCGACCATACGTCCGCGCTGCGCATCAGCGAAATCACAGCGTCTAACCGCTCGTCGTATTCAACCGAGCTTGCGGTGGGAATCAGGGCGCGTTCGCGCCAGCGTTTCTGCACGTGGCTGGCGTCCCACAGTTTCCACAACGCCACCGTCGGGGCCGCGTTCGCATTTTCTTGCCCCAGTTGGATCAGCTGGTAGGTGGTGCGCAGGTCATGCGCAGCCCCCAGTAGGTTCTGCCCGCGGATCCGCGCCGCTAGTTCCGTATCCTCCGTTAATGCCGAATCCACTTGTTCCGCGAGGTTTAACAAGTCTGTTTTTTCTGCACTCACCCCAACCACGTCGATGAGGCGGCGCAGCAAGATGGCATCAATGTTCACCAGGGCGCTCGCGGCCGTTGTGGTGATGAGATCGTCCGGGTTTTCCGGTTCCACCAGCAGGTTCAAAAGTGTGGCGGTCACGTTAGTTTTTGCGTAGTTAATGGCCCGCCGCACAGCGGTCGTTTCAACGTCCGCAGCCATGAAGGCGGACCGCACGCGTGCGATTTCGGCGCTATCACGCACGATCACCGCCATGTCCGACAGGGCCATCCCCCTGTACTGCAGCGTGTGGACGCGGCCCACCAGAGCGGACATTTCTTGGGTGGGAGATCCAAATACTTCCAAGTTGAGGTTCTGGCCATCCTCATGCGGATTCACCGCTCCCTGCGTGCGCCGCTCGTGCGAGCCCGTGGTGGGGATTCGCGCGGTGATTTCCTGCACTGCGGCGCGCAGGGCTTGCCCGCCGCGGTGGGTGGGGCCAAGTTCGTATTCAGCTGCCCGCAATCTGGTGGCGAGCCTTCCGTCTAAGTGTGGTTCCCCACCTCGGTAGGTGGCGACTGCAACGTCGGCGTCTGCGCACGCGACGATCCGGGTTCCCAGTTCGGCACATTGGGTCAGTAGCTGCAGGGTCGCTGCCGTGCAGTCCTGTAGGTCATCGACTACCAACAGCTGCGGTAATTCGAACGAGCCGCGGCTGTCCGAGGAGCTGCTCTGGGCGTTCTCACGCAGTATTTGCGCGGCCCGCTGTTGCAGTGCGGGTGCACTCAGGTGCGGGTTGGTTTCTGACCTGCTGATGCGTTCGTCCCAGACTTGCATCAGCTGCCCAACACTCACCCACACTTCCCGGCCAACCCGCTGCCCCAGCTGCGCTAACCACGCGCCATCGCGCCCCGATTCTTCTACCCGCGCAATCAAGTTCCGCACCTGCATGCGGAACACGGGCAGTGCCGTCACCTCAGCTGTGATCAGGGCCGGCCACTGCACCGCTTCTTGTTCAATGAGGTCCTTCAGGTACTGGTCTTGTTGCGCGCCTGTGAGTAACCGTGGAGGCGCCAACTCGGCGTGCACGCAGTACTCGTTCACAATGTCGTAGGCAAACGACACGGGGGTACGCACTGGGCGCACCACCCCGGTTACGCGCGGCTCCAAAATGGGTTGCAGCAGGTCGGCTCGCGACCGGTCGGGAGCTAGCATCCGCACGGTTTGCCCGCCCTCATGCGAATTAACAGCCACTTCAATCGCAACCCGGGTTTTCCCTGAACCGGGGCACCCCCGCACGAGGGCATGCGTATCTGAATTCTGTATCGAATCGACCGCCCGCTTTTGGTGCGGATCCAACTTTGGCAGTGTGGCTTGAGGCGGAATGTGCAGATCCACGTGGTAACTCGGGTGGCTGAGCGAAGTGTGGCTTGTCATATCCCTATTCAACCATCTTTTTCTAACGGGCCAGGCAGACTTCTTCTACTCAACCCTCTACCATTGAGGGTGGTTACGAATAGTGTAAGGAGTGTTTTATGAAACTCACGATTGGGGTCGCTGGGATTGCCCGCGACATTTCGTTAAGTGTCGATATTACTAGTGAGGACCTGCGTGAACGCGTTAACACCGCGCTCGCACAAGATGCTACCACCGGTACGCCCGGGGTGCTCGCGCTGCGGGACACGCAGGATCGGGAGGTCATTATCCCAGCTGACAAGCTTGGCTACGTCTTGTTAGACGAAGATAAGACGAACCCGGTTGGGTTCACCGTCAGTTGAGGCCGGTTTAATAAACTCAGGTTGTGAATATCGGGTTTTGACTAGTCGTATCTAGGCCTTCAAGTGAACCGCGTCTAAGCGTTCCTTGTGGGCCTTTGATATATCCGCGACCACCTCATCGAGATCCAGTTTCGCGCTTGCCCCCTCGTCGGTGAACAAGAAAGCGCGCACCAGCCCGAGCGCTTCCCCACCCACGCGCCTGGTCCACAAGGAGAGGCGGGCTTGCAGCTGCGGATCGTCTTTAGTGACCGGTTCGAGCCGGTCGCGGGTCCACTGGCCGTGACCGAAGTCGGATACGGCATCCGCCACTTCTGGTAGTTCCAGGCCTTGCGCGGCAGTGCGCAGCGCGTCGGTGAAAATCCCGATCGCGACATAGGTTTTTGTGAGCCGCTCCCACCAGGTTGTGGGCCGAGTGCGGGCATCTAGTTCGTCAAGCATGCCTTCGAACGGGGTGATTTGTGCCGGGAGGTCCACGTCTAGTTTCTGTGCAGTGCGTTCTACTGCCGTGAATGAGCTCCAGGCGCGGGCGGACATGCGCGCCATGGCAATGTGTTCAAAAGTTTCGGGAGCTTGATCGGCGTCTTTCGCTAACCGGGCTTGCGCGGCGAGTGCGCCGTATCCGGACACACCGAGGATGCGTGCAAAAGTGCTCTCTTGCGGGTTGCTCACAATCGTCTCCTTCGTCCTGGTTTTATGAGCACATACTGCCTCCATATTAAGCATGTTTCGAACCCGCCGCTTCTCACCACGGCGGCTTGCGAACGATTACTCCAGCGCATTCGCCTGAGGTACAGGCAACCCCGCCCGTTGGGATTGGAGGTAAGCGAGGCACAATCGGTAATACGGATACTCGGTGGGTCGCACGGTACCTTAGTTGGTGGGGTTGGCACCGTTCCTTACTTTAGTTGGTGGTGTTGGCGCCGCTTTTTCGCAAGTGGCCCCAACGCGTTGTGTGGTAGCGAATAGGCAAGCCCTGTTTTTACCTTTACAATGGAGGTTGGTTAAGACCGGTCGCCGGGTTGTGAGATTAACTTTTTGGGGCAGCACCGAGCTGCTGGGCATTGCGCGATCGGCATGGTAGCGACGGAGTGTCGCGTGGCGCGGATGGGACCGCGAGGAAGATCGACAATGAGTGAAGAAAATATGGAGCCGACCACGTATTCGTCGGCTGTAGTTAATCTTGAGGGCGTGCAGGTTCAGGCACCTCAGCAGGATGCGAAACCAGATATTGATGAGGAAGTTGCTCACTTTGAACTGGAGAGCAAAACGTTCGCGGACTACGGGGTGAGCGCCCCGTTCTGTGAGGCCCTGGCCCGCAAGGATATTACGCACCCGTTCCCAATTCAGGCGTTGACGCTGCCGGTTGCGCTTGGGCGGCGCGACATTATTGGGCAGGCGAAAACTGGGACGGGGAAGACCTTGGGTTTTGGGCTGCCGTTGCTGTCGCACGTGTGCCCACCGGATGCGCAGAATTACGACCAGGACGTACCGTTTGCAGGCCACCCGCAGGCCCTGGTTATTTTGCCCACCCGCGAGCTGTGTAAGCAGGTGGCGCGCGATTTGCGTGACGCGGCATCACTCACGAGTATTCGGGTGACGGAAATCTACGGGGGCGCTAAGTTTGACCCACAGATCAGTGCACTTAAGCGTGGTACGGACGTTGTGGTGGGCACCCCGGGCCGGCTGATTGACCTGTTGAAACGCCGGATTTTGAAGCTCAATGGTGTGTCCACCGTGGTGCTCGATGAAGCCGACGAAATGTTAGACCTTGGGTTCTTACCCGATGTGGAGGTTTTACTTTCGCGCGTCCCAGCCACGCGGCACACCATGCTGTTTTCTGCCACTATGCCCGGTGAGGTGGTGGCACTCGCCCGCCGGTACATGGTGCAGCCAACGCATATTCGCGCGCAAGATCCCACGGATCAAGGGGCAACGGTTAAGACGGTTAAACAGGTTATTTACCGCACGCACGCGATGAATAAGATTGAGGTTGTGGCCCGGATCTTGCAAGCCCGCGGCCGGGGTTTGACCATTATTTTTACGCGCACTAAACGCACGGCCGCGCAGGTGTGTGACGAGTTAGCAGCCCGTGGTTTCGCGGCCGCTCCCCTGCATGGGGATTTGGGTCAGGGCGCGCGGGAGCAGGCGATGCGCGCGTTCCGCCACGGTAAAGTTGACGTGCTAGTAGCCACCGACGTGGCGGCCCGCGGGATTGATGTGGACGATGTAACGCACGTGATTAACTACCAGTGCCCCGAAGATGAACGCACGTACCTGCACCGCATTGGCCGCACGGGCCGGGCCGGAGCCTCAGGAACCGCAATCACGTTCGTGGACTGGGACGACGTGCCGCGATGGAGCCTGATTTCGAAGGCATTGAACCTGGGGGTACCCGAACCGTTAGAGACCTACCACACCTCAGCACATCTTTACACAGACCTGAATATTCCAACGGAGGTGAATGGGCGCCTGCCACGGTCCGAACGCACCCGGGCGGGTCTGGATGCGGAACAGTTCGTGGATGTGTCCGGTAAGGAAAGCCGCGGCCGTGGTAAAGGCCGAAACGGTGGGCGGGGACGGCGCCGACGCAAACCCCGTAAACGCACTCGCCGCAACAGTGGTGACGCGCCTGCGAAGCGTACTCGCCGCAACAGTGGTGACGCGCCTGCGGAGCGTTCCCCGCGCTCGCGTAAACGCACGCGGCGTCGACGTTAGCTACGCACTAACTGATTGGGTTTTCGCGGATGAAGTCGAACACGGCGTCCGCCACCATTTGGGTGGCGATTGCGGCAAGTAAGAGCCCCGCGATTTTGGTTAGCAAGAGGATGCCGCCGTTACCTAAAAAGTCAGCGAGGAACACAGAAAAACGAAAGCAAAGCCAGATTAGTAAGTGAACTGCAAAAACCGCTATCGCAACGGCGAAGGTTTTCCCAAACGATCCTTGTGATTCGTTGACGGCTACCATTACGGCCACGATCGTGCCGGGCCCAGCCATCAGTGGGGTGCCAAGTGGTACCAGAGCCACGTTGGAGTCAATGCTGTCTGCTTCCACGGAGTCTTCTTGGTTAGTGGTCAGTAGCTCCATGGCCACTATGAACAGTAGGACTCCCCCACTGAGTTTTAGTGCCTCAACGGAAATGTGTAGGAACGTGAGGATGTACTGGCCGAAAACCGCGAAAACCACGATCACCACCAGGGACGTGATGGTTGCCTGCATGGAGGCACGTTTCTTGCGGGGCCGGTCGTAGTGGCGCGTTAATGAAAGGAATATCGGCAGGTTACCAGCCGGATCCATGATCACAACGAGGGTGGTGAACGTCGTTAGGAAAACGAAAGTGTCAAACCACTGGGTCATGCTTCTATTAACCCTAAATGTCCGAGTTTTACGATTTTGTTGAGCACCGTTTCGCTCGTTTGATACTCACCCAAGCGATTTGGTTTTCCTTTCCCATGATAGTCGGATGATCCGGTGATGAGTAAATCGTGGGAGTTCGCGTATTCGGCTAGTTGGTGCGCGTCTTGGGGCGTGTGGTCGCGGTGGTAGCATTCGATTCCTTTGAGTCCGGCTGCAACGAGTTCGTCTAATGCCCAGGTGGGGAGGGTTTTCTGGCGTAGGCGTGCGCATGGGTGGGCGATTACGGGCACTCCCCCGGCGTTTAAAACCAGTTTGATCGCCTCGGTTGCCGTGGGGGTGCGCATGGGTTCGTAGTATTTTCCTGAGGGATGCAGGGCCGCGGTGAAGGCCTCGGAGCGGTTTTCGAAACAGCCTGCGGCAACGAGCGCGTCCGCGATGTGGGGCCGGCCGATTGGCCCATCTTTAGGAGCGTGGACGAGCACGTCTGCGTAGGTTATAGGGAAGTCTTTTTCGAGGCGCCTCACCATGGTTTGGGTGCGGGTTTGCCGGGAGGTAATGGTGTGCTCGCACGTGTTTGCCAGGGCCTCATCGGTGGGGTCGTGCAGGTAGGAAAGCAGGTGTACGCTGATGGGCCTGCGTAGTTGCGGCACTGGGAAGGAGCAGGAGATTTCCATGCCGCGCACTAAGGTGACGCCACTGGTTGGAACCTGCTTCGCGGCTTCGTCCCACCCGCGGGTGGTGTCGTGGTCGGTTAGGGCAACGACGTCTAAACCGGCTGCGTGCGCACGTTCCATCAGCTGCGCGGGCGTGTCGGTGCCGTCTGAAATGTTCGTGTGCGCATGCAGGTCGATCATCATGGCCCCACACTACCGCTTTGGGCTTTATAGCTGCGATTTTTAGGTTTCCAACGTCGTGCGGAGGGCTCCAGACGATGTAGATATTGATACGTTTTGACGCTGCCTTTTGGTGGGTGCCAGGTGGGTGCAAATCACTGTGCGGTGGGTGCAAAACATACCCTGACTAGCGCTTCCGCCTGATATGGCGCGGTTTTCGGGTTTCTTTCCTGTAGTGGTGGATGATCCGAGCAACGGTGCTCGGTGTAGTCGTCTGTCGCGTTTTCGTTTCTTTTGGTTCCGCGTTTTGAGTTTTTGAGAGATTCGGCGTCCGGTTTTGGTGCTTCCCGTGCCTGACAGGTGCAAGGCAGTTCTTCCTCCCTGAGTGAGGGGCTGCATCACCTACTACAGGAAGGGATCATGATGGCACCCAAGTTGCAGATCATCGATCTGAAGGATGGGCAAGGCGTCCTCGTTGAAGCCGATCGTCGACGCGTGGCGGGCCGCTAACCCGCACATTGTTGGGCTGTGGGCAGATGTCGAGGAAGCAGCCATCGCTGCCATCACATCTCGCCAGCCGATTCGACTACGGAACCTGCGGTTCGGTGTCGAGTCTGGGATTCTCTTCATCCAGCTGCCCTCAGGTATGCGGCTCGCCCACGTGTTGCCGCTCGAGCACGGCGGCACTCACGACTTCGAGAATCTGCGCGCCTTGTGTGAACCGCGCCACTCCCAACAGACAGCCCTCGATGATGACCGCTGGAGGCGAACACCCAGGTTCTACAGCTACTGATGAGCCAGCACGTTTGTTGCGTCTGGGTAAAATACGTAGACGACGTGTCGAATTGTGCGGTAGATTGACCTCGAAACGATCAAAGGGGGCATAATGATAGCTAAAGCCTCTACAAAGCCGCTAGTCGCCACTGGAATCTCGCTGGCGCTAGCTTTCTCAACAGCGGGTGTCGCTAATGCTCAAGAAACTGAGACTACGCCACTTGGGTCGCAAACTGCCATTGTCGATAGTGCAATTACTGAGGCTGAGATTGATGCTTTTTCTCAGGATGTTGCTGATAAATTCGTAATTCTCATGCGAGATGGCATCATTTACGATGGAAGTAGTTTCAGGAGCAATGATGACGTCTTGTCTGCTGCGGGATTCGCTAACGAGGCAGATTTGATCGAAGAGCTTGTTGATTCGTTAAATAAAGGAGCAAATAACCGTTACACCAGTGTCTACACGGATCGTAGTTTGAGTTCTTTTGGAAAGTGTGTTGTGACCGGAGTGCTGGGCTTTTCACCATTCCAAATCGATTACAACCTGCTCGGTAAATACATTAAAGAAAAAGCTTGGAATAAGGTAGCTGACCTTTTACAAAAGTATGCAAAGAAAGAGATTGAGAAGAAGGCTGGTAGCGTTGTCCTTAAGCAAATCATCAAGTCCACGCCAGCTGGCTTCGCAGCTTGGCTGGGAGTATATGCAGTAGGTTGCGCAGGAAAGGAAGCGTGAGACTGGTGGATTGGTTAAATCACATATCTTGGCGGGAACTGCTGATGGGTTTCGTTGCGTTTTTAGCAGTTATCACCATTATTACTGTGCTAACGTCTCTATTTTTCGAACTAAAGTCGGTTCTATCTATCACGATTCCAGCCTTTATCCTTGGTAGTCTCGTAATGATGATTCAGAAGTTGCGTCCCGAGTCAGATAGAAAAAGCTAAATGACTATTTACTATAGATAAGTAGTTACATGTTCCGATGGGGTGGGAGAGCATTTAGTTGTTCTCCCACTCCATCTCCGGTTTAAGGCCATTTCGTGTTGTTTTTAGACCGGGTTGTCGGCTTGGGGATAAGGAAAAATCTGGTTTGAAGTCGGGTTGAATGAAGGAATGGGAATCCTCGATGCAAGATCTGTGGCGGGGTGATGATGAAGCATAGAAAGACTGGGGGCCGGCCGCGTCTTCGGTGTAAGTCGTGTTCATCCACACAGACTCGTTCCAATGACACTCGCGCTCGTGGTTTTGCTGTGTTCTTAGACTTTGTCACGGGCCGGCATACGTTGCGTGACCATGGATTTCAAGCACGCACACTACGTCGACATAACGAACTGTTTTGGCATCTGTGGCCCGCCTCTTCACTCGTTGATGAGGTTCATCATGTGGTCTTCGTTTATGGGATCTACCTTTTCCACACTCTCGTGGCCTTAATCGCGTGTATGAAGACTCACTTCTTGGGGTGGTACGTGGCCAAAGGAGAGACCACCCGGGCCTGGCAGTGCCTCATCGGGCGTATTGGAGTCCCGGATGTGGTGGGTCTGCTGATGGTTTGGTTGCCATGGAGTTTGCTTCACTGGGTGGGCAAGGGAGGATGTTGGTCATGCCGAAGGCTTATAGTGATCAGTTCAAAGCAGATGCTGTGGCACTGGTGGAATCGGGGATGGGTAGGTGCCAGGTGTGTGCCGATCTGGGGGTCTTGCGTTCCTGGCTTCAAAAATGGGTCATGGATGCGCGTCTGGTATCTCACGGAATAAACCCGTCAAGCGATCCAGAGACAGTTAAACTGATGCGGGCAGCGTTGAAGCGGATTCGTGAGCTGGAAATGGAAAATGAGGTATTGCCAGCTGCGGCGGCTTATCTTTCTCAGGAGGTGATTCGCCCAAGATTATCTACCCGACCGTGGAAGCACTAATCGCTCAGGGGAGGGCACCCCTCCAGGTCGCGACTCTGGTGTTAGGTTTTTCTCGTCAGGCTTTCTATCGGTAGACAAAGAATCGCCTCAGTGCTCGAGAGTGCGGGGAAGCTGTATGTGAGGCCAAAGGTTCCATGGGTAGGGTCGGGGCGTGCGGGGATAACGCTGCGATGGAGTCGTTTTTCCCGCTGTTGCAAAAGAATGTTCTAGATCGGAAGGTCTGGACTAGTCGGAATGAGCTATCTGTAGCGATCACCCACTGGATCGAGCGGGCATACCACCGTAAGCGCCGTCAAAGAGCTCTCGGATAATTAACACCCATCGAATATGAGACAATCATGAGACCGGCCGCACCACACGCGGTCTAAAAACAAACAGGAAAACAGTCAACCAAACCCACAGCAGACCCAACAGTACCGCATGTACATGTGCACGTCGTTCCACGCTGGAAAGATGACAGAATCCCAGACTTTTGGCCAGAAGGCACTGATTCATCACCAGCAGAGCTAGACGAAACTCTAGCCAAACTAAGAGCAGTCACCTCTGTAGTAAACCGACCTTCAGAAGAGGAGCCGCACCAACATCTATCGTTCATCCAATCGATCATCTCACGAATAGCGGAATCTTCTGCACGGGCTAAGAGCTGGCTTCTGCCTATCGTGACCACCGCTTATAGCTTTGCCGCCGTCAATCATTCACAGGAAGTCACGCTTCTCGGTATCGGTGCTGCGTTACTTCTCTCCTTCATTGATACTGGCTATCTCGCGACTGAACGTCAATACCGTCGTTTGTACGATCAAGTGGCTACATCCTCAAGTGAGAAACCCGCAGCACCGGCCATCGACCACAGTTTCCCGCGTTACCGTGCCATTTCACGCGGCGAGCACACACTCGCGCACAGTCTTATTTTGTATCAACGTCTTAGTCCAACGTTTTCCACTATGCGCATCGGTCTACGCGGCCGGCGTGGGAGGTGACACAATGGGCCCTATGAGTGAAGAGAAAAATGTTGAGCAGTCCATGGCGAACCGTGGGGAGAATCGGTCTCGCCGCCCCGATTCGCAAGCTTTCCGGGAGTTCATTGGGTCCGGTTGGGGGGAGCGGCCGGCGCCGCGCGGCCGCCAGGAGGTGGCGGACTATTTGCCGGCTCGTCATGAGAAAGCGGGCGAACCGTTCACGGGTGAGCGCCTAGTGATCCCAGCGGGTGGTTTGAAGGTGCGGAACAATGATTGTGACTACCGGTTTCGCGCGCATTCTGCGTTCGCTCATTTGACGGGGCTTGAGGGCGAGTTGGAACCCGATTCGGTGCTGGTGCTGCATCCAACTGATGAGGGTCATGAGGCGGTGTTGTACTTTAAACCTCGGGCGGCAAGGTCGTCGGAGGAGTTTTATGCGGATCCGCGTTACGGCGAGTTCTGGGTGGGCGCGCGACCGTCACTGCAAGAGATGGAGCAGATGACGGGGCTGCGGTGCGCTCATATTGACACGTTGCGCGATGGGATCGCGAAGGATGCAGGGCAGGTTCCAGTGCGGGTGGTTGCGCAGGCGGATGCGAATGTGACTCAGCTGGTTAATGAGGTTCGACAGCAGGCTGGTTTGCCGCACGGTGCGGACGCGCAGAAGATTGACGATGAGTTGTTGGAGCACCTGTCGGAAATCCGTCTTATTAAAGACGCGTTTGAGGTGCGGGAGATGGAGCGGGCTGTTCAGGTTACGAAGGAGGGGTTTGAGGAGATTATCCGCTCACTGCCCCGCGCGGCGGAGCACCGTCGTGGAGAACGCGTGTTGGAGGGCGCGTTTGGAGCTCGTGCCCGCGAGGAAGGTAATGGCCTGGGGTACGACACGATTGCGGCGGCTGGGAACCATGCGAATACGTTGCATTGGATTGATAATGACGGGCCGGTTCGCAAGGGTGATTTGGTGCTGGTGGATGCGGGAGTGGAGTTGGATTCGCTTTACACCGCGGATATTACCCGCACGTTGCCGGTTGATGGGACGTTTACGGGGCCGCAGCGGCAGGTTTATGAGGCGGTTTTAGACGCTTGTGAAGCGGCTTTAGCTCGGGCGCAGGAACCGGGTTGTCGGTTCCGTGATATTCACACGGCCGCCATGGAAGTGTTGGCGAATCATTTGGAGAACTGGGGGGTATTGCCCGTGTCTGCTGAGGAGTCCCTGTCGGTTTCTGGGCAGCAGCACCGCCGGTGGATGCCACATGGCACTTCGCACCACTTGGGGTTGGATGTGCATGATTGCGCGCAGGCCCGGCGGGAAATGTATTTGGATGCGGTTTTGAAGCCTGGGATGTGCTTCACGATTGAGCCGGGGCTTTATTTCCGTGCCGATGACCTTTTAGTGCCTGAGGAGTTCCGTGGGATCGGGGTGCGTATTGAAGACGACATCTTGGTTAATGAGGACGGGTCCGTGCGCCGCATCTCGGAAGATATTCCCCGCACTGTTGCAGACGTGGAGCAGTGGATAGCTCAGGTGCAAGCTCGTTAATCACGCTCAGACGCGGGCTCTGTGGGTTCTGCCGGCTCTGTGGCCGAAGCGGCGGAGTCGATGCCCGACTGGGTTGGTGGTTCAGACTCGTCCGCGGGTTTTGCGTGCCTGGGGTGGTGATGCTGCGGGGCAGTTGATTCTGGTTGCTGCGCACCGTGTTGTTGCCAAGTGTTCGGTTGTCCTGCGGGTTGCTGCGCCGTGTCTCGCTGCGCCGCTTTTTGCGCGTCGCTCAACCGCACGCCGTAGCGGGGTTGTTCGTCGGGCCTGGATCCGAACGCGGTTGGCCCAGTTTGCGTGGCAGGTTCCGGTTCTGGTTCGCGAGTGAGGTTTCCGGGTGAGTCCGCGAGTACTTCGCGGATCCGCCCGGCCTCAATGGTGGCGAGTAGCATGTAGCGGCCCGCAACGATTTGGGTTACGGACGTGAAATCCCGTTTCCCTCTTGATAGTAGGTAGGGAATTACGGACATTGCGGTGTAGAAGATCACACCCAGAGCAATGCCAGCGACGAGTATCAGTGGGGTGCGGTTCGGCATCCACAGGTAGATGAGCAGGGAGAACAGCAGGCCCATCCAGATTCCCGACAGGGCGGCCCGGCCGAGCACTTTCCAGATGGTGAGTCTGCCGGTTACGCGTTCCACTTGCCGCAGGTCCGTACCTACGATGGTGACGCCACGGACGTCTATGTCCATGTCAGAGATTTTGTCGACTGCGGCTTGGGCTTGCGGGTAGGTGCGGTATGACGCCACTTCCGTGCCGGTTGGCAGTTGAGGCAGGAGGCCCGCTGCGAGGCCTTTAACACTAATATTTCCACTCATAGGAACTATCTTTGCAGATAACGCTTAGCGGATCCTGTGGGATGCGCGCCGTTTCGCTTAGGGCGTGCATATAATCTTCCCATGCCAGCATTGAAAACGTTAGAAGAGTTTTTAGCCACTATTGATCATGAGGATCATCGTGCCCGCATGGTGGAGGTACTGCAGTGGGTTGAAAGCCACTACCCCACGTTGCAGATGCGGATCGCGTGGAGCCAACCCATGTTTACGATGGATGGCACGTTCATCGTGGGGTTTTCGGCCGCTAAGAAACACATGGCGATCGCTCCGGAACGGGCGGGGATTCTACATTTTGAAGACGAGTTCGAAGCCCGGGGGGTTGATCACGGGAAAATGTTTGTGCGCCAACCTTGGGCTAAACCGTTTGATTTTGACCTGCTCGGCCGCCTCATTGAGTTCAACATGCAAGACAAGCAGGGGTGTACAACATTCTGGCGTAAATCTAAATGATTTGAGTACCTAGCCCGATCCAGGTGCTGCTTCTCCTACAAACAGCCTTGCTTCTCCTACAAGCAGACGTGTTTATTCTAGCTAGCAGGCTTCTACTAGCTAGCAGCTTTCCCCGTGTTCTACTAACAGCTTTTCATCCAGTGACATAAGGCCGTAAACCTAGCCTTTGGTAGCGCGTTTTGGTTGTTTCCGTTTTAGGGCGGTAACGTTGAAGGTGCCTCAACCCAGGTGATGCTGGGCACCTTAGTTTTTCAAGGAGACAACTTGTCGGGCTACGTTGAAAAAACGGGGATTGATCAGATCCCTAATCAAAATCGATATGGAAAACCCTCGGGGTTATTTTTCGTGTGGGCTGGAACCACCACTAACATTTTCACTCTGACCTACGGGGCGATGCTGGTAGTAGTTTTCCAGCTCTCATTTTTCCAAGCACTAGTCGCAATCATCGTAGGCAACGCACTTGCCTACCCCCTCCTGGGCCTCACCTCACTGCAAGGTCCGCGCACAGGAACCACATCTATAACTATTTCCCGCGCCGCATTGGGAACAGTAGGGGCACGCGTAAACGCGGTACTTTCCTGGCTTATGCTCATCGGTTTCGAAGCCGGTGGGCTCATCCTCATTTACTACGCAGCCGACGGGATCCTCACGGGCGCGGGCGTAAATATGAATGCAGCAATCCGCATAGGGATGATTATTGCGCTGGGGGCGGTTCAAGCGCTCATCCCCTTTTTCGGACACCGCCTGCTGATGGCCGCGCAAAAATACGCGACATGGATTTTTGTGGTTGTATTCATTGCACTTGCCGTCGTAATTATTCCGCAGATGAACGTTTCTGAGGGTGGCGCTGGATTCTCTTGGTTCAGTTTCATTTCGGCCACGGCCCTCGTCATGGTTTCTGGAGGTCTGTCGTACGCACCTTCAGGCGCGAATTTCTCTCGGTACCTGCCAAAGAACACCGACTCACGCGCCGTCGCATTATGGGCAACGATGGGCGGGCTATTGCCCTATATTCTGCTACAAACTCTAGGGGCGGGGCTAGCGACCGTCACTGTTTCCGCTAACGTGGATGTCACAAACCCGCTAGCTCTTCCAACTGTGCTGCCGAACGCATTCGTGTTCCCGTTTTATCTTCTGGTGATTGCGGGGCTGATGATCCAAAACTCCACGAACCTGTATTCATCCAGCCTCAATCTACAAACCGCGGGAATCCAAGCCCCACGCATGCTGATCGTGATTACGGACTCACTCATAGCCATCGTGATCACCGTAATCGCAGTGTCCCAAGCGAGCTTCTACGAGTTCTTAAATGTTTTCCTGTCCTCACTGAGTATCTGGCTCGCTCCCTGGGTAGCAATAAACCTAACTGATTTCTTCTTGCGTTCCGGCACGTACCAGACACGGGATTTCACCGACCTGCACGGGTCCCGCAGCGTAGACACACCCGGATGTTTGGCGCTCGCAGCAGGAATGCTGATGGCGTATCTATTCTCGAACTCCGGTTCTTTCGTAGGGCCCCTCACTGCCTCGCTCTCTCCAGACAACCCGCTACTAGCACCCGACTTAAGCATCATTACGGGCGCGGCCACAGCCTCATTCATCTACTACACAACCCATCGAACAAAACTAAGGAGCGTAACTTATGCTTAACCGCCACCTTTTAGACGTCGGATACGCACGCGCGCATGCAGACACGGTAATCAAAAACGGAAAACTTGTGAACGTCCTGACTGGTGAAATCTACCCAGCAGACGTGGCGATCGCGGATGGGCGTGTGGCCGCGGTGGGTGACGTGAGTGCGCAAACCGGGCCGGATACTGAAATCATCGACGCCCACGGGTCACTCATGACACCTGGCCTCATTGACGGGCACTTGCACGTGGAGTGCTCGAAACTATCCGTAACCATGTTTGCAGATTTAGTGTCCCGCTACGGCACCACTTCGGTAGTGTCGGGGCTCGATCAGATCCTGGTTGTGGCCGGTTTGGAGGGCGTTAAGGAATTCCTCGCAGAAGCACGCGAATCGGCTATGCGCGTGTGGTGGGGCGCCCCAGCGAAAGCGCCTTACACGGTACCGGAATCTAACGTGGGCCACCGGTTTGCGGTTGCCGAACACAAACAAGCGCAACAGATGCCGGAGTGCGTTGGCCTGTGGGAAACCGTGCAAGAGTTCGTAGAGCAGGAAGATGAGGAGGCTTTGGAGGCGATCGCGCTCGGAGCAAAGAATCGT
The DNA here is from genome assembly GCF_002871945.2 of Gleimia hominis. Taxonomy (NCBI): domain Bacteria; kingdom Bacillati; phylum Actinomycetota; class Actinomycetes; order Actinomycetales; family Actinomycetaceae; genus Gleimia; species Gleimia hominis. Next base: position 285,749 of record NZ_CP126963.1, on the reverse strand, counting down.
TTGCAACCGTTCGGATGCGCGCCGCTGGTAGATGCGCGCCGCACCGCAGGGTACGCAGCCGCCGGAGTTGCCCTATGCCACGAATCGTATTCCCCAGAGGAAGAGCTGGAAAAGATGCGCAACGGCATCAACATCATCATCCGCGAATCCACTGCCGCACCCATGTTGAAAGAAAACATCAAGCTGGTTACCGAAATGGGTGCGCCTTCACATCGCGTCGGGTTCTGCACGGACGATGTTACCGCCACAGATATTCTCGGGCGCGGGCACCTGGATTATGTGGTTCGGTTGGCGATTGAACAGGGCGTTTCCCCTATTGAAGCGGTGCAGATGGCGACTGTGAATACTGCTCGCATGTATCGGCTGGACCATTTGATTGGTTCTATTGCCCCGGGCCGCTACGCAGATATTTTATTTGTTGATTCGCTTGAGGACTTCCGCCCTCATACGGTAATCAAAGGCGGCAAGATTGTGGCGCGAAATGGTAAACCGGTGCACGCGCCCACGCCTCCGGAGCGCAGCGCAGCAGTGTCTGACACGTTCCACTTGGGGCAGGTCGACCCCGATCGGTTGTGTGTAAAAGCGCAGGGGAAAACCGCGAGGGTGCGCACGATTGAGCTGTCCACTGGGGTGGCTTTTAAACGCCGCGGGAACCAGGTTGATCTGCAGGTTGTGAACGGTATCGTGCAACCTGATCCAGACCAAGACACGCTACTGCTCGCAGTTGCTGAACGTTACGGAAAAACCGGTAACCTCCCGGTCGCATTCGTCCAGGGATTTGGAATTAAACGCGGTGCAATCGCCACGTCTGCTTCGCCCGACGACAACAATATTGTGTGTGCGGGCGCAAACCAAGCGGATATGGCGACGGCAATTAACGAAGTTGTACGTATCGGCGGGGGCCAAGTAGTGGTTCTAGACGGAGAAGTTATTGCCAGCTTGCCACTGCCCGTAGGTGGGATTGTTGCAGACATCTCCGCCGAACAGATGATGGAACAAGAGCAGGCACTAGACAAAGCTGCACACGAACAGTTGGGCGCCACAATCGATTTTCCGTTCATTCAACTGTTTTTCCTATCTATCACCGCTATCCCCGATTGGGCGATGACGGATTTGGGGCTCATTGACTGCGTTAATTTCGTGGTCACTGACCCTGTGGTTTAGACGAGTTTTGAGGCGTCGTTTCCTCTCCCGGGGTTGTTCCTCCCTCAGGAATATTTAAGAAGAAAGGCATGTGTTATGGCGTTGAAAGAGTTTATTGCGGGGCTTCCGAAGGTTGAGCTGCATCTTCATATTGAGGGCACGCTGGAGCCGGATTTGAAGTTTAAACTTGCTAAGCGAAACGGGATCGAGCTGAAGCACAAGACGGAGCAGGAGGTGCGGGATTCGTATTCTTTCACGGACCTCCCATCGTTCTTGGAGGCCTATTACGAAGGCATGAATGTGCTGCAGACCAGTGAGGATTTTTACGAGCTGGCTATTGAGTACTTCCGGCGGGCTGCGAAGCAAAATGTGCGTTATGTTGAGGTATTTTTTGACCCTCAAGCACACACTGCGCGGGGCGTGTCGTTTCACAACGTGATCAGCGGGCTTCGGCGCGCACAGTTGGAGGCCGACCGGAACCTGGGTGTATCATCCCAGCTAATCATGTGTTTCTTACGTGATTTCCAAGCTGAGTTCGCGATGGCTACGCTGCTGGAATCCCTCCCTTACAAAGAATGGATCGTGGGTGTGGGCTTGGATTCGGATGAAAACGGGAACCCACCGGAGAAGTTCACGCAAGTGTTTGAACGAGCTCGCGCAGAAGGATACCTGCTGACCATGCACTGTGACGTGGACATTCCCGGGTCTATTGAACACATCCGCCAGGTACTTGAAGACATTCGGGTGGACCGCATCGACCATGGCACCAACATTGTGGAGAACCCGGAGCTTGTGCAGTACGTGGCAAAGCACCGGATTGGTTTGACGTCGTGCCCGATTTCGAACACGTGGGTGTCTGACACGTCGAAAGTGGAACTGCTGGTTGAGCTAGATAAGCAGGGTGTGCTGGTTACAGTTAACTCCGACGATCCCGCGTACTTCGGTGGTTACATCGGGGAATGCTTCGAACGCGTCGCTAAAGATAGTGATGAGGTTGACGAGGCGATGCTCACCCGCCTAGCGAAGAACGCGATTGAGGTGTCTTGGGCGCCGCAGAGGACTAAGAATCGGCTCCGGGAAGAAATCGATAAGTATGTGAAATGATTTCTGCCGCGTGTTTCAGCCCCGTGTAAAACACGGGGCTGAAACCTTATTCAATTTGCGGGCTGATTCTATTTCCCAGCCGCGACCTCTTTGGAGGATTTCACAGATACATGTTGTACCCACCGGTAGAGCGCGTACATGCCACCAACGAACAAAACCACACCTGCTAAGTCAGAGACCGCGCCGAACCCATCCGGAGATATAGCTAACGCTTGGTCGTTCCCAGCGGCACCGATTATAGCGGCATTCAGCACGCCGAACAGAGACTCCCCCACGATCAAGCCGGTGGCTAGCAGCACTCCGAACCGTTTCGTCACACCGGGGCGTTTCGTGGTGTTCGCCCACTTGTCGTAGAAGTAGCCGACGAACGCACCGATCGGAATCATGATTGTAACTGCGGACGGCAAGTACATGCCCATTCCCACCGCCAGTGGTGGCAGCGAGTAGCGCGTGTTCCGGCTTAGAACCTCATCAATAATAATGACTACTACCCCAACGGCAGCACCAATACCGATCAGGCCCCAATCCAGAGAGCCACCGAACACGCCTTTAGCCAGCGAAGAAATTAAGGAGGCCTGCGGGGCGGCAAGCTGGCCGGGTTTGGTACCGAAACCGAACGAAGATGCCATCAGATCGAGAACCGGGGGAATCACCAGCGAGCCGAACCCAACGCCGATCATCAACGCAACCTGCTGTTTCCAAGGAGTTGCGCCAACCAGCTGCCCCGTCTTGAGGTCCTGCAGGTTGTCGTTAGAAATAGTTGCTACACCGAATACGACGGCCGCGGTGAATAGCGTGTACGCAACCAATGCGGACACTTCATCGCCCGACGCCGCACCATGCAGTGCTTTCACTAGGAGGGCGGCAATAATTACCACGAGGATACCAACCCCGGAAATTGGTGAGTTCGATGCCCCAATCAGACCCGCCATGTACCCGCACACTGCGGCTACGAACAAGCCGATTAAAAGCACGAACACGACCGAGAGGATCACGAGTTTGAACGCGTCGTTCGTCAGGTGGGTTTCGCGCACGAACATGAAAATCAATGCGCCCACTGGAATAAGTAGCGCAAGGATCGACACGCCCACCACGGTGATGGGAATGTCTTGTTCTTCCCGGCTCACCACTTTTCCGTCGTGGCGGGCACGTGATGAAGCGAGAGATTCGCTGATGCCTTTGAATACGGGGCCCATTACTTTAATGAGGGTCCACACGGCTGCTACTGCCATGACGCCAGCACCGATGAAACGCACCTGAGAGCTGAACACGTCACCGGCAACCTGCGCTAGATCTGCGCCCGCACCAACTTGGCCCGACGTGTAGTAAGGCAAGAATACGAAGTAGCCGATTCCAACACCTACCAGCATGGCAACTGCAACGGCAACGCCAACTAGGTGCCCAATGCCCATCAGAGCCATTGACATGGACACACCCACGAGGGTGCCCCCACTGCCGATGCGCAGCGCACCAGAAAGTTCACCGGCTGCCACTTTCATTGCGGACAACAGTTGCATCAGCGCGGACGCACCTGCGCCAGCACCAATAATTTTTAGGCCGTGCCGGTTGTCTGCCCCCGCTTGGTGCGTGTCACCAACCTTGAGTACCTCTGCAGCCGCTACCCCCTCAGGGTAAGGCAAGTCTGAATGCGTAACGAGGGCGCGTCGAAGCGGAATAGAATATAGGACCCCAAGGAAGCCACCGACGGCGCACACCGCAACGGTTGTCCAATAGGGGAATCCTTGCCACCAGCCGATCAGCACGAGGCCGGGGAGGACGAAAATGATTGCAGAGAGGGTGCCTGCAGCGGAAGCAATGGTTTGAACAATGTTGTTCTCTTGGATCGTGTGATCCTTCCAAGCCCTAAGGACGGCCATGGAAATAACTGCGGCGGGAATAGACGTAGCGAACGTCAAACCAACTTTGAGCCCTAAATAAACGTTCGCGGCCGTGAAGATCAGTGTGATTACACCGCCGATCACGATTCCTCTGAACGTTAATTTTTTAATTGGCGCATTTGCGGCCTTGGTGGGCGCACCGGGTTGGTCAGCCCCCTTAGGGCTTGCTTTACTCATATTTAATCTTTCTACACTGTCGGATAATTGCCGAAGGGCACCTTCCCCTGTAGAAGGCGCCCTTCAATACTAGTGTCAACAATTGTTGTGGTCACATTTCCTCTGCAGATTTGTCCACTTCGTGGTTATGTCACAATCGAGAGAAAGCACACATTCCATTAAATACAAACCTCAAAGTGAAATGAGCCACTCTCTAGTAAAACGTGAACATATGTGACCGAACGAGATTGCTGTCTGAGTGATCCCACGCAGATGGGCCTATCGGCTAGATAGACCGCAGTATTGAGTTCGTGGTTTTAGAATAAAAAACCTCATCTAACACTTCAACTTGAATCAATGCGCCACTTTTAAATCTGTGCTTGTGCTTCATAAGAGCTTCGCAATTACCTCTTTTACATGCAGGTCAGGGTGGTTATTAGCAGCTTTGCGTAGCTCGTTAATGTCCGGTGGGTTCGCCGCCCCCTGGGGGTGTTTCAAAATTTCGCTCACGAGGTACGCGCATCCCAACAGTTTTTGCTGAAGCGGAACGTGGAACTGGTCGAAATAACTAAAAGCAGCGAGCGTGGAATCACCCGCCCCCGTAAAGTTCGCTACCATCACGGGGAAAGCGGGCACCCGCGCGGTCTCGCCAGTGCGACTATCTACCGCGAGCATGCCTTCAGCGCCCAGTGTCACCACTATTACCGGCACATACCGGGTGAGTTTCTGCGCGGCCTCCTCCGGATCAGCTACCGCCCCATATTTTTGCGCCTCCAGCTCGTTAAGCATCCACACGTCCGTGTTTGGCAACGCCGGTAAATCCTGCGGATCCCAACGTTGCGATGAGTCATAACCGCACGAACCATAAACCCGCGGCCCACGCTGCGCAACGCCGCGCTCCTGCCGCGCAGCCCCACTCTCCCGTTGCCGCGCAGGGCCGCGCTCCACCTGCGCACTCCCACTTTCCTGTTGGCACGCTAGCCACGCGGGAACTTGCGTCTGCATGTCGATAATCGCGTGGTCAATCGCTTGCTCACCTGCAGCTTCTGCGGTGGTGGGGGCAAAACCAATCGAATGTACAGGTGGTTTTTCTACTGTTACCATGGCCCGGTCCTGGGCCACAGACATCGCCACGGTAGTGGGAATCGCCCAGCCTTTAGCTGGCTCGCACAAACTACAGTCCACATTTTCTGCCTGCATGTCGGCAAGCAGTTTGGCACTGACCTCATCGTCACCAATCGGCGCACACAACCACGTGCGTCGGTGCAGACGCGCAGAAACGCGTGCCATCGTGGCGATCCCACCCCAGCTGTAGCCGATCGCATTCGCGTATATCTCTTCGCCCTCAACCGGCAAACGTTCCAGACCCGTCAGCGTAATGTCGCGAAACACGGTGCCCAGTACTAAAACTGAAGCACCTTCACGTACGCCATTTTCACTAAACACGCATTTTTCGCTATCCACGCTCTTAACATTTTGGGCCTGCTGATTCGTAGATTCTGTTTTGATAGTTTGCTGAGTTGGTCCACGTCCCATACCTCTGATCATAATCGTTCAATACGGTAAAATTTATTCAATGAAGGAGATACCTGTACACGTCAGCGCTGTTTTATTCGACATGGACAACACCCTCACGGACTCAGAAATCGCATGGGACAAAGCGGCTCAATCCCTCTGGGCAGAGGCCGGCAAGAAATTGGAGCGAGAAATCCCGCTGGGCGGCACGGTTGAAGACGTCGTCACCGTTTACCGCAGCGACTTCCCCACCGCGGATCCACAAACAACGGCGCAGCGCATGTTGGAACTGTTGCGCGCGAACCTCACGGAAGTAATCCCCACCCCGGGAGCCGACGCGCTAGTTCGGAGGCTAACAGTTCCCCGCGCAATCTCGTCTAACTCACCGGGTCAGATAGTGCGCGAAGTAACCACAGCTGTAGGCTGGACGGACTTATTCACCACCATGCTCGGAGCCGATGAAGTCGACAGTCCTAAACCCGCCCCCGACCTGTATCTTGAGGCCGCCCACCGATGCGGCGCAGCGATTGAAAACTGTGTTGTGTTTGAGGATTCCGCGATGGGCGCCCGCGCTGCGCGCGCGGCGGGAGCAGGATACCTCGTGACTATTGGACCCGACGCACGCGACCTCGGTGACAAGAATGTTGCCAACCTTCAAGATCCCGCTATCACCCAGTGGAATCCACAACTCAAATAATCAGCCGCAACGCAACTGCAATGCTTTACGCCCGTACTCTTAGCTTGCCGATGACGAAAGGAAGAACATGCTCCTGATCCCAACTCCAAAGGAAGTTCACTGGCAGAGTGGTCAGCTCACCCTCCCCGACCCGGTTGTCATTACCGGTGACGTGAAAGCGGTACGCACGCTAAAGCGTCATTTGCGCAAGGCCGGGGGGCTCACGGTGCAAGACGGCCTAGGCGGCACCATTAGTTTTGAACGCGACGAAACTCTGGCGGGGGAACAATACCGACTGGTGGTTAACGAACACCAGGTAAAACTGTTCTTCGGTACGGAACAGGGAGCAGCGCGGGCAGTGCAAACCCTGCTGCAACTAATGCCCGTGCAGATCTACGGGCCGGGGCCCATGCAAGAAGTCACCGTAGCGCGGGTGGAGATTAAAGATGAACCAAAGTACGCCTGGCGTGGCGCACACAGCGACGTGGCCCGCCACTTCCTACCGTTTGAAGGTCTCCTCAAGTACCTCGATGTAATGGCGATGCACAAACTGAACGTGCTGCACCTGCACTTGACGGACGACCAGGGGTGGCGCATCCCCATCCCGAAATATCCGGAACTGACCCGCACGGGTGCGTGGCGGCCCGGTACGGTGCGCGGACACCAACCCCCACCGGATGAAAACGATTGTGACGACTACGCGGCTCACGACGGAATTCCCCACGGTGGCTACTACACGACTGAACAGTTGATGCGTCTGAATGAGCACGCGGATGAACTGGGGATCACGATAATGCCCGAGATTGATATGCCCGGGCACATGGAATCCGCAATCGCCGCGTACCCGCACCTGGGGTGCGACCACGTTCAACACCCGCGCACGTGTTTTGGCATTTCCGGGCACGTTCTGAAGCTCAACGAAACCACCGTGCAGTTCTGCAAAGACGTGCTGGATCACGTGATGAGCGTTTTCCCCTCTTCCCCGATTCATATTGGGGGCGACGAATGCCCAGGTGACGAGTGGCTCACTGACCCCTCATCGCAAGAAACGATGCGTAAAGCTGGGGCGCAGAATACGCATGAGGCACAGGCGTGGTTTGAAGAACAGATCACCGAGCATCTGATTGAACGCGGCCGCCAGGTGGTGGCGTGGGATGAGGTGCTTGAAGGCGGGGCTCCTAAAGAGGTGACCGTAATGGTGTGGCGCGACAAGAAAGCCATTACCGAAGCTGTTAACGCTGGTCACGACGTTATTGCCGCAATCGCGGAATACACGTATTTGGATAACAGTCAGTACGAGGGGCCGAATGAGCCCCTTTCGATTGGTGGTCCGGTGACGTTTGAGAAGGTTGCGAAATATCATGAGGCGATTGTGCCTCAAGGTGAAACCAATCTAGCTGCCACCGCTTCAACTGAAACCACTACAGCTGAAAACAAGGCTGCACGCGGGCGGGTGCTCGGCGGACAGTTCCAAGTGTGGGCCGAGTACATCCGCACGTGGCCGCGAGCGCAGTACTCGGCGTGGCCGCGCGGGTGCTCAGTTGCGCAGCAGTTGTGGACTGGTGGGAGTGAGCACGTGGAGTCCGTGGATCAACTAATGCCGCATCTAGCGCGGTTGACGGCAGCGGAAATAAACTGGTGCCGCCCACCCGCGCAAGTCAAGTAAACCCGCTCAAGACAAGTAAACCCGCGCAAGTCAAGTAAATATGCGTGTGCGATTACCAGCCGCGCAGTTAGTGCCTCGGCTGGTGGAGCCGCATGGTGCGAAGAAATCGTTTTGTAGGAATAGGAGTACGCAGTTGCAGAAGATAACGAACCCGGCGCCACCGGAACTGGTTGAGGCGCTAAACCAAGCTGCGCAAAAGATTACCCGCGCGTGTGGGCAGGTTGCGGGGCAATGGTTCACGCGTCTGATGTTGAATACGTGGCAGACCACGATGTCCCCCTCGCGCGGGGGCGTGTTCGTGATCACAGGCGATATTCCTGCGATGTGGCTGCGCGATTCTTCAGCTCAACTACTGCCGTTCTTACGGTTCGCTTCCCTACCCGTCGTGGCTCGCACTATCAGCGCGGTGATCCGTCAGCAGTGGCATTTCATCAATATCGATCCGTACGCGAACGCGTTCAACGCCACCGCGTCGGGCGCTCATTTCGCTGCGGACGACCTGGACCTCAGCCCGCAGGTGTGGGAACGTAAGTACGAGATTGATTCGCTCGCGTTTCCCGTCCGCCTGGCACACCGGTTCTGGCAGCTAAACGGCCCTGAGCATTTAACGCCGCAAGTTCACCAGGCTGCTGCGAAAATAGTTGCGTTGTGGCGAACCGAGCAGCATCACGAGGAACGCTCCCCCTACCGGCATGTGCGGCCCAGTGAACCCGTGGACACGTTGGCGCGAGAGGGCCGCGGCGCTCCCGTTGCGGTTACGGGCATGACGTGGAGTGGATTCCGCCCCTCAGACGACGCGTGCACCTACGGGTACAACATTCCCGCCCAACTCATGGCGGTTTCCGCGTGTCGCATGATCGCCCAGTTCTGCGAGGTTTGGGACGACCCTGCGTTGCAAGAATCCGCCCTCCAGCTCGCCCGCGAAATCGAAACGGGCGTGCAAGAACACGGGACTATTGACGGGGTTTACGCCTACGAGGTCGATGGCTTAGGCAACGCGTTAATAGCCGACGATGCGAACATGCCGTCTTTACTGTCCCTGCCGCTCGTGTCTGACATTCCCAGTAGTGATCCGATTTATTGCGCGACCCGCGAGCGCGTACTGAGCCAGGCGAACCCGTATTATTACACGGGCCCGTACGCTTCTGGGGTAGGTAGCCCCCACACCCCTAAGGGGTACATTTGGCATATCGCACTTGCCTGTGAGGGACTGACGGGCTCCATGGATGATGCAGCTCGGTGCTTAGAAACCATCCTCACAACCGACGGGGGTACCGGGTGGACGCACGAGAGCTTTGACCCAAGTGACCCAAACGTGTTTACCCGCGAATGGTTCAGCTGGTCTAACTCCATGGCGTGCGAACTAATGCTGCACCTCGCGCAGAACTAGAGGCTCGGCTCATAGTTTAGATGCGCGAGGTGCCATCACCAGTTATTTAGTTCCTAGTCACTATTCGGATGGGTGGCCGACGCCAGCCGCGTTAGTTCACCATTCGGATGGGTGGCCGACGCCAGCCGCGTTAGTTCACCATTCGTATAGGTGGCGCGGGCTGCGTTCGTTCACCATTCGAAGTCGAGGTTCCGGGTGGGGCCCACGGTTTCAATATCCTGTAGCTCGCCTACCCCTGGGGCGTCATAACTACCGCTTTTAACACCCATCGCGTCGAGGAGCAACCACATGACCTCATGGGAATGAAGAACCTCTTTATCGCGAATAACTTGCGGAAGCTGGCCGCCAATCATGTGGGTGATGAGGAAGCTGCGGCGCACCTCCACTTCATCTTCACCGTGCCCACCTTCCGGCTTGTGCCCGTGGTCCGTGGTGACTGCCACCAGCCATTCTTCGCCCAACTGCTCGTAGCGTTCCGCAACGGCTTTAATGAGGTATCGCACCCACTCATCCACCTGAGAGATGGCGTCGCGGTACTGTTCAGACTCCGCGCCGTGCGCATGCCCCGCCGCGTCCACGCCCTCCAGATAGACCACGGCCGCGTCTGGGCCCTCATGCAATAAATGCCAAGTGGCCCACTGGATAACGGACGCGTCCGCAGCTGGCACGCCGTTTGAAACGTCCGGGTGGAACACTTTGTGCTGGCCCGTTCGCTGCTGGTCCACGCGCTGGTGAATCATGGGTCCAGGCCCAGATCCGACGGTGAACGCATCCCACGTGCATGCCGCCAAAGTACGGGCTTTCGGGTTGGCGAAGAAAACGCGCGAAAGAATATCGGGGGTTTTCGCTAGCTCGTGGCCAACGAACTCATTCCACCACACGTTGCATTCCTCATGCGTTGCCCCGGTGATGATCGTGGACCAACCGGGCCCGGAATCCGTGGGTGGAGTCATCCACATGGGAATCACTTTGCCTTCGGAATGCTCATCGCCCCGACCGAGCCGATTCAGGGTGCGCGCCAGGTTTTTAGGCCGCTCTTGCGGTGGGAGCGTGTGGTCTTTGCCGCCACTGGAAAAACGCGGGTCCGCAGGGTGGTCTGGGGTTTTAAAAAGCGGGTTTTCTTCCATAAAGTCCGGCAGCGCGTAGTCTGCACGCACGCCATCAAGACAGATTAAAAGCAGTTTCATCGGGTCACCATCCTTAGGGTCAAGATTTGGAAAGGTCGTAGTTTGAGGGTGAGCGGCTGCCCGGCCCGCAGTTCGGTTGGAAGTTGCTGTGTGGATGCGAGCTCACTGTCAGCTGCCAGTGGGTCTTCGCACAGGTCTACTTCCCGCAGGTTTGCGGCTGGTACCCCCAGGGTCAAGGCGACTTCGCTGCCCACGCCTGCATTTTCGTGCAGGCGGACAATCAGGTCGCCAGATTCGTCGTCCGCGCGTTTAACTGAGTCAATCACCGCGTGCGCATGCGTGGCCGCAGTGGTTAGCGACGCCAGCGACGTTGCGTTTACTTTCGCGGTGCGGGTTCGGATCGGCTGGTTTAAGCCGATGCCGAGTTCAGTTGCCTTTCGCACGTCAGAGCCCACTTGCAGGCGGTAACGCAGGCTTTGCTGCCCCTCGTCCACATGCGGGTCCGGCGCTTGAGCCGAGCGCAACGCGGTAAGCCCCACGCGCACCCCAGCCCGCCGAGCACCGGCCGTGGTTAGGGGGTGGACGTCGTGGCCGTACGTGGAGTCGTTGGCGAGCGCCACTGCGTATCCGGGTTCATCCAGAAGCATCCAGCGCTGTCCACTGGTTTCGAACCGCGCGAAATCCCACGGCGTGTTCGTCTGCATTGGGCGGCTGATCCATCCGAATGGGATCTCATCTTTCACGTCGGTGGCGGCGATGTCTAGTGGGAATAGTACTTTCAGCACTTTAGCCCGCTCGTGCCAGTCGACGTCCAACGCGAAATCAACGTGAGTGGCATCCGCATCCAAACTGATTGTCTGCACAAACGTGGAGTCGCCGTGCCGGCGGGTAACCCTAACGGTGCCGCGCAAAGGTTCCGCATGTGTTTCGATTGATTCCACTGCGGTGACGTCTTGGTGGTTGGCACGGTAGTGGTGCTGCAATTCCCACGCGTCGAAGCAACTGGGGTTGTCCGGGTGTAGGCGCAGCAGGTTCGCCGCTGCCCCTGTGGCCAGTACCTCCCGTTCGGCCACCAGGTCGCGTATCTGAGTGATTAGCCCATCCGCACTTATGGTCACGCGGATCTTACCGTTGTCGAGCACGTACCCGGCCTCTGCTTCGGCGTCCGCTTGCTCAGCAAGGTCGACTTGTTCAGAGGGTTCGGTTTGTTTAGCCGCTCGGGTTTGCTTACCCACTTCGGAACCGGCCCGCTCGCGTTTATCGCGCGTGACAGTTTTTTCTAGCGTAACCGTGTTTTCTGGCTTGCACACCGCTTCTTCTAGCGGGGTCCTGCTCATGCTGGGCACATTCACCAGCGCTAGCTCACCCGCAGCCTCGATCACTTCTGTGCGATCAATGGGCGCGGCGTTCAACACCGTGAGCGCTTTATGCTCCCCCACCCCAATCTTTGCGCCAGTTTCAGTCGCAGGATCCTTTGGCTGCGCCTTATCGCTCTCAGCCTTTTCTTCCGCCTGCTCTTGCGCGTCAGCCGTAGATTCTTCCGCCTGCGTTTGCGAGGCGTGGTCCAGTTGCCGTATTAGTTTGCCGCGCATGCCCTCAATATCATCTGCTAGCTGCGCGTATTCCGCCTGCGCGTCCTGATTTACCCACGCGATTCCCGTTCCGGGCAAAATGTCGTGGAACTGAAGCAGCAGCATTCGTTGCCATAGCTGCGTTAATTCCGCATGAGGGTACCTGCGTGAATCGGCAGTGTTCCCCAGCTGGCTCACCGCAGTGGCTAACCATTCGAGCTCAAACATGGCGGCTTCAACCCGTCGGTTCCCCTGCTTCAAGCGATGCGCGGAAGTGTATACGCCGCGGTGGAACTCCAAGTACATTTCGCCCGACCACACGGGTGCATCCGGATAGTCCGCGCGGGCGCGGTCAAAGAACTCCTCCACCCCACCGGATCGCACTGCGGGCGCCCCCTCACAGTTCGATAGTCGACGCACCCGCTCAACCATCTCCCGGGTGGGGCCGCCTCCACCATCTCCGTACCCGTACGGCAGAAGTGAATAAGGGGTGAGGCCTTTTTCTTTGAAGTTCTTTTCTGCGAACCGCACTTCTTTGGGGCTAACGATTGAGTCGTAGCAGTCCACGGGTGGGAAGTGCGTAAAAATACGCGTGCCATCAATGCCTTCCCACCAGAACGTGTGGTGCGGCATCGTGTTGGTCTGGTTCCAGTTCAGCTTTTGGGTGAAGAAGTACTGCATGCCCGCAAGCTTGGCAATCTGCGGCAACGCACCGTTATAACCAAACGAGTCGGGGAGCCACAAGCAGCGTGGCCGCACTCCCAGGTGGTCTTGGAACCACTTCAACCCCACTGTCAACTGCCGCACCAGCGCTTCCCCGCTGGGCAGGTTGGCGTCGGGTTCAACCCACATGCCACCCACCACTTCCCACTGCCCGCGCGCAACCATTTCCTTAACTCGCGCGTACACCTCGGGACTATCCTGTCGCAACCATTCGTAGTGCTGCGCGGAGGTGCAGGCAAAACGCATGTCTGGATACTGCTGCGCCAGCGCCGTCACATTCGAGTAGGTGCGCACCACTTTGCGCCGCGTCTCGCGGATTGGCCACAACCACGCCGAGTCAATATGCGCGTGCCCCACCGCAGTCATTTGCTGCGCCGAACCGCCAACCCCAGAATCAATTACCGGCGCCAACACCTGCCGCGCTTCGTCCGCCGTTCGTTCCAGGGGCCCAGCTTCGAGCGTGTTCGCAGCCCGCTCCAGTTGCCGCAAAATCACCGCACGCCGCGTGGAATCCGCCGGGAGTTCTAGCATGAGGCCGTTCAGAACCTCCATGTCGAGCTGCAATCCCCACACGTCCCGGTCACGCACAATAACTTCCGCGCCCTTAAAAACCCACAGGTTCTCCTCCGTGCGGGTACGCAAATCCCCCTGCGCAGAGGGGTGGTTCATGAACCCACCCATGTTCGGGTTGCATCCGGCCTCAACGAACACGTGAAAGCGGCCTTCCCCGTCCAGAATCTGCGTGTCAGGTTGGCTGGCGAAGTGGCCGTGGTTTAGCGCCACCTCGTTGTTCATCGGGTTAATCGCCTTTAACGGGGTGCCTTGCCGGGTGTAGACCATGCCTTCGGACTGGTTGCCCGGCCAGTCACCCTCAAACCCTAAATCGATTTTCAACTCCAGGTCCGCGTGCAGATACTCGGCAGGTACCTGACCGCGAATCTCAAACCACCAGGTGCTCCACGCCGGCCCCCAGGGCGTGCCCGCCGCAAACGGTTCGTAAGTTTGCGCGGTGGCGGTGTGGAAATCAACCGGTTCTCCCGGTGCCCGCCACGCGCCCGCGGTAGCGGTGGTCACTGTCCGGGTCGATGCGCGTTCCAGCCGTTCCACAAGGTCGGATATGCGCTCTTCCACCAGGTTGCGATCATCAAACATCGTGTTTTCCTAACGGTTGCAGGGCTTCGAAGTGGGCCACTAGGTCGTCTAACAGCTGCGTGGCGACGTTAAAGGAATCCACCAGGGGGTGGTGTGCAAGCGCCAAGATCGCGTCGGAACGCGAGTGGTCCAGCGCCGCCAGAATCGTTTCCCGCTCCACGTACTTCGCGTTCACCACTAGGCCGCGCGCGTGGTCTGGTAGGTAAGCGGTTTCGGGCAGGTGGATTCCGCGCCCATCCACCCGGCAGGGGATTTCCACAACCGCGGAATCATCCAGTTCTTTAATAACCCCTTGGTTCGCAACGTTAAGGATCAGTTCTGCCGGCACGTCATTCGCGATCGCATGCATGATCGCGAGCGCTATTTTGTCGTACCCCCCGCTTTCCAAATCTTGCGTGTCGCGTTCAAAGTTACCGGTTGCTTCCCGGTTCGTCGCCATGTACGTTTGTTCGCGCTCAAGCCGGGTGCGTTCCCACAGGTCAAACACGCCGGTCTCGGTTGATTCGGCTTGCGTGTAGAACCGGTTTTGTTGCTCTTCCAGGTACCGGCCGCGCGTGTGGTCCGATTTTTGATCGGTCTGGAGGTTCTCGCGCGGGTAATAGTAGTAGTGCAGGTATTCGTTGGGTACACTCCCCAGGCTTTGCACCAGGTTCGCGCCGAATAGCCGGCCTTCTTCGAAGGATTCAATGAGGTCTGGGCGTTGCAGTAACACGGGGATAACGTCTTGCCCATCCACCAGGAGTTTTGTGATCCACCCGAGGTGGTTGAGCCCCGCGTATTCCACGTGCACGCGTTTGTTGCCAGGAACGTTGGTAGACAGGTCCTGCGGAAGCAGTTGGGCGCGTTGCAAAGCGGTGAGGATCCGGCGGGCTAGCCCCACCGGGGAGTCGCAGATTCCGACGACACGGCCGGGGATGTAGCGCTGCATCACTTCGGACATGATGCCCGCGGGGTTCGTGAAGTTGATGACCCACGCGTTCGGAGCGTGTTTCTTAACCTGTAAAGCGATTGCCACGACCTCAGGAATCCCCCGAAGCGCGTACGAAATCCCCCCTGCCCCAACGGTTTCTTGGCCGATAACGCCGTGTTTAAGGGAAATGACTTCGTCCAATGCCCGCCCCTGGGTGCCACCCACGCGGATTGCAGAGAAGATGAAGTCCGCGCCCGCGATCGCTTCAACCAGGTCCGTCGTGGCCACGATACGCGGGTGGTAGTCAGCGGTTTCGTTCAGTTCAATGAGGACGCGGTAGATGGTTTGGAGTCGAGATTCGTCAATATCGTACAGGCGCAGTTCAGTAACGCGCTCGTCCGAGGTGTCTTTTAAGATCGCTTGATAGACCAGAGGTACGCGGAAGCCCCCGCCGCCCAGAATCGTCAAAATCATACGTTAATAACCTCAATTCTGTTCTTGACGCGCAGTTCTTTAACAGTTGGGGGAAGAACGTCGACGTCGGTGATGATGCCCGCAGTATCAGAAACTGCGAATGGGATATAAGCTCCTTTCCCTGGAAATTTGCGTGCGTCCGCCAGTACGTAGCTGCGTGCCGACGCGGCGAGGACTGCTTGTTTAATAGTGGTTTGTGAGGACGAGTTGTCGCGCACCCGCCCACCCTGGTCGATGCCGGAGCAGCCGATGAACGCGATATCGATGGAGCGGCGCTCTAGTACGGATACGACGTCGTTACCGGAAAAGCACATGTAGCGTTCGGACCATTCCCCGCCCACCAGGCAGATGCGGGGGCGGTCTGGGCGAGATTGTTTGCGGAGCATCTCAAATGTTGGAAGCGAGGCGGTTACTACAACGACGTTGCGGCGCACCAATGATGCAGCCACGTTATAACAAGTGGTGCCCACGTCGATGTACACGGCCGCACCATCGGGCACCAATTCTGCCGCCGCTGTTCCGATCGATTGTTTAGCTGCGGTTTGCCGTTCTAGCGCTTCCTCAAAAGGGTCGTCGACCTGGTCAATTAATCTGGCCCCACCCCAAGTGCGCCCAACTCGCCCAGATTCCTGCAAGTCAATCAAGTCACGGCGGGCCGTCGAGGGGCTCACCTCGAGCTCATTCACAATTTGGGAAACCGACAAACTACCCTTTACCCGCAGTAAATCAACGATTGCTGCCTGGCGCTCCACTTTAAGCATATAAACATAATACATGGACAATCGTTCATTTTCGAGCAATACGTTCAAATGGTTCCATAAATGAGCAAACCGTGTTACTCTCCAAATGACGTGGTAAACATCACGAACACCTTCACTCGAGGTTTCTTTTCATAAAGGAGTTAAGGATGCAGTTAACACGACGATCGTTGTTGAAATCGGGCGTATTGGGGCTAGGCCTATTTGGACTAGTAGGTTTAAACGGTTGTTCAACCGAGGCCTCATCTGGATCTAAAAAAGGCGGCGACGGCGAAACTAAGAAAATGACCCTGTGGACATGGCCAGAGGGTTTTGGTGAGAAGCTGCTGGAGGAAGTTAAGACAAATCTAAAACAGTATGACCTGAGCCAAAACGTTATTGGTGGGGACTTCAAACAGAAACTAACCACAGCATTCACCGCTGCGTCGGGACTTCCCGATATCACTGGGGTTAAGGGCCAAGACCTCCCCTTCTTCCTAACCCAAGATAAGTACTTCGAAGACCTAAACGAGCTCGGTGCCAAAGACATCAAAGACCAGTACCTCGAGTGGAAATGGGATGAGGCCACCACGCACGACGGTAAGCAAATCGGGATCCCAATCGACATTGGCCCCACCGTCTTGTTCTATCGTAACGACGTGATGGAAGAAGCGGGTCTGCCGTCAGAGCCCGATGAGCTGGCGAAGGCAATCCACGAGTGGGACGCGTTCATTGAACTGGGCAAAGAACTGAAGAGCAAGCGAGAGAACACGTTCTTGATCCGTAACTGCTCGGGCATGTTCGGCACCATCCGGGCGCAGTCTGGTAAAGACTTCATCGACGAGGATGACAACTACATTGGCGACCAGGAGCACGTACGCCACGCTTGGGACGAGAGCTTGAAGGCCCTAGACGCGGGGATTGTTGCGAAACTGCAGGCAGACACGGCAGACACAGCGGCAGCTGTGAACGATGGCCGGCTCCCCGCAGACTTCGGGGCCTCCTGGCACCTCGCGGACCTGCAGGTGGACGCGCCAGAGACAAAGGGTAAGTGGCGCGTGTGCAAGCACCCGGGCAGCCCCACTAACAACGGTGGTTCGTTCCTCACGATCCCGAAGGGCGTGGACGATCCGAAGGCCTCATTTGAACTGATTAAGTTCATTTTGAACCCGAAGAACCAGGCTTACGAATACCAAGATAAAGGGAACTTCCCCTCCACCCCCGCCTCATACGAGATGGAGGAAGTGTCGGGCCCAGTTGAGTTCTTGGGCGGCCAGAAAGCAGCGGAAGTGTTCGGCGACGCGGCGAAAGAGGTGAAACCTGTTTTCAAACACGCGCACTCAGACACCGTGTCTGCACCGTTCACGGCGGAACTGGAGAACGTGGAATCTTCCGGTAAAGATCGCGACCAAGCGTGGAAAGATGCGGTTACCGCGTCGAAGCGTATGGCCGAGCAAGTTGGTTTAAAGGTTAGGTAAACGGTATGGCATCGCCTCGATTACGTAAAAAACAGGGCACAACAGCTGAATACGATGAAAGAGCTAAAAAACGGAAGCGAGCCAGATGGATTAAGGCGATACCACAATACATAGCCGTCTCTCCCTACTTCTTCTTTTTCACCGTATTCGGCGCCATGCCCATTATTTTTACGATGGTGTTGGCGTTTACAGACTGGTCGGGGCTAGGTGAGATTCACTTTGTTGGGTTAACCAACTTCAAGTACCTAGTCTCCGACCCCCTGTTCTACAAGTCATTAGCCAACACGTTGATACTGTGGGTTATGGGTACGGTCCCAACGTTGACGTTCGCCACGATTTTGGCGTTGATGCTCAACTCGGTGATCCGGTTTTCCACCACGTATCGGGTTATTTATTTGATTCCCAACATCACCTCTATGGTGGCGATGGGGATTCTTTTCAGTTCAATCTTCTCTAGCCAGTTTGGTTTAGCGAATGCGTTTGTGCGCACGCTGGGGATGTCGAACATCCCCTGGTTGCAAAGCGAGTGGGGCATTAAGATCGCAATTTCTGCACTCACCACGTGGGCGTTCGTGGGTTATAACGCCCTGCTGATTCTGGCGGGGTTGCAGGCGATTGATAAAACGCAGTATGAACAGGCCGCACTCGATGGCGCGAACGGTTGGCAAACATTCTTCCGCATCACGCTCCCCCAGTTGCGGCCCATCGTTTTGTTCATCACCCTCATGTCGACTATTGGTTCGCTGCAAAGCTTCACGGAAGCGCAGGTGCTAACTTCTTCTACCTCTTCGGGCGCTGCCTCTGCTGGTGGTGTGGGGAACTCAGGTTTGACGATGGTGCTGTACTTCTTCTCGGTTGCTTTCCAAGAAAACCGGTACGGGTACGGTGCGGCGATCGCATGGGGTGTGTTTGTGATCGTCATGTTCTTCTCGTTTATTAACTGGCTTATCACTAAGGAACGTAAGGATAAGGTGCGGTAATGGCTCTTTTGACCCGTAAACCTAAGATTTTTAAAGTCAAGGCACGCGATGGGCAGCCGGAACGCGAAATCGCTTTGCGCCGCAAACCACCCCGCCCTTCAGTTATTGCCCGCCACGGGTTTTTGATTCTGGGCGCGTTAATATCACTGTTCCCGTTCTACTGGATGATAGTGCTGTCCACGCACCCGTCGTCGGTGATTTTCAAGTTCCCACCCGTGGTTTTGCCGGGCGAGAAGTTCTTGGAGAACTTCGGGACGGTGATGTCTAGGGTCAACATTTGGGGCGCGATGCTCAACACCACGTTCGTGGCGTTAACCGTGACGTTCCTGGGTTTGTTCATCTCTTCCATCACCGCGTTCGCGTTCGCGAAATACCGGTTCCCGGGGCGGAACTTCCTGTTTGGCATCATCATGGCCACGTTCCTGCTGCCCGCTCAGCTGGCTACTATTCCACAGTTCTTGCTGATCAGTAAGCTCGGGTGGGTGAGCCAGTTGAAGGCACTGATTTTCCCAGCCCTCGCGGGCGCGTTCGGGATTTTCTGGTTGCGCCAGTACGCCACCAGCGCGATCCCAACTGAGCTTCTGGAGGCCGCGCGGCTGGATGGGTGCGGGTTTTTCCGCCAGTACATTCACGTGTGCCTGCCCACCATTAAACCTGCGTTAGCGTTCTTGGGGATGTTCACGTTCATTGGTTCATGGAACGACTTTATGTGGCCGTTGATCGTGCTCAACGATCCGCATAAACTCACCCTGCAGGTGGCGTTGAGCCAGTTGAAGTCTGCGCACGGCACGGATTACGGCATGTTGATGGCTTCTTCACTGATCGCGGTTGTCCCCCTGATTTTGGTGTTCATCATTGGTGCCCGCCAGTTCATCTCCGGTATTACCGACGGCGCTTTGAAAGGTTAGCGCCACGTTTCTGGCCAGTTCCCCTCTGACACGCGTCGGTTTCCTCTGGCCGTAGCAAGTTCCCTCTAGTTCGGAAGGACCCTCGTGTTTTCGATTGATAACCTGGCAAACCCGCGTTTCGTTTCTGAAAATAGGATGAGGCCGCATTCTGACCACGCTTTCTACGCTTCCGCGCGGGAGTGTGAGCGCGGTGATTCCAGTTTGGTTCAGTGCCTGGATGGTACTTGGCAGTTCCATTTAGCAAAGAATCCGCATGAGGTTGTGGATGGGTTCGCAGAACCAGCTTTCGACACTTCATTGTGGGATGCGATTCGGGTTCCGGGGCATATTCAAACGCAGGGTTACGACCAGTCGCAGTATACGAACAAGCAGTATCCGTGGGATGGCTTGTTTGATGTGAACCCGCCGCAGGTACCTACCGAGTCGAATCCGACTGCGTGTTACGTGAAGGATTTTGATTTAGATAGCCAGGTAGGGCCCGGTGAGCGGGTGACGATTACTTTTGAGGGGGCCGAGAGTGCGCTCGCGGTGTGGCTGAATGGCCAGTACGTGGGGTATTCGGAGGATTCGTTTTCACCGTCCGAGTTCGACGTCACCGAGTTAGTTAAGCCGCGTGGCAACCGGGTTGCGGTGCAGGTGTTTAAGTGGTGTTCGGGTTCGTGGTTGGAGGACCAGGATTTCTTCCGGTTCTCCGGTTTGTTCCGCAGCGTAAACTTGCGCAGATACCCGCGTGCCCACGCTTATGATCTGGCGCTTTCCACGCGGTTGAGTGAGGATTTTGCACGCGCCACCGTAACCCTGGATGTGGAAGTAATTGGTGAGGGCAGCGTGGTTGCCCACCTGGATGGCGTGGGGGAATTCTCTGCGAAGCCTGTAGGTGGGGCCGCCAAAAACGAGCACACAAGTAGCGGTGAACCCGCCCCAGACGATCCAGAGAGTAGCACTGAGGCCACGCCTGCGCGTGGTAAGCGCCATCGGTTGCAGCTGGAAGTGGAGCGCCCACGGCTTTGGAGCGCGGAAGATCCTCATCTGTACAAAGGCACGCTTCTGGTGCGTGACCGGGCCGGGGAACCTGTTGAGGTAGTGCCTTTGCGGGTCGGAGTGCGCCGGTTCGGGATTGAAGACGGTTTGTTGAAGATCAACGGTGAGCGCATTGTGTTCCACGGGGTGAACCGGCACGAGTTCTGTTTGGATGGGCGCACGATCACCAGGGAGCAGACGCAGCGGGATTTGGTGACATTGAAGCGCCTGGGGGTGAATGCGATTCGCACGAGCCACTATCCGAATAACTCGTTCTTCTACGAGCTGGCGGATGAGTATGGGTTCTATGTGATGGATGAGGTGAACCTGGAAACGCATGGTTTGTTCGACATGTTAGAGTACCGCCGGCTTCCGGTTTCGCATGCGGTTCCGGGGGATTCTGAGGATTGGTCGGCCGCGACTTTGGACCGGGCGGCGAGCATGTTTGAGCGCGATAAGAATCATGCGTGCGTGGTGATGTGGTCGTGCGGTAATGAATCGTATGGGGGAAAGAATATTTTTGAGGTCGGCCAGTATCTACGCCGGGTAGATGACCGGCCGGTGCATTACGAGGGTACGTCGATTGATAATCGCTATCCGGACACGAGTGATGTGCATAGCCGCATGTATATGCCCGCTGCGAAGGTTCCGCAGTTTGTTGAGGAGAATGCAGATAAACCGTTTATTTTGGCCGAGTTTGCGCACTGCATGGGGAACTCATTTGGCGCGGTGCACCTGTATACGGATCTGATGCGTTCGTTGCCGCGTTTTCAGGGTGGTTTCATTTGGGATTTTGCGGATCAAGCGTTGTTAGCTGTGGATCGGTATGGCAACGAGTACATGGCGTACGGTGGGGATCATGGCGATGCCCCTAATGATGAGGACTTTTGCGGCAATGGATTGTTTTATGCGGATCGGAGCCCGAAACCTCCGGTGCAGGAAGCTAAGTTTGTTTACCAGAAGTTGACGGGGTCTGTGGAACGGGATACGTTCACGGTCTCTAACTTGTATAACTTTACGAATAGTTCGCAGTTTATTTGTAAGGTGACTTTGCGCGATGAGGGGACGACGTTGCAGACCGCGGTGGTTGATACTTCTGTTTCCCCGGGTGAGACCCGCAGTTATCCCCTTCCATTCGCATTGCCTGAAACTACCGTGTCGGGCGAGTGCATTGTGGATGTTTCGTTTTTGCTGAAGGCCGATACTGCGTATGCGGAGGCGGGGTTTGAGGTTGCGAATCTTGAGGCCGTGTTCCCCACTTCGCGTTCAGCTACGTTCGGTGCGTGTGCTGGTGGGCTTACTGACGCGGCTGTGTCTACTATTAGCAACCGTGCACCCGAGCCCGCTGACGGTATTACTAGCGTAAGTGCCGACGCACCTGCCAGCTGTGGGCTTGAGGTGCGTGAGGCTCCGCGGGTGATCACGGGTATTCATAATATTGGGGTGTCGGGCCCGAGTTTTAGCGCGTTGTTCTCTAGGACTACGCAGGGGATGACGTCGTATAAGTTTGGTGAGGTGCCGGGTTCTATGCGGGAGTTGCTGCGCACGTCGCCGAAACCGAATTTTTGGCATGCACCGACGTCT
The DNA here is from genome assembly GCF_002871945.2 of Gleimia hominis. Classification (NCBI taxonomy): domain Bacteria; kingdom Bacillati; phylum Actinomycetota; class Actinomycetes; order Actinomycetales; family Actinomycetaceae; genus Gleimia; species Gleimia hominis. The sequence goes on along the minus strand of NZ_CP126963.1, from coordinate 263,537 downwards.
AATGAGCGAGGGTGGCATTCTTCGTTTGACGATGCGGTGTGGGCGATGGCGTCGGCGTGGCCGCGTTTGGAAGACCAGTCGATGGACATTGAAGCGCACGTTGATGGGCAGTTTGTGGTGATTAGTTACGACTATCGGATTCCAACCCCGCCCACTGAGTCGACTTGCACGGTGTGTTACCGCATTGGTTTGGATGGCACGGTGCATGTGGATGAGCATTTGGATTGCGACAGTTCTTTACCGGATTTGCCGGAGTTCGGGATGTTGCTGACGGTGGATTCGGATTTGGATCAGATCCGTTTTTACGGTGCGGGGCCGGATGAGACTTATTCGGACCGGTGTTTGGGCGCTCGTTTGGGTGTGTATGAGTCTGATACGCAGTCTGGTTTTGCGCGTTATTTACGTCCGCAGGAGTGTGGTAACCACGTGGGTGTGCGTTGGGCAGAAGTGTTTTCTGAGGACGGGTTTGGCGTACGGTTGCAGGCCGATACCCCGATGGAGTTCTCGGCGCTGCCGTGGGGTCCGTTCCAGGTGGAGCAGGCGCGGCATCCGAACGAGTTACCGCAGCCGTTGTACACGCATATCCGCCCAGCGTTGGCACGCCGGGGTGTGGGTGGTGATAACTCGTGGGGTGCGGAAACTCTGCCGCAGTACCGGATCCCAGCTGGCCCAATGGACTTCAAGTTCTCATTCAAAGGAATCGACAGGCGGTAGCCGTCTTACTACTAGATGGGCCGTAATAGTCGCACCCTACTAGTTGGAGACGCTGACCTAGTGATATAAACCAGTGGGCTTGCCTGTTAAACGCAGGCAAGCCCACGTTGGGTTTAGAAAGCTTCGTTTGAATCTTTACAGCTAAGAATAATTTGATCTAGAAAGAGCCGGGGCTGTTGCCCGCAGTATTTAATCCGAATACTGTTTGTGCCCAGTCGGATACTAGCAGTCGGTTATCGGCACTTTTCGCAATCCTTGTGGGACAACCAGTCGGGCTTATTATTGTTTTTCCATTCGGGAGCACGCTTACCGCTAAAGGTTCTGCGCTCCAGCCCAGTACATCCGGATTTACCAGGTGCGTTACCGCTAGCAAGTCATGAATCCACATTCCGTCCACTGGCCGTGTTTGCGCGCTGTACCGTATCCAAGGCTCCAACCATTTTGAGATTTTTTCTGCAATATGACCCGCTACTGGTACACGCGAGTCGACGCGCTCATCGTGTCTTGGGCGTAAATTCGAAGCTGTTAGATCATGCGCACTCTGTTTAATTTCACGCCACTCCTGTAGGGTCAAACAAGTTGTGCGCGTTACGTCCAGTGGGATCATCCAGATAGGAATCTTAGAGGACAGGACTACTTGCGCAGCTCGTGGGTCAACCGCAAAATTGGTGTCGACCTCACTAGTTTGTTTAAAGTAGCCACCCATCAACGATATTTGTTTAATTTTTGCTGCTACTTGCGGGTAATTCGTAATCAGTCTCGCGATATTCGTAAGCGGACCAATACACACAAGGGTTGTGGGCTCCCGAGCACAAAGCAGATCTTCAGCCATGTTTTGCAGTGCAGTAGCACGGCGGTTTGTTTGTGGATCCCAATTTCGTTCGGCGCAACCATCGATTCCCCACAGTGTACAGACGGACGGATCCTGGCTTGGCGCATCTAGTTTTGCCCTCAATGCGCGGGCGTTACCTGATAAAGGCGAACTCGAGCCTACGCGTATGGGAATATGAGTGTCCTGTTTCGAACTACGAACGAATGCTTGGACTATCTTCGAAGCCGAGGCCGCACCCTCCTCAGGTGAAGTGTTTCCAAATACGGTCCATATAGCAGCTACTTCAAGCTCCTTCGCTGCCAGTGCGTATGTTAGAGCCAACCCATCGTCCACATTTGCCCCTGGAATGCCATTTCCAGGATCACAATCAATGATTACGCGCATGGTGTTGCAGTCTCTCTAGATCGCGTCATCCATCAGCGACAGGTTGCGCCCACGCGTTTCCGGGGCCACAAACGTTGTTGCCAAGCCGATACCCGCCATAACGACAAAATAAGCAGCAAGTGGAATCCACGATCCGCTGGCGGCGAGCAGTGCGGAAGCCACCATGGGAGCCGTTCCACCAGAGAGTATCGAACCGAGCTCTTTCGCGACTGCCATCTTTGAGTAGCGGTGTTGAACTCCAAAGAGTTCCACGCCGTACGCGGCTTGTGCACCGAAGATACCAAGCGACGCGATGCACATTCCCACCACTATTACTGTGCCTACAATCCAAGGGTTGCGCGATTCCATCAGGTAGAAAGCTGGTATACCGTAGAGCACCAGTGCTAGGCAGAAATAGCGGTAAACGATTCTGCGTCCAAACTTGTCTGTTAACCAGCCGGAGAGTGGGATCACTACGAAGCCCAATATAGATGCTACGAACACAGCGGTCGTTGGTACCGATTTATCAATCGATAGAGCCTTCACCACATACCCCACCAAGAAACCTTGCGCAATGTACGAGGGCCCATTTTCACCAATCCGCAGGCCCATCATTACAAAGAAGGCCTTCCAACCGGCATTCGTTTCCGTTTGAGTTTTCGCTTCCGAAACCCATTTTTCTTTAGTTTTTTGAAACTCTTGGAAAACTGGGCTTTCTTTCATAGTTCTGCGCAGCAAGAGTGCTAGCAAGGCGACCAAGAATGAGCATAAGAATGGAATGCGCCACCCCCACGACATTATTTGGTCGTGAGGAAGCAAGAGCACCAGCAGCCACACGGTGGAAGCAAGCAGGGTACCACTATTGGACCCGACACCGATTAAAGAAGTAACTAAACCGCGTCGTTTCGAGGGCGCTGATTCAGCAAGCATCACGGCGCCACCGGATAGTTCTGCCCCCGCGCCAAATCCTTGTCCTAATCGACAAAGCACCAGCAACAATGGAGCCCAGAACCCAATACTGTGGTAACTCGGGATCAGACCAATGGAGGTTGTGGAGATTCCCATTAAAGCTACTGTTACGATCAGGATCGTTTTGCGCCCGTGAGTGTCACCGAGTTTACCGAGAACGATCGCTCCGATTGGTCGGGCGATGAACCCAACGGCCCAGGTGGCGAACGAGGAAAGAAGGGCGACTATTGGGGTTTGCTCTGGAAAGAATACGTCGCCGAAAACAAGGCCCGCGGCAAGCCCGTACAGAGCAAAGTCTACGTACTCCATTGTGGTGCCTAGCCAGATGGAGATTATTGTGGACCAGAAGCTTTTTCGGCCATCCTTTGTATCAAAATGTAGATCTGCAATGTGATGGTGTTGTTTGTTTGCTTTCCGTTTCACGCTCGAATCTCCTTGGGGTAACTAATTGCCCCTCTGACCCTACTATTTAAACGAAGTCAGCGCTTTTTTCACTACTTCCGCATAATATTTCCCGCCTTGACCATCGGGGTGGACGTAGTCGCCCGCCAGGTTCTCGGTATGTGCTCCAATAGCAGCCGCCCAGTCTGCCACCTGCACCCGGTCTTTACCCGCAGCCCAGCTGCGCATCACGTCATTACTCGGCCCAATCCACGTGGTCCGCTCCGGCCCAAACGCGGTTACCAGCACCAAATAATGGTCCTTCCCAATCAGCTCATACAACTGATCTAACTGCTCGGCCGACACCGCGGAATTCGTAGCCAAAGACAACACCACGTAAGGCCGCAGCGCACCCTCAGACTTTAAAGACTGAACCAAAGAAATCCCTGCCGGCATCGCGCGCGACACTTCCGCGTCCACACTCACATCCGGTAGCGCCTGCTGCAACGCCGGTGCGGCCGCGAGCGTAACGGAATCACCAATCACCGTCACATTCTTCCCCACCACTTGCGGCGCATGCCCAGACCCACGGGGCTTCTTAGATTCCCCGTCAGCAGACTCCCCCTTATTACCATCGCTATTACCGGCGCCGGGCTCGTTACCGTCTTTACCGGCCCCGGGTTTCCCATTTTCCTGAGGTTCATTCCCCTGCTTACCGCCATGCGACTCATCGCCGTGCACCGCCTGCTGGCCTTTCTGCACAGCTAACTCAGCCGAGGTTTTTTCTGGCGCCCCAATCAAGAAACCAACCACGGCTCCCACCACAGCAATCACCGCCACCAGTGGGGTCACAAACTTAACGTAATCCACTGCCGCGGGTTTGTATCCACGCGAAGGCCGCATAAAAGCCCACGACGAGCCCAACCAGCGCCGCAACGTGTGGCCAATCCCATCGCGCCGCATCGGCTCCTCAACAAACCGGAAAGACAAAGCCGCAGCCACAACAGACAAAACCACCACAACGCAACCAATAATCCGCGTATCCACGTGCGGCAACTCATGCGACAAAATCACCCACACCGGCCAATGCCACAAATACACCCCATACGAACGCACGCCGAACCACTTAATGGGCTTCCACTCCAACAAACCCACCAGGAGCTTCGCGGGGTAGCGCTCATCAATCGGCCCAAGCACCCCCTGAATAACCAGGGCACTGCAAACACACGCCAGCAGCGTGCCCCACGGGTACACCCACGTCTGACTATCCGGAATGTGCAAGCAGCACAGCACGATTCCAATCAAACCGAGCCAAGCGCCAACCCCACGCACCAACGGGTACCGACGCCGGCCCACCCCCAGCGGATTCGCCGTAGCCAACGCCAACGCCGCCCCCACCATGAGGGAAAACGCGTGCGAATCACTACCCTGGTAAGCGCGCGTAAAATCGTCCGCATTGGAAATCAAATACGCCATCCACCCGGCAGACAGGGCTCCCAAAACCGTGGGAACTACCCAGCGTACGCCCCGCCTCAGAAGAATCACCAGAAGGACGATCGCGGGCCAAAGTAAGTAAAACTGCTGTTCAACTGCAAGCGACCACACGTTAGTCCACAAATGCGGATTCGCCTGGTCGAAGTAAGACGCGCCCCGAGCGATCTCCACCCAGTTATACGAAAAGGTAATTACCCCCAAGAACTGTGGCAGAATCCCTGCAAGCAGGTCCATACTCAAGGTGCCCGCAACAATTAACGTCACCACCGCCATCAACGCGGACGCCGGCAACAAACGCCGGATACGGCGCAGCCAGAAGCTCCACAGGTTGATGCGACCCGATCTGTGATGCTCCTTAACGAGCAGCGCGGTGATCAGGAACCCGGAGAGCACGAAAAACACGTCGACCCCCAAGAAACCTCCGGGAGCAAATGGGGATAAGTGGTATGCAAGCACTGCGATCGCACCAATGGTTCGCAAACCGTCAAGGCCCTTAACTCGGCGCTTCTTTACGGATGCTACATTAGCCGATTCCACAACTTCCCTAACTTTCTCGCCTGCGTTCCTGAGCCTAAATTATATGCCGCACTGGGAGAGTTACAGCAACATCTACTAGTATGGCGTGTATGAGTGTTGTCACCGAAGAGTCTGTACGTAAAGCGTTAGAGGACGTCATAGATCCGGAAATTCGCCGGCCCATCACGGAACTAAACATGGTTGATTCCGTCGAAATTGACGGCACCCATGTGACCGTGGGAATCCTCCTCACCGTCGCGGGCTGTCCCCTCAAGGACACGATTAATAACGACGTGGAACAGCGTCTGCTGAAGGAAGATGGGATTGAATCCGTCACCATCAACTTGGGTGCGATGAATGAGGAGCAGCGCAAGGCCCTGCGGGAGCAGTTGAACGGTGGGGTTACCGAGCGTGAGATTCCGTTTGCGAAACCCGGTTCCCTAACCCGCGTGATCGCCGTGACATCCGGCAAAGGTGGGGTTGGGAAGTCTTCAATGACAGCTAACCTGGCGGCTGCGATGGCGAAGCAGGGTCTGAAGGTTGGGGTTGTGGATGCGGATATTTACGGCTTCTCCATCCCCCGCATGATGGGGGTTGAACACGAACCAACTGTTATTGACGGGATGATCATCCCCCCGATTGCGCACGAGGTGAAAGTTATTTCGATCGGCATGTTCGTGCCGGACGGCCAGGCAGTAGTGTGGCGTGGCCCGATGCTGCACCGGGCGATTCAACAGTTCTTGGCGGACGTGTTCTGGGGTGACCTAGATGTGCTTTTGCTGGACTTGCCGCCGGGCACAGGTGACGTAGCGATTTCGATTCCGCAGCTGCTACCGAACTCGGAGATTCTGGTGGTCACCACCCCGCAGATCGCCGCTGCGGAAGTGGCGGAGCGGGCTGGTTCCATTGCACAGCAGACGAACCAGCGGGTAATTGGCGTGGTTGAGAACATGTCGTACCTGCCACAAGATGATGGTTCGCGTTTGAACATTTTCGGTGAGGGCGGGGGCCAAACCGTGGCGGACAGGTTGAGCGCGCAGCTCGGTTACCAAGTGCCTTTATTAGCGCAAGTTCCATTGGATGTTGCTTTGCGTGAGGGCGGCGACGCTGGTAAGCCCGTGGCTCTGGAATCCGGGCCGGCTGCTGAAGCTCTGGGCGAGGTCGCAACCGCGCTGGGTAAGCGCGCCCGCGGACTTGCCGGCCGTAATCTGGGGGTTAGTCCCGTTTAACTGACTCAGTCTTGACTGGGGCGATTACGGATCACCTGAGGCCGTGGGGCTAGGAGCGGGAGAGTTCTTGGTCGAAGATTTGTTTCGCGTCTTCACTGAATAGTGCGAATGTGATTTCTTGTGGCTCTTCCGTAACTGGGGTCTCTTCTGCGGTGGTGTAGCGTTCTTCGGGTTTCCACGCGCGCATAGCGCTTATGGCATGGTGGGCGACCTCAGGCATATCCCACCCGTAAACACCACCGGAAATGGCGGGGAACGCGACAGTGCGGGCACCGAGCTCAGTGGCTACGTTAAGGCTGTTTGTGAACGCGTTGCGCAGCAGCTGCGGGTCAGTTTGGCCGGCGCGTTTATTGGGCCCAACCGTGTGGATCACCCAGCGGGCCGGCAAGTTAAACCCGCTGGTCGCCACGGCCTGCCCCACCGGCAGGCCATCTGGGAGGGATGTGGCACGAAGTTGCTTACAAGCTTCAAGTAGTTTGGGGCCGGCGGCGCGATGAATCGCTCCATCCACACCCCCGCCCCCAAGCAAACTGGAGTTCGCGGCATTAACAATCGCGTCAACAGTCAAAGTAGTGATATCAGCTAACTGTGTTGAAATCTGTAATGTGCTCATGCTTACAGGGTAGCTGTTATCCCACCTCTGCGGTGCGCGCGTTACTAGCCTTCCATATTGAACTTGCCCACTACTTTCGCTTTCGAAGTAGAGAAAATGTCAGACACTTCCACGGTTAACTCAGAATCATCCTTCAGAACAAACGCCTGCGTAACTGTCCCCGTGGCACCCGGCTGAAGGTTCTGCAGCTCAGAGTTCGCGTCGTACGAACCGGCGCTGTCGTCGGTAATTAGAGCACTCTTTAGCTGGTTGCCGTTTTGGAACACGTCAGAATGCATAAGCGCCATGAACGATTGGTTCTCATCCGACTTGTTGGTCCACTCGTAGGTAACAACAACCGTAGGCTTTCCATCTATATCCGTACCTTCTTTGACAACGGACACGATTTTCACGTGGGATTCAGACAGGTCCCCCTCCATCTCTTGGACGTTTTTGGCTGAGCCCTGTGCGTCCGCATCGTCAGATTTCTTCTGATCGTTTGAGTCACCATCGTTGCCCGACTGGTCTGACTCCCCGCTAGTACTTTGGTTGGTTTCGAACGCTTTACCGGCTTCATCAAACGCATCCGAAATACTCTTTTGAACCCACAGTGTAACTATCAGGGAGATTACGCACAGCACAGTCGCCACAATCGCCAGTGGCTTGCCAGACTTTTTACCACGCAGCGTTCCGACGAGGCCGATAATGCTCAGCACCAGCCCCACTGCGCCGAGCACGAAAGAAATATTATTGATCAGCGGAATAAAGCAGGTCAGAGCCGCCACTGCCCCCAGAACTAGACCAATAATCCCGCATACGGTGGTGCCTTTAGGTTGATTCACTGAACCATTAGATTCACTTACTGCACTGTTGAGCTGCGGTTCCACGCCATTATTACTCATGTGAAAATCCTTCTATTAGGGTTTGCGCACTGCTTGTTATGGTCTTGTACGCTTGAACGCCAGGTTTTACACAAACCCAGTTGTACCGTTTTGACCAGCAGTTTCACACTACCGATTGGCCGGAAAACACAACATTGTACGATGAGGCAGAAAAAGTGTCCCCTTCGGGCAAGAATGCCACGTAGTTACGTCTAAACGTCCACTTGCTTGTACCCGTTTGGCCGATAGGTTCCGCGCCTTTGTTGATTTACAGTTAGATTCATGAGGTACATGAGGGAAGACCGTGGTAGCGCGCCCGCTGGGGGTAACGCGGCGCGTAAGCCGTTTGCCTCCTCGCTCAAGCGTGCATTGACTCTGGCGTTCAAACCGAAACGGCGCGCTTTTGCCGACGATGTTCCCGTGCGCTCGCGGTGGTGGTGCACACTCATTATGATTCCACTGGCAGTGTTCACCTGCCTAGTACAAGCCAGTGCAATCGGGATTCGTTTTTTACCAAAAGGTACTGGCCCCATTTCCGCCCCCCAGCTTCTGGCTGCGGTTTTTACTCTCCTTGCTCTGCTGCTCGCGTTCGTTATCCCTTTTAGTTTGCTCCGCCGCTCAACTCATCCAGAGATGGTGTTCTGGCTTTGCTTGGTAACTGTACTGGTGTTCCCGTTCGATCCCCTACTTCTTCTGATGGCCCTCACGGCCCATGTGGCGCGGCGCAGAAACAAGGCAGTAACGCTTTTGGTATGTGGTGTTTCACTACCAGTTGTAGTTCTCGCGCATATGCGGGACGCGTTGCAACCACCTCAAAACTCTATGTGGCACAGCGTGTTTGCGGGCAACGCTAACTCAACCGTTTCGAATGCCGTTGAGACCAGCCAGGTGCTTGTTTCTAACGCAACGATAATCGCGGTTGCGATTATTTACGCACTCGCTAGTTGGGGTGTTGCCGTGCTAATAGGTTTCTATATTAGAACGCGTGCCGGCCTGGCTGTTGCGAGTAAGAAGGTGCAAGCGGAGCAGCATCGAAGTGACGATCTGCAGCAAACCTTGCACAACCAGAAGCTTGCCGATGCAATCGCCGCAGAAGCCCACGATACGTTAGCACATTCACTTTCTCTGATTTCTCTGAGCGCGTCCGTGTTGCAAGCGCAGATGGCGAGGCTGGAAAAAGATCGGTCTCTCAGCCCGGAGCAGACACAACAAATGCTGGTTACGGCGCAGACTCTGCGTGAACAAGCTGCGGGTGCGATGGATGAAACGCACTCCATTATTGACATGTTGCGCCACCCTGACGTCGCTTGGAAGCAGCTGTCCGTTCCTTCCACAGAGGCGTGCTTAACGCGTGAATCTTTAGAACAGTTACTGAATAATGTGCGCGAGGCAAGTGTGCACGTGAACACCTGGATAGAGATAGAAGAGCTTTCTGGCCTGAGTGATGTAATCAGTAAAGTTGCGTACCGCGTTCTTCAAGAGGCACTAACGAATGCTATGCGCCACGCTCCAGGTGCCGAGATTATGGTTGAAGTTACCGCTACTCCAGAGGCAGGAGTGCATATTCACGTTTCCAATAGTGCCTCCAATATTTCGCTTGAGGGTAGTTACAAGTCGGCAGGCAACATAGATTCGGGCATTACAAGTACCGAAACCACGAACGCTGCACAGCAAAATGATCAACAAAACACGCCACAAGCTGAGCATAATCCAACGCCACCTGGCGGCACTGGGCTAATCGGACTCACGAAGCGTGTTGAGACGGAGGGTGGGCAGCTGCAATACGGCTTCGACGACAAGCACTTGTTCCACGTGGATGCGACGATCCCGTGGGCGTAGTATTCCACCAGGTAATACAAGGCAGCTAGGGGTGCCGAAGAGCACCTACCAGTATTTCGAGGTGGTGGATTTATCGTTTACATGAGGTGAAATCCCGTGTATTCACTTGAAGTACAATTGGGATCATGAGTGAAGGGCTGCCGGTTACCGTAGGGCTTGTGGATGATGACCCGATGGTTTGTCAATCTTTGAAGTTGATTCTTTCCGAGTACTCGAAGTCTCAGATCCAAGTTTTATTTACCGTCACCAGCGGTAGCGAAGCTCTGCAGCGCGCGCAAGAAACCCAGCCAGATGTGTTGTTGATGGACATCGCTATGCCGGGTATGAGTGGTATTGAAGCCACCGCGTTGGTTAGGCAGTTGCCTTCCCCACCTCAAGTTTTAATGCTCACCTCTTTGCACCCAAAAGAGACCATAAATGCGGCAGTGGAAGCAGGTGCATGTGGGTTTATTTCTAAAACTGAAGAGCCAAAAAGAATAATTGAACGCGTTATTGAAGCGGCGCAAGGAAACCCGCAGTTCGACGCTTCGGGGCAACGCCAGCTAATGAACTACCTCGTTAGCGAACAACCGTACTCACGCCGCGACAGGGCCCGCGCCCAACTAAATAGCCTCCCGGAGCGCGAGCGTCAGGCAGTGGTGTTGGCAGCCCAGGGGCTAACAAACGCGGAGGTTGCGGACGCCATGTATATTTCAGAGCGAACAGCAAAAGCACACTTATCATCTGCCTCAAGCACGCTGGGAATGAACCGGATCCAAATGGCACGCCTCGTTGAACGCGCCAACCTTTAGCTTAAACGGGCCCAATCTGATTCCTCATGGAATTCAGACTCACTTCGGTCACAGTCGTCAACTCACCGGACCTGCCCATCCCACTCGATACAGAACCGTTCCACCAGGGTACGCGCAACGAAAATTTAGTCTGCGCGAAGTGGCGACGGTCCGCAGCTAAAACCGGTCAGCTCAGATCTAACCGAACTTCCGTGCCGACCCAGCGTTCGTAGTGGTCTAGAACGTCGTGGCACACCTGGTCTTCGGTGTAATCGTAAATATTGTAATTAACGCCGGTGGGCAGCGATACCTGCAGCCGGCACGTCGTGTCATCTTGGTGGGATACGCGCCCACCGCCATACACTGGTTGCAACACGCGGTGCACCTGCACGGCATACAAGAAGTCATCGTGCAGCTGCGATGTTACATACAGCTCCGCCCGCAGATTCTTCCCCCCGGTCTTAGACAGAACCTCAGAAATATCAACCTGCGCATTCGCACCCAAACGCTGCAACTCGCGGGCAATCTTCTGCAACGCGGGAATCACCACCCGCTGCATGCGCCTACTAGCTCGCGCCGGTGAAACACCCGTCAACTGGCGGCTCAAACGCGCCTGCCACGACCCGCGCGAATCGTCATTAGTACGCCCCAACACCTGCGACGTCACCGTCGTCATCAACGCTGCTTCGCGTTTCTGCTCACTACGCAGCGCCCTCAAGAAACCAACCATCACAAAAATCATGACGAACGCGAACGGCAACCCCATAATCACCGTCGCATTCTGCAACGCAGGCACCCCATCAACCGTGAGCATCGCAATCGTCAACACTGCGGTAGATCCAGCCCAGAAAATCCGCAGCCACGACTTCGCATCAACCTCCGGAGCCGGCAACTTAGAACACAGGTTCGCCATCACCAACGCCCCCGAATCCGCCGACGTAACGTAAAACAACAAGCCAACAAACGTTGCCAACCCAATGATCGCCGTGGCAAACGGGTAGCCCGACAAGAGCGTAAAGAAACTCTGCTCCGGGTTTGTGAGCGCCAACTCACCAAACGCACTATCACCACTTTGGATGCGTTTAATCGCTGCGTTCCCAAAAATCGTGGCCCACATGACGATGTAAGAAAACGGGATTGTTAAACACCCCAACACAAACTGGCCAATGGTGCGGCCACGCGAAATCCGTGCCAAAAACATGCCCACAAACGATGCCCACGCGATCCACCACGCCCAGAAAAACAAGGTCCACGCGCTCATCCACTCAGTCGGGTAGTTATACGCCATCGTGTCCAGAGTCATGCCGGGGAACATAGAGATGAAATCACCGATATTCATCACCATTGCGCGCAGTAAAAACGCGGTGTCGTCCGCGATCAGCACGAACACGCAGATCGCGATCGCCAGCAAGACGTTCAGTTGGCTGAGCACGCGGATTCCCTTATCCACCCCTGTGGTTGCGGACACCGTTGCCATCACCACCGCGACGATCACAAGCCCCACCTGCGCGGGTAGGCCCTGTTCGACCCCGAACAGCATGTCGAGCCCCACGTTCAGCATAACCACGCCGATTCCCAGTGACGCGGCCACACCAAAAATGGTGCCGGTAACAGTGGCGATATCCACCGCGTGCCCCGCCGCGCCCTTAACCCGCTTACCAATCAGTGGGTACAGGGCAGACCGCACCGCGAGCGGCAGACCGTGTCGGTGTGCGAAATACCCAAGCGTCATCCCCATCAGCACGTACATGCCCCAGCCGACGAGCCCGTAGTGATGCATCATCCACACCGTTGCCTGACGCGCCGCGTCAATCGTCCCCCCTGCTCCCTGCGGCGGCGCCACGAAATGCGACGCTGGTTCCGCCACAGCGAAAAACATGACGTCCGTACCGATCCCCGCGGCGAACAGCATCGCACCCCATGTGAGGGTAGAATACTCGGGTCGGTCCGTATCTTTACCGAGCCGCACCCGCGAATACCTCAGGGCAATATAAACCACGAAAACTAAAACCACGGCGCCCAACAGAATGTAGAACCAGCCCAGGTACGTGGAAATCCAAGTGACCGCACCTTCTAGAAACGAGTTCATACGTTTGGGGGAAACAAACGCCCACAGTGCAACCGCGAGCGTGAAAACCGCTGATCCCGCTAAGACCAGGCGTTGTGTTTTCGGGGTTAAATCGTCTGTGCGTTGCACCTGGGTTGCTTGCGTAGTATCCGCCGGCATCAGCTATTCATTCCTTCTTCCCAGCTGTAGCTTGTTCGCATACTTATCTTATGCAAAACGTTTCGCGGATTTTAAAACCGCCATTTATTCCCCTTGAGGGCATTGCACTATCAGTGCTGCACAGGTCAAACCGTGCGTTAACGGCAGGGCGTGGGGAACGTTGGTCGACACAGCATGAGGAACTGCGCGCAGCGGAGCATTCAAAAGCCTGTCTAGCGAAGCATGAAGATGGCGACGATACCCACGACTACTATTAGAGCGCGCAGCACCCAGGCGGGTAGGCGCCGGCCCACTACTGCGCCGAGCTGACCGCCGATTATGGTGCCGATCGCCATTAACCCAACCGCGTCCCAAGAAACGGGAAACGCAACCACAAACACGATGGCGGCAACGATATTGACGAGTGTTTGCAAAACGTTTTTAAGCCCGTTCACGCGTTGCAGTGACTCCGGCAAGCCGAGCCCTAAAATGGCCAGCAAGAGTATGCCCTGCGCGGCACTGAAGTAGCCTCCGTACACACTTGCGAAAAACACGGCGACCCCGGTTGGGAGCACCACGTTTTTCGACTGCGCAACCGGCCGCTGTTCCCGGCGGCGTTCCAGCACGCGATTAAGCCACGGTTGCACTAAAACTAAAAGGACGGCAAGGCCAATGATAATCGGAACGATTGCTTTGAACGCGCTCTCGGGCAAAATAAGAAGTAGCGCGGCGCCCCCAATAGCGCCGAGTAGGGACACGACACCGTATCCAATAATCCGTTTTTTCTGCCCCTCAAGTTCGCGCCGGTACCCCCACGCACCAGATATTGAGCCGGGCACCAGACCTATCGTGTTCGTTATATTCGCAACCAGCGGTGAGTAGCCGAACGCAAGCAAAATTGGGAAACTCACGAGCGATCCACTGCCAACCATCGTGTTGATAGCACCGGCCCCAATCCCCGCGGCAATAATGCCCAAAATCGCTCCGATGGTCACGCTAACTCCCCTCAACTACCTGCCAGCTGATACCTACCGCAGGCACCTGCTAACCCACACCTTTTGCGCCTACCTACATTAGTCCACGAGCATGCTAGGACCCAACAGATATCCACTGCCCGGGGAAGGCATTCGACGCTTCTAAGACAGCCAGCCGTTATAAGACGATCCTGGTCTAGAAAAGCTGGGCCTACCCAAACCGACTCCCTACGCCTGCCCAAACTGATCCAGCATGCGCCTACGCAAACCAATTCAGTCCGCGCCTACCCAAACCTTTTTCACGGATATAAACTTGTTAATTGCAGGTTCAGATAATCTTCACTCGATAGGAGTACTAATATGCGGAAGACCCCATTTACTGACAGCGTGGTTGCAACCGGTTTATCAGATTCGCTCCCGATCGTTGCGGATGCCACGACCTCAAAAGTACCTATTGATAACGAAATCTTGCAGTTAACCATATTCACGTTCGGAAAAGGCCAGTCCCTTTCCACCCACGCGAGCCCCAAAGCGGTAGTGGTAACGCTTCTAGAAGGCGAAATGAGTTTTCCTGTTGAGGGACAAGACCACACGATCACTGCGGGTGACTCGATATATCTAGCTCCAAAGGCTTCACATTCACTAACCGCGTTAACAGATTGCCGGATGCAACTGGTGATGGTAGACGCGAAACCCTGGCAGCCGCAGGATTAACTACGCAGCCCGATAAAGCGCCCGGCCCGTTAAGGCGATGCGCGCGTTCAAGCGCCCGACCCGTGAAGGCGATGCGCGCGTTCAAGCGCCCGGCCCGTTTAAGCGGCCAGGTCAGTTGCGGGGGCGCGGATTCCTGTAAACAGCTTGCCCAGTCAGGCGTCGGGTTTTCTTAGTGGACGCAGCCGCCCGCACCGCACGTGCCACCTGGGCTCCGTAGCCGCGCCGGTCCGACACATACCACTGCCCCACGCGCATCCCACGTTTTTGCGGTGCAACCGGGTTCAGCGGCGCGCGTACCGCCCCTGTTTCGCCCGCGGTCCCAGATGTGGCACCGGTTGCGGCACCAGTGGACGCTCCAGTGGCCGGCCCCACTGCGGTTGCACTAGCCGCAGCCGCACCGGCAGCTTGAACAGAGCCTGCTGTCTGGTTCGAGGTAGCTGCTGACGAGGCTTGGCTGGGGCCGGCTGGCGCAGAAGTCTGATTCGAGGTGGAGGCCGCGGCATTAGCGTGTGCCGTCGCTTGCGCATTCGCTTGGGAACTTGCATTCGCCTGCCCAAACGGGCCTACGAGTTTACGCCACTCATCCATCTCTTCTTGTACCGCTTCGCGCACAATCCGACGTGGATCATACTGGCGCACATCCAAGGCAGACAAGTTCATGTTCCGCAGGTCGTCTCCAACCTCAGAATCCAAAGACGCCCGCACCTTAGTCAGCTGCACGCGCAACTTCTTAACCCACCGCGTCAGAGTGCGCGTAACCTCAGGAAGACGAGACGGGCCCACAACCACAACGATGACCACGGCGATCACCAAAAACTCCGCCCCGCTAATTCCAAACATGGCTCTATTCTAAGCAGAACCCGCGGGGGCCTCGAACCGACTAGAATAGAAACAATCACACTAATGCGCTCAGGAGGTAACCATCAGTACCGATAAAGCCCTCAGCTGGTCATACTGCGAAGATTTTGTTCCCGAGGGCGACGTCATAGCCGCAACCCGAATGCAAGCCGAAGAACTGGGCTGCACCCCCATCTCCCCGGGCACCGGCTCCGCACTACGCACGCTCGTAGCCACCTGCGGGGCGAAAGCCGTGACAGAAATCGGTACTGGCGTGGGAGTGTCCGGCCTGTGGCTCCTATCTGGAATGCGGGAAGGTGCGGTTCTGACCACCATTGACCACGAAACCGAGTTCCACCGCGTAGCCCGCGCTGCCTTTGCCGCCGCCGGCTCGCGCCCACCCCGCACCAGGTTAATCACTGACCGCGCGTTGGATGTCCTTCCCCGCATGGCCGCGCACGCTTACGACATGGTGTTCGTTGACGCAACCCCGTCAGAAAATGCCGCGTACATCCAGCATGCTGCACGCATGCTCCGACCCGGAGGGGTCCTCGCCTACGCCCACGCTCTCTGGCACGACACTGTTGCGGACCCCGCCCGGCGCGAACCCGGCACCGTCACCATGCGTCAACTGAACAAAGAACTCGCTGAATCCGACCAGTTCATCACCAACCTCCTGCCCGTCGGTGACGGCCTGCTCATAGCTGTGCGGCAATAATGCGGTGGTAGCAAGAAACGGGATGGAAAGCACTCTTAGTGCTAACCATCCCGCTGGGATTAAACTATTACGCCAGCTACTTCACCGCTTCAGCGAGCTCTCCCGCCAGCGTCTGGGCCTCCTCAGGTGTCAGTTCAATAACGAGGCGTCCGCCTCCCTCACTGGGGATGCGCATGACGATTCCGCGCCCTTCCTTCGTAGCCTCCATGGGGCCATCACCGGTGCGGGGCTTCATTGCAGCCATATTCCACTAGTCCTCTCTTGAATCACAACCGGCACGCTAAACCGCGAAACCAGTCTTTAGCCCCTATTCTATCGAAAAACTAGCGTTTGCACGCGAAAAGCCATGCAACAACTCGAGGTCACACGCGAAAAAGCTCGCAGACAGCTGCTGTTCACCCGCGCAAAAGCTTACTGACACCTCGCGTTCACATGCTGAATAACCTCCACCATCCGCGCCTTCGCGTACGGATCTTTACTTCGCGCCATTCACACTGCAGTACTCACGAACGATCCCCACAGCTTCATCCGCCGTGTCCACCACCTTCAACAACAGTTCATCGCCCTCAGAGATCATGCCTTCCTTCAGCATCGTGGTTTCAATCCACTCCACAAGCGGCGCCCAGAACCTCCGGCCAATCATCACAACTGGGAATGAGCGGATCTTATGCGTCTGCACCAAAGTGAGGGACTCAAACAACTCATCCATCGTGCCAAACCCACCCGGAAGTGCGATAAACCCCGACGAATACTTGACGAACATCGTTTTGCGCGCAAAGAAATACCTAAAGTTCACCCCCAGGTTCACCCACGGGTTCATCCCCTGTTCCTTCGGTAGTTCAATCCCCAAACCAACCGACGTTCCCTGAGCCTCATCCGCACCCCGGTTCGCAGCCTCCATCACTCCCGGGCCACCACCCGTGATCACCGCGAAACCTGCCTGCACCAACAGCCGACCAACCTCGCGCGACAGCGTGTAAACCGGGTCCGACGGCGCAATCCGGGCCGACCCAAAAACGGAAATCGCCGGCCCCAACCCAGCCAACGCCTCAAACCCCGCAACGAACTCAGACTGAATCCGCATCACCCGCCACGGGTCAGAATGACGCCAATCCTCCCCCTCGTTCTTCGCAAGCAAATGCTCATCGGAAGTCTTGCGGGGAATCTTGTGGCCACGCAACAACACGGGGCCCTGACGGTAGCTTTGCGAAGGGAAACCCGACTGATCAGATGGGGACATACCTGCTCCTAAACACTTACGAAACCATGTTTTACCATGTTAAAGCATTTACTGTACGCACCACGGACAGTAGAATTAGGCACTGTGAAAGAACAGATTGAAAACCCCGCGCAAACCGCGCGCGATGCCGCAGACACAATTGCCCAGCGCACCGGCGTGCAACAGCACGACATTGCGCTCGTACTCGGATCCGGATGGTCCGGTGCAGCAGACCTAATCGGCGAATGCAAACACACCATTCCCGCGCATGAAGTACCTGGTTTCTTCGCCCCCGAAGTTGCTGGCCACGGCGCCACCATGCGGTCGATTGAACTGGAAAACGGAAAGCACGCGCTCGTGCTCGGCTCCCGCACCCACTACTACGAAGGTAAAGGAGTGCGCGCTGTCGCCCACGGGATGCGCACAGCAGCTGCGGCGGGTGCTCGCGTTGCCGTGCTCACCAATGGTTGCGGCGGCCTCAACCCAGAATGGAAACCTGGCCAAGCGGTACTGATTCGCGACCACATTAACTTAACTGGCACGTCTCCCATTGAAGGCGCGAACTTCGTGGATCTAACCGACCTGTATTCCACGCGACTGCGCAGTATTGCCCACGAGGTGGATGCGAACCTACCCGAAGGAGTGTACGCGCAGTTTCGTGGCCCCCACTACGAAACCCCCGCGGAAGTGCAGATGGCACGCATTATTGGGGCGGACCTAGTGGGTATGTCCACCACCTTGGAAGCGATTGCCGCGCGCGAAGCGGGGATGGAAGTACTGGGGATTTCCCTTATGACGAACCTGACGGCTGGGATTTCTCCCACCCCACTTCCTCATGAGGAAGTGATTGCAGCGGGCGAGGAAGCTGCCCCGCGCATTTCCAAGCTGCTGGCAAACATTGTGCGCCGCATCGCGAATGCCAACTAGAAGCGAAATACACCAACCGCAAACACGCTGGCATTAACTAAAAAAGCTGCCTAGCTGCTCTTTTGATTAGCAACCGCGTAAGCCAGCTGGTGGCTCTTACCAATACCAAGCAGAAATCAGCCCACCAACCAGGTGGCTGAGAGAGGAAATCAATGGCTAAGTTCAACGAAGACACGGTGCGCGCCTGGATCGCTGACGATCCCGACGCAACCACCCGAGCCGAACTCGAAACCCTACTAGAACGCGCAAAATCAGGCGCCGCTGAGGCCAGTGAGGACCTCGCGGACCGGTTCGCGGGAACACTCAAGTTTGGTACCGCTGGGCTGCGGGGCCGGCTTGGAGCAGGGCCGAACCGCATGAACCGCGCGGTCGTGATTCGCGCGGCCGCTGGGCTCACCCAGTTTCTACTCGACCAGGTAGGGGAAGGGTTCCACCTGGTGGTCGGTTACGACGCCCGCTACGGCTCGGAGCAGTTCGCGCTCGACACCGCCGCGGTTGCAGTTGCCGCCGGTGGACGCGTTTCCCTGTTCGACCAGCACCTACCCACCCCTTTGACTGCGTTTGCCCTCAAGTACCTGGATGCGGACGCGGCAGTTATGGTAACGGCCTCGCACAACCCGCCTAAAGACAATGGGTACAAGGTTTATTTAGGCGGCCGTGTAGTTACCGACGCGGGGCAGGGCGCGCAGATCGTGCCGCCTTACGACGCGCAGATTTTTGAGGCGATCCAGGCGGTTGATTCGGCTAGCGCGGTTGAACGCGCCGAATCTGGGTGGGAGCTGATTGGCAGTGAAATTGTGGACGCGTATTTGGATCGCGCTACATCCCTGCTGCCACCGGCACAGTCGGATGAGGCGTTGGCGCGTTCGCGGGCAGATTTGAAAATCGTGCTCACATCCATGCATGGCGTGGGTGGGGAGACGACTTTGAAAGCTTTGGCGCGCGCCGGGTTTACGGACGTGCACGTGGTTGAGGCCCAGCATGAACCAGACCCGGACTTCCCCACTGTTCCCTTCCCGAATCCGGAGGAGCCGGGGGCTTTGGACCTGTCGTTCAAACTTGCCCGGAAGTTAGGCGCGGACATTATTTTAGCTAACGACCCGGATGCGGACCGATTCTCCGCTGCAGTGCCTGACCCGCGGGGTGAAGATGGTTGGCGTCAGCTAACAGGTGACGAAGTGGGCGCCCTGCTAGGCACCGCGGTCGCCCGCGAATACGAGGGGAACGCGGACGCGGTTTTGGCTAACTCTATTGTTTCTTCACGGTTGCTGTCGCGTATTGCTAAGCACTACGGGGTGTCTTACCGGGCGACGCTAACCGGGTTCAAGTGGATTTCCCGCACTCCCGGAATCGTGTTTGGTTACGAGGAAGCCCTGGGATACTGTGTTGACCCAGACCACGTGCGTGACAAGGATGGGATTAGCGCATGTTTGAAGATTTCTGCGATGGCTTCGCAGTACAAGGCGGCGGGCCGCACGCTGGTGGATGCGTTAGATGATTTTGCGCGTGCGTACGGTTTGCATGCCACCGCTCCCCTGTCGATTCGCGTGTCTGACCTGTCTTTGATTTCGAAAGGCATGCAGAACCTGCGGGCCGGGTCCGTTAAGTCCCTAGGTGGTTCCCCAGTTATTTCCGTTGAGGACCTGTCTGACGGCAGCGCGGACTTGCCACCCACAGATGGCCTGATCTTCCTCACCGAACGTGGTGACCGCGTGGTAGCCCGGCCTTCTGGGACGGAACCGAAACTGAAATGCTACCTAGAAACCATCGTGCCGATAGATACATGTAATTCGCCTGAGGCCGGTGCTGATTCTAAGGCTGGCGGTGACGCTAGGGTGGGTGCTGGTTCCAAGGCCGGTGGCTCCAAGACCGGTGGCGAGCAGGTGTCTGAACTCGCTGCAACGGTTGATGAAGCGCGGGACATTGCCGCGAGCCGCCTGGAGGCCATGAAAGCTGATATGCGGGCAGGAATGGGGATCTAACCCCACCGCAACATCGCTCGTTCCTAGTGCGCCAAACAAGCAGGTGGCTGCGACGCCTTCGTTTTGAAGGGCCGCAGCCACCTGCAGTTCTATTTCAGCGAGCGCTATTTTGATTGTTTAGCGAGAACTACGCCAGCTTTGCCTGCACATTGCGCTTACTTGAGCGCATGCTTGTTAGCTGTCTAGGCCCGCGAGTACTTTCGCGGTAGAGGACAGGCCGAGCCGGTTCGCTCCCGCTTCGACCATGGCGAGCGCTGTTTGCGCATCCCGGATTCCACCGGAGGCCTTCACGCCCATCGAATCACCCACTGTTTCGCGCATGAGCTTAACCGCGTGCACCGACGCACCCCCAGCCGGGTGGAACCCCGTGGAAGTCTTCACAAAATCCGCGCCCGCAGCTTGCGCAGCCTGGCAGCACGCCACAATCTGCTCATCCGACAGCAGCGCCGACTCAATAATCACCTTCAATACCGCGCCGCTAGTCGCTTCTCGCACCGCGCGGATATCGGCCTCAACGCCTTCAAAATCGCTTTCAAACACGAGTTTCAAGTTCACTACCATGTCGATTTCCTGCGCGCCTTTAGACACGGAATCGGCGGCCTCCGCAGCTTTTACGCTGGAGGGATGAGCGCCGGATGGGAAACCGCACACCGCTGCTACAGCCAGCCCTTGCGGAACCTCAATCGGCAACTGGTTCGGGCTGACGCACACGGAATACGTGCCTAACTGCGCGGCCTCATTAATCAACGCTTTCACATCTTCGGCGGTAGACTCCGGCTTGAGCAGGGTGTGATCCACCATGTGCGCCAAAGTTTTCTTATCCATATCTTCCTCCTATCGAAAAACAATCAAGTAAACACCCGGCCTACTAGCAAACCGTTGCTTCTTTACCCGGTGTAGGAACCACTAGCTGATCCGATCCAACACAACCTCGCGGGCCGGGGGTGCACACTGGTCAATGTCGATCGCCCCATCCAAAACTTCTAACGCCCGCTCGAACCGTTCTGGCGTTTGCGTGTGTAGACGCAGCAGTGGCTGGCCTTTCTGCACCCTGTCACCGGGCTTGGCGAACATCTCCACCCCAGCTTCAGCCTGCACCGGGTCCCCTTTCTTAGCGCGCCCAGCGCCCAGGCGCCACGCCGCTACCCCCACTGCTAAAGCGTCGAGCTTCGTCAAATAACCATCCGTTGGTGCAACCACGTCCTCGGTTTCACGCGCCTGCGGCAGGGGTGCATCCGGGTCCCCACCTTGCGCGGTGATCATCTGCCGCCACCGGTCCATCGCCCGGCCGTCTTGCAGTGCGGCCTGCGGGTCCGCATCCTGATGGCCCGCGGCGATGAGCATCTCTTTCGCTAGCGCGAGTGTCAGTTCCACAACGTCGGCTGGTCCGCCGCCCGCTAGAACCTCCACGGCTTCGCGCACCTCCAGCGCATTCCCGGCTGTCAGGCCCAGTGGAGTCGACATGTCCGTTAGCAACGCGGTGGTGCGAACCCCGGCGTCCGTTCCCAAGTCAACCATCGTGGACGCGAGCTCGCGGGCAGCCTCAAGGTCTTTCATAAAGGCCCCACTACCCACTTTCACGTCCAAAACCAGGGAATCCGTGCCCTCAGCGATTTTCTTGGACATGATCGAAGAGGCGATCAGCGGAATACAATCCACCGTGGAGGTGACGTCGCGCAGTGCGTACAGTTTCTTATCCGCGGGCGCAAGGCCCGCCCCTGCAGCACAAACCACCGCACCTGGGCCGGTGCCGAGAATCTGCATGATCTGCTCATTCGACACGTCCGCGCGCCAACCGGGAATCGACTCTAACTTGTCCAACGTGCCGCCAGTGTGGCCCAGGCCGCGCCCAGAAAGCTGCGGTACCGCCACGTCGAACGCAGCCACCAGGGGAGCTAGCGGCAGTGTGATTTTGTCACCCACCCCACCGGTTGAGTGCTTGTCCGCCGTTTTGCGAGGCAGCGAACCGAAGTCCATGGTTTCCCCAGAGTTGATCATCGCCTGGGTCCAACGCGCAATCTCCTTGCGGTTCATTCCCTTGAGGAAAATCGCCATGGCGAGCGCCGCCATCTGTTCATCGCCCACCACCCCGCGGGTGTACGCGTCGATCGTCCAGTCGATCTGCCCGGAACTGAGGGCGTTGCCATCACGCTTAGTTCGGATAACGTCTACTACATCGTATTTCTCACTCATCCACTCACCTCTATCAAACTCTGCTGTTGCCCGCAGTACCTGGTTCACCACTAGCGGGATCTTGCGTTTGCGCCCCAAGGTCGTGCTGCACGCGGGTTTGCGGCCCGCCCGTCGCGGCTTGATTCTCGCCCGCAAGGTCGCCGGGGCCGAACGCGTCGGGCAGCACGTGTGCCATCGTGGTGTCACCGCTGGGCATGCGCATCGCGAGCTCAGGCCCGCCGTGTTCGAACAGTAGTTGCCGGCAGCGGCCACACGGGGCGCACACTTGCCCGGCTTCTCCGCCTACGCACACGAATGCAACTAGGCGGCCCCCACCGGTGTTCACGAGGTTCGACACCAGTCCGCATTCCGCACACAGGGTCACTCCGTAGCCAGCGTTTTCAACATTGCAGCCCGTCACTACCCGGCCGTCGTCAACTAGGGCCGCTGCCCCAACCGGGTAGTGCGAATACGGGCAGTACGCGCGGGCGCGCGCTGCTTGCGCTGCTTCTAACAGCTGCGCCCACACCTTCTCGTCCACCACCTTGTTACTTTGCTGCGGGTTCATCACGGATACGGTTTCCCTTCTGCTGCGGGTGCCCGCACCGCACCAACGAACCCGGCGACTGCGAGGATTGTGATGATGTACGGAATCATCAGCAAGAACTCTGATGGAATCGGCGAACCCACCGCCTGCATGATCGCCCCCAGGTTAGTGGCGAACCCGAACAGTAATGCAGCTGCTGCCGCGCCCTTGGGGTTCCACCGGCCTAGGATCATTGCTGCTAGGGCGATGAACCCGTTGCCCGCCGCCATGTCTTTACTGAACGCCAGGCCTTGCCCGACGGTGAAGAATGCGCCACCTAGTCCAGCAAGCGCACCCCCAAGTAGTACGTTGCGCCACCGGGTCGCATTCACTTTGATCCCAACCGTGTCTGCGGCTCGGGGGTGCTCCCCGCACGCGCGCATCCGCAGGCCCCAACGGGAGTTGAACACCATGAACTGCAAGAACAGTACCGCGAAGTACATCAGGTACACCAGGATTGACTGGTTGAACAGCACCGGGCCGATCACTGGAATGTCTGCGAGCACGGGGATGCGGATGGCCCCCAGCGAGTAGTTCGCGTTCAACGATTCCGCGTTCTGTTTCAAAACCGTGGAGTACATGAACGAGGTAATGCCCACTGCCAGCATGTTCAGCACCACGCCCACGATGATGTGGTCGGTCCGCAAGTTCACGGTGAACAGCGCCAGCAGAACAGCTAGCGCCATGCCACCTAGGGGCGCGCCGATCAGCCCCAGGTACGGGTTTTTGAACAGGGAGGCCACCACGGCGCCCATGAACGCGCCGAGCAGCAGTTGTCCCTCAATGGCAATATTGATAACCCCAGAACGTTCGCACACCACGCCAGACAGGGCGCCGAACACTAGGGGGGTTGCGAAGGCGATACCGCCAATCAAAAGGGAAATCACGGGTAGGTGCGCGCTTTCGCGGCCCGCTACCGTGTAGATCAAGAACGCGATTACGAAACACGTGGCCACCCCCACCAGGAACCAGCCGGACGCTTCCCGCCGCTGCTGGGCAACGCGCCAAATATACACGGTGAGGGCAATCGCGATGACCGCCAAAATAGCAATCGTTGGCTTCGAGGGAATGTGCGTGTCCGGGATCGTGAACCAACCCGTGGCCCCAGACCATGAGAACACGGACCTACCTTTAGAAAGCAGCGCCAAGATAACTGTCAACGCAGCCATCACGGTTGCGGCAATCGGATCGCGCAACGTCATTTTCCGCTGCACCGCTGGGGTATTTTCAGGAGTTTTCTTGAGGATCTGCGTGCTCATTTCGTTTCTCCTTTCTCCGTGGCGGCGGCAGATGTTCGGCGTTGTACGGAGCGTTTTTCTCTAAAGTAACGAACGGCTTCAGAGGCAGCGATTAGAAGCACGATAACTGCCTGGGTGATCTGCACGATATCCACCGGGATTCCCGCGGAGGATTGCATTGTGGACGCTCCCGCAGCCAGGCCACCAAAGAGGATGCCAGCCAGCACAGTGCCCAGGGGTGTTGATTTACCGAGCAGTGCCACTGTGATCGCATCGAAACCATATGATCCGGCGGTGCCGTTAGTGAGGAACCGTTCCGTCCCGAGCACGGGCGCGGTACCCGCTAGGCCTGCTAGGGCCCCGGAGATCACGAGGGTTAAGAAGATTACGTTGCGTACGGAAATGCCGGCGGTTCGAGCTGCTGCTGGGTTTGCGCCCGCTGCGCGTAGTTCGAACCCGAAAGTGGACCGCTCTAGGAGCCACCAGACGAACACGGCTGCGCCGAGTGCCAGCAGGAACGATAGATCGAGCCGCATCGTGGAGCCCAGTAGCCGCGGGTACATCGCGGCGTCCGCCACGTACTGGGATTTACCGCTCACCCCTTCGCCCACCAGGAACTTCTGTTTCAGCATGTAGGCCACTAGGTATGCGGCGATGGAGTTGAGCATGATCGTGACGATCACTTCGTTGGCCCCCACCCAGGATTTGAGAGCACCGGGAATCCCGCCCCAGATCGCGCCGCCAAGAATGGCGCAAATGATCGCGACTAGTAGGTGCAGGCCGATGGGTAGGTGCAGGTGAATACCGGCGATTGTGCCGCACAGGGCACCGATCGCGAGTTGTCCTTGCACACCGATGTTGAACAGGCCGGCGCGGAACGACACTGCCACCGCCAGACCGGCGAGGATCAGGGGCACGGACCGCGTGAGGGTTTCGACAAATGGTTTGATTGCCGCTGCGAAACTGTCCGCCTGGTAGTTCACTACGGCGCCGCGGAATAGGGAGGAGAAGAATCCGCTGAACGCGTTCCAAGATGCACTCAAGAAGTCTGAGGGGCGGGCCAGCAGGTATCCCGCGGTGGTTTGCACGTCCTCGTTGAAGATGACGACAATCACCGCGCCGATTACGAGTGACAGGGCGATTGCCGCCAAAATCGTTGCTGTGGAGATGGAGAATATCCGCTTCAGTATACGGTTTGCCATCGGCACGTGTTGATCTTGGTTTTGTTTTGGTTCCTGAGGTGGTTTAACGCCCGTGGGGGCTAGGGAACCCGGTTGTGCTTCACTCATCACTACCTTCCTTAACTTCGCTCCCAGTTTCGGGCTTTGCGTCAGCTGATGGCCGGGGTGTCTGCCCGCCTGCGGGGCTCGAACCAACGGTCTGCCCATCTGCCCGACCAGAGCCCGCGGTTTCCTGGGCTAAGCGGCCAGAGCTTGCAGCTTGTTGTGCTTCTTCGAGCGGCACTCCAGCCATCATTAGGCCCAGCACGGACCGGGGGGTGCCGGCGGGGACTATCCCAACGATTTTGCCGCGGTACATGACTGCGATCCGGTCCGCGAGCGCATCCACTTCGTCTAGTTCTGTGGAGATTACGAGTACGGCGGTGTTCGCGTCGCGTTCTTCAATTATGCGTTTGTACACGAATTCGATTGAGCCGACGTCGAGGCCGCGGGTGGGTTGGGAGGCCACGAGCGCAACGAGTTTGCGTGACAGTTCGCGTGCCAGAATCGCTTTTTGCGCGTTCCCACCGGACAGGGTTGCGATTGGGTCGGTTACGGAGGTGACGCGCACGTCGTATTCTTCGCGTAGTTTCTGCGCGTTGTCCAGGACCACGTGGGGCCGCATGTTGATGCCTTTGGCGAACGGGGGCCGGTCGTACTGGTCGAGAATCATGTTTTCTGCGATTGAGAACGAAGCAATCATGCCGTCTTTTGAACGGTCTTCAGGCACGAACCCGAGGCCGCCTTGCAGCCGGTTTTTAATGGTCCGGCCTGAGGCGTCTTTTCCACCGATTTCAATGGTGCCCGCGCTGGGGGCGGTGGCGCCGAGGAGGCATTCGGACAGTTCTGTTTGCCCATTCCCTTGCACCCCGGCGATACACACCACTTCGCCGCGGCGCACGTCCAGGTTCACGTCGTCGAGCAGTAGATTCCCTTTTTTGCTCACGAGTGAAACGTTCCGCAGTGACAGGCCGACGTCGCTGGTGTTCGGTTCGTCTTTTTCGACGTTGAGCATCACCGGCCGGCCCACCATCATGGACGCGAGTTCTTCTTCGGTTGATTCCGCGCTCGCTTCACCCACTACTTTTCCGCGTCGAATCACGGTGATGTGGTCTGCAACGGCGCGGACTTCGCGAAGTTTGTGGGTGATGAACACGATTGACGTACCTGCCGCTTTTAACTGCAGCATGATGTCCATTAGTTCGTCTGTTTCCTGAGGGGTGAGCACAGCGGTGGGCTCGTCGAGGATCAGTACGCGGGCGTCGCGCGAGAGGGCTTTGATGATTTCAACGCGTTGTTGAGCTCCCACGGAGAGGGATTCGATGGGGGCGTCGGGGTCGATGTCGAATCCGAAGCGTGCGGATAGTTCCCGAACTTGGTCACGCGCTTTTTTGGTTTCAATAATGCCCGCGACCTTCGTGGGTTCGTAGCCGAGCGCTACGGATTCCGCGACGGTGAACACGGGCACGAGCATGAAGTGTTGGTGGACCATGCCGATCCCGGCGGCGACCGCGTCGCCGGGGCCGGAGAATGACACGGGTTTGTTGTCAATGAGGATCTGTCCATCGTTTGGCTGGTACAGACCGTAGAGTACGTTCATCAAAGTGGATTTTCCCGCACCGTTTTCCCCCAGTAACGCGTGGATTTGTCCGGGTTCGATGGTGAGGTCGATGTGGTCATTGGCCACGAGTGGGCCGAACACTTTGGTGATTCCTCGTAGTTCGAGCTTCACGGTGTTCCTTAACTTTATCGGTGTGTTACGGCTTTATTACAGGCCCGCTCCCGGTGGGAACGGGCCTGTAATCATTTAGGGCAGCACATCAGTTTACGGTTGGTTCTGGGTTTCTACCTTAATCTCACCGCTTGTGATCTGCTCCTGGAGCTTCTTCAGTTTCTCTTTCAGCTCAGCAGGTACCTTGGAGTCGAAGTCGTGGAACGGTGCCATGGAGACACCCCCGTTCTTCAGGTCCCCAATGTAGGGTTTGGAGTCGAACTTACCTTCCTTAACAGACTTGATGGTGTCGAACACGGAGTTCCCGATTTCTTTAACCACCGAGGTGAGGATGATGTCTTTCGACTCTGGTTGCGTGCGGTAACCGTCGGCGTCAACCCACACGATGGACGCGTTCTTATCGGACGCGTCTTTAACGGCCGCGAGCGCACCGGAACCAACGGGGCCGGCGACGGGCATGATGATGTCCGCACCCTGATCGAGGAACTGCTTAGCGGTCTCTTTACCTTTCGGGACGTCTTCGAAGTTACCGGTGGCAGCTCCGTTTTGTTTCTCTTTATCCCAACCGAGGAGTTGAACGGCAGAACCGTTTTCTTCGTTGTAGTGCTTGATGCCGTCGGCGAATCCGTCGGCGAAGATCGCGGTTGTGGGGATCTTCATGCCGAGGAACGTGGCGACTTTACCGGTTTGCGTCATGCCGGCAGCTGCGTATCCTGCGAGGTAGGCGGCTTCAGCGGTGTTGAACACTAGGGCGCGCGCGTTCTCAGGTGCGTCTTTGAACTGTGAGTCCACAATCGCGAACTTGATGTCCGGGTTTGCCTTCGCTTTGGCTTCTAGCTGGTCTACCATGAGGAAGCCCACGCCGATGATTATGGAGCATTTGTCGCTTACCGCGGCGTCGATGTTGGGTTCGAAGTCGGCTTCGGAGTGGGATTCGATTGCGGAAACCTCTACGCCGAGTTCGTCTTTAGCCTTCATGAGGCCTTCGTGTCCGGACTGGTTGAAGGATTTGTCGTCGAAGCCGCCGGAGTCCGAAATCATGCAGGCTTTGACTTTGTCACCGCCTTCTGATGAGGACTTGCCTTTGTCCCCACTTTCAGGTGCTGCACCACACGCGGTGAGTAGGAGCGCCGTTGCAGCAATGGCGGCCGAGATCTTGGATGCTTTCTTCACTTTCCCCCCTAGTTGGGATTCGTTAGGAGTGATGAACCCAAAGCCTTAGTTAAGGCTCCGCTCTGGTTCGCTGGTTGCCAGATCATTTTACCTCATACGTGACGGCCAATGGGATAAAACGGTGCAGAAAACTTTAGTTTTAACGAACTTAGAAGTATTTATACTAGATCTTCGAAACCAGCGTTGAGCAGCGCTTTAGGGATGCTTTTCACGTCTTGCGCCCGGTTGGAGTCGATCACCAGCACCGCATCAGGGGTACTTACCACAGTTATCCCTTCCACGCCTAGTGTTACAACAGCCGGTCCCGTAGTGAATACGCGGGCGTTGGCATCAATTTGTACTATTCGCTCGCTCTTATTTTTTAGCGGCTTGAGGGACTCAAAGTCTCCTAGGTCCGACCATTCTGTGTGCAGGGGTACCACCGCGACGTCCCCCTGGTCTGCTGCGGGCATGGCGATTGCATAGTCGAACGCGATTTTCTCCAGTGACTCCCACAGTTCTTCTCGCCGGTTTACTGCCGCGCTGTCCCATTCTTGCGCAAGAGTTAGAACCGCGTCTGCCATGCGGGGGTTGTGGTTGCGCAAATGCTGGGTGAAGGTGTCGGCGCGCATTATGAACATTCCCGCGTTCCATAAGTACCCTTCGGATACGAACTGTTCGGCGCGCTGCTGGTCGGGTTTTTCTACAAATGCGTCTGCCGCATAAGCGGGTGTCTGCCCCGATTTCCCCATGTGTGCATCAGCCTCATCCTCGTTGCCCTGAGCTAGCGGATGGCCGGGTTTGATGTATCCGAAGGCGGTGGACGCGCACGTGGGTTCGATCCCGAGCGTGACGATTTTTCCGCGCTGGGCAATGCGAGCAGCGGTTTGGACGCACTGGCGAAATAGGGCCTCATCGTCAATAACGTGGTCTGCAGCAAACGAACCCACTACGGCGTCCGCACCGTATTGCAACTTCAGGTGGGTAGTGGCAAGCGCAATTGCAGCAAGGGAATCGCGTCCACTGGGTTCCACCAGCACCTGGGCTGCGGAACCGACTTGTGTGCGCACCGCGTCCGCGTGCTCAGCTCCCGTGACGATCGTGATTGACGCGGCCACTGGGGCAAGCCGGCTCACCGTCATCTGTAGCAGTGACCGGTTTGGATCCGCAAGGTTCAGTAAAAACTTCGGGGTAGCGCGTCGCGACAGGGGCCACAAGCGGGTTCCCGCGCCACCGGCGGGAATTATGACGTGTAGTTTCGGGTCCGGGTAGTTCTTTTCCACACCCTCCAGCATACGGTGAGTGTCCAGACTACGAGCGCTACGTTACGCACTACCACAAAAATGCACGCCCACAGGTGCGGTGCGGAAGTGGTTGTAGATAGGAAATAGGGGTAGAGGGTGGGGTAGATGCATTGGGTCATCGCGGTTATCCCGGCTAGTGCAAGGCCCATTTTGGCGTGCCAACGGGTGCGTTCAAATACCAGCACTACGGTCCACAGGGGCAGCAGCCAGATCATGTATTGCGGAGAGAAAACTTTGTTCGAGCAGATCAACAGGCCAGTGATCGCGCATGCCAGTAACGCTTTAGTTCCAGCGGTGGTGGACACGCGGTAGGCGCGCATGCCGAACCACCCGATCAGCGCAAGCGTCAGTACCGTCAGAACGGTCCCCACGTGTAGCGACAAAAATACGCCTGGCCCCGAGTAGTCGATTGAGTTGTTAGTGGAAAGCGCGGCGGTGTAAGCACCGGGGTTGAAGGCCCTCGCCCAGGTGATGGCGGTGGCCACGATCGATTCCGAATGCAGCCCGCGGCCGAGTTGCCATCCCAAAGGGGAGAACACGCGCTGCCACCCACCTAGCAGCGCGCTGATCAAAATGAGCCCCACGCCCGTTCCAAGCAGAGCTAGGCCCGCGCGTTTCCAGGAGCGGGTGAAGGCCGCGAACAGGGTGATTGGCGTGAGTTTCATCGCGGTCCCCCACGCCAGCAGGTGACCGGCCCACGCGGGGCTGGTGGCCAGAAACGCAGCCGCCCCCAGCAGCGCGGGCACGAGGTCGAACCGGTTGAGCAGCAGCGGACCCATGCACACAGCCAGCAGAGCCCACATCCACCCCGGTTCCGTAAACAACCACACCCAACGCGGCTGGTGTAGATGCCGTGGTTGCTGCTTGCGCCAAAGCACTAGGAACCACACTCCTACCAACAGAACCATGGCCCACGCGAATCCAGCCTGGTAGGTCTGCGCGTCATTGGTGAACGCTGCCCCAAAAAAGAGCAGTGCCGCCGCCGGGGTTGGGTATTCCACCATTGCCCCGCTGACACCATGTTTGAGGGCGAACCGGCCCCACTGGTAGTAGTAGTTCACGTCCCCGGTTATGCCCCACGAACCAGTGAGCTGCCACAAGCACCACACGGCCAGCATGGATGCGGCATAAAAGAGGGCATAAGAAAAGCCAAGACCCAGCGCGTTCCGCCGGGCCTTGGCTAGTAAGCGTGAAAGTAAGGTCACTCTTCTTCGGAGTCGCCCTCGCCATCATCGGAGCCCTCTTCGGCCTCCGCGGACTCCTCGGTTTCCTCCGGTTCTTCTTCCGGCTCTTCCTCCGGAATCATGATGGAACCAATAACCGTGTCGGGCTCCAGGTCCGATTCCACGTCGGTTGGGAAGTTAACGTCCGCGATTGTGAGCACGGCGCCTTCCTCAAGACCTTCAATCGACACCTCAATGGACTCGGGAATGTCAATCGCAGGGGCGTGCACCAGCAGCGTGAAGTGCTCTTGCGACAAAATCGTGTTCGGTGCGGACTCACCCACGAACACCAGGGGTACGTCCACATCTACCTTCTCGTCGCGGCGCACAGCCAGCAGGTCCAGGTGGATGATTTCGCGGCGCACCGGGTGACGCTGAATATCTTTAACGATCGCCAGCTGTTCCTCCCCGTCGCAAACCACGTTCACAAGGGCGTTTTCGTTGTCTTTAACGATGAGGAATACATCGTGCGCATTCATGTCCATGTGCACGGGTTCCACGGTGTTGGAGTAGATCACCGCGGGAATCATACCGGCGCGACGAGCGCGACGAGCAGCGCCTTTACCGAATTCTTTACGGGCTACGCCGTCGAGGCGGGTAATGTGAGTAGCCATTTGTTTATCCTTTCAGAATCTTATTATTGGACCCCGGAAGGAGCGGAACCACAGGTTTTGCAGCACGCATAATGCGAGCGTTGCAAAAAGGGTGTTTCCACGCCCAGTCGATAACGGCAACACCGGTTCCGGTGCGCCCTCGCCGAGGCAACAGGAAAGAGTTTAGCGCAATTAGGCCACACCGTCGAATAGCGAGGTTACCGAGCCGTCGTCAAATACCTCACGTATTGCCCGTGCCAGCAGGGGCGCGATCGGCAGGATCGTGAGTTTATCAAACCGTTTCTCCGCTTTAATAGGGAGCGTGTCTGTAATCACCACTTCGGTTGCCCCGCATTCGGATAGGCGCTGCGCCGCCGGTGGGGACAGCACCCCGTGAGTGGCGGCAACGATAACGGATTTCGCACCGGAGTCTTTGAGTACCTTAACAGCTTCCGCAATAGTCCCACCGGTGTCGATGAGGTCATCAACGAGCACGCAGTTCAGACCTTCCACGTCACCAACTACGCGGTTAGCGACCGCAACGTTCGGCCGGGAGGTGTCACGAGTCTTATGCACGAACGCCAGGGGGCAGCCACCGAGCTTGTTCGCCCACTTCTCCGCCACGCGGATACGACCCGCGTCGGGGGAAACAACGGCCACGTGCGATAGGTCCACGCGAGATTTCACGTAGTCCACAAGCACCGGCATGGCCCACAGGTGGTCCACTGGGCCGTCAAAGAAACCTTGGGCTTGTGCGGCGTGCAAGTCCACTGCCATGAGCCGGTCCGCACCCGCGGTTTTAAATAGGTCCGCCATGAGGCGTGCGGAAATGGGTTCGCGGCCCAAGTGTTTTTTGTCTTGCCGTGCGTACGGGTAGAACGGGGCAACCACGGTGATGCGTTTAGCGGATGCACGCTTGAGCGCATCCACCATAATTAGTTGCTCCATGATCCACTGGTTTATGGGTTCGGTGTGGGATTGCAGTACGAACGCGTCACAGCCGCGCACGGATTCGTTGAACCGCACGTAGATTTCAGAGTTAGCGAAATCGTATGCTGTGGTTGGGAGCACGCCGGTTCCCAGTTCTTTCCCCACCGCCTCCGCTAGTTCTGGGTGAGCTCGGCCAGTAACGAGTACCAAGCGTTTTTCTCCGGAGGTGATGATTCCTGACACTGTACTAATTCTCCTTGCGGCGGTTACGGGATCTTATTGCGGGTCAGAGTCTTTAAATTCGGAAAATGCGGGGGCGACGGTGCCGGCCGCGATTGTCGTGTCATAGGCGAACACGTGTGGCAGTACCGCCCCTTCTTCTACGCGGGTGTTCCGCAGCGTAGTGTGGGGGCCAATTGTGGCGAAGGGTTCTACGATAGTGGTGCCTTCGAGTACACATCCGGGTTCGATGGTTACGTCCGGGGCTATTGCCACGTCTTTATCGATTGAGGTTTCGTTTGGGGATATGATCGCCACTCCGCTCAGCATGTGCTTGCGCAGGATACGGCGGTTCATTTCGTCGCGCAGTTGTGCTAGTTGAGCGCGGTCGTTACAGCCTTGAGCTTGCCACGTGTCTTTCAGTAAGTACGCGCCCGCTCCCCCGTGTTGTTTGGCGAGGGCAATGGTGTCGGTCAAGTAGACTTCACCTTGATCGTTGTTTTGCTCGAGGCCCTGGAGCGCTTCTTGTAAGAACTGAGCGTCGAACGCGTAAATGCCCGCGTTCATTTCTTTGATTTCACGCTGCTGCGCAGTGGCGTCACGGTGTTCAACAATCGCTGTGACCGTTTCCCCGTCGCGGATTATCCGCCCGTATCCCGTTGGGTCATCGACTACCGTGGTCACCACGGTTACTGCGCGTTTTGATTCTTCGTGCATCCGCGTAAGTTCACGGATCGTGTCACCTTCTAATAGGGGTACGTCCGCTGATATCACGAGGATAGTGCCTTGCAAAGACGCGTGCTTAGAAAGCTCCTGCATACCGCACCACACTGCGCGGCCAGTGCCGGGCACGGCGTCTTGATCGGCAATAATCGCATCGGGCTTCAACTCTTGCACGGCGTTTGCCACGGCCTCACGTTGATGGCGAACCACCACCACCGTGTGCTCCGCGCCGGACTCTTCGGCGGCGTCAATCGCGTGCCCTACTAGCGGCAGTCCACACATTGTGTGCAGCACCTTAGGTGTTGCCGACTTCATGCGCGTTCCCTGCCCAGCAGCCAGGATTATCACAGCGGATGGCGTGGTCAAGTGCCCCTCACTTCAAGAATCGTGCGTTTACAAAACGCGTGCATACCAAGCGTTTCTGTCTCGATTGTAAGCCTAGCGCGCCCACCTTCGCCAAATGAGCTGTAAACAGACCCTAACCGACCAATTAATAGAGCCAAAAAATAGTGGACGTCAAGAAGGTGCGGATATAAAAAGTTCCGCCCCTAGGATTCGAACCCAGACTAGAGGTACCAAAAACCTCTGTGCTGCCATTACACCAGGGCGGATTAGCAACAGCTATTTTGCCATACTTCCTCCTCAGATATCCAATGCGTGTGAGATAACCTGCTCACACCCCGTTCAAAACCGCGAGGCAAGTACACTGATCACTAACCGGAACCTAGGTTTAGCCCCACCGCGTGGGCGACCTTAATACTTGCGGATGGAGGCCTCAAAATTACCGTCAAGCGCACGCGCATGAGCGGCATCGAACGCCGCGAACAACTAATAGAAGTGGCACGCACACTGTTTGCCTCCAAAGGGTTCGACAGCACCTCGGTAGAAGAAATAGCTTCCGCAGCCGGCGTAACGAAACCAGTGGTATACGAACACTTCGGTGGTAAAGAAGGCCTCTACGCAGTAATTGTCGACCGGGAAGTACGTCGGCTCGTTAGCACAATCGCGAACTCACTCGAATCCTCCCTACACCCACGTGAAATTGTAGAAAACACAGCCCTCTCCCTACTGGACTACATCGACAACCACGCGGACGGGTTCCGCGTACTGGTGCGCGACGCGCCGAAAGCACAGTCCCTCGGATCCTACTCGTCCGTCATTGGCGACGTCGCCTCACGCGTGGAACACCTACTTGCACGCCAATTCGAAGTCGGGCGAATGGATAAAAAATGGGCACCACTATACGCCCAAATGCTCGTCGGCCTCATCGCCCAAGTTGGCCAATGGTGGCTAGAAGAAAACGCGTTCGACAAACACACAGTTGCCGCACACGTGGTGAACCTCACCTGGCTCGGTTTACGCAACCTAGAATCAGACCCCCACCTCAAGGGATAGAAACCAAACGCAACCACCGCCTCAAAAAACAAGGGGGCGACACGCAACATAAGAGTCGAAAGTCCCACACAAACCTCTCGACATCAAGTATCTTGAAATTGTGAGTAATGAAGCTAGTCAAACTAGTCATGAGGATGACGTAGACCGGATTGTAGGTGCGTGGGAAGTGCAGCGCCCCGATCTGGATACCTCCCCCATGCTCATTTTCTCCAGAATCACCCGCATCGCCCGACACCTTGATCTGGCGCGACGAACCGCATTCTCGAGCCACGAACTCGAACCGTGGGAATTCGATGTGCTCTCGTCTCTGCGACGCGCCGGTAAGCCCTATGCACTGACGCCCGGGAACCTCATGAACGAACTACTAGTCTCGTCCGGCACCATGACCAACCGGATTGACCGTCTAGAAGCCAAAGGTCTAGTGGAACGATCCCGCTCCTCCACCGACCGTCGGGCAGTGCTCGTCACCCTCACGTCAAACGGGAAACAAAAAGTTGACGCGGCCCTGGCCTCTCTACTCGACGCCGAACGCGCGCTCCTGGTTAGCCTGACGAAACGGCAACGCGAAAACCTCAGTAAACTTCTGCGGCCCATACTGCTGACTTTCACGCCAAAAACGCGGCACTGAGGGCACGCGTGAACCTTGTTGGCATACCTGTGGTCTATTAAACTAAGTGGGTAATAGTGCGGATTAGCACGCAAATGCGTGTATCCACTACCATTTCGACACCCCTTTTTAAGGAGGACCATGGCGCACGAAGATGCACCCGTCGGGAACGAATCAAAAACCGATGGGAAACCGACACTGCCAAACTTCACCGAAGAACAACCACAATCGAACGAACCTGCGCTAGAAATGCTGCAGCTCGCTAAAGTGTTCGGCAACACAGTTGCGGTAGCAGACATGACGCTTTCCATCCCCACCGGATCGTTCTACGGCATTGTTGGGCCCAACGGGGCGGGTAAAACCACGTGCCTGAACATGGCCACCGGCCTGCTGAAACCAGACCACGGCACCGCCCGCATCTGCGGCATCGACATGTGGACCAACCAGGCTGAGGCGAAGACAAAACTTGGAGTAATGCCTGACGGCATGCGCCTGTTCAACCGCCTGTCGGGCCCGGCCCTCGTGACCTACATGGGAATGCTGCGCGGCCTTGACAAAGATGTGGCCCAAGAGCGTGCGGACGCGCTCGTGCGGGCACTCGGGTTAGAAGAAGCGCAGAAAAAACCCGTGTCCGACTACTCCGCCGGCATGACCAAGAAAATCGCGCTCGCCTGTTCCCTAGTGCACGGCCCCCGAGTGCTGGTACTCGACGAACCCTTCGAAGCGGTAGACCCGATTTCGGCAGCGAACATCCGCGATATCCTCAGCAACTTCGTCAACGGCGGTGGCACCGTAGTGCTATCCAGCCACGTGATGGCGAACGTGCAGAAAATGTGCAGCCACGTGGCAATCATCAACCACGGTAAAGTACTCACCCACGGCACCACCGAAGAGGTTTCGCAAGGCAAGGACTTAGACGACGTCTTCACCTCCCTCATCGGCGGCGTCCACCACGCGGAAGGGCTCGAATGGTTGCAACAGTAGTTTCCCTAAAACTTAGAATCTCTTGGGTTAATTTTGTCCAAGCAAAGTGGAAGATCATTCTTTTTGCCCTCGTCGGCCTGTACCTCTTAACTATCTACGGTGTAACGCAGGCAGCTATGTTTCACCTCGGAAGCGCAGGGGTCGCCCCCACGTCCGTGGCCTATGGCAGTATTCTGATGGGCCTGCTGATTGCACTTGGTTGGGCGGGCGCACCCTTCTTCGGGTTCGGGTTAGATAACTCGCTGACCCCTTCTAACTTCGCTCCTTTCGTAGCCCCATCGCGGTCACTAGCCCACGCTTTGATTTTGGCTACCATGGTTGGTCCCGGAGGTTTCGTCACCTTCGCGGTCGCAATACTGCCAGCTACATACCTATTTTCTGCCGGCCACGTTTTGGCGGGCGTTCTAGCCATCGTCGCGGCTCTAGTTTTTACCTATATTTGTGCGCTAGTAAGCCGCCTTATAGGGGTGGCTGTGGACGGTTCCCTGTCACACTCTTCTAAATGGCGGGACCGTTCGGCAACCATCGCCACGGTTGTCTTCCTTCTAATTGTCGCCCCTGCAGGCGCCTGGATGAACGCGTTGGCAGACAAGGATATTTTCAGCACCGTCCTGCGAATCGGCGAAGTCTTAAGCTGGACGCCACTAACGAACCCCACTGCCCTACCACCACTGTTAGCGGGCGGACAATACGTCCCCGCCCTGTTAGGTGTGCTGTACGCAGCCGTGGGGATAGCAGCTTTGCTGTGGCTTTGGACTCGGGCACTAGCCCCCAGTATGCGCGGGCGTTCCCACCCCATTAGCGGGCAGGCTCGCGAAGCGATTGCGGCTGGGCGCCACCTGGTAGACCCCACGCAAGAAGAAACGCGGCAGCAGAAACAATCTAAAGACAATGGTCTGCCTCTACTGGGCATGTGGACCCGCCTGGGAGTATCGAACCCCACCAGCGCTATCGCTGCCCGCACCCTGTCTGCTTGCCTGGGTGACCCACGGCTGTTCACCTCGTTCATCGCCACGTTGATTTTCCCAATCCTGGGCATTGCAATGACGAAACTTACCGCAGATTCTGACCCGACTACGGGCTCGATCGCGGGGATGTTCATTTACCTCGTTCCAATTCTTATGGGCTCCACCATGGCCCTGTTGGTATCCTACGATTCAACAGCATTCTGGATGCATGTCAGTGCAGGCGTCAAAGGCTGGCAAGATAGGTTCGGACGCTTCCTCGGAAGCCTGCTACCAGCAGTAACCGTAATCGTAATCTCTTCGATTGCCTTTGGAGTGTTCTTACCCGAAGCTGGCTCTGCTATCAACTGGACGTTAAAACTACTGTCGATTTACCTGGTGACGTTTGGTTTAGGCTCAACGTTCACTGGGCGTTACAGTATTGGCGTACAACCACCAGGGTCTTCCCCGCTGGCGTCGAAAGGCACGGGGAACCAGATGGTGAACATGCTCATTAGTTTCGGCTTAATGGCAGGCGGGTTCATCCTCTCGCTCCCAGGGTTACTGATTTACTGGAAGGTCCTCCCCGGCATAGCGGGCAGTCTTGTGATGCTCGCCTGGTCGGTAATCATCCTGCTTGCCGGCATGGCGATCGGCGGCAAAGTGTTCGACTCCGGCCAGGTCAAACTACTTAATCTAATCCGCTCCTGGCCCGGCCACTAAGCCTTGGCCAAAAGTCAGAACTGAG
Organism: Gleimia hominis; assembly: GCF_002871945.2. Lineage (NCBI taxonomy): Bacteria > Bacillati > Actinomycetota > Actinomycetes > Actinomycetales > Actinomycetaceae > Gleimia > Gleimia hominis. The sequence continues at coordinate 225,610 of NZ_CP126963.1, read as the reverse complement.
CGCGCTCGAGGCACCGGCCTCGGGCGCGCTCAAACATATCTAACCGATGCGTGCTCGCTGGCACGTAGCTTTCAAAAGCCGTTCGGGAGAATCGGGTATCCGCGAATGCGCTCAAGGGGGATAACTGGTGCTAGCTGAGGTCTTCCGCCCGCTGAGCGGCTTCTAACCACTGGGTTTCTAAGGCCTCATGGGTAGACTGAAGCGACTTCAACTGGGCCGCTAAATCCGCCATCTCTTGAATCTGCTGCGCGTTCGGAGTGGGGATAGACGAAACGTCCGCAAGCTGCGCTTCAACTTTTTCAATCTGCTGACTACTGCGTTTCATCTGCCGCTCCACCCGCTGCGCTTCTTTCCGTGCTTCCCGCGAAAGCTGGGCATCAGACGGACCCGCATCCGCAGCAGCCGCTGCACCGGCAGCAACCGCACCGGCCCCTTCCGTGGTCTGACCAGCACGTACCCGCAGGTACTGCTCTACCCCACCCGGTAGGTCAACGATTTTCCCATCCCCATAAAGGGCAACCTGAGAGGAAGTTACGCGTTCCAGAAGGTAACGGTCGTGCGAAACCACCACGAGTGTGCCCGCAAAAGAATCCAGCAGATCCTCCATTGCGGCAAGCGTGTCCGTGTCCAAATCGTTAGTGGGCTCGTCCAGCAGCAGCACGTTCGGCTGGGCCATTAATAGGCGCACCAACTGCAGGCGGCGCCGTTCCCCACCCGAAATATCGGCCACTGGTGTCCACGCGCGATCGCGGTTGCACCCGATGCGTTCCACAATCTGGCTGGCGGTCAACTCTTTGCCACCAACGTCAATCGACAACGCCACCTGCGCCACTGCCTCCGTGACCCGCAAGTGCGAAACCTCATCCAGCTCATGCGTGTCCTGCGACAGGGTAGCGACCTGCACGGTTTTACCGCGTTTAACCCGGCCATGGTCGGGCTGCAAATCGCCCGCCAGCAGCCGCATCAACGTGGTTTTACCCGCGCCATTAACTCCCACCACGCCCACGCGTTGGCCCGGTGCGAGCCGCCAAGTGACGTCATCAAAAATCACCCGGTCACCAAACCTCAGGCTCACACCCTCAAGATCTAAAACCTGTTTACCAAGCCGCGCGGACGCGATACGAACCAACTCCACTTCGTCGCGCGGTGGGGGCTCGTTCCCAATCAACGCTTCCGCCGCATCCACCCGGAACCGTGGTTTCGAAGTGCGGGCAGGGGCGCCCCGCTGCAACCACGCCAGTTCTTTGCGCAACAGGTTCTGCCGCTTCTCCTCAGCTAACTGTGCCAGCCGTGCCCGCTCAGCCCGAGCCAGCACATACGCCGCATACGAGCCTTCGTAAAACTCAATCCGCCCCGGACGCTGATCGCGGCCGTAACCCGGTTCCACCCCCGGTACCACTTCCCACACCTGGTTGCACACGGCGTCTAAAAACCACCGGTCGTGCGTCACCACAATCAACGCGCCATGGCCGCGTGCCAACCGCTTATTCAAATGCGCTGCGAGCCACGCCACGCCCTCAACATCTAAATGGTTGGTGGGTTCGTCTAACACCACCACGCCTGCGGGTCGGCCCTGCACCACGCCTTCGGACAGGACTGTGGCGAGCGAAACCCGGCGGCGCTGACCACCGGATAGTTCGTTCATCGGGCGGGTGATGTCAATATCGGCCAGCAGCCCTGAGTGAATGTCGCGAATATCTGGGTTCGACGCCCACTCGTATTCCTCTAACCCCGGGTGGATCAGCTGGACTGCCGGCACCGGGTCCGTGTTATCACGCTGCGTCAGGTGCGTGAACCGCATGCCTTCGCGGGCCGTGATATACCCCTCGTCGGGCTGGCGCAACCCCGTGAGCAAGTTCAGTAACGTGGACTTACCTGCCCCGTTCGGCCCCAGCACGCCCACGCGGTCACCCTCGTGGATAGACACGTTGATACCCGCCAAGATTTCGCGCGAACCCCCGATTGCCTTCAGGTTGTGGGTAGAGAAAAGGTGAGCCATTATTCCTCTGTTCTAGCCAGCGTCAGCATTTGTGGTTCCTGAGGGACCGGGGCGTCGGTGCGCGGTTTCTCGGTAGCCGGGTCGGTGCCCAGCTTCTCGGTCTCCGCGGTGTCGGTGCGCCATTTCTCAGTGGCCGCCGGGCCTGTCAGGGTTTCCACACGGGCGCCCCCTACTGGCCCGTGGGTGCATAGACAGTCTTCCACATCGGCAAATTCGCGGATTGTGCTGGCAAGTTGCTGCGCGTGTTCGCCGTCGCGCGCGAGCACCGCGATCGTGGGGCCCGAACCAGACACTAGCGCAGCCAGCGCATCCGTGTGGTTAATACGCGTCATTATGCGCGCCAGGTCTGGGCGCATTTCGAAGGCGCTGGTTTGCAGGTCGTTGGTCAAAAGGTGCTTGAGGTCCGTGGCGGACCCAAGGACCTTATGCCGGTCCTGCGGGCGCAAACTGCTTGGGAGCTTCTCGCGGCCACGCTGGTGGGTGTCGAATGTTTTGAACACAGCTGGGGTAGACAGGCCGTCGCGCACCAATACCATCACCCAGTGGCGCGTTTGCCCACGCCCCAGGTTGGTCATTTGATCGCCGTAGCGTAACCCTAGCGAGGTACCTCCCATAAGGCATGCCGGTACATCTGCCCCTAGTTCTGCCCCGATTTCTAACAGCTGCTGCATTGTTAGTTTGAGGCCCAGTAGTTCGTTGACCGCCACGAGCGCAGCCGCCGCGTCCGCTGACCCTCCGGCCATTCCCCCAGCCATAGGTACGCGTTTAAGAACCTCAAACTCTAATCCGGGCGGTAAGGCAGCTGCGCCATCTTCCCCTATGGCCCGCAAGCTCTGATTATGCGCACCCCTGGCGTGCTGCATACGCTTTTGCGCTTCTTGTAGCAGCCGCTCCCCCGCTTTGACCGCCAGGTTCTGCTGCGGTGCGAGCGCGTTTATGGCCGCTTCTATCCGTTTACTACCGGGCCCTAGCTGCACGGTGGTGTGCACGCGGCTGGGCCCTGCGCATGGTTTTACCCGCACGGTTTCGCGCATGTCTAGGGCCTCAAAAATGGAGTAAAGGGGGTGGTACCCAGCTTCTAACCGACCAACCTGGAGTACCAGATTCAGCTTAGCCGGCGCGGAAGCAGTAACTGCTTTCACCGGCTGACCTCCCGCTCTTGGTGCACGGCCCAGGCGAGGCGGTCAAAGTCTTCTACCGTTAAAGTTTCCCCTCGGCGCGTAGGGTCGATTTGGGCGCGGGAGAAAACTGTGTTTAAGTCCACGTCACTGAAAGTATTCTTTAAGGCGGCGCGCAGCATTTTGCGTCGTTGTGCAAAGGCGGTGTCGACCAGTTTGAACGTGGTTTCGCGCGGGGCCAGCCACGTCGGTTCGCTGCGGGTTACGCGCACAAGTGAAGAATCTACGTTCGGCACGGGCCAGAACACTGATCGGCTAATCGCCCCGGCCAGTTGTGCGTGCCCGTACCACGCGGTTTTAACCGACGGCACCCCGTAGATCTTTGAGCCCGCCTGTGCGCTGAGGCGCTGCGCAACTTCGGTTTGCACCATTACTAGCAGTTCGGTCACGGTTTCGAAATGCTTCAAAATGTTCAACACAAGTGGTACCGCCACGTTGTATGGCAGGTTTGCGACCATCCGCGTTGGCGCTTCCCAGTTTTCCGTTTCACCCTGCGCGTTCACAGCTTGGTTTAGTTCTTCGCTTGAGGTTACGGCCAACGCGTCTGCTTGCAGCACTCGCAGCGGCTGGGGTTCGTCGGTGAACCCTTGCACGGTGGCGGGCAGGGCGGTCGCGAGGATGGGGTCGATCTCGATTGCGCTGACGCGGGCGCCAGCTTCCAGTAGGCCAAGGGTTAAGGATCCGAGCCCGGGCCCGACTTCTAGGACGTGGTCGCCGGGTTGCACGTGGGCTGCGCGCACGATCTTGCGTACGGTGGCGGCGTCGTGCACAAAGTTTTGCCCAAGCGTTTTTGTTGGGCGTATGCCGAGTGTTTTGCAGATCTCGCGCACGTGCGCGGGAGATAGGAGCATGTATTACCAACCCATTGGATGTAGCGAACAGATTTTGGTGCCTACCTAGTATAACGCCTCCGCTGGAGGGCGCGGTTTCGCGTTTCCAACGGAGGCGTATGAGCGGCCTTGTTTACTGCCCGCGACCTTCAGCGCAAGCCTAGCGTTCAGAACAAGCCTAGGGTCTTAGCGCAAGCCCAGTTGCGACGTGCAGGCGGGCCACTGGCCCCAGCCGGCGCGTTGCTGTAAGATTTTTGCGCGCATTGTTTGCTCTTCAGCGGACGCATCCGATGGCAACCCGGAGCCACCTACGGAGTGCCACGTGGACGCCGTAAACTGGTACATGCCGTAGAATCCGTTACCCGTGTTTGTTGAGGGGTCGCCCCCGGATTCACACTGCGCTAACGCTCCCCAAACCCCGTCGGGTGCACTCCCGGTGCCGGCACCCGGCTGGGGGCTAGCATTGGCATCGCCATCGGTCTTTGCCGTTTCGGTTTCTGCCGGGCGTTCTTTGGTGCCGCGTTCGATTACCCGGTCCTCAGGTTCGGTGCGGGTCTGCTTCACCTGCGTGGAGACGAGGACGTCGTCACCGCGTTTTTGCTCGTAGGTAGTGGTCTTAATTTGACCTTTCTTACCTTCGGAGACGACCCGCTCTTCACCTTTGTACAGTTCGTCGGTGTCACGTTCCACGGTTTTGAAGTCGATGTCTTTAACTTCTTCTTTAACGCCGCGGCTAACGCGGGTGACGTCGATGAGCATGCCTTTTTCATCGGAGCTGACGTGCACCTGGTCGATTGGAGAAACTTTTAGCCCGGATTTTTCCAGCACGCTCGGCACCGTGTCTTCGGTGGAGGCGGCAACGGAGTGGGTTTTCCCATCGGCTACTACGCGGATGCTCTTGGGTTCGGATACGACTGCAGGTAGAGCAGAGCGCACCGATGAGCGGTCTGCGGCGACGGTTGTGTTGTCGCGGCCGCGTTGAGCCCCGGCCAGAACCTGGTCCATGGAGCTAGCGGCAGACCAGACGGCGCGCGAGGTACTACCTTCTTTAACCCGGTAGGATTTAGCGCGTTCCACTTTGATGTTTTGCCCGTTTTGGAGCCGCGCGTTGACGTTTGGGGTGACTTGGTCGTGGGTCGACACGTCTACGCCCGCGCTGTCTAGTGCGGTAGCTACGGTGCCGCCCCAGACGTCAACGGGGCGGGTGATGCCTTCCGCTTCCACGGTTACCGTGTGGTGCGAAGCTGCGACCCCAACTGCGGAGGTTGCCACAAGTGCAGCAGCGGCTAGACCGGCAGCTGCCGTAACAGTTTTTTTCGAGCAGGACGTAGCCCAACGGGGCTCGGTCTGATTCGAGTGCGTCAAAGTCTTTCCTTACGGTCGTTTCCTTAACTGTTTAACCGTAACCAATTTGTTATCTTTTCGTCACCCTTTACGACTCATTTCACAAATCACTTGGTTTAGAACCATTTGCCGTACACCTGTTCGGTGTTGCGTTCTAGCTGTTCGCAAGTGTTTTCGAGGGTTTCTTCCCACAGGTCTGCGATAAACCGGATGGTGTGGGTCATGACGTAACTTGCGTTTGGATTTCCCCGGTATGGCACTGGCGTTAGGTATGGGGCGTCGGTTTCTATCAGAATTTGGTTACGTGGCAGTGACTTAAAAGCGTCGCGTTGCGCTTCGTTCGGTTTAAATGTAAGGGATCCTCCGAATGATGCATACCACCCGTTTTTCGCGCATTCTTGCGCAAGTTGCATCCCCCCGGAGAAGCAGTGGAACACGATTGGGATATCCGTTTTGTCGGCGCCCGTGCGGTAGAGCGCATTGACGCATTGTTCGTGCGCTTCCCTGTCGTGTATTTGTACGGGTAGGTTGCGTTCCATTCCTAGCTTGAGGTGTGCGCTAAAACTCTCTTGCTGGGCTGCGAGCCCGGCCTCCGCGGTGCGGTATAGGTCTAACCCGGTTTCCCCTACTGCCACTACCTCCGGGCTGTCGAGGTGTTGTTCCACTTGCGCGAGCGCTTCATCGAGCGGCACGTGGTGTGCCTGCGGCTGGTAGGTCATGCCGTCGGGTGCCTGTTCTATTACGCCGGCGTGCAGTGGGGCTTCGTTGGGGTGGATGGCGAGTGCGAGTCGCACAGCCGGATGCGTTTCAGTTTTATTCCTGAGGTCCTTTGCCTGCTGTAGGGCCGGTACAAAGTCTGGGAGTTCGCACGCAACCGTGATAATCCGCTTGACCCCAACATTGAGGGCGCGTTGCAGCTGCTCGTCAAGACCCATTTTGACGCCACTAGCCGCGGGGATCTCTCCTTCATGTAACGGTAAGTGCGTGTGGTTATCCGTAACCGCCGCTGGTAACGGCTGTGCCAGCGGCGGCCACGTACGTTTCTTCTTACTCATACCACTAGTTTAGTGGCGCGCTGCAGTCGCGCTCTGTTCAATCTCCTCGAGGGTACGGCCTCGAGTTTCTGGCACCATTTTCGTAACAAACAAGACGCCCAACAGACAGATTATGCCAAAAATCAGGAACACTGACTCTTGTGGCATGTGCGCGGTCATGATTGGGAAAACGAGTCCAACCAGGAACGATCCGATCCAGTTGAAAGAAGACGCTAGCCCAGAGGCACGCCCGCGGATTGCAAGCGGGAAGATCTCTCCAACAATCACCCAGGTCAAAGACGCCCAAGTGAACGAGTAGAACGCCACATACAGGCTTAGGAATGCGACGATCATCATCGGAGGCATTCCCGGGAACATCCAGTTCAGCAACGAAGGGAGAATAAAGGATAGGGCCATAACTGACCCACCTATAATTATCAACGTTTTGCGGTTAATCTTTTCGGCGATTGCGATAAATAGTAGGGAACCTAGAACCAGGATTACCCCCTGGACAATCGGCCACATCAGCGCTTCACCCGCCGCCTGACCCGTTGCCTTTTCCACAATGAGGGGAATGTAGTAAAAGATCGCGTTCGCCCCCTGGAACTGCTGAAATGCTGCCACTCCTAAACCTGCAATAACCAGGTAGCGGTACCGAGAACTGAACAACATGCCCCAGCTGACTTTGTTTGAAGCTTTTTCTTCAGCGATCGCAGTTGCCTTAATCTCTTCTATTTCTGCATCAACTTCGCTCGCATTACGGATGTACGTTAGTATCACACGTGCCTGTTGCTCTTCACCATGACGGATCAGGTAACGCGGCGATTCGGGTAGCCTGAGCACACCGAAAAACAAAATGATCGCTGGCACTGCTGCGGCAGCGAGCATGACGCGCCATGCGTATTGATGCGGTAAACCTTTTAGGAGGTAGTCAACAATGTAGGAAATCAGCATTCCCGAAACGATCATAGTTTGGTTGAGACCCGATAAGTTGCCCCGCAAACGGGCTGGCGCAAGCTCGGACATGTATGCCGGCACTAATGCCGATGCCGCGCCGACTGCGAGGCCTAAAAAAATCCGCATCGCGATGAGCCAGGCTGCGCCATTGTCGGGCACGATCGCACAGAGGATTGACCCGGTAACAAAAACAATTGCCGAGACGAGGATCATTCGTCTGCGCCCGAACCGGTCAGAGAGCATACCGGCAAGCGCTCCACCAAATACGGCACCTAGCATTACGCCTGAAGTAATCCATCCGATTACGCTGGCGTGTCCTTCCAGGTTCCAGTCCTGTTGCAGAAACGGTAGGGCTCCGGTCATTACTCCGATGTCATATCCGAATAGGATGCCACCGAATGCTCCGAAGAAATATATAAACGCACCCGAAATCTTCCGACTGCCTCTTTTGGTTTCGGCCATCTCAGCTCCTTTGAGAAACTCCTCTGTTTCTTGTGTTCTCACCACAATGTGTTCACGAGTTCAGTTGTTAAATATTCACCGGCAGCGGCTCATAGCCACAACCGCTAATGTGAACGTTAACATTGGTGAGTATATGCAGACGCTTCTGCCAAGTGCAAACGCTCTATTTGATCACCGCACGGCCACTATGCACAAACGGCAGGGCCAAAACCTGTATCTACAAGGCGGAGGCTCTACTTTTGTCCTTGTTTAGACCGACGTTTTGTAGACTCTCGGACCACCAGCACGGCAGGCACGAGCGTGTGTGAGATGTTTGAGCTTTCCAGTAGGTCTAGAGATTTTTCAAGTACTGCTACCCCAAGTTGCTCGAAATCTTGAGCGATAGTAGTTAGTGCGGGCGTGTAGTAGGCACTTTCTGGCACGTTATCAAAGCCCACCACGGACACGTCAGAGGGAACACTAACCCCGCACTTATAGAAGGCCGATAGCATTCCCAAGGCCATGTGGTCGTTGGCAGCAAACGCTGCGGTAATCCCACTTTCATCTATTGTGGAAGCCAAATCGATGCCGATTTCGAAACCCGATTGCGCACTCCAATCTCCGTATTTGTAAGTGGCTGACATCCCTAGTCGACCAACTTCATCTTTCGCTGCAGCTAATCGAAGTTGTGCGTCCGTCCAGTTCGAGGGCCCAGCGATAACCGCTATTTTTTTGTGCCCCAACCGACTCAGATGCCGCACAGCCAGCCTGGCTCCCTGCGCCTGGTCTACGCTAACGTAACTCATGTTCCGCACGTTCTGCGCCTGCCCACCAACCATGACGATGGGCGTCTTGCAATCGAGCTCAGCAGCATATCTCCACGTGCGCTCTCTGGCCGCAATAACGATTATCACGTCTACGGAACGCTGTAAGAACGTGTTCACCACTCTGAGGAACTCAGTTTGCGAATCTTCTTTTACGGTAGCCAGCAAGGTTGCATAGTTGCGTTTTCGGGCAGCTTGTTCAATGGTCGTGAGAGTGTGAGTGGGGCCGAAAAGAAATGACCCAACTGCCACTACCCCAATCATCCCTGACCGATTGGTGACTAGCGTTCGGGCAGCGGTATTTGGGATATAGCCAGTTCGTTGTATGACCTCTTCGACCCGTTCACGCGTTTTCGGTCTAACTCCTGAACCACCGTTTATGACGCGCGAGACGGTTTGGTGCGAGACCCCAGCCATCTTTGCAATTTGGTTCATTGAAACCGCGCGATTACCTCTTCCCACCACACACCTCCCCGCTGTCTTGCGCATAGATTCTGCTGCATTAGTAAATATCACTACTACGTTACGCCAGGGCTTCATCATTGGGGGAATTACTTGCTCGCTCTTCGGCCCACTGCGCTAGCACTGCAACGTCGAGGCGGATTTAAGACGCTCACCCGCCCTATCAAAACAACTTGCGGGATTAAAACTGCTTTGGCATACTGAAAAACGAGCGATGTTAACGTTCACATTTAAGAAGTGATGGGTTTACAGTTGATTCAACACTCGAAGGAGAGTCTTATGCCAACGGATTTTGATCCTAAACAGTTGCTTGCCGCTGGGGACACGTCTTTAGGGATTGAGTTTGGTTCAACGCGGATCAAAGCGTGCCTTGTGGCCCCGGATGCAACCCCGATCGCAACGGGTGTGCACGAGTGGGAGAACCAGTTGGTCGATGGGCATTGGAGCTACTCACTCAAGAGCATCTGGTCCGGTGTGCAGGCTGCTTACACCTCGCTAATAAAGCAGTGCGAAGAAAAGTATGCATTCAAACCCACTAGTTACGCGTCAATCGGTGTTTCCGCCATGATGCATGGGTACTTGGCGTTCGACGCCAATGACGAACTTTTGGTGCCGTTTCGTACTTGGCGTGACACCACCACGGGCCCCGCTGCCGAACAACTGACTAAGGTTTTTAAAGTTAACATCCCGCTGCGCTGGTCCGTCGCCCACTACTATCAAGCGATGCTAGACCAAGAACCGCATATAGAAAATGTTTCCTTCCTAACTACCCTCGCTGGCTACGTGCACTGGAAACTAACGGGCGAAAAAGTTCTCGGGGTGGGGGATGCTTCAGGCATGTTCCCACTAAATAGTGACGGCACCGAGTACCGAGCGGACCTCATCGAAATATTTAACAAGATGAGCACCAGTGAACGAGACATTAAAGAACTACTCCCTGCAATCCGCACCGCCGGGCAATCCGGCGGGAAGTTAACTGAAGCGGGCGCGAAACTACTGGACCCAACCGGAAAACTCGAAGCGGGAATCTTATTTGCACCCCCTGAAGGCGACGCGGGTACCGGCATGGTCGCAACCAACGCGGTAAAGCCACGCACTGGAAACGTGAGTGTCGGCACCTCCATCTTCTTGATGGCTGTGTTAGAAAACCCATTGAAGCACCTGCATCCCGAAATTGACCTGGTCACTACACCAGATGGTCACCCCGTCGCGATGGTGCATTGTAATAACGGCGCGGACGAACTTGCACGGTGGGTCGATATGTTCCGTGAAGTTGCGCAGCTACTCAACGCCCCAGATACGAGTGCGGACGCCGTTTACGCAGCCACACTCGGCGCCGCACTTGAAGGTGAAGCGGATGCGGGAGGAGTGTTTGCGTTCAACAACCTCGCCGGCGAACCCGTCACCCACTTGGATGGAGGGCGGCCCCTCATCACCCGCTCCCCCTGGGCCACATTGAACCTCCCTAATTTCATGAGGGCACAGGTGTGCTCCACGTTCGCAGCTCTCGCGATTGGTTTGGAAGTGCTAGAGACGGAAGCAGTGCAACTGGACGTACTTTCCGCACACGGCGGCGTTTTCCGAACCGAAAAAGTAGCCCAGCGCCTACTCGCAGCCGCAACCCACACCCCCATAACCGTGCAAGACAGCGCGTCCGAAGGCGGGGCGTGGGGAATGGCAGTGCTCGCCGCTTACAGCGCGTACAGCCAGAACGTAGCCTCGCCCCAACCACTTGACGAATATTTAACAGACACCGTGTTTGCCTCCGCTGCGCAAGAAACAATTGCGCCGTCCGCAGCTGATGAACGTGGTTTCGCTACGTTCCTCGCCGGCTACAGGCAAGCGTTAACCATTCAACCTCATGCAATTCGGGCCCTCCCGCCACGCGCACTATAAGCACGCAAGGCGCTGTGCGGCCAGTTTCCGAAAAACAATCGCTGCCGTCAAAGGGGTGGAAACCGGCGCCGTCGAAGGTGTGAAAACCAGCTTATCTAAAGAGGTGGAAACCGGCCCATCCAAAGGGGTGGAAACCAGCTTATCCAAAGGCTTGGAAACCGGCAGTACGGGCATGGACTACGGAGCTAGTTAAAGGAGAACATTTTGCTGAACTATTCATCGGAAGTAATCGATAAAATCGAAAAAACAAAACAGGTCGTGGCCACGCTACACGCGGAACTACCCAGGTGGGGGCTTGTCGTTTGGACCGCAGGTAATGTGAGCCAACGCGTAGTGGTCGGCGCCGAACCCAGTGTGGACGACCTGCTGGTAATTAAACCTTCCGGCGTCAGCTACGACGAGCTCACTCCAGACGCAATGGTGGTGTGCAACTTGAACGGAGAGCTGGTGGAAGGCAGCAAGAGTCCCTCATCTGACACCGCTGCCCACGCCTACGTTTACGCACACATGCCGAACGTGGGTGGGGTCGTGCACACGCACTCCACGTACGCGACCGCGTGGGCAGCGCGGGGAGAAGAGATTCCGTGCGCACTCACGATGATGGCGGACGAGTTCGGCGGACCAATTCCCGTTGGCACGTTCGCAATAATCGGTGACGACTCGATTGGACGCGGCATCGTGGAAACCCTTAAAGATCACCGCTCCCCCGCTGTCCTCATGCAAAATCACGGACCGTTCACAATTGGCGAAGACGCGCGGGCAGCGGTTAAAGCCGCGGTGATGACCGAAGAAGTGGCTCGCACCGTCCACATTGCACGCAGCGCTGGCAACCTAATTCCAGTTCCACCCGAGGCAATCGACCGGCTCTACGACCGATACCAAAACGTGTACGGGCAGTAAACGAAATCGAATGAGACGTATTTAAACCGCAGCAGCACTTGAAGTTTGCATTTAATAGCACACAAAGGAGTAAGTACATGCAGAACCCATTTGAAAACAAGGAAATCTGGTTCCTAACCGGCAGCCAATTCTTGTACGGTAAAGAAACCTTGGATCAGGTGGCCGAGCAGTCCAAAACCATCGCCCAGACCCTGGATAACGCGCAGCAGATTCCGCTTAAAATCGTGTGGAAACCGGTGCTCACCACGTCGGATGACATTCAGCGCACCATTCTTGAAGCCGAAAACAACGAGCGCGTAGTGGGACTAATCGCGTGGATGCACACTTTCTCGCCCGCCAAAATGTGGGTTCGTGGCCTTGAGGCACTGCACACCCCACTGCTGCACCTGCACACGCAGATCGACCAGAAGATGCCGTGGTCGCGCATGGACATGGACTTCATGAACCTAAACCAGGCGGCCCACGGCGACCGGGAGTTCGGCTACATCCTCACCCGCATGGGCATTGCCCGCACCACCGTGGTTGGCCACTACACGGACACCGCTGTGCACGACGAGATCGCCACCTGGGCGCGCGCCATCATCGGTTGGGATGAAGCCCGGAACCTCAAACTAGTACGGTTTGGCGACAACATGCGTAACGTGGCCGTAACAGAAGGGGATAAGACGGAAGCGGAAATCCGGTTCGGCACCTCCGTCAACACCTGGGGTGTTAACGATCTGGTAGCACAAATCAACCAGGTCGAAGAAGCGGACGTTGATGCGTTAATACAGCAGTACCTAGACCTTTACGACGTGGCGCCAGAACTGAAACCCGAAGGTAAACGCCACGAGTCCTTGCGTTACGCCGCCCGGCAAGAAATAGCGCTGCGCACGTTCCTGGATAAGCAAGGGGCGAAAGCGTTTACAGATACTTTTGAGGATCTTGGTGAACTCAAACAACTACCCGGCCTGGCGGTGCAGCGGCTCATGGCGGACGGCTACGGTTTCGGAGCGGAAGGGGATTGGAAAACCGCGATTCTGATCCGCTTAGCGAAAGTGATGGGATACGGGTTAGACGGCGGCGCATCCTTGATGGAGGACTACTCGTACAATCTGGTGCGCGGGGACGAGAAAAACCTGGGTGCACACATGCTAGAAGTCTGCCCAAGCCTGACGGTGGATAAACCGAAACTGGAGATCCACCCGCTCGGCATTGGAGACCGCGAAGACCCGGTGCGGCTAGTATTCACTGCTTCCCCATCAGCTGGGGTTGTGGTTGCTCTATCGGATATTCGTGACCGGTTCCGCATGGTTGCGAACAAGGTGGAGGTAGTGAACCCAGACGAGCCACTGCCGATTCTGCCGGTGGCGCGCGCGGTGTGGAAACCGCTGCCGGATTTCCAGACTGCAACCCGCTGCTGGCTCGCTTCCGGCGCAGCCCACCACACGGTGATGAGCACGCAAGTGGGGCTAGACGTGTGGAAAATGTTCGCCCGAATCGCCGGGATTGAGTTCGCCGCGATTGACGAACACACTCAGGTCGATGCGTTCGAAGACCAGTTGCGTTGGAACAACGTGTTCTACCGCATCCAACAATCGCTCTAGGCGAGGCTGGGAAGAACTACCGCTGTAGATTGGTGCACACTGCAAATGCTATGAGCGTGCACGTACTGCACGTCCATTAACCAGGGCGGAACGCGAAACGCTTGCAGTGCCTAAATAGGTTCTTCAACTACACCTAATGTTCAGGTACATCTAAAGCATGGAATAACCAGTTCCCCGAAGGCTCAGACTAATAATCTGCCTTCGGGGAACTGGTTTAGCCACGTTGTTGGCCTGATTACTCCCATTCAATCGTGGCCGGGGGCTTGCTCGTGACGTCGAGCACTACCCGGTTCACGTCCTCCACCGTGTTCGTTATCCGGTTAGAAATCCGGGCCAGCAACTCGAACGGCAGGCGCGACCAATCCGCCGTCATCGCATCTTGCGACGACACTGGACGCAACACAATCGGGTGCCCATATGTCCGGCCATCCCCCTGCACCCCCACCGAACGCACGTTCGCCAGCAACACCACGGGGCACTGCCAAATCTCACGGTCCAGCCCCGCGTTCGTCAACTCCTCACGCACAATCGCATCTGCCGCCCGTAACACAGCTAAACGCTCACGCGTAACCTCACCAATAATCCGGATCCCAAGCCCAGGGCCGGGGAACGGCTGGCGCCACACAATATTCTCCGGCACCCCCAGTTCCAAACCAACCGCACGCACCTCATCCTTAAACAAGGCTCGCAGCGGCTCAATAAGATCGAAATCCAAATCCTCAGGCAAACCACCCACGTTGTGGTGCGACTTAATATTCGCAGCGCCCTCACCGCCACCGGACTCCACCACATCCGGGTACAACGTGCCCTGTACCAAAAACTTCACTTCTTCACCGGACTCCCCCGCTTCAGAAACCAGCTTGCGCTGCGCATCCTCAAACGAACGGATAAACTCCCGGCCAATAATTTTGCGTTTCTGCTCCGGATCACTCACCCCCGCGAGCGCACCCAAGAACCGGTCCGTCTCATCTACCGTGACCACGCGGATCCCCATCGAAGACGCGTAATCACGCTCCACCTGCTCGCGCTCCCCCTGGCGCAACAGGCCGTGATCCACAAAAATACACGTCAGCTGATCTCCCACAGCCTTGTGCACCAACGCGGCAGCAACAGAGGAATCCACGCCGCCCGACAGGCCACAAATCACGCGTTTATCACCCACCTGCGCGCGGATCTTCGCAACCTGGTCATCGATAATCGAAGTGGAGGTCCAACTCCGCTCTACCCCAACGGCATCCAAGAACGCCACCAGCTGCGCCTGCCCCTGCTGGGTGTGCGCCACCTCCGGATGCCACTGCACCCCATAAAAACCGCGGTCAGCATCCTCAAACGCCGCCACCGGTGTCTGCTCGGTAGAAGCCGTCACCGTGAACCCAACCGGTGCCTCCTGCACCGCGTCGCCATGGCTCATCCACACGGTCTGCTCGCCGCCAGCCCCAAGGATCTGAGAACCGCCCGTGACCTGCGTGGTCGTATGCCCATACTCGCGAGTTCCGGTGCGCCCCACCTTCCCTCCGAGCGAAGCCGCCATCAACTGGAACCCATAGCAGATCCCGAGGATCGGCACGCCCGCCTCAAACAAATCCTTATCAATACTGGGCGCACCCTGGGCGTACACGGAAGCTGGACCACCCGAAAAAATAATCGCCGCCGGCTGCTTCTGCAGCATCTGCTGCGCCGGCATCGTGTGCGGCACAATCTCTGAATACGCATTCGCCTCTCGAACACGCCGCGCAATCAACTGGGCGTATTGGGCACCGAAATCAACAACAAGCACAGGGCGCTGAGCGCCAGTTTGAACTTCACTCACGCCCTCCACACTAGCAGGTGCACCGCTTTCGAATCACACGCCAGCCAGTCAACCACCCGCCCAATTACCCGCGTTCGCGAACATGGTGCCAAGCGCGTCAACAAGCAGGTTAACCAGCCCACTACGCGTGTTGCCAGGCGTGCCACAGGGAGGCGTACTCGCCGCCGCGCGCCACCAGGTCCTCATGCGTGCCCAGTTCCTCAATCTTCCCGTCAATCATCACGGCCACCCGGTCCGCATCGTGCGCGGTGTACAGCCGGTGTGCAATCGCAATCACGGTTCTGCCCGCCAGCACGCGCGACAGTGCGGACTCCAAACTGCGCGCCGCCGTTGGGTCCATCAGCGACGTGGCCTCATCCAAAATCAGCGTGTGCGGATCCATCAGCACAATGCGTGCCAACGCCACCTGCTGCGCCTGCGCCGGAGTAAGTTCTTGCGCAGACGCCCCCACAGCAGTATCCAAACCACCCAGGGACTCCACCCAACCCCACGCATCCACGGCCCGCAACGCGTCTTCCAACTGCTCATCCGACGCGTCCGGCAGGGCCAGCGTCAAGTTATCACGCAGCGTCCCAGTGAACACATGGTGCTCCTGCGTCACCAAAATAACGTTCTTATGCAGATCCTCTTGCTCCAGATCCACCAGCGGCACCCCACCCACAGTCACAGACCCAGAGGTCGGTGGGTGAATCCCCGCGAGCATCCGCCCCAGCGTAGATTTACCCGCCCCAGACGGCCCCACTATTGCCAAGGTCTCCCCCGGCTTGAGATCCAAGCTCACGCTGTGCAAAACCGGTTTCCCCTCCCGGTACTCATAGCTGACATCGTGGGCGCAAATCTGCACCGAGTCGGGCTTCTGGCCGCTCGGGTGACGGTCAGCGGGAACCTCACCGACACCAAAAATACGGGACAAAGAAACAAAGGAAGACTGCAGCGTATCAATCAAAAATACGGACTGGATCAGTGGGGAACGCAGGCCCATCGCGTACATCGCCACGGTAGTGACCGCCCCGATCGTAACCAAACCTGCGGAAGACGCCCACGCGCCCACCAGCACCACCAGCACGGTTGGGGACAAGAAAATGATCGCGAAGCCAGCCAGCAAAAACCCGCGCACGTAAGACGTGTACCGTTTAGTGCGGAACAACTCATCGACCACGGCTTCGAAGTTACGCATCCGCAGCCGCCCCATCGACAGCGCATCGACCGTAGACGCGTGCTCAGCTGTTTCCGAAATCGACCCCGAAATCTTCGCCCACTGCGCCGACGCCGTCCGGTACGCCGGCACTGCCCGGCGCAAATACCAGCGGGCAATAAAGTACAGCAGCGGCAACGGCACGAGCGTGAACAACCCCAGCAGCGGGGACGTCAAAAACGCTGCCCCGTACGTCCCCAAAATAGTTATTACTACCACCAGGATCCGCGATATCCCCCGCCGCACCAAGAAATCGATTTGGTCAATGTCGTGCGTCGTGCGGCCCACCAGGTCACCCGTCCCAGCTGATTCGACCACGGACAGGGGCATGTGCGTGAGGTCGTACACCAGGTCCTCACGCAACTTAGAAAACACGGTTTCCCCCAGCACGCGCGCGTAATACTCCCCGATGTACGTCAAGATCGCTTGCCCAACCACCAGGATCACCACGAACGTAATCCAGTTCATCACAACGCTGCGGGTTGTGCCCGCCACAATCAGGTCAATAATGTGGCCAATCACCCACGGGGTCGCCACAATCGCGAACGTGGCGGCCAGTTGGAACACCAAAATCACGATCATGAGGCGCTTGTAGTCTTTGAACAAGCGCACACACCCGCGCCAGACCGACCGGTTTGATGCGATAGGTAGCCTCATTGTTCCACCCCCGTAGCTCGTTGCGCGATCCGTCTATACGTGCGTCCCGCCGCGTCTTCGCGCGCACTTAACTCGCTGTGCGTACCGCGTCCCAATGCCCGCTGCCCCGTTTCGTCCAGCACGATCACTTCGTCACACTGTTCCAGCACGAGTGGGGATTCAGATACGATCAGCGTGGTTCTCCCCTTGCGTTCGCTTGCGATTCTTGAGGCAATGCGTGCCTCCGTGTGCGAATCCACCGCGGAAGTCGGTTCAATCAAAACCAGTGCGGTGGCGTCCGTGTAGATAGCGCGAGCGAGGGCCACACGTTGGCGCTGCCCACCCGAGAGGGACCGGCCTTTTTCCGTGAGATGGCCATCCAGTCCACCGGCGAGGGAGCCGGCGATGTCTTCTCCGTCCGCCACCCACAGGGCGTGCATCACGGCGTCATCCACGGCTTGGCGGCTGTAGTGCGCTTGCGGTTCCTTCCCTTCCGAATGCACGTAGTCAGTGATGATGCGCCACAGGGGCCGGGCAGGAGCCTGCTGGGCCCGGGGCCCCAAGATCGCGTCGCGCAACGTGCCGACGAACAACTGTGCTTTAGCGCCAGAGAGCACCAGGTTTTCGCGAATATTCGACACCGGGATTTCGCGGGCATCCACGCCCGCGTACCGCACGCAGTCTTCGTCATCGACCCGGGTTAAGCGCGTCGCCACACGCGCGGAATCGTCCGGATCAACCGCCACCAACGCGGTGATTTTACCCGGTTCCACGCGGGTTCCAGTGGCCTCATCAACCAAATCAGCTGCCGGCCAGTCAACCCGCTTTTCGCCGCGCGAGTTAATGCGCGATTCAATCTGGTGCAGGTGCGCGATCTTCTTCGCCCCCACCCAGGCGCGCGTGCCCACCTGGATCGTGTTCGTAGCCGCGTTCAAGGGGCTCGACAGGAACGTGGTGTAACCGTAGAACGCAACCAGGTGACCGGCCGAAAGTTCGCCGTCGTAGACCATCATCGCGGCGATCGCCACCACAATAATTGTAAACGCGCTCGGCGCCGCTGCCCGCGACGTATCCAAAATCGCTTGGAAAGCCGCCACCGTTATTCCCCGGTCACGCACCACCCGGGACTGTTTCGTGTACCGACTGTGGAACTCGTCCTCCCCGCCAATACCACGCAGAATCCGCAGGCCCGCCACCGAGTCGGCCCCCAAGTTTGTGAGTACCCCACGGGCCTCACGCTGCCACATCTGGCGGCGCTGCAAAACTGGCACCACGCACGCCAGGCCGATAATCACTAGCGGCAACCCAATCAGCACCACGAGCCCTAAGATCACTGATGTTTTCAGCATTAGGTACGCCACCACAGCGGTGGAAGTTACGGCCGCCACAATCGCGGGAATAAAGGCAAATAAGGCGCCCACGTAGTCCGTGTCCGACGTGATTGTGGTAACGATGTCGCCGGGCGCTATTTTTTGGGTAATAGACCGGCCGCGTTTAGACGTGCGCGCGGCAACAGATTTACCGCCCAGCACGGGGCCGCTCATCCACCCGGCGATGTCCGTCAGCTGGGTGATCGCACTGCCCACCCCGGTCATCATCACGATCCCAATCAGCCCAAACGTCCACGGCAGCATGTGGACGCCAAAACCTTTCTCTAACCCCGAATCCAGTAGCTTCCCCAGACCCATTGGCACGAGCGCCATGGAAATGTAGTTGATTGAGTTCGCAATCGAACCCAAAATTAGGGGCACGCGGTTTTCTTTCGCGAGCGTCCACAGCACCCCACCCGCAGTTGTGGGTAGGTCTTGGGCCTGTTTTTTATCTACCTGGAGGAACTTGGGCCAGCGCCGGGGTTGGCGGGCGATCTTCACGGGGGTACTCAAATGTGCGATACACCTTCCATTAGTGCCGGGTTTACCTTGCTACGCCGGGTTAAGCCAGCCATTTCACTGTACTTGTTCACCCACCAGTTTTCGCCCGCAGGCAGCGCATCTACCCCGGGGAAGGGACGAAGATCATATGTTGACCAGTATTTTTCGCGTTTCGCACGCAAAATGTGGTGATATTAATAGGTACGAACAGGTTGTTAACGACGTATGCGCGTGGAAGGAATTAGGACGTGACCTATTCGCTGTACATCACGGCCACGGAGTCGGGTGAAGGTGGTTTAGCAATAATCCGCTCGGTTGTAAACAAGTTGAAAGATTCCTACGAGAAAGTGGGGGTTTTTCGCGCTTTTGTTAATGGTGAGGGCACCTTAGACCCGGTGGTGAAAGAGTTCGACGGTGGTTACGGTACTGCCCGAGCGCACTACGCGGACGACGAACTGAGTGCGATGCAGGCAGTTATTCGCGCTTACCGGGAGTTCGCGCGCCACTACGATGCGGTAGTTATTGTTGGGCGCATTGATGGGGATCCAACTAACCCTGGTTTACTGGCGCGGTCGGCCCGAACTGCAGCTAACGTGGGTGCGGCGATGGCGTTCATTGTGGATGGGCAAGACCGTTCTGCTGACACACTTGAGAACTACCTGGAGTTAGCCCGTGAGGAAGTGGCGTTAGCGAACGTACCGCTCGTGGCCGCGTGGCTTCTGGGTGACCCCGCCGAGCTTCCGCAGTTGGAGGGCGTGGAGATCCTCACCAGTGGGGATGACGATCGGGTTCCAGACCTACTGCGGCACCAACTGCAAACTACGACTCCGTTGATGTTCGAATCTGCGCTGATGGAACGCGCCCAGTCGCAAGTGCGGCGCATTGTACTTCCGGAGTCTGACGACGACCGGATTTTGCATGCAGCCGCGATCATTTTGAAATCTCACACTGCGAACATCACGTTCGTTGGGGACCAAGAGAAGATTCACCAGCGCGCAGAGGAACTCCAGATCGACCTGTCTGCTGCCGAAGTGGTGGACCCCACGGACGCGACGTACTTGGATCGGTACATCCCCGAGTTTGTGCAGCTGCGGAAGAAGAAGGGGATGACGCCCGAGCAGGCGCGAGAGAAACTCACGGACCTTTCTTACTTCGCCACCATGATGGTGCACATGGGGGATGCGGACGGCATGGTTTCGGGCGCATCCCACACCACGGCGGAAACCATCGTGCCGTCATTCCAGATCATTAGGCCCCGGCCGGGTACCTCTATCGTCTCGTCCGTGTTCCTCATGCTGCTTAAAGACCGCGTGCACGTGTACGGCGACTGCGCGGTGAACCCGAACCCAACCCCAGAACAGCTAGCGGACATTGCGCTCACGTCCGCGCAGACAGCACGGCAGTTCGGTGTGGAACCGCGAGTAGCGCTCGTGTCATACTCTTCGGGCACTTCCGGGGCGGGCCCGGACGTGGACGCGGTAGCGCAAGCCACACGGATCGCGCAAGAAAAAGCACCGGACCTCCCGATTGATGGGCCCATCCAGTTTGACGCTGCCACCGACCCGATTGTGGCTGCGAAGAAGATGCCGGGCTCGGCGGTTGCGGGCCGCGCAACCGTGTACATCTTCCCGGACCTCAACACGGGCAACACCACGTACAAAGCGGTGCAACGCACCTCGGGTGCGACCGCGGTTGGCCCAGTGTTGCAAGGCTTGAATAAGCCCGTTAACGACCTGTCACGCGGCGCCCTCGTGGCCGATATTGTGAACACAATTGCGATCACCGCTGTGCAAGCGCAGCACTAAACTCAAACCTGAATGCACACCTTAGGCTCGTAAGCGAAAGGTACTTATGACTGTTCTAGTAATAAACGCGGGATCTTCCTCGTTGAAATACCAACTGGTTAACCCCACCACCGGCGAATCTAACGCGTCTGGCCTCGTGGAACGCATCGGCGAAGAAACCGCGATGCTCAAGCACGAGCACGAAGGTGAGGAGTACCGGCTGGAACGCCACATTGAAGACCACGAGGTCGCCCTCAAACTCGTACTCGACATGTTCAACAAGTACGGTCCGGTACTTAAAGAAGCCAGTATTGAGGCAGTGGGCCACCGCGTGGTGCAGGGTGGGAAGTACTTTGACGGACCAGCGTTAGTGACCGATGAGGTGAGCGAACGGATCCGCACACTCATTCCGTTGGCGCCGCTGCACAACGGGGGTAACCTCAAGGGAATTGAAGTGGCGCGCGAACTGCTGCCAGAAGTACCACACGTGGTGGTGTTCGACACCGCCTTCTTCCAGCGCCTGCCCGCGGAAGCTTCGACGTACGCGCTGAAGAAAGAGGTGGCGGAAGAATACGGGATCTACCGCTACGGTGCGCACGGCACCTCCCACTTGTATGTATCCAAGCAGGTGGCGGAGCTGACCGGGAAGACGGATTTGAAACAGATCGTGATGCACCTGGGGAACGGTGCGTCCGTGTCAGCTGTTAAAAACGGGCGGGCCCTGGACACCTCAATGGGGCTCACGCCGCTGGAAGGCCTAGTTATGGGCACCCGTACCGGTGACATTGACCCGGCCGCCGTGTTCCACCTGCAACGCAACGCGGGAATGGACGTGGAAGAAGTGGATCACCTGTTCAACAAGGAATCGGGCCTGAAGGGATTGTCTGGATTCAACGACATGCGCACGGTGCGGGAGCTGGCGGATAAGGGCGATGAGGACGCGCGCCTTGCACTGGATGTGGCGCTGCACCGCCTGCAAAAATACGTGGGGGCCTACACCGCGGTTTTAGGTGGTTTGGACACCATCACGTTTACCGCTGGGATCGGTGAGAATGATAGCGACCTGCGGCGGGAACTGTGTGAGCGTCTCGCATACACGGGCATTGAGTTAGACCTTGAGAAGAATGAGGTACGCTCTAAGCAAGCGCGCTGCATCTCTACGCCTAACTCTAAAGTTCAGGTATGGGTAGTTCCGACTAATGAGGAACTGGAGATCGCCCGCCAAGCCATGACACTGGTGTAGCCGCACGCAGTTACTATTCGAGACAGTTAAAGAGGTATCGCCATGGGATCGACCCGCATTGCTCAGTTTGGTTTTATCCGCACCTGCGCCCTGTCTATCCCCATAGCGCTAGCTGACCCGGTTGAGAACGCGCGTCGCATCGCGCACGCGGCGGCGAATGCGCGCCAGCAGGGGGCAGATATTATCCTCACGCCGCAGTTGTCACTCACGGGAGCGTCGTGCGCGGACCTGTTCACACAGGCGCATTTGCTTGAGGCTACTAACCACGCGGTGGTTGAACTGTTACACGCAACTGCGGACAACCCTGCCCTGCTGGTGGTTGGCGCGCCGGTAGTGGGCGAATCTTCGACCCGCGTTTTTAATGGCGCGCTCGCTATGCAGTCGGGCGAGGTCAAAGCCGTGTTCGCGCAGGCAAACCCCAGCGATCTTGAGGCCCGCTGGTTCGCCCCCGCGTCCGCAGGTTTGCAAAGCCAGTGGGGCCCGGTGATCCAACAGCTGCGGGTTAACTTGGGTCACGACACTCCCCTTCCCGGCGCGGCAGTGGACGCATTCACGCTTGGAGTGAGCGTGGGTGACGATTTCGAATCCACACCTGGCCTCGCGCCAACGGTGCTGCTGCACATGGCGGCCGCTCCCGCGCAAGTGGGGCGCATTAGAACGGTTGAACGCGACGCTGCCGCACTGGCTCGGCGTCGCAACTGCGCGGTGGTTTATGCAAACGCGGGGTTCGGTGAGTCCGCTAACGACGCCGCGTGGTCGGGCCACACGTTTGTAATCGATCACGCCGACACCGTGAAACGCGGCGCCACGTACGCGCAAGAAACCGCAGGAGTCTGCGGCGACATAGACGTGCATGCCCTCGCGATCGAACGGCGAACCGGCGCGAACACGCCCCTCAAGACCGCGCAGCAAGCTGAAGAAGCCTTGTCGCTCGAAAGTGAACATCAAACCAAAGAACGCGCCCCGCTCGGCACTGAATCGATTGCTCTGAGCCCAGTTGCCACGAGTCTGCTCGACCCGATTGCCCGGTTCCCGTACACTCCGGCGGACACGGATGGTTCCGGTGCGGATTTACGGGAGATTTATGAGCTGCAAGCCGCTGCCTTGGTGGCGCGCATGAGGGCGATTGGCGATCCGAAGCCGGTGATCGGCATTTCTGGTGGTTTGGACTCCACCCAGGCACTGCTGGTGATTGCTCGGGCCATGGATTTGATGGGTCGGAGCCGTGAGGAGATCCTCACGTTCACCCTGCCGGGTTTCGCAACCACGGACCACACGAAGAACAATGCGCGCGACTTGTGCGTGGCGCTTGGCACCACGTTTGAGGAACTAGATATCCGCCCCACGGCCACGCAGATGCTGCAAGCGATGGGGCACCCGTTCGGGCGGGGCGAAGAGGTTTACGACGTCACGTTTGAGAACGTTCAGGCGGGGTTGCGCACCGATTTCCTGTTCCGCATCGCGAATGCCCGCGGCGGCCTCGTGATTGGCACGGGTGACCTGTCGGAGTTGGCGCTGGGCTGGTGCACGTTCGGGGTGGGTGACCACATGAGTGCGTACTCTGTGAACGGGGGCCTGCCCAAGACCCTCATGCAACATTTGATTCGATACACAATTCGAGCCAGTATGTTCGGCACCGAAGTTAATCAGACGCTTCAGTCGATTTTGGATACGGAAATCACTCCGGAGCTGATTCCCACTAAACCGGGGGCGAAAGCGCAGTCTACGCAGGGGTCGATTGGGCCGTATGCGCTGCATGATTTCACGTTGTACTACACGTTGCGGTACGGGTTCAGTCCGCGCAAAGTTGCGTTTTTAGCCCGCCACGCGTGGGAGGATGTTGAGCGTGGTTCTTGGCCTGAGGGCACCCCGGAACGCGATCGTACCGCGTACTCAAAGGAGCAGATTCTGCAGTGGATGCGCGTGTTCTACCGGCGGTTTATAAATAATCAGTTCAAACGGTCAACGCTCCCGAATGGCCCGTCGGCACTTGCGTTTGGCAGCGTTTCACCCCGAGGGGGTTGGCTGATGCCTTCGGACGCGCGTGCCCACGCGTGGGTTGCCGAGATGGACGCGTTAATCGCGGAGCAAACCACGGGGCGGCGGCCCGCGTGAGCTACGTTGCAACACTGGTCGCCCTAGTTTTCCTCACTTTTGCGTCTTTTACAACGCGAGTGGCCTTCAGTGCCGCAAAAGGACAGTTACCCAGCGCAGCCGAGCCGAAAAACCCTGAGGATGCACGGACACGCCGGGAGCAGCTCGCACAGCGGTCCCGCAGGGCTTTCCCGCTGATCGCGGTGCTAGCGGTGATCGCGTGGGCCCACGGGCTGGCTCTGCTCACCATGGGGGTACGCGGGTTCGCGGGTACCGCTCCCGGGCCTATGCCCGTGTGGGTGGTAATCGGATCTGGGATCTTCACGTGCGTTGGGGTCAGCCTGGTGGTTTTGAAGTTCTTGAAGAAAGCCGCGGATTAACACCTCACTAAAAGCATGACCTTAGTCCTACCTAAGTACCTCAGGCACATCTGCCACCGCGACTACCATGCGAAAACCCACATAATGACAAGGTGACACTTTACTAAAGTTTTGATTGCCTTAGCATCGGTGTATCGTGGAGCTTAGGTTAGCCCAGGCTAATCACACAATGTCATCAACATTGATCGAGGTACACACAGTGAACTCTCCGTTGTCGCGCCCCCGCCCAATTTTTGCAGGGCAGATCTACTAGCGGTACTCATTATGGCGTTAGCACTGCTAGTGGTCGCACCGCACGCGGACAGTTTCGCTTCCACCCAACCCGCCCACACACGCGGCGCAATCGTGAAAGCCGAATCGAAAGACGGGTGGGGCAAAACAGCACAGCAAACTGCCGCGCTCATTGACGAAGCGACAAAGGCATTCGAAGCAGGCGACACCGAAGGGGCCCGCGCAAAAGCGAACAAAGCCCGCTACGACGTGTACCAAGGCAAAGGTCTCGACAAACAGATTTCTGCGAAACTCTCCGGTTCAGACGCAAACCAGATTGACCTCAACTTCTCCTTGCTGATTCACGCGATCAAAACCGATGACAAAGCTCAAGTAGCGGACTCCGCCGCAGAGATCAAAGACAAACTTGAATCCTCCGCGCAGAAACTCTCTGGCGCCGACCAGGCCGCCCCTCAGGAAGTAAGTAAAGGCAAATGGGGGCAAGTCGCATCCACCATGATCGGCATTCTTGACGAAGCCAAAGACATCATGAAGAAAGGCGACGCGCAGGCCGCGAAAGACAAAGTTAACGAAGCATACTACGGGCACTACGAAACCACGGGGTTCGAAAAAGTCACCATGGCCCGCGTATCCGGCGGCCGGGTATCCGAGATTGAACTCGAATTCTCTCTGATCAAACAGGACATGACAGACGGGAACAGCGACTCTGCCCTGCAGCGCATAGACGAGTTAGAACCAAAACTCGTGGAAGACGCGAACAAGCTAGACGGGTTCGACCCCGAATCCGGTGCCGAAGGCGGCTCCTCCAGCACCACAATCTTCCTCTCCTCTCTACTCGTGATCTTGCGTGAAGGTGTCGAAGCGATCTTGGTGGTAGCCGCGGTGATCGCCTACCTCGTGCGTGCCGGCCACAAAGACAAGACCCGCACCGTGTGGTACGGAGCTGGCGCGGCCCTTATCCTGTCAATCATCATGGCGATCGTGCTGTCGAAAATCACGGCGCTGGCAGGTAAAAGCCAAGAACTCGTGGAAGGTATCACCGCCCTGTTCGCAGTCGCCATGCTGATTTACGTGTCCAACTGGATGCTTGGCAAGTCTCATCAGTCCGCGTGGGACCAGTACATCAAATCGAAAACCGATTTCTCTCTTTCAACCGGCTCCCTGTGGTCGCTGTCTTTCGTGGCGTTCCTAGCGGTTTTGCGTGAGGGCGCCGAGACCATCTTGTTCTACCAGCCGATCCTCGCGATGGCTGGGGACGACAAGCACTGGGTGTGGATCGGACTCGCTATCGGCGCGGTTTGCCTGGTGGTTATCTACACGGCGATTCAACTACTGTCGATCCGCATTCCACTGCGCCCATTCTTTATCGTTACCTCACTACTGTTAGCCGTAATGGCCGTGACCTTCACCGGTTCGGGCATTAAAGAACTGCAGGAAGCCGACGTGCTGCGCGCCACGCCCGTTAACGGCTTCCCCACCATAGACCTCCTGGGGGTATACCCCCGGGTGGAGAACCTCATCGCACAAGCGGTAGTTCTTCTTATAATCATCTCCCTGTTCATCTACGCGCGTTCCAAGAACAAGCGTCTGGACTCGGCAGATGCCAAATAAGCACTATTTATTGACAAATCTGTGGAGACAACTCAATGAACACTATTTTTAAGCGCGCACTCGCCATCGGTTCCGCCGTGGCTCTGGCCGGAACCCTCGCGGCGTGCTCGCCGCAAGCGAAAGATGACAAAGCGGATGCGGGTAAAGACACCGCTGCGTCACAGTCGCAAGAAGAAAACAAGGGTGACGACCAGAAAGAAGACGGAGGCGACGATGACGCCGGCTTCCGTGAAGAGCCCGTCGGTGATGACGTGATCGTCAAGCCCATTAAGGTTTCTGCGGTCTACTTCCAGCCCGTTCCCATGACCCCGGAAAACGCGGGCGGTACCCCCGCTAAGGAAGCGTCTATCCACCTTGAGGCTGACATTTCTGCAATGCCGGACAACGACCTCGGTTACGGTGCTGGCGACTTCATTCCCGGCCTGGGCGTGGACTACGAAATCCTCGACCAGTCCAGTGGAAAAGAAGTGCACTCGGGTAGCCTCATGCCGATGAACGCGTCTGACGGCCCGCACTACGGGCTGAACCTGCCGAAGCTCGACGCGGGTACGTACAAGCTGCGGATCAAAGTGAGGTCGCCCGAGAAGGCGTCCAGCTGGATGCTGCACACCGACCCCGAGACCGGTGTTAAAGGCCGTTTCTGGGGTGAAGACCTGGTGGCGGAGTTTGATAACTGGAACTATGATCCGGCTAACGCTTGGTGGTAAGCCACTGGGACTAAACCGGTAGGATGACGAAGCCGCTGACCTGCGGTCCATGCGGGTCAGCGGATTGTCTTCACGTTACTTATTGGAGAGGAGTCCCGTGAAGCATCTCGTTGATGTCACTGCTGCTGTGCTGTTGGTGGGGCTCAGCATTGGAGCACTAACCCCAACTTTACGTTTAGCGACCGGCTACCCCACTCGCGGTCGCGGCCGTCACTACACCGTGTGGGCCACCCTAATTGGAGCGCTTCTTGGCCTCGCGTTCGTGTACGTGCACGAGAACTCTATTATCCGGTTCGACCGGCAACGCCTAACGCTAACGACCCTGGAACCCACAGTGGTGCTGGGGCTTATTTTGATTGGCCTACTGTTTGCAGGTATGCGGTACACGACGCGGGCTCTTAAAACTGACCCGCGGCTACTAACTAACCCGGTACCCCGCCCCCTGCGGTACGCCACCGCGTTCACCGGTTGCATCTGGATTGTGCTGGCGGTGTTCCGCGATTCCCAACGCGTGTACATGCAGACCTTAACCTTGGTGCCTGCTACCAGCTCTGTTTTTTCTTCTGACACGTTCTTTAACACCCTGTTCTTTTTGCTGGGCTTACTACTGGTTGTGGCGTGCGGCGCCGGGGTGGCGAAACTAGTGCGTTCAGCCCCGCAGTATGCCGCTTGGGCTTCAGCCGCACTGATTGGCGTCATGTCTGCCACCCACATTTTCTTGATTGTGCGGCTACTGAACTCGATTCGGGCTATCTACCTGCCACAATCGACCGTTACGTTCCTGTTGTGGCTGGTTAATAACGAGAAACTGTTTGTTTTTGCCGCACTACTGGTGTGCGCGGTATTAGCCGCAGTAATCTTAGTAAAAGCCATCACAGCAGATAAGCGGGGGCCGAACGCGGCGGCGCGGCGGATTAAACGCGCAGAATCTAAAGCTTACACGCGTCGCAGCGCCCTGACCTTAGCGGCGTTCAGCGCTTCCGTGCTCACGTTGACTGCGGGCGCGAAGTACGCGTATAAAGAAGTTCAGCTTTCCCCACCGGAACCGTTTGATGTGAAGGACGGGCACGCGGTGATTCCCCTGTCCGCGGTGGATGATGGGCACTTGCACCGGTTTGAATACACCACCAAAGGTAAAGTTCCAGTGCGTTTTATTGTGATCCAAAAAGCCGGTTCGTCGTACGGGATTGGCTTAGACGCGTGTGAAATCTGCGGAGCCACAGGGTATTACGAGAAAGACGACAAGGTTATCTGTAAGCTGTGCGAAGTGGCGATGAATATTGCCACTATCGGCTTTAAGGGCGGTTGTAACCCGATTCCGATTGACTACGAGCTTGCGTCTGGGCAGATCACAATCCCCACTTCTGTACTTGAAGATTCCGAAAAGATTTTTGCGTGAGGGGGTAGGTGAATGTTTTTCCGGATGATACGCAAAGCGTTGCTGGGCCAGCGCGGCGGTAGAGCCATGATTATTTTCACCGTGGCACTCGGCACGTGCGTGGCCGCGTCCATGCTGTCGGTCATGTTTGACGTGGGCGATAAGGTGAATCAAGAGCTCAAGTCTTATGGTGCGAATATTACGGTTCGGCCAAAAGACGCGGCGATTGTGCAGGACCTGTACCAGTTCCATGATCAAAAAGAGCAGCAGTCGTACCTCAAAGAATCTGAACTGCCTAATATTAAGACGATTTTCTGGACGTACAACATTTTGGACTTCGCACCACTGTTGAACGTGCAGGCTGAAGTTAAAAACGGGTCTGATACAGCGCAGACTGTGCCCGTGGTGGGCACGTGGTTCGATGAGCACCTGGACCTGCCCACCGGAGACAAGGTGGACACGGGGCTGGCGAAACTGCGGCCCTGGTGGAAGCTAGATGGAAAGTGGCCAAAAGAAACTGCGCCAACCACGCAGGCTGACGCTAAGTCGACAACGGACGCTGCCCCTCAAGCGAAAAACCCCGAAGGCGCGGAAACAATCAAGGCTGGCACCGTAGTTCCTGCTAGCACACATACGGACAAGCGCGCCAAACCGGCCGCTGACCAAACAAAACCACAGGCGGTTGTGGGTACCCGGCTGGCTAAGAAACTGGGGGTGAAACCGGGTGGAACCGTGCAGGTACAGCGCAACGGCCATGACGAAACGGTTGCGGTTGCGGCAGTGGCCACCACGGGTGGGGACGAGGACGATCAGTTGTTCCTGCCCCTCCACCAGGCGCAAACCCTGCTGAACAAACCGGGTGCGGTGGGGCAGGTGGAAGTGTCGGCGCTGACCACGCCGGATAACGACCTTGCCCGCAAGGCCGCGAAGAACCCCGAGTCCCTGTCCATTTCGGAGCGGGAAACGTGGTACTGCACCGCGTACGTGTCTTCGATTGCATACCAGATTGAAGAGGTCATGACCGACTCCGTGGCCCGCCCCGTGCGTGCCGTGTCGGAATCCGAAGGCATGATCCTAGAAAAAACCCAGTTGCTGATGCTGCTGGTGACAGTCCTGGCGATGGCGGGCGCATCCCTGGCAATCGCGAACCTCGTTACCGCTAACGTGATGGAACGTTCGCGTGAGATCGGTTTGCTGAAAGCCATTGGCGCCCGCGACAGCTCCGTGGTGGGCCTGCTGCTGACGGAGATTCTGCTGATCGGCCTGGTTGGTGGCGCAGTTGGTTTCGGCGTGGGCGTCGGGTTGGCGCAGCTGATTGGCCACCTGGTGTTTTCCTCATCCATAACGGTGGCGCCCGCAGTGGCCCTAATTGTGTCGGCCCTGGTGCTGCTGGTGGTGCTCGGCGGGTGTATTCCCGCGGTGCGGTACCTGCTGCGACTGCGGCCCGCTGAGGTTCTACACGGACGGTGATTGACTGATGAATAAGCGAAAAATGTTCGTGCGGATGATCCTGTCATCCGTGTTGCGCCGCCGCTCCCGCGTTTTAATCGCGATCCTAGCGGTGATGATAGGCGCCACCACCCTGTCTGGTTTAGCTACCCTCGCGATTGACGTGCCCAAGCAAATGGCCCGCGAAATGCGTAGCTACGGCGCGAACCTGGTGGTCTTACCAGATGATACCGAAAAAGGTTTTTCCCCTGAGGTTCTAAACGCCGCTAAGTCCACAGTGCCGCGCGGACAGTTGGTGGAAGCCGTGGGCTTAGAGTACCAACCGGTACTGATTAACGACATGCCGTTCATGGCGGCGGGCACCGACGTGGAGGCTTTGCAGCGCATCAACCCGTACTGGTACGTGGATGGGAAATGGCCCACCTCCCCCACTGATGCGCTAGTGGGCAAAGAAGTGGCGGAACGGTTCGGCGCGCAGGTTGGCCAGAGCCTCAAGCTGAAACAAATGGTGTCGAAAAAAGTGGGGAACGCCCCCACTAAAGAAGAAAAGCAATCGGAATCCCCGCACGACCACGACAGTAACGGTAACGACGGTAAAGCCCACATGGAGGGTATGAGCGGACCTGAAGAACCGAATGCTTCCGATGCGCAGGCGGCAGCGCCGGGTGCCGGCGAATCCGCGAACACGGTTGACTTGAAAATCAGTGGCATCGTCGAAACCGGTGGGCCAGAGGACGCGTTCGTGTACACGGACTACAAGAACGTGAACACGCTGACGGGTAAGAAAACGGCGCTGACGGTCGCGGAGTTTTCAATCGCAGCGGACGAAGCGGCGCTCAACACAGCGGCGGAACACATGCAGGCGGCCGCGAAAGGAGTTTCTGCCGAACCGGTTGCCCGCCTGGCACATTCGGATGCGAACGTGCTGAACATGCTGCGGTCCCTGATGGGCATCATCACGGTCGTGGTGCTGGCCCTCATCATGATCGGGGTATCCACCACGATGATGGCGGTGGTGACGGAGCGGCGCAACGAAATCGGGCTGCGTAAAGCACTAGGGGCGTCAAACCGTTCGATAGTCGGCGAGTTCCTCGGTGAAGGCATCGTCATTGGCCTGGTTGGTGGTTTAGGCGGGGCAATCCTCGGGTTCGCGCTCGCGGGAGCCGTGTCTTCGTCCGTGTTCCACCGTTCGATCGGCCTGCACCCGTGGATCCTGCTGGTGACCATACTGGCTGCCATCGCGGTGTCTGCACTTGCAAGTTTGGTGCCGGTACGCCGCGCCGTAGACGTTGATCCCGCGCTGGTTCTGCGTGGGGAATAGGGAGAGTAGAAGAACTAGCTATGTCGAATAAAACGTTGTTAGAACTTGAGGACGTTTCGAAAATCTACGGGGAGCTGCACGCGCTAGACCGGGTGAACCTGAAGGTAACGCCCGGCGAGTGGCTGTCCATCGTGGGGCCATCTGGGTCTGGGAAAACCACCATGATGAACATTATTGGCTGCATGGACACGGCATCTAAAGGCAAAGTGGTGTTGGACCGCCACGACATTTCCACCGCGTCGAAAGATGATTTGACGCAGATTCGGCGTGAAACCGTGGGCCTGGTGTTCCAGCAGTTCCACCTGATCCCCCACTTAACAGCGGTGGAGAACGTGATGGTAGCGCAGTACTACCATTCGATGCCAGACGAGAAAGAGGCGCTGGAAGCCCTGGATCGCGTGGGGCTCGCGGATCGGGCAACCCACCTGCCCCGCCAACTGTCGGGCGGTGAGCAGCAGCGAGTGTGCGTAGCCCGGGCCCTCATTAACTATCCGAAACTAGTGCTAGCTGACGAACCTACCGGTAACTTGGATGCGAAAAACGAACACATCGTGCTCGATATCTTCCGCCAGTTGCACGCGGACGGAACAACGCTGATTGTCGTTACTCACGACACGACGGTGGCGGCGCGTGGGGAGCGGGAAATCCGGCTGGACCACGGGCAGATTGTGAACGAGCTGTACCACGCGGAAGGTGCGACGGATACGGAACCGGTGGGTTCCCTCATTACGAAAGAAGCGAAATGAAACGAAAAAGTGCGGTAACTGCGGGGGCGCTTTCGGCTCTACTGTTAGCAGCATGTTCCGCACCGCAGCTGGTGGACATGTCGGCCCCCATGAAGGACGGGCAGTTTGAAGGCGCGTCGAACCCCGATAACCAGGGGGCGGTTGGGCACGTGACGATCACTGTGAAAGACGGCAAGATCGCGGACGCGAAGTACGTGACGCTGCGCAAAGACGGGAGTGCGAAAGACGCGAACTACGGCAAGTCGTCGGACGGGCAGATCGGTAACGAAGAGTACTACAAGAGCGCTCAGAAAGCCGTTGCGTCTTACGGGCAGTACGCACACGCCCTGGTGGAAAAGCAAAATCCTGATGAGATCGCGGTGATCTCTGGGGCCACTGTGGGGCATTCACAGTTCATCCAAGCGGCCGCACGCGCAATCTTAAAGGCGCAAGGCCGGGAGGATGATGGCACGGTCGATTCCGTTACCGTGCCCGACCTGGAACTAGATGAGTCCGACTACTAACCCCCACTCCCAGGCGAATGCTCACCCTCACCATCGGGCGGGTGGGGCACGCGAGGCAGAACGAGGTTCGCGCCCAAGCGGTTTCGTTTCGCACAGAACGGGAACCTCGCACAGAACGGGCACCGGGGCGGGGCGAGCGCCCCATGCACCGAGCCCAGCGGACCAGGACGAACCGATTTGGCATTTGTCTTTACCGGCCATGGGAACGGTCGTTGACGTGTGGGCGCGCGGGCGCATTTCTGCTGCGTTGCCTGACGCGCTTGCGCAGCTGTTGGCGTATCAGGAGCGGTTGTGGTCGCGTTTCATTGAGGATTCGGACGTGTCGCGGGTAAACCGTGCGGCCGGACAGTGGGTTACGGTGGCGCCACTCACCGCTGAGCTGTTGGACGCCGCACTTGCTTATGCCGCGACCTCGGGCGGCGCGTTTACCCCGGTAATTGGCCGTTTAGCTCGCCTGTGGAGTGTTAAACGCTGGGCCGCGGCCATCGCGAATGGCCAGGATCCACAGCTGCCTTCCGATGACGTGGTGATGCGGGCTCGCCAGCAGTGTGACCCGCAGTTACTGCAAAAACGGGGGGCGTGTGAGTACCGGGTGCGCGGTGGCGCGCTGTTGAACCTCGACGGAGTGGCGAAAGGCGCGGCCGCAGACCAGTTGCGAGACCTGTGCGTCGCACGTGGCGTTGATTCCGCGTTGGTTTCCGTCGGGACTTCTTCGATTTCGTCTACGGATGATTCTTGGCGGGTTGGGATTTCCGATTTGAATCATGAGGGCGTGGCAACCACCGTGCGTTTTCGCGGAGCGCTGTCCACGTCCGGCGACTACCTGCAGCGCTTGCCCCAACTGGTGCACGGCCAGATGGTGCATCACGTGATTGACCCGCGCGCCGGCTGCCCATCCGACAGTGGGGTGCGGCAAGCGAGCGTGATCTGCGACAGTGGTATCCGCGCGGAAGTTGCCTCCACTGCCCTACTGGTTACCGGTGAGCCGAACCGGGAGTTACTGCGCGGCGCTCGGTGGCTCACCCTCGATCAGCAGGGCCAAGTCCACAGTTCTAGCGCGGTTTGAGGTCCCAGGCTAGTAGCAGGCGACATGAGTTCCCTAACTCGCCTAGTAGCAGGCGATTCAAGATCCCAAGTCGCTTTAATTTCCGCGCTGCTTTAGTTCTAGGGCCGCCCGGTAGATTGGCAGAGCTAAATCTGAGCTGGTTGCGAATGCGTGCAGAATCGCTTTTTCCAAAACGCTGGGGTGAGGCAAGTTGCTTCCCGCCCCGGGGTTAGGTGTGTAGCTGTTTACTCGCCGTTGTTGGGAACTGGCCCCTGCTTGTAGTTGCCGCCAGAGTATTTGTGGGTGCCGCCAGAATGCGCACGCCCGCAGTTGTGGCCCCTCAGTTTGACGCCTGTTTTGTGCATAGTTGGCAAGCACGCGGCGGGCCAGTACTTGAACGTGCGCTTTCAGCTTGTTGAACCGCGGGTCGGCACGCATGTGGGGGTACTTAGAGAACCACGCGAGGTTAGAGATCGCCGTTTTGAATGCGCAGTGTAGCGCCTGCACCGCGTGCTCACTCCCCTCACGCGCTAAATCCCGCGCGTCCCGCTCGTAGAACTTCAACGCATCCAACCGATTCCACCGCGGATCCTGGTTCATAATCGACCCCGGAGTATCCCGATACAAGTACAGGGGCGCATCCACTACCGCCACCGCATTGGCCTGCTGGTAAACACCAAGCGCGGTCCCCACGTCCTCATGAATCATCCCAACTGGAAAACGTAACCCGCGGTAGATCCGGCGGTGCAGCAACCTTGCCCAAGCAACCGTGAACTGCGCGAGCGTGTCAGTGCTGTACATAGCGTCAATCGCCCGATCGGACGTCAACAGATTCACCGGCATTCGCGACTGCCCGTGCCCCGTGTTCGCTTCCGCATTCGCGTCGGCATTTGCATTCGCGTCCGCATTTGCCCCCTTGTTCCCACTTGCATCTGCCTGCGCACACGCACCTGCATCCGAGCGGGGGTGACCAGTGGACCTGGGCGAGCCATTGGGCCTGGGCGGGCGCTTATCTAACTCAGGGGTGGTTCCGTCGGCAAACGATTCCAAACCGCACACCGCCACGTCCGCGCCCGTATCCCGCGCGGCATCGAGCAGGGCGGACACGTAGTTGGGGCGAAGTAAGTCGTCGGAATCAAAGAAGACTACGTATTCCCCCTTCGCCTGGTTAAGCCCCAGGTTACGCGCCGACGACAATCCCCCGTTAGGCACGTGCAGTACCTGCAGCCGCGGATCATCCCACTCATCCAAAATGCTGCCCGACCCGTCGATGGAACCATCGTCAACCGCAATGATCTGCAGGTTCTGGTAATCCTGGTTGCACACCGACCGCAAACTAGCGGCCAGGTACGGCTCCATGTTGTACACGGGGATAACCACCGTGACTAGCGGACTCTCCAACGCGTCCCTCCATCTTTCCCAGCCACCCACGGGCGGCGCTGCGCTTACAGATTAGCTACTGCCGTGCTTACAGATTAGCTTCCGCTGCACTTACAGTTTGTTTTCCTCAATTTTGCACCATTGGTTTTTGCACCACTATACGCGCTGGTTCGCTCTTTCGGTTGGCTAAGAAACCGCCGAGCACCATGAGTATTCCTTGCAGGCAATCGAAACCAAGATAAAGGGAAGACAAGAACGCCATGCCCACACCTATGAATACCGCGGCAAAGATAATGCACGTATCCGAAGCATCTGGGTAAGCGGGCTGCCCCAAAAGGTTCCCTGAGCCTCGCAATCGCCGAACGGTGCGCCCTATCACCGCCGTGCCTGCAGTTAAGTACACAGCCACCCCAGCTAACCCGTAGTAGACCAGCACATCCAAGTACGAGTTATGCACTACGCCGCTGATACGAATGTAAGACTCGGGGGTTCCCACCCCGTATTCCGCCGCGGCAATCCGCGTGTTGTACGGCCCGATTCCCAGCACTGGGCGGTGGCTCCAAATCTTCAGCGTGTCCGCCCAGATCGCACTGCGCACAGACCGAACTACCGCGCCCTTGTCTTGCTCCACCGTGGGTTTTTGCGCGCCCTCATCTTTCTTTTCTTTCGGCGTCAAATCCCCCGTCACCAAGAACCCGTGGCGATCCACGTACGTGTTCGTTATTTCCGTGAGGTACATGCTGGCTGCCCACTGGACAGCAACCCCGGTGCCTGTTACCGCAAGCAGTGCGACCACCACGGACACGAGGCCGCGTTTGGCTCGCTGCCGGCTAGAGAGCGTGCGCCAGCGGGCTCGCACCGCAATCGGGGCAACTAACAGCAATGAAACGTACAGCGCTACCTTGGCCCCGCGGGAGTTAGAAAGGATCATCGCGACCGGCAACACCACCCACGCCACTGCGTGCACCGCTGTGATTACGCGCCGCACCCACGCTGCCTCAAACTTATTTCGGTGGGCAAACAGCCAGAAAAAGAACACTAGCGCGACAATTGCGAAAAGGGCCGCGTGGTTGGAATCTTCGTTGAGTCCAAAAACGATCATGGGCCGGTGGGTTGGGTCGTAGTTAATGAACCGCACGCCCACAAAGTGTTCCGCCCCAGGCCGCCCGTACCAAAAACTCACGCGCGCCAGAAACGTTACAATCACCCCTAGCGCTTGCAGTAAAACGACCGTTGCCGCCGGGCAAAATGCCACCACCGCATCTTTCACGGGGGTGCGCGAACGCGCAAGATACCCACCCAGCGGGTAGGCAAGCATCAGGGATACGCACAGTAAGATCGCGGATTTAACCTGATCCACCACGTTGAACGCGGGTTCTGTGAGTCCGGTTAGCAGCGCCGTTAACGCCGCCACAGGAAGCAAGCACAGCAGGATTTTTAAGTACCGCACCCGCCACCACGCGCGGTCGAACACGGCTTTATGCCCGATCACCACTGCCGCCCACAGCACGAGCCCGTACTGCACGTAACGCAGGTGCGCGTTAAGCAGTTGCGTTTGATTCAAAAATAAAAACGTGAGGTACGCGCTGAAGCAATACAGCGGGTTAACCACTGCGCGCAGCAAGGTATGCGAACGCGCTGGATCTACCCAACGGTGCCACGAATCCGAGGGGGACGCTGCCGGTTGGGCCGCGGAAGAATCACGGTTGGTAGAGACCTCAGGGGTGTCGTTCATGTGCCTCTCATTCTTCCTCTTCGCATGCCGATGCTGAGCGGGCTTCGGTTACGTCCGGATGCCCGTCAGTTACCTGGGGTTCAGCTTCCGCTGGTTTCAATTCCTCACGGTACTTGTAGATCGCTCCAACGCAGTACGACAGCTCAATGATTTGTGTAAATAGGGTGCACCAGATAATTGACTTCGCACTCAAAGTGGAGGTGGCGTACAGGATCGCGAGCAGTACCACGTGTACGGCGCAGGCGGCGAACACGGAGTTGTTAACGGCCCTCGAATGCCCCATTGCCCCCAGCGTGGGGAACGAAAGGAGGAATATCGGCAGCGTAACCACAAAGATAGGCATCATCAGGCGCAGCAGTTCCCCCGCTTGCGCGTACTCGCTGCCGAGGATGAACACGCAGATGGGTTTGGCCCAAATCGCGATTATGGCGGCGCCAATAACCACTGGGGGCATCAGCCAAATAAGTAGTTTCTTCAACAGCTTGAAGTCGCGGTTACGCACCATGTACGGGTAGAGACTATCGGCAATCGGCCCGAGCCCCAGCCGCATGGTTTGCAGTATTTTGTCGGCCGACGCGTACGCCCCCGTGATGAGTGCTCCCACCGGGTTAATGATGCCCACCAGGAACATGTTCGTTGACGAGTACACGGAGGCAGCAACACGGGAGTAGAAGAAGATCGATGAGTAGCGCGCGAGTTCCCAGCAGTACCGCCAGTTTGGAAACACTATGCGGTAACCCAACTTCCTCACCATGTAGTAGTAAACGAACCCGAGCGAAAGCAGGTCGCCTATTAAAGACATGGCGGGTACAACCCAGTAGTCCGCCGGTTCGCGTAAGAAAATGAAGATGCAGATGGTGAAGATGACGCGGATGCCAACGGTGCGCATCGTGATCACTTTCATCTGTTCTATTCCGCGGTAGAAGAAGTCGAGCATAAAAGATGCCGACACGGTAGAGAAATACACGAGGATGTAGAACCACGGGTCGGTGTTCATCTTCGACCAGGTGAACGCCAGGGGAACCAGAACGACCAGGCCGATCAGCACGGTCACCACTTTGTTTATAGTGATGCCACCGACGATGCGTTCGATTTCTTCGCGGTTCTCGCGGTTGCGCGCAACCTGTTCGGTACCCGAAAGCATGTAGCCAAAGTCAATGAGGAGCGCAAAGTACGCCATGGTCGCTATCGCCCAGTTGAGTTTGCCATAAATCTGCGGGCCCATGACCCTGGTTTGGTAAGGGATTGTGATGGCGCCAAGAACATAGCTGGAGAATATGAGGATGTACAGGAAGAACGTGTTCTTCGCCAGAGTGCCGCGTCTACCCGCGAATCTCTGTTTGAGTTTCCCCACCTAGTCCCTCCTCTTGAACCTCTCCAGCATACGCGCCCGCCACTCGCGAGCAACCACCCGTAATGGGCGCGCACCTATCCGCACCTATCCGCAGTTGCCCACGGTTCACGAAGCGAGGCGGTTTCGCCGTGGCCTGCCGCTTACGTAACCGTGTTTTCGTCCCCGTCCGCTACTCACGCGGGTAGTCTACAATTGTCCTCAACGATTCTACCTATATAGGAAGTCTGCTGTGGTTAATACTCCCCTGTTGTCGATTGCGATTCCCCTGTACAACAAAGAGCAGTATCTGCGGGCGTGTTTGTCATCTATTTTTGAGGCGGCACACAACTGCGATTGGGTTGAGGTCCTGATCGTCAACGATGGTTCCACGGATGGGTCGATGCAGATTGTCGCGCAGTTCGAAGCGGATCGGCGGCTGCGGGTGGTGACGCAGAAGAACGGTGGGGTGTCGAAGGCGCGGAACACGGCGTTGCGTGAAGTCCGGGGGGATTTCATTTGGTTCGTGGACGCTGACGACATGGTTGCGCCAGGTGCCCTCAAGGTAATAAAAGCGGACCTGGATAGGTGGGCGGCGGACACGGAATTGTTCGCGTACCCGATGGTGTTGAAGAATGCGGATTTGTCGGGTGATGAGCGCGTGCTTATGACGTATATGCATCCGCAGCGGCATCGAATTGAAGGGCATGCGAATGTGAAGCGTCGGTTCCCAAGTGTGACGCAGGCACCGTGGTTGGTGAACTTGGATATTCAGGTGGGGATGCGGGTGATTGCCCGGAGTTTGTTTGATCGTTCTGGCTTGGATTTTCCACCGGGTTTGATTTATGAGGACCTGGCGACTCTGCCGCGTCTTACCATGGCGGCGCGTGGCATCCGGGTGAGTCGCAAGCCGTTGTGCTGGTACTTCAACCGGGTAGGTTCGATTATGAACACGCCAGATTTGCGGCAGAACCTGGATATTATTCCGGTGGCGAAGATGCTTACGCAGTACGCGTTAGATTTTGACGATCCACGCGTGTACTTGGAGGCGGAGTTTTTAGCGGTGGTTCATTTGATGGCGGCTACTTACCGGCGGGTGTATGAGATTGATCGGCGCGCCCCCGAACTGCCGGTGCTGCGCGACACGCTGCGGACCCTGTATCCGAAGTGGCGCGAGAACCCGCTGGTGCGGGCGTTGACGTGGAAGCGGCGGGCCCTATTGGAAGCAAACGCTCTTGGGTTAGGGTTCATTAACCGCTTCGTTGGATAAGCCGCTTGGCCTCGGTGATACGCGCGCGTTCTCGTGCCCCACTTGCATAGAGCGCCGCTCCCCCTGTTCCGCACATATTCTGGCATTACATGTACCCGCGCCCGCATTACGTACTTTTTTGCGCGTTATTTATGGACGGGGCAGTTTTTGATTTCGAACACGCGAGCCCCGTCGGCCTTGTCTATTAGCTTGAGGGCATCGGGGAACGCTTCGGGTTTGAACTTGGCTAGCCCGTCGAATTGCCCGTCGGATTGCTTCCCAATCCAGTAGTGTGAGCTGTCGGCGTACACGTACTTGATCTTGTGCTGCGCAATCCGCTCGCACAGGGGGGCGTCGTGACCGAACTTGTCGAAGTACTGGCCGATGTAGTACTGCGGGTACTGCCACGCGCCATCCAGGTGACGGAACAACACGGGTTGGCCCGTTAGTGCGTACACCAATGTAGTGCCTGCCCGCGGGTCCCCTATAACCACGCCACCGGGTTGGAGTTTGTTGCCCAGGCGTTTAATCATCTGGATCTCATCTGCGCTCACCAGCGAGTTTGGCCCCACCCCGGGTTTGTACTGGTAGAACTGCGCAAATTTCGCCTGCGCCTCCGCCACGCCCAGGCCGAGCGAAGCGATTATAAACACGACTGTGGTGGTAACCGCCCCCCACTGGCGCGCACGCGCCCCGAACCGGGGTTTACCAACGTGCCGCAGCGCGTCTAACCCGATCCCAGCCATAACGGCACCGAAAATCGGGAGTATTCCCCCCAGGCGCGCTTGGTCGTAGTACCAGAAAGCGGCCAGTTGGTAGCCGGGCAGCTGGTCTGTTTGCAACGCGATGTATACCCAGGCGAACACAATCCACGCGGCCACGAGCCACAGGGTTTGCAACCGCCGCACGCACACCACCATGCCAACGAGCAGCACAATTCCCAGCGCAACCGCCGGGATCCGGTAGGGGCTTTGCACGTCTAGCCCCAGTTTCACCAGTTCGCGCAGCGCATTACCTTCAACGATGCGCTGCGATTCCCATTCGGCAAACCATTCCCACAGGCGCATCCGGTAGATCAGCGCTATCCCCCCGACTGTTCCCAGCAGGCACAGCCCCAGCACCAGGTATTGACCCGCGTGGTAGAGCCGCCAGTTCCTCAAGATTTTGAACGTCCCAAATAGCATGAGGAACACGAGTGGCACGATCGCTGCCAGCACGCCCTGCGGGTGGGCCAGGCCAATCGCAAGCGTGACGACGAGGCACAGGGCAGCTGTACGCACACGCAGCGCACGTGGGGGCGCGGCAAGGAACAGCTGTACTAAGCCCGCCAGTAGGAGCGGCAGGAGTGCGTACGACAGGGTGAGGGGCCAGAGGGTACCGCGCGTGGCGGTGAGCTCTGGGAAGGTGGAGTACGTGGTTGCCGCGAGCGCCACGGCAACCGGTACGAACCGTCGGCCGGGTGCGAGTACCGCCGCGAGGCATGCGGCTGCCATCGGCCAGATGACCGCGCAGGTGATGAGCGACAGGGCGTTTGCTGCGACGATCACGTCTGTGCCCGGGGTGATGAGGGCGGCGATGTCGTGGAACGCAGCTGGGTAGAGGCCGCCGCGGACGGACTGGTTTTCTTGCAGCATGGTTGCCACGGCGGCGAGGTTGCGGGTGGATCCGTTGCCGGACTCGAGGATCCACCGGATTGCGGACAGGTGGAAGATGCCGTCCCAAGTTTGCGGTGGCAGATGCGGGTCTTTAATTCCGGCGATGAATGCTCCGAGTGCGAATGGGAAGCTGATTAGCGTCCCCCATACGGCCGGGCCGATCCGCGGCCGCTTGCTTGCGCTACCGGTCTCCAACTGGAAGTCACTCGCAGCGCGGAGTTCACCAGACTGAGGTTGGCGAGAAATCAGCCGGGTCGCGAAGAACCTCAAGAAGATATACCGCAGGAAATGTAGGACAGCGAACGCAGCCAGCGTGGCGATAACTAGTGGGGGCCACGAAAACTGTAGGTCTAAGAGGGGCAACGCGACCGCCAGGCCCGCAACCCACGCGATCGACACGGCGGGAGCGAATGCCCACATGTTGAAGCGGCGCGTGCCGAGCGCGGATAGGAGCATCACGCCCGGCACGTAAATCACTACGAGCGCCAAGAAAAATGGCAGTATCAGGGAAAACCAGTTCAGCATTCTTTTGTATCCTCAGCGCCGTTTTGTGTCCCGCGCAGCCAGTGGCGCGGATGGTGTGCCAGCTGTTGCAGCTCAGTGTCTGCTGACAGGGCTCGCCCACCTGGGTTTGTGCTGCGCGGGCTTTGGGTTACGCCTGGTGGCCAGTTTCTTCTGGGACGCGGTCACCGATCACGATGCGTGGCGTACCTTGCCACAGTTGCGGGTCGGTTACGCGGCGGCCGTCGAAAAGTAGTTTAATGCCCGGCAGGTCGCTGGGTTTGAGGGTTTTGTATTCCGCGTGGTCGGCTTGCACGATCGCGGCAGTGACTTCCTCTCCCAGGTGGTAGGCGTCCCAACCGAAACCGGCTAGTTCTTCGTCGGTCCACATGGGGTCGTGCACCAGTACCTTCGCGCCGCGTTCACGCAGTTGGTTCACGGTTTCAAAAACACCGGAGAACGCGGTTTCTTTTACGCCGCCGCGGTAGGAGGCACCGAGTACAGCCACGGTTTGCCCTTTGAGGTCACCGAGGAGCTCTTCTACACGCCCCACCACGTAGGCGGGCATGCCAGCGTTGAACGTGCGGGCGGTGCGGACTACGGAGGCGTCGGGGTCGGTTGATAGGTACAGCCGCGGGTACACGGGGATGCAGTGTCCACCGACGGCGATGCCAGGGCGGTGGATGTGCGAGTAAGGTTGCGAGTTGCACGCATCGATCACCGCGTTCACGTCGAGCCCTACTTTGTCCGCGTAAACTGCGAACTGGTTCGCTAACCCGATGTTCACATCGCGGTAAGTGGTTTCGGCAAGCTTAGCCATTTCGGATGCTTCTGCTGTCCCCAGGTCCCACACCCCGTTTTCGCGCGGTAGGTCGGGGCGCTCATCGAAGGTGAGCACGGTTTCGTAGAACTCGTGCGCGCGTTTTGCGCCTTCTTCTGTGAGTGCGCCAATCAGTTTCGGGTAGCGGCGCAGATCTTGGAAGACGCGGCCGGTGAGTACGCGTTCGGGTGAGAACACGAGGTGGAAATCGCTGCCTTCTTTGAGACCTGAGATTTCTTCTATCATCGGTTTCCAGCGTCCCCGCGTGGTGCCGACAGGCAGGGTGGTTTCGTATGAGATGAGGGTGTTTGCCGTGAGGTGTTCAGCCAGTGATTTCGTGGCTGCGTCCATCCACTTGAAGTCTGGTTCCCACGTTTCGTCGTTGACGAACAGGGGCACTACGATAACGACCGCGTCTGCGTCTGGGATCGCCTCCGCGTA
Source organism: Gleimia hominis (assembly GCF_002871945.2). Taxonomy (NCBI): domain Bacteria; kingdom Bacillati; phylum Actinomycetota; class Actinomycetes; order Actinomycetales; family Actinomycetaceae; genus Gleimia; species Gleimia hominis. Next base: position 183,044 of record NZ_CP126963.1, on the reverse strand, counting down.
GTCAGTGGTTGCGCGCAGTTTTCCTGCGGGAACTAGTTGCGCTAGTTTTTCTGCCAGGTGCGCTTCCCCAGGAAAGGGTTCTTTACCTTCGTTAATGGTGTCGACGGTTTTCTGGTTCACATCCACACCGATGACTTCTTGGCCACTTTCTGCGAACTGAACGGCTAGTGGTAAGCCGATTTTCCCCATTGCAACTACTGCTACGCGCATTGATACCCTTCCGATCGTTCATGTGCTGAATCGATTCTACAGCTTCCAATATTATAAATGGCTGTGCAACCGCGAACCAGACCCCCTATTGATGGTTGCGACTAGGTTGCGGGGCATTACTGTTCAGTCGTGCCCGGGTGCGGTTTGAGTAGCGTGCAGGCCTGTTTCTTGCGCTGTGTAAACTAGTAGTCATGAAGCTTATGTCTGTCGTGGGGGCGCGCCCTCAGTTTGTGAAGTTAGCTCCGATTGCGCATGCGGCTGCGGCTGCGGGTGTTGAGCACACGGTGGTTCACACGGGTCAGCACTACGATCCGATGCTTTCAGATGTTTTCTTTGAGGATCTGGGGATCCCTAAGCCCGATGAGCACCTGGGCGTTGGGTCTGGTTCGCACGGCAAGCAGACGGGCGCGATGCTGGCGGCGCTGGACGACATTTTAGAAAAGCACCGGCCCGACTGGGTGTTGGTGTACGGGGATACGAACTCAACGTTAGCGGCTTCCCTTTCCGCCGTTAAATTGCATTTTAAGGTTGCGCACCTTGAGGCCGGTTTGCGGTCTTTTAACCGGGATATGCCCGAGGAGATTAACCGCGTGGTTACTGACCACTGTTCCGATTTACTTTTGGCGCCCACTGAGGTGGCTGCGCAGCATTTAGCGTCTGAGGGGCTAGCAGCTCGCACTAAAGTGGTGGGCGATGTGATGACGGACGTGTTGTTTGAAACGCGCGATTCGGTGGCGCACCGGCCCTCACCAATTATGGAGAAGTTCGGTTTCTCGGAGGGAGAGTACTTCCTAGCGACGATTCACCGGCCTGCCAACACGGATTCGAAAGAGCAGTTGGACGCCGTGTTAGAGTCGCTGGCCCGGGTGGATGCACCGGTTGTTTTGTTGGCCCACCCGCGGCTGGTTGCGAAGGCGAAAGAACATGGGCTGGCGCTTAAACGTGGGCACTTGCTTTCCCACCCCCCGTTGGCGTACCCCGATCTGGTGGCGTCGTGCCTGCATGCACGCGGGGTGATCACGGATTCCGGCGGCCTGCAGAAAGAAGCGTTCTTACTGCGAACTCCATGCACAACTGTGCGCACGGAAACCGAGTGGGTAGAAACTGTTGAGCTGGGGTGGAACGTGCTGGTTAACCCCGGTGACGACCTCGTGTCCGCAGCAATGCGCCCACGCCCCACGTACACGGATGTTGCCCCCTACGGGGACGGCAGTGCTGCACAGAAAGTTATCGAAACACTCCTCGCGCAGCAGTAACCCCTTTCCCAGCTTGCGCGTTCGGAAACTCTCCCACCGGCAATGCTGGGGCTCCCATTGGAGACCGCATTAGCGCTACCAGCGGCCGCACGCATCAATCTGCCAGAACTTAGCGCTCCCACCCTCATCCAACAAAGTGAAGCCTTTGGACAGGTCAACGTTGTACATTCCAGGTCCGCGCCGCAGCTGGGAGGGGACGGGGAATCGCCTCATCTTATCTGAGTAGAAGTAGCGGATCTTGTACTTCTTCAAAATATGGCAAACCCGAGGATCCGTGTGGATCCGCCAGAAATTGTTCGCCAAATACATGTTCTCCTCATCCGGCTGGGAGACCGACCAGTACTCCAACTGCTTATAAACCACGGGCACGTTCTCCATCGGATACAGCAGCACAGAACCATTAGATGGCTCCCCCAGTACCTTGTACCCAGGTTCCACCTCAGCGGGAACCCGTTTAATCATCGCCAGCTCAGACGCATCCGCCAGATCATACAAATCATCCGGCCCCGGTTCGTACAGCGTGTGCGCATCCGCCACGCGGTTCGGTGCATGCAACCCCGCTCCCAGCAACATGAGCACGCAGGTAGCCACAATAACCGGCTTCTTAGGGGAAAACTGCACGCGCCTTCGCACAGCCCGGCTCAGCTTCCCATCACCCACTCTGCCAGTAACAACCAGGTGCACAGTGAGCGCCGCTAACAGCAAACATGGGATCGCTAGAATCGGCATAACCCGGTAGGTGGACGCGTAGAACACGCTGGCGTACATAGAGATGATTCCCAGAGGGAACATGGTGCTGAGCAGCAGCAACGTGAGTATCGCCCAAGACACCGAAAGCCACCTGAGGTAACCCGCGCGCCAAGCAAGCACTACCCCCAGCAAAATCGCGGCCCCCATTACCAGCAAAACCAGCTTGAGGACGATCCCGCCGCCTCCACGGGGAAAGAACGACACTGCTGACCACAGTTTAAAAATCGGATTGTGCCAATCCACGCTCTGGCTATACTCCAGCATGTTCGAAATACTCGTGTTCATCAGTGGCACAATGAGCACCGCCAGCAATCCGATCACAATCGCAGACGAACGCACAATCTTTTGCTTAAACGTCCAAGACGTAAACCAAACGCGCGCATTCCCCACCAGCACGCCTGCAGACAACGTGACCGTCAACGCGAAGAACGTAGCGGGATACGCGGCGGTCGCACCCGCAACCGCTAGCACCAGCAGCAAACCTTGAATTATTAACACGCGTACGTGGTGGCTCGGATCATCCTCAGGCCTGCGAATTGCCCTAAAAAACGTTAACGCAAACGCAATTAACCCCGGCACAATCGCCAGCCCCAACGCGTTCGGCCACCGCGCGGTAGTAACCAAGAAGTACACGGGAAACACCGGCAAAATCGACGCGAGGCCCACCACGTAAAACGGCGCCCCCCACAACCGGGGCAGCCCCACCTGTGCTAACGAAGCCATCGTCACCAGCCAGATGAGGCACACGGCCAAAAGCACTGCTTTCGAAGCCAACACCACCGTCGAAGGCGTAGCTATCAACGCCGTCAACTGATGCCAAACCGCCGGGTAAATCGCTGCAGCCCTACCCAGGCCGTACATGGAACGGAACGCGGTTAGGGGCGAAGCATCCCCCGTGTTAAGAATGCCTTGCGCAGCCGACATGTGGTAAATCGGATCATTCTGCTGCGGTGGTAAATCCAGCCCGGAAGCAAACGTGATCGGCACCCACATCAATAGCGCCGCCACCACAATAAAGGCGGTCAACAATACCTTGTCGCGCCTACTCATCCGCACATACACGTGCCCGGCAAAAGCACCGTGTACCACCCGCTCACGCCCGAGTACCAGCAGCCCCAAAGCCCCGCACAGCACCACGGATACGGCAAAAAACACTGCGAAAGACACCGGTGACCAGCGGATAGAAAGGAACGAGAATGCCAGTGAGGCCGCGGTCGTTAGCCCCGCGGTCCACGCCGGCGCTACCGCCCACATGCTCAAGCCACGCAACCCCAGCAGTCTTACACACAGGGCACCGGGTAGGAACGCTACCGCCACTGCAAGAACCGATAGCCACAGCAGTGTGCCCAACTCAGCCATTCATCGCCTCCAAAACGACCTTCGCGGCATCCAACCCCGTCTTCTTCGTAGAGCGATGTTCCACCACCCACCGATGTAACCGAGACCGGTCTAGCTGACCATTCATCACCTGCAGCATTGCATCGGCAACAGCCTCAACGTCATGGGCGCACGCAACCCCCAAATCATACTGGCCAATATCATCTACGGCAGGGCCCGGGCCGGCGTACACAACGGGAGTGCCGCATGCCAAACCCGCCAAAATCTTAGTCGGATACGCAAAATCGTAGCCTAAACCGGGTTTAATAGACGCTAGGTTCCCCACTGCCCCACGGTAGTACTTCGCCACTTCCTGCGGCGGCATGAGATCACGGAAAATGATGCGCTCATCCCCGTCAGCCACCTCTTGCAAATGCTGCCAGTCTGCTCCCTGCCCCACAAAAACAACCTTTGTTTGCGGAGCAGTCTCCCACACCTTACGTACAGCACGAATAAAAACGTCAGCCCCCTGCCACTCCGAGGTGGTGCCAGCGTAAATAAAGTACTCGCCGTCCACAGGCCCGCACGGCCCCTCGGGAGTTAATACCTGCGTATCCACCCCGTTGGGGACCACTACAACCCGCTTTGCCCCCAGTTCACGGCAACGCTGGGCCACGCCATCACTCACCGCGATTACTGCATCTGCCCGTCGCATCGCGAAAGATTCCATTGCCCGAACCGCGCGCACCACAATCGGTGGCACCCCGGTGGACTCGGAAGCGTCAGACCAAATATCTGCCGCGTAATACACGTGCCGGAAGCGCTTCAAAAGCGCAGCGGCAGCGGTAACCACCCCCGTGGTTGGTGGCGGCTCATTTACCACCACGGCATCCGAGGGGAGGCCCAGAAGGCGGAAAAACAGTGGAATGTCGAACGACATGTACTGCAGGTACCCGCGCACGTAACCCGTCTTATCGCGCAAAACTGGGAAACGTTTGACCTCGAAGGGGACGCTCGCGTCAAAAGCCTGTTCCTCGGCTTCAGATTCAGTTCTGGTGGTTAAAACCCGCGTAACACATTTTTCTGACAAGGCGTCAGCTAAGGCTTTTAGTCGAAACGACGCTGCTGCTGGTTCTGGCATAAAAATCCGCGAAGCCACGTAAGCGATCATGCTGCCCCTCCCATCAGGTCGCGCGCCACCTGCCGAGCACGCGCAACCCACGTATGCTGGTGCCGCAACGCCAGCACCCGCTGCGTCGCCGCCTTAACCTCCTGCGGATCAGACTGCAGGCGGGCCAACAACCGTTTCAAATCAGCCACTTCATTGTTCACAACCCACCCCACATTCATCTGCTCAACCAGTTCCGCAACCAGTGTTCCCGTGTTCGCAACCACCGGCTTACCCGCAGCCAAATACTCATAAAACTTTACCGGCTGCGCAAAACTACCGTACTGCGAATCCAACCCCACGAACGCAACAGACGCAGCATCATATAGCGGGTCCAACCCATCGCCAGACGCATGCGACACCTGAATGCGCTCACAAGCCGGGTACTCATGCCCATGCTCGTTCCACTGATTGCGCGGAACACACAGAGTTGCTCGGACCTCAGGCAAATCTGCTACCGCTTGGGTAAGTGGCTTCAACCGGTACTGCCCGGTAATACTACCCGTGTAAAAAACATTAAAATGCGCCGGCACCTGGCCATCTCCACGCAGCTGCCCGCCCGGCGGTAACTCCAAGGTGGTAGCGTGCAACTCAGGCACAAACGCTTCCATGCGCCGGCTTGGCAAATACACCACATCCGCATACTTGTTATACGTAGCTACCTCGTGCTGATACAACTTGGTCAGCGGCCACGCCAACGCTCCCACCTGGCTGCGCCACAAAGAATCGAACTTCCAATAAATATCGCGGTAAAAAACCCCTACCGGCACGCCCTGCTGGTGGAAAAAACGAAAAATTGCCCGATCCAACCCCAAATACACCGGCAGGTGCTTCGGTTCCGTAATGGACGGTGGAATCGTCGCGTTCTCACTGTAAACAAAATCAATGCGCAAACCGTTATCCATGTGCTCACGCAAATACCGCAACCGCGCCCGCCGCTCACGCGCGTGGCCAGTAATCTCAAATACTTTGTACCCCGCTTCTTCCAACGCATTACGCATCTTAATAGGGCGGATAGCTGATGCAGAAACCCGTTCCGGCTCAAGAGCATAGGGCGTATGAAATACGCAGGCAGGCATGGACAGATCCCTTCAATTCGTCGCGCGGTACACCAGCTGAACACAAAGTGGATACAACTTAGCCGAGTCTAGCACTCTACCTGCCCCCATCACCTACCGTAGCGGAGGCACCACATTTGCTTGATTCCACTGATTATCCAAAAACAGCTCGCAATAAAGGCCAATCTGACGCATCCCACCCAACAGACGGAGGCCAATCTCACGTTGCGACAGATTTCCGCACAGCGCTTCGAACGCCATTGGGTGACGCATCTCCGTCACAACACTGGACATCCGGTTGAGCTTGTGGCGCAGACCAATCTTGATCAGCAACGGAATCAGCACGCGGCGCAAAGCCGGGGGAATCCGATCTACTGGCGCACCCTGATACTTCAGCTGCTCTTGCGCCCACGCCTGCGTCTGACGCCCTCCAAACACGCCTTCCACAGGTTCATCCGCCACAAGCGCATCCGTAAACTCGCGGTACCACGTGCGCGCATTATCGCGAAACACCGCCCCCGCCTGGTTCCACACCTGCCACATTTCCACATCGCACATCGGCAGATCCCAACCGTAGCCAAAAAACTCGTACGCCCGCATGGAGTTATTAATGTACTTCGACTGCCGGTTCAACACATCAAATGCTTCCACAATATTAACTCGGCTCGGCACGCTAGCGAACGCGCGGTAGTCCTCAATAAAGCGCTCAATCTTCGCCTTCGAATACCCACACCTGGCGCCAAACAAGGGTTCGCCCCGCAGCATATAGTGGTGCCGGCTAATGATCTCCACCAGCTCCCCCGTAGGCGTATCCACCCGCTCTCCCAAACGGGTTTCACTTAGCTCATCGTGCCACACGCCCACCACCGTGTGCCCCGGCAAAACCACCGCATCCTCATCCACCAGACCACGCGCCCTTAGCTGCGACAGCGCATACCAATCCTGAATATGCGGCAGCGCCTGCGCGTCCCAACAGTACTCAACAAACCGTTTCGCCTCGCTCCCAGCCCAGCTTCGGCGAACCTCACGCGGATCCAAATCGATACCAACCCAACTCACGCCAAAACGGTCCGCTACTTGCCGCGAAATCGCGACCTCGCTACTACCCGTTTTACCGTACGTAAACGCGCGCAGATTCGGGTATTTCGCCCGGCTCAGTAACGCCACCAGCAGCCGCGAATCAATCCCACCCGAAAGCGGAATCAGCAACTGCCGCCCATCCGCATACTCCATCGTGCGGCGCAGCACCACTTCCAGCGCCCGCTTCATCGTTTGGGACATCTGCACGGGGTCCGTAACCTCCTCAGGTCCGTAACCGTGCATGTGGTAGGGACGGATTTCTACCGTCCCTTCCCCGCTATCTTTCCCATTTTTTGGCCTGAGGGTAATCACGCTGCCCGCTGGCGCCGCACTCACGCCCTGCAGCAACGTGTCGGTGCCAACAACGAAGCTGGTGTGCGCAAACTCCGCTGCAGCAGCGCGGTTCAACGCGTTGAGCCCAAACTCATTTTGCAGCGGCTCAGGCCGGTCGGCAATCACCCACTTACCTGCGGCGTGGGCAAACAGCACAGAGTACGCGCGCGACCGGTTCGTCACTATCGCGACCTCGTTTGCGCAAACCACTACGGCGGCGAACATCCCGGTTTGCCGCGTCGCCCAGCGTTGCAGTTGTTCTATCGAAAACCCCTGCGGCGCAACGTTGTGGTAGTTAGAGCGCCAAAACAGCGTGTAGGCGTTACCTTGCGAATCAGTGCCCTCAATCTTGCGCCACCCGGCGGCTGCGAGTCGGACCTCGAAACTGCCGGAACTGTATCGATACGCAAGTACCACATCTGGATATGTCATGGACGTAATTTTATAAGTCCATGAACGAAAATCCCCTCAATTTGCTACCACAAGTGTCGCATTTCACGCGCCATGCTACTAACGTTAGTTCGCGGTTTGTCTCGCATTACTTCGCGGTTTGCCTCAGCCGGTTAGCAATGTCGTTAGCCATCCACCGGTACTGCCGTTTAGCGTTCGACATCGCATCCCACGTGTCGTGCGCAGCGATGCACATGCTTTGATACTGCTCATCATCACTATCGATAACCTGGCGCATCGCCTGCGCAAAATCCTCTGCAGTGCAATCAACCGGGACCACAACCCCGTTACTCTGATCGTGCACGATCTCCGCGGTACCACCCGAAGAGGTCGCCACCACTGGCAGTCCATAAGCCTGCGCCTCCATAATCGAAACGGGCACACCCTCGCCGGTCGAAGAGTTCACGAACAAGCTCATATCCGGATTTGCATAAAGGGCGCGCGCCTGCTCGTTAGGAATGTAACCGGTGAACTCCACCTCGTTGCGGATCCCCAGTTCTTTCACCAACGCCTGCTTAGCCGCAATCTTCTCGTGGTCCCGCTCCCCCACGTGCGTCCACCGGAAACGGTACCCCCAGCTTTCCAGCACCGCGAGCGACTCAATGAGCAGCTCAATACGCTTGTAATCAGCCAGGTGCGAGCAGCTGACTATCCAAAACGGGGGTTTACGGGTGCGGCGTACCCGCCGTCCTTGCGGAACCCCCAGCCGACGCACCGCAACTTTGTGGGCCAGTTGGGGAACGCGCCGTTTCAAAATCTCCTCAGAATAATTTGAAATCGCACACACCCGGTTAACCACCTGCATTAAATACGGGCGGGCGGGTAGGTAACCACGGGGCGAATCGTCTTCGTCCACATCGTAGGCGTGGGCGCGCGACATGATCGTAACCGGAATCCCTTTGAACTCATTCTCTTTGAGCTGCTGCGCTACGGCCACGCCCGTGTAGAACCAGTAGGAGTACAGCACTACGGATGAGTACTGTGAGAAATCCTTGTCTTTAAGCGCTTTCGACACCCGCTCGTAGACCTCTAAAGCGTGGGTGCCGAATCGGATATCCATCATGATCCATTCAGGTTTACGCCAGTTACTCCAGTCCACTAGTTCCGGGCACGTGGCCATGAGTTTCGGCAAGTACGCGCCAGCGGTAACCCACTTGTTGTCGCTGAACGGTCGACCTGGCAGTACCGCACTTGCGTTCTTTGGTAGGGCGCGGGTTTGCCGGTCGGGTTTGTGCGCCCGCATGGGCACGCACAGTACCTCATCAACCGCATCAGCTAAGTACCCTATTTCTTGCTCAAAGAACTCTTCTCCTACTTCGTACGGAAAAAAATCTGTAAGCACCAGAACTAGCTGATTCATGCTTCCCCTCTTATGGTTGCGCCCAAATTGTCCCTCATCAGCATGGTAGTCTATAAACGCTTCGTAGTCTTTTGATATCCGCTGGAGGATGCAGTTGCGTATCGCTATTGTCACGCCATGGTTTCCAACCCGGGTCAATCCCGTTTCTGGTTCGTTCGTGTTGAAAGATGCCACCGCGTTCCAGCGTGCGGGCTTGGATATTCTGGTGTTGCATCTAGTTCCTCCGCATGAGGACGATGGCGTGCGACAAACCTACGTTGAGGGGATCCGCACTATCCGAATCCCGATGTCTACTAAGAACCCGGTGGATATGGTGCGGGCCCGAGCTTCGCTCACCCCTTATCTTGAGGGAGCGGACATCGTGCACACGCAAGCCCTGAGCGCAATCGAACCGTTTGTTTTCAAACGCCCGAAGCAGCCGTGGGTGCATACCGAGCACTGGTCTGCCATAACTACGCCCAGTACCCTGAGTGAGCGCGAACAGAAACTGCTGCCGTACCTGTTGAAGATGTCCGCACTGCCGGACGTAACGGTTTCCGTATGCCAGTTCTTAGCGGACGCAATCAGCCCAGCGCGCAGTAAACGCATTGAGATTATTCCGTGCCAGGTGCCTTCACCAACCCGGTTGATGCCGCGCCGGCCTGATCCGAAAGACTTGCGACTGATCTGCACGGGCGCGTTGATTGAACGCAAAGACCCGATTGTCGCGGTAAAAACACTGAAGGTACTGCAAGATCGCGGGCATGCGGTGTCGTTAACGTGGCTTGGAGAAGGCCCCTTGAGGGAATCGGCGCAACAGCTCGTTAAGGAACTCGGTGTGAACGCCACCTTCCCGGGCACTAAATCGCCTGCTGAAGTGCGGGTTGCCCTCGGGGAGGCGGACATGTTCTTTGGCCCCACTCGGGCCGATAACTTCTTTGTGGCCGCAGCGGAATCGATTGTTAACGGCCGGCCCCTGGTGGTGGGTGCGAACGGTGGTCAAGGTGAGTACATTGACCCGCGCGTGGGCGCAACCGTACCGGTTCAAGACCCGGTGGCATACGCGGACGCGATCGAAGACGTCCACCGGCGCACCCAGAACCTCAGCGCCCAAGAAATCGCCGCAACCGTAGGTGACCGGTTCGAACCCCACACCATTGCCCGCCAATACCAGCAGCTGTACCAGGAACTTGCCGGGCACTAACTACTGCGCGTCAGTTCCCTTACGGTCGTAGCGTTTAGCGGCGATAAGCGACATGGTCGTCATGATCACAAGGCACACGAACAGGACGGCACCCAAACCGTAAACCGTGGGCAGCAGTTCGAACGGAGAGAACCACAGCCAAGCCAGTGGAGCCGCCGCATAGAATACGGCGAAACCAAGTAGCCAGTGCTGGGTCCCGGTGACCACGAACATCGTTGAAATCGGGGAGGTGATCAGCAGCATCGCCACCCCCGGAATCAGTGCCTGCGCGTAATACCCCGAATCTGCCCACTGCGAACCAAACACGAATGGCAGCAACCAGGGCGCCACCACGTACAGGGCAGCGAACGGTAGCACTCCAATCTTGATGGATCGCACCACCGCGTTCTTCACCTCGCGGTACATGTCCCCCGGTTTAACCAGCGAAAGTTTTTGGAAGAACACTTGCGAAACCGCGGAGTTAATTAAGATCACCGGCACGTTCACCACGCGGTTAGCAATGTCGTACTGACCCAATGCCGACGCGTCCGCCATCCCGATCAGTAAGTTAATACCATTTAACCGCAGCGCATCCACCAGCGCGTTCGGCCCGTTCAACACCGGCATCTTCCAGTGCTTACGCGCAAGCGTACGCATTGAATCCGCACCCTTCGTGTCGAGCCGGCGAAAATCCTTTGCCCGCACCATAATCGACGTGAACGCGATCGCGTAGCCCGCAATTAATCCAGTGACCATACCGGGCAGACCACGGAACCCCACGGCCCCCACGGCTACTTGGCTTCCCGTAGACCCCACCTGCTGGTTCAGACGATTCAAAGCGATGGTCTTGTACTCAGTTTTGCGGTTAAACCAAAACTGGATCGCAGCCATCCCACCCAGCAAGAAAGCCGCGACGCCCACCAGGGGTATCATGCGCGACAGCGCGGGCGTAAAATGCTGAGCCAAAAGTGGGCGCGCCAGCACCAAAACCAACGTCGCGACCGCCGCGGAGAACGCCAGCAGCCGCAACGCTAGCAGCAGCATGACCTTCGCGTTGCGATCATCGTGCTCCAGCATCAATGCCATGTCGTAGCGGCCCGCACCTACCGCAACGATGATGCCCACGAAGGAGTTGAACAAGGCAAGTTCCCCAACCGCTTGGCTGCCGTACATCCGGGTGATGATCATCATCATTAAGAACACGATTACCTGGCCGATAGCGGTACCAGAAACCAGGGTGAGGACGTGACGTAAAAACGGTGAGGATTCACTCACCGTTTTTACGTATTCTTTTATCCGCGTGAACACTTAGAGTTGAACCGCTTCACCCGACTCTGCGGAACGCAACACCGCTTCCACAACCCGCATGGTTTGCAGCCCCTCACGCATCGACACGTGCTCGGACCCACCATTTTGGATCGCGTCAAAGAAGTGTTCGTGCTCCACCCGCAGTGGTTCGCGTTTAATCAACGCGAACCGGGTTACCACGCCTTCGGAAACACCGCGGAACGCAGCGATCTGCTCCCACTCGAGGGGGAACTTACCGTTCTCGTAGAACGTCAGGTCACTCATCGCCGTGTCCGCCACCAGCGCGCCCCGCTCACCGGTAACAATCGTCATCCGGTCTTTAAACGGAGTCAGCCAGTTAACCAGGTGCGACACGAGCACACCGTTTTCTAGCCGTGCGGACGCGGTCACCATGTCTTCAAACTCGCGGCCAGAACGGTACGAAGTTTGCGCATACACGGACTTGTAGGGTGAACCCGCAACCCAAGCGGTTAAGTCTACGTCGTGGGTCGCCAGGTCCTTAACTACCCCAACGTCAGAAATCCGCGCGGGGAATGGTGACTGGCGCCGGGTAGAAATCTGGTAGATCTCCCCCAGAAAGTTCTCAGACAGTAGGCGCCGCATTTCCAGCAGTGCGGGGTTGCAGCGTTCCACGTACCCAACCGCGCCCACCAGGCCGGCTTCCTCAAACGCTTCCACCACTTCCGTGCCCTGCTCCAGGGACGCCGCCAGGGGTTTTTCCACCATCGTGTGCACCCCGGCCTGTGCGAGTTTCAACGCAGCCTCATGGTGATAAACAGTTGGCACCGCAACGATCGCCGCGTTAATACCCGCGTCGATCATTTCGTCTACGCCCGAAAGCACTTCCATCCCCTGGGCAACTTCGAACCTGTCGCCGTTAGGATCTGCAATTGCCACCAAGTCGACGTCATCATTTTCACGCACGTTCCGAACGTGATGGCGGCCCATCGACCCCAGGCCGAGTACACCTACGCGCAGCTTAGTCATTACGCACCTGCCTTAGCGAGCGCGTTCACCGCGGTGACGATGCGGTCAAGCTCTTCTTGTGTGAGCGAGGGGTAAACCGGCAGGGACACCACGTGCTTCGCTGCTTCTTCCGTGGCGGGCAGCTCAAGGTTCGGGGCGTACGGAGCCAACGAGGGGAGGCGGTGGTTTGGAATCGGGTAGTACACGCCGGAGCCGATCTGGTATTCATCACGCAGCGCCTCCATGAACCGATCCCGGTCCGTGTCTTCCACGCGGATCGTGTACTGGTGGTAAACGTGTTCCGCGCCCGGCGCCACCTTGGGGGTCACTACGCCTTCCAGGTTCTGCGTGAGGAATGCAGCGTTTTCTTGCCGCTTCTTCGTCCACGCTTCCACCTTCTTCAGCTGCGTCCGCCCGATTGCCGCGTGAATGTCCGTCATCCGGTTGTTAAGGCCCACGAGTTCGTTCGCGTAGCGCTTTTCCATCCCCTGGTTGCGGATCAGCCGGGCTTTGCGCGCCAGTTCGTCATCACCCGTAGTGATCATCCCGCCCTCACCGGACGTCATGTTCTTAGTGGGGTAGAACGAGAACGCGCCAAACGTACCGAACGTACCTACTTTCTGCCCGTCAATTCCCGCGCCGTGGGCTTGGGCTGCGTCTTCAAACAGCATGAGGTCGTGTTTTTGCGCGATTTCTTTCAAAGCCGGCATATTCGCGGGGTGCCCGTACAGGTGCACCGGCATGATGCCGCGCGTCTTCGGGGTGATTGCCGCTTCAACCGCCTGCGGATCCAGGCAGTAGTAGTCGAGTTCAATGTCCGCAAACACCGGGGAGGCACCCGTGATGGCAACCGAGTTACCGGTACCAGCGAACGTGAAAGACGGAACGATCACTTCGTCCCCTGGGCCGATTCCGCTGGCGAGCAACCCAATGTGAAGCGCGGAGGTACCGGAGTTCACCGCTACACTGTGCGCACCCGAAACCATTTGGTTAGAGAATTCTTCTTCAAACGCTGCCACCTGAGGTCCTTGCGCAACCATGCCGGAACGCAGTACCTCGGAAACTGCCTCAATCTCATCCTCACCAATCAGGGGGTGAGCAGCGGGAATCATGTCACTCATTAGAGTTTTCCTCTTTCAGTTGATCTTCGTTTACTTCACGGTATCGCGAACCGGTCTGCGGGCAGACGAACACGCCGTCACCGCGGTCTTCTAATCGCGCTCCAGCTTTTCCGACCCAACCGATTCTTTTTGCGGGCACACCAGCTACCAGTGCGAAGTCGGGCACGTCGCGCGTCACTACCGCTCCGGCTGCTACGGTGGCCCAACGGCCAATGGTCACGGGGGCGACGCATACGCTGCGCGCCCCAATGGCGGCTCCTTCTTTGATGGTCACTCCCACGCTGTCCCAGTCGGACGCGGATTTGATGGTGCCGTCGGGGTTTACGGCACGGGGAAAGTGGTCGTTAGTGAGTACCACGGCCGGTCCGATGAACACCCCATCTTCGATCACAGCGGGTTCGTACACGAGGGCGTAGTTTTGAACTTTGCAGTTATTGCCCATCCGCACGCCCTCACCAATATAGGCGCCTCTGCCTATGATGCAGTTTTCACCTAACTGCGCGTGTTCTCTAACTTGCGCGAGGTGCCAAACTTTAACGCCGTCACCCAACTGGGCGTCTGCAGATACGTCAGCACTACTAACAACCGTTGCCATACGTCTCCCTTTATGTTGACTGCTTCGAGTTTACCCGCCCACGGGTTTGCTTGGAAATCGATGTGGATCACACTTCGAATGCGTGGATTACGGGTTTTTCATGGCACAATGAGGAGCATGAGCTTGGTAGATAAAACGTGGTTAGTTATTCCCCTTTACAACGAGGGCACAGTAATTAGGAACGTAATTGAAGAAGCCAAGCGTACTTTTCCGAACATTATTTGCGTAGATGATGGTTCGCGCGACAATTCTGCCCAGGAGGCTCATGCTGCGGGTGCTTACGTGGCTACCCACCCGGTTAACTTGGGGCAGGGAGCGGCGTTGCAAACGGGGATTGATTTTTTCCTCACTCAAACTGATGGCCGGTACTTGGTGACGTTTGACGCGGATGGTCAGCACGATGTGAACGATGCGCTTGCGATGGTGCAGGCTGCTGAGAAGGAAGATTTAGGGTTCGTGTTCGGGTCCCGTTTTTTGGGTGGCAAGCTTGAGGCTGGGCTCATTAAGCGCATTATGCTTCGTTTCGTAGCGTTCATCACGCGTTTGCGCACCGGGGCGGTGTTAACGGATGCGCACAATGGGCTGCGTGCGATCCGCAGGGATGCGGCGATGCAGGTGAATTTGAAGCAAAACCGGATGGCGCACGCAACCGAGATTGTGTACGCGCTGCTTGGCACCGGCTTGAAGTGGAAAGAGATGCCCACGCACATTCGGTACACGGATTATTCGCGGGGTAAGGGTCAGTCGATCCTGAACTCAATCAACATCCTGGTTGAACTAATCATGAAGTAAGCCCTGCCCTGGCAGCGCGCATGGGGAGCGTCGCCCGGAGGTGAATGCAGCCACCATGTGTGCAAAACAAGGCCAGAACACGGGTACAACCGTTAGTTAACGCCGCGGATTTTGCGGGCAGCGGCGTCGGCAAGCATCAGTGCCCTCAGACCGCAAGTACTGCGGTGGTGCACCAGCTGTGCCATTAGTTGATACCGCAGTGGTGCCCGCGAGCGCAAGAACGGGTTGCTGCTCCAGTGCGGGTATTGGGCCTCAAACTTGTCAAATAGCGTCCGCATTTTCTGCCCGCTAAGCCGCGCCCGGTTCACCTGCATCACGCACGACATGATCACTTCTTGAATGTAAACGTATTCCAACGCGTCCGGGTAACGGTCCCCAACGTGCTGGGCAATAAAACTGAAGGCCGCGAACGAGTTCTCAATTGTTATCGCCCGGTTGCGCGCAGATAGGGATCCGGGGTCCACGGAGTACTGGTACAGGGGTTCGGGTAGGTAGTAGATTTTTTCTGCTCGCGCACACGCCGTTTTTGTGAAGACCGTGTCTTCGTGGCGGCGCAACGGTGCGAACCGCAGGTCGTTTTCGGTCACAAGTTCGCGCCGGTAGCATTTACCCGAAGTTATGCCCATGATTAGTGCAAGCGCGGCACTCGGCTCCACCCAGCCCGCTTGCTCACCGGCGACCATGGGGTAGGTGAAGTCCGTTTTCGGGGTCACTGCGTGCAGGTCGTAGGCAATGATGTCGGGTTCGTGGGCAGCCACGACTCGTTCCAGTTGTTGGGTTATTGAGGGGGCAAGTTGATCGTCGGCGTCCAGGAAAATCAGGTATTCCCCGGTGGCTGCTTGGATCGCGCGGTTACGCGCGGGGCCGGGTCCTTGGTTTTTTGGTTGCCGCAGGCGTATCCACCCGTGTTTTTCTGCGACGTGCTTGAGGTTCTGCGCGTGCCGGCGCGTAGAGGCATCGTCAACGACAATCACCTCCACGTCATGGGGTTCGAGGGTGCGCACCAAGGTGGGTAGGTGCGCAGAACCGTTGTAGTAGGGAATGATCACGGAAAAACGGGGCACGGGAACCTCCTGAGCAGCGAGCTGACGTACATTTATATGGACTTACGGCATTTTACGGCGACGTAACTGTTGACTAATTGACGGCTACCGCTCATCTTTACAGAGTCTGCACTGCAGGTACTGCACGCTTCCGCGCGCAATTCCCACGAGGGTACCTGCGCCGTACGCCACGTGCAGCAGTGGGAAAATCCCCGCGAGAGTGACTGCGGTTTTGGCGTCACCCGGTTGTGCGGACGCGCTCATGAGGGCGTCGGCGGCTGCGTACGAACCTGTCACAGCGGAAAACCAACCGGGTTTCCCCGCCGCCGCTCTAGCGCCGGTGACCCCCAGCGCGGTGACGAACGCGAGCGGTACCAAGTGGTGTTTGCCCACAGATCCGGGTTGGATGAACAGGGTGCGGCCGATCCAGTAGCCGTTGCCGTATTTTTGCTTCACCATGGCCCGCAGGTTCGGGCGGATCAGTTGGTAAGAGCGGATCCGCGGGTCAAACCGCAGCCGGTAGCCCGCCTGGCGGACCCGGTAGTAAAAATCGTTGTCCTCGGTGCGCACCAGAGCTTCGTTTGCGAACCCTACTTTTTCCACCACTTCCCGCCGGTACGCGCCGTGAAACAGGGAATTCACGTACTGCTTGTGCTGCGGTTTCCCATTCGATTCGCGCGTGTCCCCGCGGTAGTTCGCCGGGGAAGATCCGAACACGGACGTTTCTGCTTTCAACAACACGTGCTCCCACTCTCCCGCGTCGTCAGGTACGATCGCTGGGCGCGGGCCACCGACCACGTCCTCACCTTCGGCCAGTACTGCGGCGATGGCGGATAAGAAATTCGGTGCGATACGCGCGTGCGCATCGACTCGCACCGCTACCTCACCGGTGAAGCGGCGTAAAAACACGTTCCACCCGCACGCTTGAATGCGTCCGGGGTTATCCGCCACGATCACGTTCGAATACGAATGTTTGCGCGCAACGCGGTGCATCAGCTCGCGGGTGCCATCGGTCGAACCTGAATCCACGAGGACCAGTTCGATCCGCTCCGCCGGATAGTCTTGCCGCGCAATATCAGTCAGCAAGTCCGGCAAATACGCGCGTTCATTCAACGCTATGATCCCGATGCTAATCGTTGGACAATCCATAGTCCCGCTTCCCCCTCTATCCACTCCGAGCCTCACGTGCAATCCGTACCCAGCGGTGCGATTCACCGCGGGAGCTTACCGCGCCGATCCGCTCCCAACGCGAGCGGCAACCACTCACCCGGTCCGCGGGCGCGCGCACGCCCTCAGGCTTAAATTATTTCCCTAACGCATTCCACTACGTATTGAACTTGCGCGTCCGTCAGCCGCGTGTGTAAAGGCAAGGTTACCTCGTTCGCGTATTGCGCATACGCGTTCGGGTAGTGGGCGATGCCGAACCCCAGCTGCCGGTACGCCGTGAGCATCGGCAACGGCTTGTAGTGCACGTTCGTCGCCACGCCCCGTTCAAACATTTGGTCAATAAAACGGTTCCGCGCAGCCTCGTCTTTACCATTTAAACGCAGCAAATACAGGTGGCCAGAAGACGTCCAACCTTGCCCGCGGTGTGCGTACGGCGTGCAGGGCAGTCCATTTAAGCCGGTGTCGTATTGTTTTATGAGGTCCGCGCGCCGCCGCAGAATTTGCTCATACCGCCCCAGTTGCGACAGTCCCAGGGCCGCGGTTATGTCCGGCATGTTCATTTTGTAGCCGGGGAACGCAATATCGTATTCCCACGAGGCTCCCCGCGATTTTTCGAGTGCGGTTTTGGTTTGCCCATGCAAAATCAGTTGTTGCACATGCCGCGTTAGCTCCGGCCCCACCGGAAGTTCTTTGCGCCACGTTAGCGCCCCACCCTCTGCTGTGGTGAGGTTCTTAACCGCGTGAAAGCTGAACGCCGTGAAGTCCCCCAGCGCGCCCGCACGTTTACCGTCGCGCCGTGCCCCCAACGAGTGCGCCCCGTCGACAATCACTGCGGCCCGACCCAAAGCCTCCTGCAAGTCACTAGCGGGTTTAAACAGGTGTCGATGCGACTCAAGAACCTCAAACAATTCCGCCGTATCTACCGGGTAGCCCGCTAGATCAACGGGAATGATCGCTTTCGTGCGCTCCGTAATCGCCTGCGCCCACTGCTGCGGCGACGGCACAAATCTTCCCGGCTGCACGTCAACCATCCGGATCGTCGCCCCGGTGTGGGCAACCACTGATGCAGACGCAGTGTACGTGTAGGCCGGCACCACCACCTCATCGCCCGGGCCTACCCCCAGGGCCCGCAACGCGGTTTCTAAAGCCGCGGTCGCCGAGTTCGTCAAAACCGTGTCCGCGCTGCCACAATAGTTCGATAACGCGTCGCGAAAACGCTCGCCCACCGGGCCAGACGTAATCCACCCCGAACGGAGCACATCCACCACCGCGTCAATGTCCTCAGGGGAAATATCAGGAGGGGAAAACGAAACCGACATCCGGTCTTGCTGCTGCGGCACACGCTTTTTATCAACCATGCTTCCCATCTTAATGCCGACCCCGCCCTCCGTGGCCCCTGTCACGCACCACCCAAGTTGGTCGTACAATCAAGCCACCGCGACGGGTAGTATCTAAACTGTTACATTTACACCTGTTCACAAACCGGGGGGACGATGAGTATCTCGACATGGCTGCGACGTGCCACTTTGGCGACCTCAGACGCATTATGTTGGATACTCGCAGCGGTTGCGATCACCGCTCTTCGGTTCAGCTTCAGCCTTTCCGCATTAGACCGCAACGCCGTAATCATGTACACGGGCGTAACCATCGCCGTGCAATGGTTAGTTGGGTTCATCACTAAGCAATACCGCAACCGCTACTGGATCGGCACGTTCGAAGAAATGGTGGCGCTCGCATTCCTCGCAGTCGGATCCTCCGTTGCCGGCGCCCTGTCTACCCTGCTGTACCCCGGCGAATTCCTCTCCGGTGCCGTCGCCGTCTCCACTCCCCCACTCGCACTACTACTCATGGCTGCCGCCCGCACCCTGTGGCGCGCCTACAAAACTCTCACCCGGCACAGTGACGCCGACCCCGAACCAGTTCTGGTTATCGGTGCGGGCATCGCCGCCCAGCAACTGCTGCGCCAACTGCGGCTAGACGAACACGCGCGGTTCAACGCAGTGGGCCTCATCGACGACTCCGAATCCAAACAAAACCTGCGGTTAGAAGGCGTGCGCGTACTCGGTAAACGCGCTGACCTGCCCGACGTGGCACGCAAACACGGAGTGTCCACCGTCGTTTACTGCATCAACAACGCCCCCTCCAATACTGCGCGCGAATACTCCCAAATCTGCGACCAAGCGGGCTTAACGATGATGACCATCCCCCCGGTGTCCTCCCTGCTTGGCTCCAAAATAGACCTCAACGACATCCGTGAAATCGACGTGACCGACCTGCTGGGCCGGCGTCAAGTTAAAACGAACCTGACGGAAGTGGCGGGGTACCTCACAGGGAAAACGGTGATGGTAACCGGGGCGGGCGGATCCATCGGCTCGGAAATTTGCCGGCAAGTAAACGCGCTAGGTCCGCGCGAACTCGTGCTACTGGACCGGGACGAATCTGCTCTGCACGCAATGCAGCTGGAACTATACGGCAAAGGCCTGCTAGACACCCCAGACATGGTGCTGTGCTCCATTCGGGACAAGGCCGCGCTACGGAGAATCTTCGCCCAACACCGCCCGCAAGTAGTGTTCCACACGGCTGCCCTCAAGCACCTGCCGATGCTGGAACAATACCCGGAAGAAGGGTGGAAAACGAACGTACTGGGCACCAAAAACCTGGTGGAACTAGCCGACGACTTCAACGTAGAAACTTTCGTTAACATCTCCACCGATAAAGCTGCCGACCCCACTTCTGTGCTGGGGCGCACCAAACGCGTTGCCGAAGAAATCGTGTCGTATTATTCGCACCGCTCCAGCACCCGCCTCGTGTCCGTCCGGTTCGGTAACGTGCTTGGCTCCCGCGGTTCCATGCTGTGGACATTCCGTAAGCAAATCGACAAAGGTGGGCCCGTGACCGTCACCCACCCGGAAGTGGAACGCTACTTCATGACCATCCCCGAGGCCTGCACCCTCGTAATCCAAGCGGGGGCAATCGGCCGGCCCGGTGAAGTGCTCGTACTAGACATGGGTGAACCCGTGAAAATCCTAGACATCGCCAAAGGCCTGATCGCGAAGAGCCACAAAGACGTACCCATCGTGTTCACCGGCATGCGACCGGGTGAGAAAATGACCGAAGCCCTGCGGGGCCGCGGCGAGCACGACGACCGCCCATTCCACCCCCTCATCAGCCACGTGGCGGTACCCGAACTGGACCCAGCTAAACTGGAAGAAATTCACGCGAAAACCACGGCGAAAGACGAAGTGCTGTACTGAACGTCTTCAGATGGTTAACGGCGCGCACGCTCAACCAGGTGCGCGCCCAGACCCTAAAGGAGGTTGCATGCACTGGCTAGTACTGGTTATCTCCGGCATGTTTGAAGCCGTGTGGGCCGTTGCACTGTCAAAAATCGAAGGACTATCAACCCCGGGGCCGATTGCACTGTTTATACTCGGAATGGTCGTTTCCATGGGTGGACTCGGGTGGGCACTACGCGAAATCCCCGTCGGCACCGGCTACGCCGCCTGGGTCGGAGTTGGCGCCGCCACCACCGCCCTGTACGCGTTCACTACGGGCGCTGAACCCGTGTCCGTAATCAAAATCCTCCTTATACTCGGTATCGTCGCCTGCGTGGCTGGGTTAAAACTCGTGTCCCAGTAGTCTCGCAGTTGGGTTCATCCTCTTATTCGGAAGGTTAATCAATGTCCCGCTCCTCCACGTTCCGCCGCAGGCTGCTGGCCATCGTCAGTGTTTTCACCACCACCGTTTTGACCGTGGCCGGGTGGGGTTTTGCGCCCGCCAGTTTCGCCACAGATTCCGATGAGGGACCAGCTGCAGGCATCCCGCCCGTGCGGATTTCTGACGACATCGACAACACTGATGCCACCACGAACGCGCTCGACTCGCTCGCACAACAGCCGGGTGAGGACGCCGATGTGCCCGACTCGCAGACACAACACTCGGGTGAGGACGGAGACGCTACTGCCCCGCAGCAATCCTCCAGCGGCACTACGGTTGACCTTGCGCCCGTGGACATTCCCGCAGGCCACCCCGCGGTGATTGGCGTGACCTGGACGGGCAGCGCCCGCGTGTCCGTGCAAGTGCAGTTACTGCGCGATGGCAAGTGGCAAGATGCCGAACACATCGACATGGAAGCCCCTCAGCGAAATGGGCGGCAAGGCATCACCCCCACTGTGGTGACGGATGCGCAGAAGGTGCGCGCCCGCCTCATAAGCAATAAAGAACAGCCGGTTACTGACCCGCAACTGCACGTCATTAACTCACAAATGACGCAGGCGGACCAGTGGGTTTCGGGGCAGCTGCGAAGCCGTGCGGTTGCAACCGACACGAGCACAGTTATTCATACGCGCAACGAATGGGGTGCGAATCCGGCGTACATGACGTGGCCCACGGAATACACCCTGGGCATACGCGGGGCTGTAATTCACCACACGGTAGGGTCGAACAATTATTCTAAGGCTGACGTGCCCGGAATTATCCGCGACATTTACTACTACCACGCCGTCACCCTGGGGTGGGGCGACATTGGGTACAACGTGCTGGTCGACAAGTTCGGGAACGCGTGGGAAGGCCGCGCGGGTGGACTTACCCGCGACCCGATTGGAGCGCACGCAATAGGTTCTAACTCGTACACGTTCGGCATTTCCGTACTAGGCACGTTCACTAGCGTGCAGCCATCTAATGAGGCGGTGGCAGCGGTGAGCAATATCGTTGCCTGGAAGTTCCGGTTGCGTGGCTTGAAAGCGGCTGCTCCCATGAGTATCCCCGGTAAAGGAACGATAAGTAGCAATATCGTTGGTCACCGCGATGTGTTCGCTACCGCGTGTCCGGGCGAAATGTTCTACCGCTACACACTGCCGCGGATTCGCACGAACGTCGCTCGCATCCTGTCGAACACGGCTCCGAGCGTCCCCCCAGCCACTCCCACTAACCCAAGTTCTTACACAAATATTGGCACGCAGGTGGGGCGCGGTTTTCCCGCGAGCGCCACGTATGACGCGGGGGATTTTAACTCCGACGGGGTGCGGGACACGCTGCTGGTCCGACCCGACGGTCGCCTCACGTTGTTTAACCACAAGAACTCCGCGGCAGTGCCCACGGCGCGTGACATTGGCCGGGGGTGGGGTGGTTTCGAAGACCTCATGACGGGCATCGACTTTGACGGCGATGGGCACCCAGATGTTCTGGCACGTGCCCAAGATGGGCGCCTGCTGCTTTACCCGGGGAATGGGCGCGGAGGGTTCCGCCCAAGCCGCCAGGTGGGAACGGGGTGGCATAACTTTGCGCGCACGTTCGCGGTAGAACACGGCGTGGGGAAGCGCCCCACGGTGCTCGGTTTGTACCCGAACGGTACGTTGCGTGCCTACCCCACCGACGGGTCGGGCCGGTTCACTAGTGCAATCGCGAACTTCCCCGGGGATTATTCAAATCTGGCCGGTGACCCAGCGGTGGCATACACCTCCCGGCCGATGCAACGGCCAGCGCGGGGCACGGGCCTGAGCGGTGCCTTCCCGATTGGAGATTTGAACCGCGATGGGTTCGACGACCTAGCGCAGCGCGACGAGCGGGGCATTAAAGTGCGGTTGGCTTCAGCCACGGGGTTCACCGCGCTTCCAAGTGCGCCAACAGTTGCGGTTTCCTCCAGTTATGCGCGCGGCAACCGGGTGCTCGGCACAGGCAGTGGGGTAACCCGACTTTCCTCAAGTGCTAAACAAGACGTCTTCGCCGTGGTGGATGGTCTGCGCGAACTGCGTATCTTCACCCGGACCATAGGTACCCCACCGGTGTCTTCCCCTAATTCTTGGGCGCTGAGGTGGGGTGAGTCCATGCCGATTGGCCGGGGCTTCCCCACGCAAACGTTCGCGATGGGTGGCTTCTCTGGCAATGGGTACACGGACGCAGCGTTTGTGGACGCGCGCGGCAACCTCAAGCTTCTACAGGCCAGATCCAGAACCTCATTCACATCTGCCCGGCAGATCGGCAGTGGGTGGAACACGGTTAAGCACATTATGACGGGGGTGGATTTTGACGGTGATGGTACCCCGGACGTGATGGCGGTGAACCGCGCCGGCGACCTCATGCTGTATCCGGGCAACCGCGCGGGCGGTTTTAAACCCACTCGGCGCATCGGCACGGGCTGGCAAGGTTTTGTGCGCCTGTTCGCGTTCCAAGATGCAGCCGGCGGCCACCCGGCGATCGGTGCTTTAGATAAAACAGGACGTTTGCGGCTGTATATTACGCGCGGCGGGGCGCAGTTCACTTCCCCACTGAATCTAGGGGTTGGATTTAACCACTTGAAGGACGCGTTTGCCGTGTCGGATTTGAACCAGGATGGGTATTCCGATTTGCTGTTCCGCGACGGGGCCGGCCAACTGTTCATCCAGTCGGTGGCGTCAGGCACCGCGAAGCAGCCGCGGGTAACGGGCCGCGGCTGGGGTGGGTTCACCGCCCTCATGAGTGCAAATCTGGATGACATTTGGGCACGCACCCCCGCTGGGCAACTGGTGCGCTACCAGACGCTTGGGCCGGTGCGGTAACCTCTGACTATGCGCGCTTTTGACGTTGTGACTTCCTCTGCCGCACTCGTGCTGCTCAGCCCCGTGTTCGCTGCAGTCAGTGTGGCAATTAAACTAGATTCGGCGGGCCCTGTGTTTTTCCGCCAGCGCCGCGTGGGGTTAGGTGGACGGCCGTTTAGAATCCATAAGTTCCGTACCATGACTGATGAGGTTCCGCGCGTGAACATTTCTGCCACGGGCGATCCGCGCGTGACCCGCGTGGGGCGGGTGCTGCGCAAAACTAAGCTCGATGAGCTCCCCCAGTTGATCGACGTGGTGCGCGGCGAAATGGCGTTGGTGGGCCCTCGCCCCGAAGTGCCGGAGTACGTGCAGCACTGGCCTGCGAAGTGGCGCCACCTGATCCTTTCGGTACGTCCGGGAATCACGGATCCCGCGTCGATTCGCTACCGCAATGAGGCCGATAAGTTGGCCCGCGCGGACGACCCGGAACGCTATTACATTGAGGTGATTTTGCCTCAAAAAACCAGGCTTTACGCCAAGTACGTGCGCGAGCGTTCCACGCTTGGGGATCTGAAAATTATCGCGCAAACGCTGCGCGCAGTACTGCGTGACTAGATGCCACAGTTGAGGATCGGGCTAACTCACTTGAGAACCCCAGCCGGCCTCGTGAGCACGCGTGGCACGCACACTTATGGCGTCACAGTGATTTTTCGTAGGGGGACACGACCATTTCGACCCTCTGCAGGTCTTTTACTTCCGCGTACCCGGTGGTGGCCATCGCGCGGCGCAGGGACCCGATGAAGTTCACTTTCCCGTCGGCCCGCGAGGATGGCCCCAGCAGGATCTGCTCCATTGTGCCAGCGGTTCCCACGTGCACGCGTTGGCCGCGGGGAAGTTCCGGGTGGTATGCCTCGCTCCCCCAGTGCCAGCCCCCACCGGGAGCTTCACGCGCCCG
Organism: Gleimia hominis; assembly: GCF_002871945.2. Classification (NCBI taxonomy): domain Bacteria; kingdom Bacillati; phylum Actinomycetota; class Actinomycetes; order Actinomycetales; family Actinomycetaceae; genus Gleimia; species Gleimia hominis. The sequence continues at coordinate 158,438 of NZ_CP126963.1, read as the reverse complement.
GGCGAGTGCCGCTCCGATCATCACTGCGTCTGCACCGCAGCCGATTGCTTTGATGAAGTCTCCGGATCTGCCGATACCACCGTCGGCAATTATGTGCACGTAGCGGCCTCCGGATTCATCCAAGTAGTCGCGCCGCGCTGCCGCCACGTCCGCGATCGCGGTGGCCATGGGAGCGTGAATCCCCAGTAGTTGCCGCGTGGTGTGCGCAGCTCCCCCACCGAACCCCACGAGCACTCCAGCAGCGCCGGTGCGCATCAAATGTAGGGCCCCGGTGTAGGTAGCGACCCCACCGACCAGGACGGGCACGTCGAGTTCGTAGATGAACCGCTTCAAGTTAAGCGGTTGCGCGCGCGATGATACGTGCTGGGCAGACACCGTTGTCCCCCGGATTACAAACAGGTCCACACCGGCATCCACCACGTACCGCCAGTACTTCTCGGTCTGTTGCGGCGAGAGTTTTCCGGCCACCACCACGCCCGCGTCGCGCAATTGCCCAAGTCGAGCTGCCATGAGTTCAGGTTTAATCGGTTCGGAATAAATCTCTTGAAGTCGCGCGTTCGACGCGTGGGCGTCTAGCTGGCGAATTTCTTCTAGCAGTGGCTGCGGATCCTCGTACCGCGTCCACAATCCCTCAAGATCTAACACCCCAATTCCACCTAAACGACCCAGTTCAATGGCGGTTTCCGGGCTCATGGTCGAATCCATGGGGGCACCCAGCAGCGGCATTTGCACGTGGTAGGCGTCAATCTGCCAGCTCACGTTCACGTCTTCTGGATCGCGGGTACGGCGGGCGGGGACGAGCGCCACGTCATCTAGCGTGTACGCGCGTCGCGCCCGTTTGCCACGTCCGATTTCAATCTCATAACTCATGGTTCTATCCTATGCAGGTAACATAGGCTGTTGAGCCTAACTGTTCATTTTGTCCACCATTGAAGGAGGATCCGCATGTCCTGGAGTGACGGGCGCCTACTGGGGTTCGATACGGAAACCACGGGGGTTAATACCGCGCAAGCACGTTTAGTTACCGCTGCGATAGTGGTTCGCGACGGCGGGCAGGACCAGACGGTCACGTGGCTTGCGGACCCGCAGGTGGAGATCCCTCAGGCTGCTCAGCGGGTACATGGAATCAGTACGGAGTACGCGCGCGAAAACGGTTCGCCGGCCCGACAGGTGCTGGCGGAAGTGGCGGACATGCTGGTGGAGCAGTTGCATGAGGGCCTGCCGGTGGTGGCGTTTAACGCCCCGTTCGACCTGGCTTTGATGGAGGCAGAACTCGCCCGCCACAACCTGCCTACATTGCGGGAACGTTTGGGGCATTTGAGCCCAATCGTGGACCCCTACGTGTTGGACCGGTACTGTTGGCGCTACCGCAAGGGTAAACGCACCCTATCGGCAACTCTGCCAGCCTACGGGTTGACCGTGGCACAGGACATGCACACCGCGGAAGTGGACGTGCGGGCAACACTCGATTTAGCGCAGGCCATTGCGGCGCGCTACCCGAAGGTCGCGCAGATGGAACCCGGTGAGCTGCACGCCCACCAGGTACAGTGGGCGAAGGAACTGGAAGATTCCTACGCCGCGTTCTTACGCAGCCGGGGCCGTACCCCGCGCCCGCGCGGCCCGTGGCCGATTTAACCGCGACCGAAGTGGTAGTTCGGTGCCTCCGTCGTCATCGCCACGTCGTGGGGGTGTGATTCTCTTAGCCCCGCACTGGTGATGCGCACAAACCGCCCGTTTTCGCGTACTTGCTTGAGGTTCGCGGCCCCAAGGTAGAACATGGATTGGTGCAGCCCACCGATTAGTTGGTACATGACGGCTGCGAGTGAGCCGGAGTACGGGACTTGCCCCTCAATGCCTTCGGGCACGATTTTGTCGTCGCTGGTGACGTCCGCTTGGAAGTAGCGGTCTTTGGAATACGATTTGCGTCCGCGCGAACTCATGGCCCCTAGCGATCCCATACCGCGGTAACGCTTGTATTGTTTACCGTTTGTGAAGACGAGTTCGCCCGGTGATTCCTCACATCCCGCGAGCATGGATCCGACCATTACGGTTGACGCGCCCGCCACTAGGGCCTTGGCGATATCACCTGAGTACTGCATTCCCCCGTCCGCGATAATCGGTATGCCCGCGGGGCCCGCTGCCTGCGCGGCCAGGTGGATAGCGGTGACCTGGGGTACTCCCACTCCGGCAACGACGCGGGTGGTGCAGATCGACCCGGGGCCCACCCCGACTTTCACGCCGTCCACTCCCGCTTCGATCAGCGCTTGCGTCCCTTCCGTGGTGGCGACGTTGCCGCCAATGATGTCGATTCCCTCAAACCGGGAGTCCGCTTTGATGCGCTTAATCATTTCTAACGCCAGTTTCGCCCCGCCGTTAGCTGTGTCGACGATCAGCACGTCCACGTCGGCGTCTGCGAGGGCTTGTGCGCGTTCCCACGAGTCCCCCCAGTATCCGATTGCGGCCCCCACCAGTAGGCGACCATCTTTATCTTTTGAGGCGTTGGGGTACTTTTCGGTTTTAACGAAGTCTTTAACTGTGATCAACCCCGATAGTTTCCCGGCGTCGTCCACGATGGGGAGTTTTTCAATCCGGTGTTTAGCCAGGAGGGCCTTCGCGTCTTCGCGGGAGATTCCGACGTGCGCGGTGATCAGCGGCATGGGAGTCATGCATTCACGGACTTTAGTGGTGGCCCACTGTTCGGGTGGCACGAACCTCAAGTCGCGGTTGGTGATGATTCCTAGCAGGTGGTTTTGTGGGTCTACCACGGGTAGGCCGGACACGCGGTAGTGGCCGCACAGTTCATCTAGTTCCTCAATGGTGGCGTCTTGGTGGATTGTCACCGGGTCGGCCACCATTCCGGATTCGGACCGTTTCACTTGCCGAACCTGCTGGGCTTGGTCTTCGATCGAGAGGTTGCGATGCAAGATACCTATCCCACCTTGGCGGGCCATGGCGATAGCCATGCGCGCTTCCGTTACCGTGTCCATCGCGGCGGAGAGAATGGGGATTCGAAGTGTTATGTTGCGCGATAGTTGCGCTTCCGTGTTCACTTCTGAAGGCACTACGTCCGTCAGTTCGGGCAGGAGGAGCACGTCGTCGTAGGTTAAACCGGTTAGAGCAAAGGGATCGTTCATAGCTGTCATCTTGCAAGTTTAACGTATCTGTATTTGCAGATGCTGCTTGCTTAAAAATTGTGACGGATGTGCTTGGGAAGAGTCGTTTTAGGTGATCACTTCGCAGTGAGCGCAAAAATTTCCTTGATTAAAGCGCGTGAAATCGATAATGTTAAAAACGTTTCCACAGCAGCGCGGTGTTTTCGCGCGGAAAGGAATGTGCGAATGACCGATGTTTCACGGTTGCCAGGTCCGGTTATGGATCGTTGGGATTGGCAATTCCAGGCTGCTTGTCGCGATATGGATACGGAACTATTTTTTCATCCTGAGGGAGAGCGCGGCTCTACCCGTCGCCGGCGAGCCGAGGCGGCGAAAGCGATTTGCGCGACGTGTCCGGTGCTTGAGCAGTGCCGCGAACACGCGTTGCGCGTAATGGAACCCTACGGCGTGTGGGGCGGTATGACGGAAGAGGAGCGGCGCGAAGTTGCCCGCAGTCGGAAACGTCGGCGCGCCTCGGTGGCATAAGTCGCGTGCCTAAGCTTCTATTTCTCGGTGACTTGAGCCCCGTGCTGAAGCTTCTATTTCTCGATGGTTTAAGCCCTGTGCCTATGCTTCCGTTTAGGAGTTCTGTATAGATTTAGGCTGCAAGCATAAATTACTCAACTGCGCGCAGTAGCGCGACCCCCACCCAGGCGGGTGGGGGTTTAATGTTTATTCGGCCGGGTAAAGAATGGTGGGGCAAACACCCCGGTCCAAGCATTACGGGTCCATGCGGCCTGGCCAAAAATTACCGGTGCGCAGGGTAGCGTTACGGGCAGCCAGTGCCAGCTCTGCCGGCTGGTTGGCTGCCCGTAACGGAAGTTTATTTACTTATTTCTAAGTTAACTCGGTGTTACTTCTCTACGATCGCGAGGATGTCACGCGCAGAGAGAATCAGGTATTCCTCACCCTGGTACTTAACTTCGGTACCACCGAACTTCGAGTAGATAACTACGTCTCCCTCAGAAACATCCATAGGAACGCGGTTACCGTTGTCGTCTACGCGGCCTGGACCTACTGCGACGACGGTGCCTTCCTGTGGCTTTTCCTTTGCGGTATCGGGAATAACCAGGCCAGACGCCGTGGTCTGCTCGGCATCGACCTGCTGGATCACAATGCGATCCTCAAGCGGTTTAATGGAAATCGACACTGGTCAACTCCCCTTCCATGTGTGATTAGTTTGTGCGTTACTGGTCCGCCGTCGCGGGTGGTCGGACCCCTAACGTTGGGTCTCGTAGCTGTTGCTACGTTCACTCTTTAGATTAGTTCCCCAGTTAGCACTCTGGCAAGTTGAGTGCCAAAAACATAAGTGTCAATAACATGAGTACTAAAACCATGGGGGCAAAGACTGTGGTACGCCCGCAATGCCTGCGCACCTATATCGGTACCTACCTTGCCGGTGATTTACATGACGGGCACGGTGAGGGACATTTGTGAATCCGGCGCAAAGTCTGGTTCCGAGGGGCGCACCCCCGCTCGTACTAAGGTGGAGCCTATCGCTGCTATTTGTGCCCCATTGTCGGTGCAGAACCGCAGCGGTGGCATGCGCACCGTTAGGCCTTTAGCTTGAGCGCGTTTTTGGATAAGGCTACGTAGCCGCGAGTTAGCACTGTACCCACCGCCAACTACGATCGTGGAGCACTCTAGGTCTAGGCACGCTTGCACGGCTTTTGCGGTTAAGGAGTCGTTTACGGCCTCAGAAAAACCGGCGCACACGTCTTCGTGGCTGAATGGTTCCCCCTTCTTCTCGTGGGCGGATACGTAGCGGGACACCGCGGTTTTCAGCCCAGAGAAAGAGAAGTCGTAGCGGTACTTGTTTTTGTCGCGCGCACTGGCTAGGCCGCGGGGGAATCTAATGGCTTCCACGTTTCCGGCTTGCGAAAGCTTATCTACGTGGGGGCCACCCGGGTAGGGCAGGCCGAGTAGGCGCCCAACTTTGTCGAATGCTTCACCGGCAGCGTCGTCCAGGGTGCCGCCGAGTTCTTCCACGTCTGTAGCCAGGTCCCGCACGTGCAATAGGTTTGAATGTCCCCCGGACACCACGAGGCCGATGAACTGTTCTGGCATTGGCCCGTCAACGAGTTCGTCAACCGCCAGGTGTCCAAGCACGTGGTTCACTCCGTAGATTGGTTTTCCTAGCGTTTGCGCGAGCGCTTTAGCGCCGCATATACCCACCGTTAGCGATCCGATGAGGCCCGGACCTGCTGCCACTGCGATTGCGTCAACGTCTTCGAGGCGCACATGGGCTTCGGTGAGCGCAGATTCAAGTGTGGGCAAGAAGGATTCCAAGTGGGCGCGAGACGCGATTTCGGGGATTATCCCCCCGTAGCGCGCGTATTCATCCATGGAGGTTGCGGTCCGGTCTACGAGGAGTTCACCGCCGCGCACCAGGGCGAATCCTGTTTCGTCACAGGTTGATTCAATGCCAAGCACCAGCGGGTTATCTTTCTTCCACCGCTGGGAGGTTTCTAACTGGGGTGTTTTCAAAGCCGTATCCACGCGCTTCATTCTAGTCCTCCTTCTACGCTAGGCGCCATAACGATCCAACCTATGCGGCAGCTGAATCCGGGGCAGCGCAGCTGATTTGGTAGTGCGGGTGACCCGGGGCACGTGCCGCATTAGGATCGTTTAGAGAGAAAGGAGGTCACGTGAAGGACGCGACTCCCCACCTTAAGGTGGAGACACCTGAAGAAGAACCAGAACCAACAGTGGTGGTTTACGATTTTGATTCTGTGCATCAAGCCTCGCTTTGGCGGTCTTTGGGGCCCGATGAGGCAACCGCGCAGTTGAACTCCGCGTTGCGAACCGCGGTGTTGCTGGGTGACCACCTTTGTTTAGATAGAAACCAGCTGTTGGATGGCATATTTTTCCTCTCTCAAGGCCCCGAGGGAATCGCTCACGAACTAGGTTTAGGTCCAAACGATCGCATTCCCATCACGGTTAACTGCCAGCCGACGCGGGAGGATGCGAGGTATGTGGATGTGGACTTCCAGCTACAGAAAGTTCGTAGCTCGACATTCCGGGCGGCGTCTTCGGCTATCATGGCCACCACCCGGGCGCATCCGCCTAATGATTGGCAATGGGCTCCGCGTGGCCCCGATTGGTATCCGGGTGCTGGGCTAGCTTTCCCAGCTAGTAGTTTGCACAGTGGTGAAGGTTTGGACGATCGTATGATCGTGACGCTCCTTGAGCGAGCGCAAGACAGGTGGGTGCAAGCCATGTTGGACGGTCGCGTAGGCGTGGATTTGTGGCAGTCTGGCGGGTTAGACATGGCTTCTGCGCTCCAGGACGTGCAGGCGGATTTGGAAAGCCGCGGGAAGGTACCGCAGTTGGCTCGTCATCTGTTCGACAACTCGAATGTGGCTGCCCGAAAGAGCGCGACCGCGTTGGTAACCAGCCTGCTGCCCAAGTTGGGGTTGAGTGAAGCGCAGGGGCGGGCTGCTATGGAGATGTGGTCGCGTGCGTATTATCGAGCGATTGCGAAGCGTAGTTCGAGCACGTACCTCACCTTTTACGACCAGCCGGAAACACTGGGGGCGGACATGGATCTGGCGTGCGCGTACGGGCTGGTTTTACCTGTGCGCAGCTGGTTTGAACGTCTGCGTGATCGTACTTTTACACCCGCACACGCCTCTAAACTCCGTGTGGAGGGTGAGATTTTAGATTACATGCGGGTGATTGCCCCACCATTGTTTGCGCAGTTACATGAGGTTACGCGCGAGCAGGCGCGGGCGTTGTTTCTTGAGGGGCAGTCGGGCGCCATGTTCAATATCGCTCTGGCTGCGCGTGAACTGGTTGGGCAAACGCATTCGCACCGGCACAAGAAACGAGTGACCCTGCTGCGGATGATAATCATGACGACGCTCGTGTTGTTCGTTGCGTTCTTGGGTTTGTACACGGATTCTGCGAACCTGTCGGCTTTTACGCGCGGCACGCTACTGGGGTTGGCGGGGGTGCTGGGTGCGGTGTCGTCGATGCCGTGGGATGATATAGCTCAGGTGTGGCAGCTGCGGAAGTCTTCGATGACTGCAACTTTGTCGATGGTGCAAACTGAGTGAGTTGTTTTGCGGACCCGGTTTTGGTGGGTGGTTAAGTAGTTATTTTTGGGCCGTCTCAAATTTTTGGAGCGTCTCTAATTTGAGTTTTTTGGGTTTTAGATCTTAAGGGAGGAACTGTGATGGTTGATTGGCAGACCATTTGGAAAGCACCGGAGTTTCCGTTGCGAGTCGAATCGGTGGTGGCCGCGGACGCGTCGGGGGTGGAGCGGACCCAGTGGCGGGTGCGTAATAGCGAGACGGCCAATGGTGGTGGAGCTGCGGTCTTGGTGGCTGAGGATACGCAGCGGGTCCTGTTGGTCCGCCAGTACCGGATTCGTTTGGATCGTTCACTTTGGGAGGTGCCGCGAGGCATGGCGGAACTGACCGACGCAAACCCGCTGGCAACTGCTCACCGCGAGTTGTTGGAGGAAACAGGGATCGACGGGGGCGACGGCGAGTTTTGCGGTTTGATCTACCCTGATTCGGGTCTGCTTGCTACGCAGACGGGCTTGGGCTTATTTGTAGTCCCTCATGAGGGAGTGCACGCTGGGCAGACGGACGGTGAGGTCGATGAGCAGGCTTGGTTCAGTAAAGAGGAGATCCGCGGCCTCATTAACTGCGGCGAGCTTCGTGACGCGATTTCTTTGGCTGCCCTTACAGCGACGGGAGTGCTGAACTAGCTGGCGCTTACGGCAATGCGGTTAGTTCGCCGTCACACAGGTAGTATTTTTTATCTGCACGCTCTGTAAGGTATGGATCGTGGGTAACCACTACAAGGGTGGCGTTGTGTTCACGTGCCTGTTCGATGAGTAGGCTACAGATTTCGTTACGCAGTTTCGGATCCAGCGAAGCGGTGGGTTCGTCCGCGATAATTATCTTCGGATTATTTATTAGAGCACGTGCCAGTGACGCTCGTTGGTATTCCCCACCGGACAGAGTTGACACGCTTCTTCCTGTAGGCACCTCCAACTCGTCAAGTAACGTTTTGACCGCGTTTTTCTTCACCTCCTGGTTCTGTACCCACAGTGGGAGGGAAACGTTTTCTTCTGCCGTGAGGTCATCTAGGAGCTCACCGTTTTGAAAAATGATCCCCATGTGGGTTCCTCTGAAAGCAGCACGTTGACTGCGCGAGAGTTTATTTATGGGGGTCTGCAAAACCGTAACGTCGCCGCTTGTGGGAGTTATTACTCCAAGTAGGCAAGAAAGCAAAGTGGTTTTACCTTCTCCGGAAGGCCCGGAAATCGTCACGTACTCACCGGGAGAGACAGAAAAAGAAATGTTTGAAAGAACTGCTTTGCTGCCAAACCTGTGGGTTAGCCCCGTGATTTTAACACTTGACAGGCTGTTACTTTTCATTCGTCATTTCCCCTCTTTGCGGTGGCTATAGTTCGCTTGAAGTTAGCTCTCGTCAGTAGCGAGAGGCTCGTATCGACCACAAATACCGCGCCGACCATAAGCAAAATCTTCAGGATTACCGGCTCTATTCCCCCAACCGCACTGTTCGCAGCCGTCGCGATTTGAGCCATGGGAGTGGTTATCAGAGCGCCCAGGATTAGCGTAATACCCGCTATTGTCGCGTTGAGCACTAGCACCGTCTTGTTCGGAAGTGTTCGCAAGTCAAAAGCGCGGGCAAGTGGCACTACTTTTGCTCGAAGCGTTTTGCGGTTCTCCTCAGATGCGATCAAAGCGGCACATAATAGCAGACAGGTTACGGCACCAGTACCGACGTAAAGCCACCGGTATTGGAAGGATTCATCGTTCGCCCCCGCTACCCATTCTTCACCTCCAACTTTTGGTTCAACGAATGGTGATAACGACTTTGCTGCAACTCGTGCAACCTTTAAGCGGTCTATAGAGCCTCCAGAGGCATCGAAGTAGATCGTGTCAATAACATGTTCACCATCACTTCTTCTTAGTTTCTCTACCTGTTGAGCAGGTAAAGACTTAGCCGTATTAAACCGTTGAATACCCGGCCCTAAGGCCAGTCTCATTCGGTCATTTAGTGAAGCGGTCGAATAAGTCCTATCAGCTTCAAGTCCCCATGCAGAAAGGGCATGAGTGGAGGCGACTAGCATGGCAGTTTGTTCAATACCAGACACATTGTGGTAGACGGAAATGGATTCGTAAGGTTTAACGGGCAAGGCCTGCCATTCTCCGCGTGTGTTTATAAGCTTGGTTTGCATTGAGCCATAGCTAATCCTAGCAATCTTATCGCTAAGCGCTGCTATATTGTCTCTAGCACGCACGGATTCCGCGGTTGTGGACAGGGCGAATGTAGCAGCGGTAACTGAGAGCACTATTAGTAAAACCCCGTTGCGCACCACTTGGGATCCTGCCCCGTCAGATACTAGGTGTCGGGAACTTATTAGTAACGATGGCGACTTTATCAAGGTGGCTATTTTGATACTCGTAACAGAAACGACATGAGTTACGTAACGGCAAATGAATGGGGCGAACACCACTGCCGTCGCTACCGATGCCCAAAACCAAATGAGGTGATTTCCTTCCCCACCATTTTTTACTGCCGCGCGCAATAAACGAAGGGATTGGAACGAGAACCCTATTGTTGCTCCAAGGCCCATTAGCGCCAGGTACGGATCGTATCGATTGCGCACATTTTCTTTTGGTCGATTTGTTTGTGAAGGCTGGCGCGGCCATGTTCCCACCAGCATCATAATAAGGGTGATTAGTAGTCCAAGTAAGTAGCATCCAATATAAACCTGCCAGTTACGCTCAACGTCTACACTGCGGATTTCGAAGCCAGTTCCAGGTAGCGAAAGGTCGGTCACGAACAGTGAGGCTAAGGTGAACGCTGAGGCAATTATTGCTGCGAGCGCCGCACTGTATAACCGTCGGAACAGTAGATGTTGAATACTGCTCGGTGGCATACCTATGATCTCTAGGGTCACTAATGCGCGTTTATTCCGATTCCGGATAACTCGTATACAAGTGTAAAGCAATATTGATGCGGGAAGAATGAGAACAGCAGCCCAGAAAATGTTCGATTGCGTCTTGGTGTATCGATCGTTGTTGAAAAACCCTGGGTCGAAGGTTCCGTGCCCGGGAGAGACGAGAACGTTTTCCCATTCACCGGGCGAACTTGGATGTGGGCGGTATAGGACGATTCTGGAGGTTGTTGAGGGAAGCAGTGTGGTTGGGATTTCACCAATAGATTCCCCGTACTGGGCTTCCAACTCCGGTAAGTAGGGTTTCAGGTCTGGGGAGATCAGGAATGAGCCTGCCTCTGGCCACTGGGAGAGTCCTAGTGGCGCGGGAGTGTCGGGTCTTGTAGGAACAATGGCAGCGACAGTAGCACTCCGTTTTCCTAGGATGGCGTAGTGCATTAAATACCGAGCATTACTGTTATTTTGCGTCGGCGCGTCTCTTATCCCTAGTTGGGAGATGAACGTGTCACGTGCGGAATGAGTGCTTTCGACCACCGCTATCGACAACGGTGATAAAGCACAGACAAATGCGCATACCCAAACAATCACTAAAGATACTGGTGAGAGTGCGGGAACCGCGCGGACATCCTTCCATGTACGCGCACTCACCAGCGGTTGTTCCAGCTAGTGCAGGCCATCGGGCCGATTCCACGAGAAATACATGCCTGGACGGCAGTTATTGTCTTACCTGCATTCTTAGAAACTGTTGTCTTGCAGCCAGAGTGGTTGCTCACGCCCCCTGTGTGACCTCCAACAGTTGAGTAGTTAGCGCGAGTCCCTTTGTTGTCACAAGCTGTATCAGCGCTGTAAATCACGGAACCGTTTGAGTAAGCCTCAGAACCAACAAGTGCAGCATAATGACTTGCCGCGACTGCAGAAACTGAACCGAAAAGCATCAACGCTACTAAGCTAAAAAAAACCGTGGCTTTTTCTCGCATCTTATTATCCTCATCACTGGATTAACATGACGTTTCGTATTTTACATCACTAATCTACCCGCTGTAAGAAGTAGAGTCGTAAAAAACTGGATGCTTTTTGAATCTTCGGTAAAACTACATGCACTACGTTCTGACGGCGCAAGAGTGATCACAACTCAGTTTGAAGTCGATGTGGGATAATTAGGGGTATGAAACTTGTTTGCATTGACGTGGATGGAACGATTATTGATCACAATCAGCGCGTGCCCGCCAGTGCGGCAGAAGCTATTAAACAGGCAGTAGCTAACGGACACATTCTGGTTATGTGCACGGGCCGTTCGCACCCTGAGATTTATCCGAAACTTTGGGACCTTGGTTTCCGAGGTCTGATAGGTGCGAACGGTGCGTTCGTGGAATACGACAACGAGGTTATGGACACCCACCTAATCCCCCACCCGGAAATCCAACGTATCACCCAGGTTCTTGAGGCAGCACACGCCCACTGGGTATGGCAATCACACGACCGGATCGTTCCCTCACGCAGCTATTACGAAGCATTCCAGGCGGCAACTGAAGAAGGAAAACAAGCTGAGGGACTCAACGGAGACTGGTCCGAATACGTGACACAAATCGAACCGTACGTAACTTGGGACCTGCCTAAAGACTCTTCGAAATGCACGTTCACAATCCCCACGGATTCACCACTCACATTCGAACAGGTCACCAGTCAGATTGGTGGTGACTACCTGCTGATCCCCGGTTCCGTTTCCGTCGGTGGGATCACCACAGAACTAACCGCACAACACGTCACTAAGGGAGAAGGACTGCGCAAGCTCGCACAACACCTTGGTATCAACATGGCAGACACCATTGGGATTGGTGACTCCGCAAACGACATCCCCATGCTGGAAACCAGCGGACTTGGGATCGCCATGGGAAACGGAATCGACGAAGTCAAAAAAGTGGCTAACTGGGTCGCTCCCGCACTTGAAGACAACGGGCTAGCAGCCGCACTTGACCACGCAGGGCTAACAGCCTAACCAAGATTAAGAGAACACTGTGAGGAAACAAACGCGGGTGAGATGAGCAACCAGATGCTCACCCCACCCGCGTTTTACAACCACTGCGCAACGCTAGTTAACCTAGCGCCAGTCGAAACACCTACCGGTTAAGCTTTAGTACCTTTCAGCACTGCTTTACCAAGCTGACGGTTCAACGTAGAAATCACGTCCAGAGGAATCTGCTTCGGGCACACAGCCGCGCACTCACCAATATTCGTGCAGGCACCAAACCCCTCACGATCATGCTGACCAAGCATCGCGGTGACACGCGCCAGGTTCTCCGGCTGCCCCTGCGGTAACATGTTCAAGTGCGTGACCTTCGCAGACGTGAACAACATCGCAGACGCATTCGGACACGCCGCCACGCAAGCACCACACCCGATGCACGCAGCCGCTTCAAACGCCCGATCCGCGTTATCCTTCGGAACCGCCGTCGCATGCGCATCCGGCGCCGCCCCCGTATTCACACTAATGTAGCCACCGGCCTGAATAATCCTATCCAAGGCCGAACGGTTAACCACCAAGTCTTTAATTACCGGGAACGGGCTGGCACGCCACGGCTCAATCGTGATCGTGTCCCCATCTTTAAACGAACGCATGTGCAACTGGCACGTGGTCGTAACCTCCGGGCCGTGCGCCACACCGTTAATCACCACGCCGCACTGGCCGCAGATGCCCTCACGGCAATCCGAGTCAAATGCGATCGGTTCTTCCCCACGCTGGAACAAATCTTCATTGAGAATGTCCAACATCTCCAAGAACGAGGAGTCTTCGGAAACACCGTGCACCTCGTACTCGTGCATCGCGCCCCGATCCTCAGGACCATTTTGGCGCCAAATCTTGAGTGTAATGTTCACTTGTAACTCCGTTGCTTCAACTCGATGTTGTTGTACACGAGGTCTTCCTTATGCAGGATCGGGGGCTGACCATCCCCACCGAACTCCCACGCCGCCACGTACAAGAACTTGTCGTCGTGACGCAAAGCCTCACCCTCTTCAGTCTGCGACTCCGCGCGGAAGTGACCGCCACAGGACTCCTCCCGGTGCAGGGCGTCAATACACATCAACTCACCCAGCTCCATAAAGTCCGCCAACCGGCCTGCACGCTCCAACGACTGGTTCATCTCCCCAATCGTCTTCCCTGGCACGCGCACGTCCCGCCAGAACTCCTCACGCAAATCACGGATCATACCGATCGCCTTCTTCAGGCCCTCCTCAGTACGTTCCATACCGCAGTACTCCCACATGATGTGCCCCAGTTCCTTATGGAACGAATCCACGGAACGCGAACCCTTCACAGCCATCAGGCGATCCACCCGATCCTGTGCGGACTTCAACGCTTCCTGCACTTCCGGGGTATCCTGATCAATCTTCGCTAGCTTCGACGCATCCGCCAAATAGTCATTAACTGTATTTGGCAGCACAAAGTACCCATCGGACAGGCCCTGCATCAACGCGGACGCACCCAACCGGTTCGCACCGTGATCAGAGAAGTTCGCTTCCCCAGCCACGTACAAGCCCGGCAGGTTCGATTCCAGGTCGTAGTCAACCCACAAGCCACCCATCGTGTAGTGCACCGCCGGGTAAATGCGCATCGGAACCTCATACGGATCTTCACCCGTGATGCGTTCGTACATGTCGAACAGGTTCCCGTACTTCGCACTCACACCATCGCGGCCCATGCGTTCGATCGCTTCAGCGAAATCGAGGTAAACCCCGCGGGCAACCCCACCAATCTCCGGGCCCACACCGCGTCCTTCGTCGCACATGTTCTTTGCCTGACGAGACGCGATATCACGCGGCACAAGGTTACCGAACGAGGGGTAAATCCGCTCCAAGTAGTAATCGCGGTCTTCCTCTGGGATCTCCCGCGGGTCTTTCTTGCAGTCTTCCTTACGTTTCGGAACCCAAATCCGCCCGTCGTTACGCAACGACTCCGACATGAGGGTCAGCTTCGACTGCTGGTCCCCATGCTGTGGAATACACGTCGGGTGGATCTGCGTGTAACACGGGTTACCGAAATACGCGCCCTTACGGTATGCCCGCCAAATCGCGGTGGCGTTGCACCCCATTGCGTTGGTTGACAAGAAGAACACGTTCCCGTAGCCACCTGTTGCGAGCACAACAATGTCGGCCGTTGTAGCTTCCAGCTCACCCGTCTCCATGCTCCGGGTAATGATGCCGCGGGCGCGTCCGTCGTGAACGATCAGCTCAACCATTTCGTGCCGCGGATACTGCACGACCGTGCCGGCCTTAACCTGACGTTCCAAGGCCTGGTACGCACCAATCAGCAGCTGCTGCCCTGTCTGGCCACGCGCATAGAACGTGCGGGATACTTGCACACCACCGAAGGAACGGTTATCGAGCATCCCCCCGTAGTCGCGTGCGAACGGCACGCCCTGCGCCACGCACTGGTCAATGATCGATGCGGAAACTTCCGCCAGGCGGTAAACGTTAGTTTCGCGTGAACGGTAATCCCCACCTTTAACCGTGTCGTAGAACAGGCGGAACACCGAGTCGTTATCGTTGCGGTAGTTCTTAGCCGCGTTAATCCCGCCCTGCGCAGCAATCGAGTGTGCGCGGCGGGGGGAATCTTGGTAGAAGAAGGTTTTAACGTGGTAACCCATTTCCCCCAATGAGGCAGCTGCAGCGCCGCCTGCCAAACCGGTACCCACCACGATGATGTGGAGCTTACGCCGGTTAGCTGGGTTAACGAGTTTCGCTTCAAACTTGCGTTGCTCCCACACCTGGGAGATCGGCACGTTCGTTGGTGCTTTAGTGTCCGCGACTTTTTCGCCCTCGCGGTAGAGCCCGTGGATTAGTTGATCAGTCATTTCACTTTCCTCAGGCAGTAATGAATCCCACTGCAATGGCGAACGGTGGCGCCATAAACATGATGAAGACAATAGCGGCTACGATCCCAGAAATAACGATCGTTGCGTGCTGGGTATTGCGGCGCAACCACCCCATGGTTTGCAGCGCAGACCAGATGCCGTGACCGATGTGGAACGCTACTACACCGACAAAAACGATGTAAATCAGCAGTACCCACCAGTGGCTAAACGCACCAACCATCCGCATGTACGGCGATGTCACTCCCGCACCGTATCCAGCGGGGATCGTGGCGGTTGTGAAGTGCAGGAGGTGGAAAATGACTCCTAGCAGAATCACGATGGCGGTAACCCGCATCGTCCGGGCCGCGTACGAATCCGCGATGTTGCGTTTCATTTCGTACTTGGTTGGGCGCGCCTTACGGGAGCGCCACCAAACGTGGAATGCCGAAAGGATGTGCAGTAAGGCAAATAGGATCATCGCGCCGCGGAACACGATGATCAACCCACCTTCCGGTAATAACGGGTAGAACGCATCACTCTTCAACCAGTGTGCGTAGTGGTCGTAAGCTTCCTGCCCGGCGAACATCTTCAAGTTGCCGTACGCATGCACAATTAGGAACAGGACGAAGAAGAGGCCAGAGATAGCCATCAACTGCTTTACGAACACATTTGTGCCCCAGGGGCGTGTCTTCTTAGCAATGGTCGTATTGGTCATACTTTGAGCCTACCCGCGCTTTAGGAACGCCGGGCTGCCAACAGTCCTAGTCCTCTTTTCATCCCACCAATTATGGTGACACTTAGACGCCAAAACCCGCCTTTATCACGGTTTCACCACTGTTCCTACCAAGTAATATAGGGCGCGCGTTTTAACTCACCTAGTGCACATACCCGCTGGTCTTGAACCCCAATTACGCAAACGTAAGTTTCGAAAATGCGCTATGTGGTTTCATTCACACTGTGTGCTGTGGGTGAAATTTACTTCTAGGACCTTGTACCCACCGCTATGTCATGGTGGAATTGGAAACGCTATGACTAAAAAATTAGAACACTCTGTACTAACTGAAGACCAGTTCAACAAGCTTTTTACTAACGCGCATTCGCAGCGAACATTCGAGCCGGAAGAACCGGATGTTGAGCTTCTCCGGCGTGCCTACAACCTTATTAAGTGGGCGCCCACAGAGTTCAACATTTCTACCCTTCGCATAGATTTATTTACTTCTGAAAAGGGACGCGAAGCCGTGGCGAAAACCATGTCACCCGGCAACCGCCCCGCTGCGAAAGCAGCGCCGTACCTAATGGTTCTCTCTTACGATGAGGCGTTCGAAAACCACCTCCCCGAGCTAGGGTTAGGCAACCAGCTTATAGACAGTCTGACAGGCAACCTAGAGATGGCTCACGACAATGCAATTGTCCAAGCCGGCTACCTAATTTTGACGCTGCGAGCCCTGGGACTGCACCTGTGCCCCATGTCGGGCGCTAACTTTGAAGAAATGAACGAAACCGTGTTCGCTGACTCCACCCGCCACCCATTCCTCGTCCTAGTAGCAGGCACGCATCCAACAGACGAAGGAATGCGTCCGCGCAGTGGCCGGATCGACGACTCCGACGCAATCAAAGTTAACTAACTAACATTCATACCATGATTAGCTAAACGATCTCTTAACTCACTGCGGGCCTAACCAGTAACTGGTTAGGCCCGCCGATTACTATACGACAACAGGCGAAAAGCACGTGCGTCGGGGATATTAGTAGGTTGCGCGCGTGTTTGGCACGATCGGACACTCCATCACTAACGCGTCCTCACGAGGCTGATGATAGTAACCGCGGATAGTTCCTACTCGGCGGAATCCCACTGATTCGTACAGCTGCTGCGCCACACTATTACTTGCCCGAACCTCCAATAGCACACGCTGCACGCGGCGTACAAGATGTTCAATCTCCCCTGGTTCATGCACCGGGACTCGCTCCGGCAAATGGAACACGCGCGGGCCTAAGAACCGTACCAACTGGACGCGGCGCAATAGTTCTTCCAACACCGCTCGCCCCAAACCTTGGCCCCGCGCAGCGCGGCTCACTCCCAAAGTCATCAAATCTGTATCTTCCGCGAGCCGAACACCACCGTACGCAACCAGCTCCCCCTCATCATAGGCGCCCACGTATAACCTGTCGGGCCGCGTTAACTCCTCTAGCACCAATGCTTCTGACCAGGCTTCAGAAGTGAATACACTGCGCTCTAATTGGAATACCGCGAACGCGTCTGCACCCGTAAGTACCCCGATCTGCACCTCAAGCAGTTTTGTGTCCATATCCCGGATGAATGTCAGGCCTGCGCAAATACAGCGGCTCCGTACCGAACTCGTCCACCCCAGCGTTCAAACGCGCCCGCACAATCCGGGCCGCCACCGCCGGATCAATCACACTCGTAGCAACCGGTGCGTCAAACACCTGCGGGTAAAGCTCGCAAGCTGGCCCTGCGAACAACGTTCTCTCTGCCGCGAAGCGGCTCGCAACGCTTTGTGGAAGATCTACGGACGGACCATCCAGACAAGTCACATCATCGGGTCCATTTGCCCGGTAGTGCGCCCAGTACACCTCCTTGCGGCGCGCATCAGTTACCACCACAAGATCTTGTTCAGCACTCATGCTGTCCAAGTACTCTCTTGCGTAAATATCCAGTGAACAAACTCCCCGCACAGGCAGTTCCGCTGCAAACCCCATTGCCCGAGCCGTCACCAATCCCGAACGCAGCCCAGTGAAAGGCGCGGGCCCGGTTCCCACAATTATCTGCTGCACCTGCTGGTGAATCTGCGCAGCTTCAACCCCCGCTTCTTCCAACGCCTCATGAACCAGAGGAGACAGCTTCTCTGCATGCTCGCGGTTGCTTACCGACCGCTTACGCACCACTTTGCTACCATCCACCACAGCCACGGAGGTTCCCGCAGACGTGTCGATCACTAAATCAATCATTCTTACCTTCCTGCACCTGAACCAGCGCCTGCTGCACCGCATGTTCAATATCCACGCCGTCCCAGCGTGGCCCCACCGGTGATATTTCCACTAGGCGCCGACCATCATCTAGCCCCTCAAGATCATTCGAAATCGCACCATCCGCAGGGAACGGACCACGCAACACGATTTCAAGGCGGGAAGTGGAAAGCGGTTCAGTCTTACCCTCTCCCCACTCAACTACAACCACGCGATCTTGCAGCTGCGTGTCCAAATCTAGAGTTTCTAAATCCTCCAGGTCCGTAATCCGGTACGCGTCTGCATGCACCAGATCTGGCCCGTGATCATTTGGATGGATACGGGTGATTATGAACGTGGGGGACGAAACCCTGCCACTCACCCCCATGGCCTCGCCAAGCCCTTGCGTCAAAGTGGTTTTCCCACTCCCCAGCTCACCGGTGAGCATAATCAAATCCCCCGCCCGCACAATCGGCGCCAACGCAGCACCTATAGCGCGGGTCTGATCTGGGTCATTAACCTCGAAACTGTACTTCATCGCCTATCTTTCTTTACCACCCGCAGGCTCGTTTGCCGCAGAATCACAACCGTTCGCAGGCTCGTTTGCCGCAGAATCACTACCACCCACGTAACACTTCGGAACGCGCGCGCCAACACGCGTCAACAACTCGTACGAAATCGTATCTGCCCAACCTGCCCACTCACTAGCAGTGGGACAGCCGCGCGTTTGTGTGCACGTAGGATCCCCGTAAATAACCACGCGGTCCCCCACCGCAGCTGGCGGCCGCTTGCCTTCACCAAGTTTGATCACGAACTGATCCATGCAGATCCGCCCCACCACCGGCGCATCCCACGCACCCGTTTGAGAATACACCCGCACCCGCGCCCGGTTCGACGCCGTCCGTGCAATCCCGTCCGCATACCCGATCGGTACCAGGCCAACCCACGTGTCCTCATCGGCCCGCCACGTTCCCCCGTAAGACACACTCCAGCCGCGTGGAATCTTCTTTACTTGCATCAGTCGCGCATTCAACGTCATAGCCGGGTGCAAGCCCAGTTCTTGTTCCGTTTGCACCTGAGGGTTTGGGCTAAGCCCATACAGACCAATTCCGTCACGAACCATGTCTAAACGAGTGTCAGGGTGCCAAAGCTGCCCGGCAGTAGCCGCTAGGTGCAACGCTAACGGCGACTGCGGCTGCCGCGCACCACTCTGAGCTTGCCGCACTTCCGCATCAACCTGCCGCACCCTATCGTGGGTTTGCTGCAAATAGTCGAGTTGACGCGCGGTGAACGCCCGTCCCTCAGGAGTATCTGCGTCGGCTTTAGCCAGGTGGCTCCACAACCCCACTAGTTGCACGCGGCCGGCGCACCGCTGCAACGCAGCAAGTACCCCCTGAATCTCATCTGGAAGTAAACCGGCGCGACCCATCCCGGTATCAACCTTTAAGTGGACCCGTGCATGCCGGTTAGTTGCCGCGATCGCCAGCACTTGTTGCGGTGTGGAAACTGACAGTTCAATCCCTAGCTCCAACGCCCGCTCAATCAGCTGCTGACCACCCACCGGGGGCACCAGCCAAGAGAATATCCGCGCATCCACATTGGTTTCGCGCAAGGCTTCCGCCAGGTGAATGGCCTCTGGGATCTGCGCGATTCCAAACACACTGCGCCCCGCTTCCGCCAATGCGGTAGCAGCTGGCACTAGGCCGTGTCCATACGCATCCGCTTTTACCACCGCCATGTGCACCGGCCCGTTTGGGCTCGAGAGTTCTTCAAGCCTGCGAGCATTTGCTTTCAACGCATCTAGATCCACCGTTGCCCAAGCAATCGCGTTGTCATCCGCTTGCATGCTCACTCCTCTAACTGCTGCGCAATCGCGCGTGGTATCGCATCTGCCACTTCCATCGGTTCTACGGGGTGGCCCCATGCAAAGCGTTCCACTTCTGCCGCCGCACGTCCAGCTGCAGCCACAATCCAAACACCGCTGGCCACCGCCCGATCAAAAGACTCAACCGCGCGACCATTCTCACGATCCGCCTGCCACGCAGCCACGCGCGCCCCAATCGCCCCGGCGAGCACATCCCCACTGCCAGCCGTGCCCACCCACGCGCACGCACCCGTAACCACAAGCGGAGTTTGCCCCGGACTGCACACCGCCGTATCCGCACCTTTCACCGCCACAGTTGCCCCCGTTAGATCCGCGAGCTTTGCCGCACAGTCCGCAAGTGCCTCATGAACTTGATTCCACGAGGTATCTTGCTGAGACAACTCCGACATCATCCGGACTGCTTCCGTCACATTCGGAGTCAGTACCGTGGGCACGTCAGCACGCTGGTCGCGGCCACCTTCTTGCGCAACAAATTTCGTATACCCCGGTAGCGCAGACGCGTCCACTACCAATACCTCACCAGTTTCGTTCAGGAGGGGGCGCACCCGAGTGTCGAACTCATCGTCGTCAATCCCACTGCCCACAACGTGGGCTTGCACGTGTCCGTCCCCAACCACGGCAGATGGGAAGTGGTTCAGCACTAGGCGGGCGGGTAGTTCCGGCCCCTGGTAACGCACCATCCCCACCCCGGTGCGCAACGCCCCAGCAGTAGCCATCACAGCAGCTCCCGGGTACTTATCTGACCCAACCACGAGCCCCACTACCCCACGCGTGTACTTGTGGTCGCGCGCATCAGGGATACGGTAAGCCCGAGCAAAGTCCGGTCGGCTAAAGGCCTGCGCGCAGCTCGTTCGATTAGGAACCTGCGCACAACCCACGCGGCTAGGGGCTTGCGCACGGCTCGCGCAGCTAGACCCCGGTGATTCGCTCGCGGAGTTCGCTCCAACCGCGGCGTTTACTTCACCCGCGGAGTTCGCTCCAACCGTGGCGTTCGCATCAGCCGCGGCTTCCACCCGCCGGTGAGCACTCGCAGAATCCATCTTCCTGTGAACGCCCGCAAAGTCGGGTTGGTGTGGGTGGGGCGTGTGCATCGGACTATTCCACCGTCACCGACTTCGCCAGGTTCCGGGGCTGATCCACATCGAGTCCCTTCGCACCGGCTAGTTCGGACGCGAGAATCTGCAGCGGAATCACCGACAGGAGAGGCGCGTACAACGTGGGCACAGCAGGCACGCGAAAAACAAACGAGGCATACTCATCCACCGAGGTGTCCCCCTCCTCCGCAATCACAATCGCGCGCGCTCCCCGGGCTCGTACCTCCTGAATATTCGACACCACCTTGCGGTGCAGCTCCGGCCGGCGTGGGGTGGGCACAATAATGATCACCGGGTGTCCCTCTTCAATTAGGGCAATCGGACCGTGTTTCAATTCCCCAGCTGCGAAACCTTCCGCGTGAATATACGCGATCTCTTTGAGCTTTAACGCTCCTTCCATCGCCACCGGGTACCCCACGTGACGGCCGAGGAAAATGACGGACTGCTCATCTTTCATCTGCCGCGCGATCTGACGCATATCCTCTGCGTGATCCAACACCACCTGCGCTTTAGCGGGCACGCGCGCCAGTTTCTCTAGGTAATCCTGGATTTCATCCACGTACTTATTGCCCCGCACCTGCGCTAGGTACAAACCTAAAATGTAGGTCGCGGCAATTTGCGCGGTGAACGCTTTCGTAGACGCCACCGCAATCTCCCGGCCCGCGTGCGTGAGGATCACCGCGTCCGACTCACGTGGAATCGTGGACCCGGGCGTATTCACAATCGCAATCACCCGCGCCCCCTGCTCCCGAGCGTGGCGGATAGCCATGATCGTATCCATCGTCTCCCCAGACTGGGAGATAGCAACCACCAGGGTCTTCTCATTCACCACCGGGTCGCGGTAGCGGAACTCGTGTGCCAACTCCACTTCAACGGGAATGCGGCACCAATGCTCAATCGCATAGCGAGCCACCTGCCCTGCGTAAGCTGCGGTTCCGCAGGCCACGATGATCATCTTGTCGGCAGTGCGCAACACCTCAGAAGGGATCCGCAACTCATCTAACGCTAACCGACCCTCCGCATCCACTCGGTCTTTAAGCGTATTCGCAATTGCCAGCGGCTGCTCGTGAATCTCCTTCTCCATGAACGTGGGCCAACCAGCCTTATCCACGTTGTCAGTCGACACTTCCACGTCGAAGGCCTTGGGTTCCACCTGATCCCCCTCGGCATCCAGGACGGTAACCGCAGTTGGGGTCACCACCACCACTTCGTCCTGCCCAATCTCTAACGCCCGGTGCGTGTGCTCCGCGAAGGCGAGCACGTCCGAACCCAAATAGTTCTCTCCCTCACCCAGGCCCACCACCAGTGGGGACGAACGGCGCGCCGCCACCACCACACTAGGCGCATCCTCATGGACTGCCAGCAGTGTGAACGTGCCGTGCAGCATCGGGGTGAGCCGCTCCATCGCCCGCGTCAAAGCAGCCGCTGCCACCCGCGCGTCAGCTGGCACGCCCTCAAGCGACAATTTGTTCCCAACCAAGTCGCCCTTACCGTATTCCTCTAGGAACAACTGCCCCAGCAGGTGCGCTGCAACTTCCGTGTCCGTGTTCGACACGAACGTGATCCCATCGGCCTTCAACTGGCCACGCAACGCGTCCGCATTCTCAATGATCCCGTTATGCACAAGCGCCAACGCACCCCCCAGGGCGACGTGCGGATGCGCATTCTCGTTAGACGGACGCCCATGAGTTGCCCACCGCGTGTGCCCAATCGCACTGCGCCCAGCCAGGTCCTCAAGCTTATCCAGCTCGGCTTGCAGGTTCGCAAGCTTGCCTACCGCTTTTACGACCGTCATCTGGTTACGGGAACCAACCGCGATCCCCGCGGAATCGTACCCGCGGTACTCCAGGCGGGCGAGCCCACCCATAACGACGTCGCGGGCGCGAGAAGAATCATGTTCACAGACATATCCAACAATTCCACACATGCTTTTTATGGTGCCACACATGAGCCCGCGGGATGTAACGAAACTGGGAATTGGGGGTAACTACACGTTGTATTGCGACTAATTGCGCATTCTGTTCCATTTTGGGGCACCATTTATGTGTGCACATTATGAAAGAACTCGGCTTGTCCCCTTACGAGACTTTTACGCGTGAGGCTTGGAGCGCGCTCGCGAAAGAAACTCCCCTGCCGCTCACGGAAGCGGAAGTGGGGCGCCTTGCGGGTATTGCTGACCCCATGGATTTGCGGGAAGTGGATGCGATTTACCGGCCGCTTTCGGCTTTGCTGCAGATGTATTTTGATTCGCAGCAGCGGTTGGCGTTTGATCGGCGTCATTTTTTGCATGAGCCGAACCGTCCGCGCCCACCTTTTGTGATTGGGATTGCGGGGTCTGTGGCTGTGGGGAAGTCCACCACTGCCCGCCTGCTGGTGGAGTTGATGCGGCGTCTTCCCACTATCCCCCGCGTACAGTTGGTTACTACTGACGGGTTTTTGCTACCAAATCGGGAGCTTAAGCGCCGTGGCATTATGAACCGCAAGGGCTTCCCGGAGTCTTACGATCGCGCGGAGTTACTTGAGTTCGTTGCTGCGGTGAAGGCAGGTTATCCTCAGGTGGAGTCCCCGGTTTATGACCACACGGTTTATGACATTATTCCGGGTGAAAAGCAGGTTACTACACGGCCAGATATTTTAATTGTTGAGGGTTTGAACGTGTTGCAGTCGGCCCGTACTGCGCAGGGACGCACCGGGGTGGTTGCTGTTTCAGACTATTTCGATTTCACGATCTATGTGGATGCGCACCCCGCTCATATCGAAGCGTGGTACGTGGAACGGTTTTTAAAGTTGCGTTCAACCGCTTTTACGGAACCGGATTCGTACTTTAAGAACTATGCGCAGTTGTCGGATACGGAAGCGATAGAGCGGGCTCGGCATATTTGGAAGAGTGTTAACTTACCGAACTTGGAAGAAAACATTCTTCCCACGCGGGGACGGGCCGATCTGATTATCACTAAAGGTGCGGACCACCGCGTGTCACAGCTTCGGTTGCGCCGCATTTAAGGTTCGGGGCTGGCTTCTTCTATTGGCAGGGTGGTTACGAGTTGCCAGCCGCGCGTAGTTTTACTAACGACGGCGGCGTACTGTGCTTCTTCCCCATCGGGGAGTTTGACAGTTGTGGGCACCATCGCCGTGGTTTCGTCGACGTCTGTCCAGCTTTCCTGGTCTACCTCTACTTTGGTGCCCTCTGGGAGTATCTGGTTAACTTCAACGCCATAGGATTTTGCTACTTCTGGATCCACGATTGCTTCGGGTTCCTCCACAATGTTTTCCAGCTTCGCTACCGTACTTTGAACCTCGCGTTTACTCCGGTGAATCTCACGTTTCGTGGGGTCGGCGTTATCCGCCTGCGATTGCGCACCACCAGAAGCAGCTTCTGCCAACGTAGTTCTCTGATGGAGGATAGCCCAGCCTAATAGAACTGCTAGCACCACCACCACGACACCCAAGATGACAAGCAGGAGCTTACGTTTGCTAGTCGAGGTCTGCATAGAGCACCGCTTTGTCTAAGACGTCATTTAGTTTCAACGCAGCACCCGTTTCCCGAGTGAGGTTAGTGTGAAAACAAGGCAATTTGTTCGGCGATGCAGTCCCTCTTCGATCACCAAAATCCACATCTAGATTTAGATGTATTCTTCCCTTCCTAGATTCCGCCTTTACAACGAGTTTTAAGCCACTACATTTAACTACGTGTTGGTTCTTCTCTGGCGTTCCACTCAACGCAGAACTCTTAGAGACAATACCGTCACCGACGGAAATAGGACCTTCCAATTTGTGATTGAACAACGCTAAACCGCCGATTCTCATGTCTCCAGCTACCACATGCACATCCACTTCTTTAGGCATTTTTGGAAGCCGTTTCAACTCTGGTGAACCAGCCCGAAGGGCTTTACCAGCTTCTCCTTCGAACGCATCCACAAATGGTACACCGGTTAAACCCTTACCTGTTTGATCGTACAAATCAGCATTGGTACCTAGTGTTTTATCAAACAAAAGATTTGTAACAGCGTTCGAAATACCTTTTTTTGTAAGTCCTATTGCACTACCAACATGTCGTGCCACACGTGATCCCTCATTTGGTGTTCCTATAGTTAATACATGCGAGAGAACACGGTTAACTGGTCTGTCCAACCGTGACGCCGCTTCGCGGACCGCTAGACCACCCATCGAGTGCGCGACCACCACTGTCGGACGCAAGTACGTTTCTGCTAAACACTCCAGGCCGCGAGCAAGTTTCGAACCAATGTCCTTATCCGTTACCCACCGCCCATTCACCTTCGAATAGTCAAACGTGTAGCTTACAGTTCCAGTGTGATCTTGAACCCAGTCAATCAGCGATACTTTCCTCGCCCTAACGCCCATAGAGATTAATTTTGGTGCGCCATCTGATCCCATATCAACTGCTTTTGAAAACGCCCCCGTACGGTCTTTATTATGCGTAGAACTACTCAGCCAACCGTGAGCAAACACTACGGGAACGTCTTTTCGCGTAGGTTCCCGTTGTCTGGACGCTTCTTCTTCCTTTTCCGCCTCTAGTCGCCATTCCTCCGGATTGGATTTTCCAAGTTTCCAGTTTTCAGGAGCGGAAAGAATCGGGGCCCGGCTGACGAACTCAGAACACCTATCTGGATCGAAACCACGGCGTTCCGTATCGTCTGCTGCCGCATTAGTAGCTGTGGGCAGCAGGCCCAGCAATGAAATCGAGAGTGCTATCCACACGGCCGCAACCCGGTTCCTCAGGCGCATCAAGTCTCCAAACCACGTAGTGCAACATTTGCGTCCTAGACCACACTACTAAAAGGGACTAAAGTCCCGCTACTTATTGCCCTAGGTACTCTGCACGAACACAAAGCGACCATTGGGCGGCACTTCAGCCGCAGAGCACAAGCCACGCACCCCGATTTTGCGCGCCTCTACAGGGCTAACCGCTCCTTCACCACTGCGGCCAGACGATTCGCGTGCTCATCCGCCTCCGCCTGCGTCGCGGCCTCCACCATAACTCGCACCAACGGTTCCGTACCCGACGAACGCAACACAACACGCCCCGTCTCACCCAACTGATCTTCCGCCTGCGCCACCGCTTCAGCCAGCCCCTCATCCGTAGAAGCACGCACCTTGTCCACGCCCGGCACATTCACCAACGTCTGCGGCAAACGCTGCACAAAACCCGTAAGAGCCGCCAGCGACTCCCCAGACTCCCTCACCATCCGCGCTACCAGCAGGGACGTGAGCACGCCGTCCCCCGTAGTTGCATGCTCAGCAGAGATCACGTGGCCAGACTGCTCACCGCCCAACGCATACCCATTAGCACGCATGCATTCAAGCACATACCGGTCGCCCACGGCAGTCTGAACCGTTTTAATCCCCTCTTTTTCCATCGCCAACAGCAACCCCAGGTTAGACATGACAGTCACCACCAGCGTGTCCTTACTCAATTCCCCACGCTTCTTGAGGTCCACTGCCAAAGCCCCCATGATCTTATCGCCATCAACCAACTGGCCCTCATGGTCAACAGCTAGGCACCGGTCCGCATCCCCATCGTATGCAACCCCGAAGTCAGCGGACTCCTCCACCACCTTGCTTTGCAGCATCTGCGGGTGCGTCGACCCGCACTCGTCGTTAATATTCAAACCATCCGGGCTAGCGTTAATCACCACAACCTCAGCGCCCGCCTTACGCAAAGCTTCCGGCCCCAAACTAGATGCCGCCCCATTCGCACAATCCATAACAATCTTCAAACCCGAAAGGTTCGTTCCACAAGCACGCACCAAATGATCCACGTACACGTGTTCCGCGTGCTGCGCACCCGGCTCAATCTGCCCTACTAACGCGCCGGTTGGCCGATCCCACTGCGACTCCAACAGAGCCTCAATCTCATCCTCAACCGCGTCTTCCAACTTGAAACCGCCATGCGCAAAAAACTTAATCCCATTATCCGGCATCGGATTGTGCGAAGCAGAAATCATGACGCCAAGAGCCACATCCTCCGTTGCCGTCATATACGCAACCGTAGGGGTAGTCACAACCCCAATCCGTTCCACATCCATACCCGCAGCAGCCAAACCCGCTGCCAACGCATGATCCAAAAACTCGCCAGAAATACGGGTATCGCGCCCAATAATTGCCTTCGGTTTGGCCGCATCCGCAGCGCGGTCCTTCATCACATACCGGGCTGCAGCCTCACCTAACCGCAAAGCCAGCTCCGGGGTAATGTCACGATTCGCTAACCCGCGCACACCGTCGGTACCAAACAATCTAGGCATTATCGATCCTTTCAACGACCATTAACCACTCCATCATAATGCACCAACTACCCCACAAACACGCGCGAACCTGCGGGCATACAAAAATCCCTGCGCTCTAACAAAAGAGCGCAGGGACCTTTAAAGAAGCAAAGATTAACGCTTCGAGAACTGCGGGGCCTTACGTGCCTTCTTCAAACCAGCCTTCTTGCGTTCCACCGAACGGGCGTCACGCGTCAAGAACCCAGCCTTCTTCAAAGCCGGCCGGTTCGCATCCCGATCAATCTCGTTCAGCGCGCGAGCGATGCCAAGACGCAACGCACCCGCCTGCCCAGACGTACCCCCACCGCGGATAATCGAAATGACGTCAAAACGCCCTTCAATATCCAACAGTGCGAACGGCGACCGCACCAGCTGTTGGTGCAGCTTGTTCGGGAAGTACTCGTCTAGCGAATGGCCGTTAATCTTCCACTGCCCCGTGCCCGGAACCAGTCGCACGCGCGCAACCGCGCGTTTACGACGACCCAGTCCGTGACCAGGAGCGGTGATTGACTGTCCAGCACCCTCGGGTGCGGACTCGGTTTCAGATGTGTAAGTGCTCGGGACATTCTCCTCTTCGAGCACGTCAGTTTGCGTGGTGTCAGCCACAGTTATCCTCAGTTTCTACCGGTACCGTCCAGCGGGTTACGCCTGCTGGGCTACCTTGGTGATCTCGTAGGGAATCGGCTTCTGAGCATCATGTGGGTGCTCGGAGCCGCGATAAACCTTGAGCTTGCGCATCTGCGCGCGGCCGAGGCTGTTGTGTGGAAGCATGCCGCGAACGGCCTTTTCAATGGCGCGTTCTGGGAACTTGTCTAGCAGTTCACGGTAAGACATGGACTTTAACCCACCCGGGAACCCGGAGTGGCGGTAAGCGAACTTCTGATCGAGTTTGTTACCAGTCAACGCAACCTTGTCTGCGTTAATGACAATCACAAAATCGCCCTGATCAGCATGCGGGGCGAAAATTGGCTTATGCTTCCCACGAAGTAACGTAGCAACGCTTGTTGCTAGGCGACCGAGGACGACGTCAGTGGCGTCAATGACATACCACTGTTTCTCGTGGTCCCCAGGCTTAGGACTATAAGTGCGCACGGGCGTGGCCTTCTTCTTCCAAATCAGGGGCGCAACGAATCCCACCTGGATTTCCAGAGGTTCGTGCACCGCACGTATAAGATCTTGCTCACGTCTGCGTCCGAGCCGACCATCCGACGAGTGGGAAAATATCGGTCTGGTGCTCCCTAGGACGCACAACATCTAACAGCTTAACCGCGCGGGCGGCTACTCGTCAAAGCTTATGCCCATTTGTGGTCCATTCCTCAAGCACAACCAGACCCACGTGTAGGCGCCAAATAATCCAATTTCAAAACTAACGTACCTGCACGGAAAACCGTTGCCCCAACGCGGAACGATCAGTAACCGTTACGCGTAACCCGAGCTAGCACCCACATGGACTTGTGCGGACACGCCGGGTTTTCCTCTGCTGCTCAGCCCACAGCGCCGGCGGCGGATAGTCCACCCCCACAAGAGTAAGCCCGTGCGCCGGCGCAATCGGCACCCCATGAGTCCGCGCTGGTTCCCGCACCAGTGTCCGCGCCCAAGTTGTGTCGCGGCGGCCCCGCCCAATCTCAACTAGCGCCCCTACTAGTGACCGCACCATCGAGTGGCAAAACGCGTCCGCACTCACCTGCACTTCCACCTCACCAGCCGCATTACGCTCAACCGCAAGGGTTTTCAAAGTCCGAATCGTAGTTGCCCCCACTCTGGGTTTACAAAACGACAAAAAGTCATGCTCCCCTACCCACAAGCCCGCTGCTTCATTCATTTTGTCTAGCCTGAGGCCTTGCGCCCCTGTCCACCACACGATGTGCGCGGTGGTTGGGTTCAGTGCTTCGTCGCGGTCGCACAGCGTGTACTGGTAGTGGCGCGTGAGGGCACAAAACCGGGCGTCAAAATCTGCGCCTACCCGCTGCACGCGGTGTATCACCACATCTGCGCCCGGGGTTTCAGTGCCGCGTGCAAGCAGGGAGTTAAAACGCCTACGCAGCTTCGCAAGAGCCTCAGGTGAATCGGTGACAGGCAACAACTTCGCCCACGCCGAAGCCGGGACATCGCAGTGAGCCACCTGGTGAGCCGCGTGAACTCCCGCGTCAGTGCGGCCCGCGACCGTTAGTTCCACTGGGGCGCGCACCACGGTTTGCAGCGCAGCCTCAACCTCACCCTGAACGGTCCGTAACCCCGGTTGCTTTGCCCAACCGTGAAACCCCCCGCCCGCATACGCCAAATCCAAGCGGATACGCACTAGTTCTTCATCCTCAAAGGAACGTTTTGAACCAGGTTCCGGTTCGCTTACTGTCCTCGCTGAATCTAGAGATCCCAAGCGCGCACTCCCCCGCGGATCCCCGCATCGTTTGGCACAATCACCACTTCGTCCCCCAGCCGCTGCCGGTGAGTGGGCGTGATCCGCACCGAGTTACCTCCACCCAAATACAACCGATCCCACATGTACATCGACCGCAACGCTGCGACGATACGGCGGATCCGCCGCGACCAGTGCGCGTCACCCAATCTGAGTCGCTCGTGCTCACCCACGTAGTCGTCATAGGTCAGTCCCCACCGCACAGGGCCCTGCGAGATTTCTGTATGCGGCGCTAACCGTCCACCATCGAACACTGCGTTACCCAACCCGGTTCCAAGCGTCACAATCATCTCTAAGCCAGTTCCGGTGATAACACCCGCGCCCGCGACCTCCGCATCGTTCAAAACCAGGGCAGGGCTGCTTAACGCGGCTTTGAGCGCACTACGCATATCAAACCGCTCCCACTGCTCCACCAGTTCCGGGAGCACCCGCGACCGCGGACCGTCGCGCGTCACATAATGTGGAGTGGCGATCACCACGCCGTGCCGGATCATCCCTGGCATGCCAACTGTAACTCGGTCAAAGTCGGGCAATTGCCCGGCCAGGTCCTCGATCGTGGACACCAGAAGCGTGGGAGGCAACGGATACGGGGTAGCTGTCCGCACCGCTGGTGCCACCATGGTTCCCGAACGGTCCAACACGGAGGCCTTAATCCCCCCACCACCACAATCCACTGCCAGCGTTCTAACGTCGTCCATGCCTCCGATCATACTGTCTGAAACAATCCGGCGTCCGCACCTTCCTCTGCCCCAAGCTGCGTCGGCTCACGCACAACGCTTACGCGCACATTCTGACCATGCGTGTGGAACTTTATGCCAGTGCTAGTGCAAACAACAAAAGTGGCGCTCCCCAATGGGGAACGCCACCTATCGTATTGAGACTGAACTAAGCGAATGCAGCCACCTGAACGCCAGCTGCTAAGCAGAAGTTCAACCGAAGCCGGTTACTTATCCTCAGAAGCTTCCTTGGTGTCAACAGCTTCAGGTTCCGAAGCGGAGTCAGTTTCCGCTTCAGCAGCGGAGGCAGCTTCAGCAGCCTCGTCCTTAGCTTCCTGCGCCTCTTTATCTTCAGCTGGTTTCGACGCTTCGTCGGCCTCTGCCTTGTCAGCTGCTTTCTGCGCAGTCTTTTGCGCTTCCTTCACAACAGCTTTCTTCTCAACCTTCTCTAGCACCAGGGAGATCTGCGCCATTGGCGCATTGTCTCCGCGGCGCGGTGGAAGGTCAACAATCCGGGTGTACCCACCGGCACGTTCCGGATCGATCTGTTTCGCAACCTCATCAAACAGAACGTACAGGATGTCCTTGTCCTGAATCTTCTTCGCAACCGTGCGGCGCGCGTGGATGTCACCGCGACGAGCTTTAGTAATCAGCTTCTCCGCGTACGGCTGCAAACGGCGAGCCTTCGCCCGCGTAGTCGTGATCTGCTTGTGCTCAAACAAGTCGCGGGCCAGGTTAGCCAGAATGTGTTTCTCGTGTGCGGGACCACTTCCCAAACGAGCGCCCTTTGTAGGTGTGGGCATTGTTACTCCTATTAAAACTTAACGGACGAGTTTACTCGTCACTGAACTGAATGGAACCGGACTGATCACCACTGCCAGGTGCTGGCGCCTGATCTTTCAGGGTCATCCCCAGGCCCGCCAACTGTTCCTTAATCTCCTCAATCGACTTGGAACCAAAGTTGCGGATGTCCAACAGGTCTGCCTCTGAATGAGCAACCAGTTCACCAACAGTGAGGATCCCACGGCGACGCAACGCATTGTACGAACGCGACTGCAACCCCAGGTTCTCAATCGGCAGTGCCAGGTCTGCAGACAGCGTCTCATCCGTCGCAGCCGGGCCGATCTCAATGCCCTCAGCTTCCGTGTTGAGTTCCCCAGCTAGGCCGAACAACTCCACGAGGGTTTTGCCGGCAGACGCAATCGCATCGCGCGGCAAAATAGCTGGTTTCGTTTCAACATCAACGATTAGCCGGTCGAAGTCCGTGCGCTGCTCCACACGAGTCGCCTCAACCTTATAGCTCACCTTCAAAACGGGGCTGTAGATCGAATCCACCGGGATCCGCGCCAGCTCGGCGTTCGGATCCTTATTCTGATCCGCCGAAACGTAGCCGCGGCCACGCTCAACTGTCAGTTCAATCTCCAGCTTGCCCTTTTCAGACAAGGTAGCTAGGTGCAAGTCGGGGTTGTGGATCTGCACTCCCGCAGGCGGGGTAATGTCCGCTGCGGTCACCTCACCAGTACCCGCCTTACGCAAGTACATGACGACAGGTTCGTCGTTTTCTGAGGAAAGTACGAGGTCCTTAATGTTGAGGATAATTTCCGCAACATCTTCTTTAACCCCAGGAATAGTTGAGAACTCATGCTGCACCCCATCGATGCGGATCGAGGTGACCGCTGCCCCCGGAATTGAGGAAAGCAGTGTGCGGCGCAGCGAGTTACCCAGTGTGTAGCCAAAACCTGGTTCCAACGGCTCCAGGGTGAATCGTGAACGGTACTCGCTAACCTGCTCTTCAGTAAGAGTGGGTCGCTGTGCAATTAGCACGTCTTTGGTCCTTTCTTCCTAAAGCATCCGCCATATGACGCTTCAGGTACGTTACAGGTCAGTCCTGAAACAAGTGCGGCGTTACGCAAAGGCGTTGTGCGTAACTCGACGTGGAAGACGCGAAGTCTTCGTACTTCCCTTAGACGCGACGGCGCTTCGGGGGGCGGCAACCATTGTGAGCCTGCGGCGTCACATCCTGGATTGACCCCACCTCAATGCCGGTGGCCTGAAGTGAACGGATAGCGGTCTCACGGCCCGAACCGGGGCCCTTAACGAACACGTCAACCTTCTTGACACCGTATTCCTGAGCGCGGCGAGCAGCGGATTCAGCCGCTAGTTGCGCTGCGAACGGTGTTGACTTACGCGAACCTTTGAAACCAACCTGTCCGGATGAAGCCCAAGAAAGCACCCCACCGGTCGGATCCGTGATCGAAACGATCGTGTTATTGAAAGTAGATTTAATGTAGGCGTGCCCGTGGGTTACGTTCCGGTGTTCCTTACGCTTCCCTTTGCGCGCCACTGAAGATTTAGTAGCCATAGATCATATTCTCCTACGAGTATCAGCGAAGCCGCAGCTTACGCGCTCTTCTTTCCGGCAACAGTGCGCTTGGGGCCCTTACGGGTGCGCGCGTTTGTCTTGGTGCGCTGACCATGCACGGGCAGGCCACGGCGGTGGCGCAGACCCTGGTAGCAGCCAATCTCAATCTTGCGGCGGATGTCAGCCTGCACCTCACGGCGCAAGTCACCCTCCACCTGATAGTTACCTTCGATGTACTCGCGGAGCTTCACGAACTCTTCTTCGGTAGCGTCCTTAACGCGCGTATCGGGTGAAACGCCAGTGGCTTTCAAAGTTTCTTTAGCGCGTGAACGACCTACTCCGAAAATGTAGGTGAGCGCTACCTCTAACCGCTTTTCGCGGGGGAGGTCAACGCCGGCAATACGTGCCATACTTGTTCTCCAAATTTGGAAAGGGAGGTGGTCACCTTACCATCTGGTGGCGAGCTGACGCTGCCAACCAGCCTCGGCCTCCGGTCCGAGGGTCCCGCCTAAGCGACCGGTAAAGTGCTTATATCTTTATTTATTGAACAGCGGTGCCCTATCGGCCTTGACGCTGCTTGTGTCGCGGATTGTCGCAGATCACCATGACTTTGCTGTGGCGACGAATCACCTTGCACTTGTCACAGATCTTCTTGACGCTCGGCTGTACCTTCATGGTTTACCTCCGCCAATCGGTGTTATTGTGTCTTATTTACTTGTAGCGGTAAACAATCCGGCCCCGCGTCAAATCGTAGGGCGAAAGCTCTACAACAACACGGTCTTCCGGCAGAATACGAATGTAGTGCTGACGCATTTTCCCAGAAATATGCGCGAGCACGATGTGCCCATTAGGAAGCTCCACGCGGAACATTGCGTTCGGCAATGCCTCCGAAATGGTGCCTTCCATTTCAATGACGCCATCTTTTTTGGCCATACGCTTCGTCTAACCCCTCAAGTGTATCTGAGCTTTGCGTTCGCAAAGCCCGGTCCGCCCGCCTCCACAAATACCGCGGATACAGACAATGACCCGACTAATCAGTTTAATGGAAAACCAAGCTCAACTACAGGGCAGTCCCTGTTATTTTACTCACTCTCCCGTGGCGCGCTTGCAAGAGCCCTTTGTCGTCTGCCGAAACGACCAGAGGTGTTGAAGTGCGTGAACGCTACATCTGCGAAGCAACGCTACATCTACGAATGAGCGTTACATCTGCAAAGCATCGTTACGTCTGAGGAAAACGTTACGGCTGCGGCGTAATGCCATACGGCGCAAGCCCAGACTCCCCACCATCTGGCGCGGTGAGTACCCACACCCCGTTATCGGTGAGAGCGATCGTGTGTTCCCAGTGGCTCGCCAGACGGCCATCCACCGTCTTCACCGTCCACTCATCGGCCAGCGTTTTTGTGTCAATCTTGCCATCGACCAGCATGGGTTCCACCGCGAGCACCATGCCGCGTTTCAAAGCCGGAGTTCGGCCCGCTACCTCATAGTTGTATACCGAGGGATCCATGTGCATCGCGGTCCCGATCCCGTGCCCCGTGTACTCCTCGATAATGCCCGCTTCCCAATCGCCATCGCGGTTCGCAGCCACCACCTGTTCCACCGCGCGGCCAATGTCATTAGTGCGTTTACCTGTCGCCACTGCAGCTAAAGCCGCCCACATTGACTGTTCCGTAATTCGGTTCAAACGACGTGCGGCCTCACTGCCCCGTTCGTCGCCTCCTACGATCATCGTGAACGCTGCGTCACCGTGCCACTGCTTCCCATCGCGTTCCACGTACGCGCCGCAGTCGAAACTCACCAGGTCCCCCGCATTCAACGCGGTTTCGTCTGGGATCCCATGCACGACCGTGTCATTTACAGAGATGCACACGGTTGCGGGATAACCGTAGTAACCAAGAAAATTCGACTTCGCTCCCGAAGACTCGATGACGTGCGCACTCACCGCGTCCAGTTCCAGCAAAGTCACGCCCGGTTGCGCCGCCTCCCTCAGGGCCTTGTGAATCTTTGCAACAATCAAACCGGCCTCCCGCATGTACTCAATCTGCTTCCGGTTTTTCCGTTGAATCCGCGCCACTGTTAACTCCTCACTATGTGAAACCACCCGCTGTTCGTGCGGCAACAGCGGGTGGAAAACGTTCTAAAACTGGCATGTAAACGACGCGCTATCGACTTACAACACTGCTATAAGGTGCAGCGCCACTAACAGGTTGCAGCGCTGGTAACAAGGGTGCACCACCGCTAGCAAAATCTGCTGCCGTTTGCGCCAGAACGCTATTTCTCCTTCAACGCTTCATCAAGCACCGTTTCGACCCGGGCCCAAACCTCATCCACGCTGCCGGTACCATCGATTTGAACTAGCATGTCCTGGTCTGCGTAGTACGTAGCCATCGGCTCCGTCTGCCGGTGATAGACCTCCAGTCGGTGGCGGATAACCGGTTCAGTATCGTCCGCGCGGCCCTCTTGCTCAGCACGTTTCAATAGCCTGTCAACAACCGAATCCTCATCAACCGCAATCTCCATTACCAGAGTAATCTCTTGGTGAAGCGCTGCCAGGGCGTCCCGCAGAAAATGCGCTTGCTCGAGAGTGCGGGGGTAACCGTCCAACAGGTAACCATCCTGAACATCCGGTGCTTTCAAGCGAGCCTGAACCATCGGGTTCGTCACGGAATCGGGCACGAACTCACCCTTATTGATGTACTCGCGGGCCTGCTGCCCCAAAACCGTGTCCTGAGCCAGGTTCTCTCGAAATATAGCACCCGTTGAGATAGCTGGAATGCCGAGTTTTTGCGCGATACGCTTCGCCTGCGTGCCCTTGCCCGCACCTGGGGCACCCAGCATAATGATCACTGGTTTGCTCATTGCAAGAATCCTTCGTAATGGTGTTTTTGAAGCTGTGAATCAATCTGCATCACCGTCTGCAGGCCAACGCCCACGACGATCAGCAGCGTAGTCCCACCGAACGGCATCTGCCCGCCCTCAAGATGAAGTGGAATCATCGCAATCGAAGGCAACAGGGCAACAATCACCAAATACAAAGCGCCGGCGGTGGTAATCCGGTTCATGACGTACCGCAAGTAATCTGCAGTCGGAACCCCGGCGCGGATACCTGGAATGAAACCACCATACTTCTTCATGTTGTCCGCAACCTCATCTGGGTTAAACGTAATCGACGTGTAGAAGAAGGTGAAGAACAGGATCATCAATCCGTTCGCAACCAGATAAACAACGGTAGTGCGCGCAAAGTTAGCGTGAATCCACTGCACCCACGAGTCATTGGGGCTACCGAAGTTAGCGATCATCGTTGGCAAAGCCAGAATTGAGGTCGAGAAAATCACTGGAATAACGTTCGCCATGTTGATCTTCAGTGGAATATAAGTGGATGACCCACCCATGAGGCGCTGCCCCACCATCCGTTTCGCGTACTGTACCGGGATGCGACGCTGAGCCAGCTCAATGTAAACCACCACCATGGTGATCACCAAGATGAGCGCCAGAATCCAGAAGACCTTCCCCCATGCCCCAGCGCGGCCAATGGAGAACAGGTGCGCCGGCAGTGTCGCGGTAATTGAAGTGAAAATCAGTAGGGACATGCCGTTGCCAATGCCGCGTTCGGTGATGAGCTCACCCATCCACATGATCACGCCGGTACCGGCAGTCATAACCAGTAGCATCATCAAGAAAGTACCAGCGTTCTTCTCTGGAATCACCGGGGCAGAACAGCCGGGGAACAACCGGTCTGCCATAGCCAAACTGATCATTGTAGAAGACTGGAGGACGCCCAAGAAAATAGTTAGGTAACGCGTGTACTGCGTTAACTTCGTCTGCCCCTGCTGACCTTCCTTATGGAGGTCATCGAACCGTGGAATCACGACGCGAAGCAACTGCACAATAATCGACGCCGTAATATAGGGCATGATCCCCAGTGCAAACACTGACAGCTGCAGTAATGCTCCACCGGAAAACAAGTTAACGAGATCCAGCAGGGAGTTCTCCCCCTGCTGCGCCACACACGTTTGAATGTTAGGCGTGGACACACCCGGTGTAGGGATAAAAGACCCCAGGCGGAACAGCCCCATTATGAGCAAACTGAACAGCAGTTTACCCCGCAGATCAGGCGTGCGAAATGCCTGTGCAAATGTGCTGAGCACGCGTCCTCCTCATAAAATATGCGCACTAGTGCACGACCTAGCGTACCGGAAAACAATCGCTGGCGGTAAATCGCCCAAACTCTAAAACTGAAAGCTCACACAGCAAGGTGGCTCGACCACGAATGATCGAGCCACCTTACATATTCACCAGCCTCGAATTACCGAGCCTGGATGGTGCCGCCAGCCTTGGTGATCTTCTCCTCAGCGGACGCAGACCACTTGTCGACGGTAATGTTGAACTTCTTCGTAACCTCGCCCGTCCCAAGTACCTTCACGGGACAGTTCTTACGAACCGCGTTCTTCTCCACGAGAGCGTCAACAGTTACGTCGCCACCCTCCGGGAAAAGCTCTTCCAACCGACCCAGGTTCACAACCTGGTACTCAACGCGGAACGGGTTTTTGAATCCACGCAGCTTAGGCATGCGCATATGCATCGGCATCTGCCCACCCTCGAACGCTGCGGGAACGGTGTTACGAGCCTTCGTACCCTTCGTACCACGGCCCGAAGTTTTACCCTTCGAACCTTCACCGCGGCCAACGCGTTGCTTACGCGTGGTAGCTCCGGGTGCGGACTTTAGGTCGTGCAGGCGTAGAACCTTCTTCTCAGCCATGGTTACTCGACCTCCTCTACCTCAACCATGTGGCGGACAACCTGGATGAGGCCGCGAACGGACGGCGTGTCATCACGGACAACGCTTTGACCGATCTTGCGCAAACCCAGAGTCACGATGGTGGCGCGCTGCTTAGGCGTGCGACCAATCGACGAGCGCGTACGGGTAATCTTCAGTTTCGCCATTACGCACCTACCCCTGCTGCTGCCTCGTTCTCAGCGATTTCAGCCATGAGGCGCTCCGCCTCTTCACCTTCAGCACGGGCACGCAACATCGATGCTGGCGCAACGCGTTCCAGTGCGAGTCCGCGGCGGGCTGCCACGGCCTCAGGCTGCTCAAGTTCTTTCAAACCAGCAACCGTAGCCCGAACAATATTCAGTGCGTTTTGCGATCCCAAGGACTTCGTCAGCACGTCGTGTACACCAGCGCATTCCAGCACGGCGCGCACTGGACCACCCGCGATTACCCCAGTACCGGGGGAAGCGGGGCGCAGCAACACGATTCCAGCCGCATCTTCCCCACGCACCAGGTGCGTGATCGTCCGGCCAATCATGGGGACGCGGAAGAAGTTCTTCTTCGCGTCTTCCACACCTTTTGCAATCGCCTGAGGTACTTCTTTTGCTTTACCGTAGCCAACACCCACGGTGCCTTCGCCGTCACCGACCACTACCAGAGCGGTGAATGCGAACCGGCGCCCACCCTTAACCACTTTGGAAACGCGGTTAATGGTGACCACGCGCTCTTCGTACTGGTCGCGGCTATCATTGCGGCGGTTGTCGCGACGCTCGTTACGGCCCGACCGACGCTCACGCCGGTTATCCTGCCGCTCCTGCGTCTGCTGGCCGCCCTTCTTCGTCTCTTCTGCAGCCATCTGCGTGTTCTCTTTCTTCTGCTCACTCATAGCTTCAAGCCACCCTCACGGGCACCCTCGGCCACAGCAGCTACGCGTCCGTGGTACTTGTTTCCCCCACGGTCGAACACCACTGCGGTGATGCCAGCCTCTTTAGCGCGCTGTGCAACCGCTTCACCCACCTTGCGGGCGGCGTCAGTTTTGTTCTCTGCGCCCTCGAGGCCGGATTCCATTGTTGACGCCGACGCGAGTGTGTTCCCCAAGTCGTCATCGATCACTTGCGCCACCATGTGGCGGTTAGACCGGGTGACAACCAGGCGGGGACGCTCAGCGGTGCCATGAACCTTGTTACGCACGCGGTGGTGGCGGCGGAGCCGAGCAACGCGCTTACCTTTACCTTTAACGGTGTAAGACATTACTTACCAGCCTTTCCAACCTTGCGACGGATTTGCTCACCCGCGTAACGAATCCCTTTACCCTTGTAGGGTTCGGGCTTGCGGATCTTACGGATACGAGCAGCGGTTTCACCAACCAGTTGCTTATCAATACCCGCTACCGAGAACTTGTTCGCAGACTCAACTTTGAACTCGATGCCTTCAGGCGCTTCGAATAGCACCGGGTGAGAGTATCCAACCGCGAACTCCAGGTTCTTGCCTTTAGCTGCTACGCGGTAACCGGTACCCACGATCTCCAGGGCTTTCGTGTACCCTTCGGTAACGCCGATGATCATGTTCTCAATCAAGGACCGTTCCAACCCGTGGCGGGAACGAGCTACTCGGGACTCGTCAGGGCGCTTCACGAACACCTGCGCGTCCTCAACAACAGCGGTGATTGGTTCAACAATCGTGTGCTCAAGGCTGCCTTTCGGGCCCTTAACACTCACGTGGGCGCCATCAATAGTGACATCCACGCCGTTTGGGATTGCGATAGGAGTCTTACCGATACGTGACATTGGTTTCCTCCTTACCAGATGTAGGCGAGGACTTCCCCACCTACGCCCCTGTTGAACGCTTCACGATCCGTCAGTAGACCGGATGAGGTCGAAAGAATCGCGACACCCAAACCACCACGCACGCGCGGCAGCTCGGACGATTTCGCGTACACGCGCAAACCCGGTTTGGATACGCGTTGTACACCTGAGATGGCGGCCTCACGGTTGTGGCCGTACTTGAGGTCAAGCGTCAGGGTCTTACCGACCGGCGCTTCCTCTACCTTCGTTGCGGCAACGTAACCTTCCGCAACGAGGATTTGTGCAATTGCTGCCTTCAACTTCGAGTGCGGCATAGACACGGAATCGTGGTGCGCGCGACTCGCGTTACGCAGACGCGTCAGCATGTCTGCGATCGGGTCAGTCATTGTCATTGGGGTTTCCCCCCTTCCTCAACGTGGTTTCCTCCAGTGAAGGACCTGCGCTGTAGTGGTTTACCAGCTGCTCTTCGTCACGCCTGGGAGTTCACCCGCAAGGGCGAGCTCACGCAAGCAAACGCGGCATAGTCCGAACTTGCGGTACACCGAGCGGGGACGCCCGCACCGGTTGCAACGCGTGTATCCACGAACCTTGAACTTTGGTTTCCGGTTCGCTTTAACCTTCAAAGATGTCTTCGCCATGCTTACTTCTCCTTGAACGGGAAGCCGAGCCCGTGAATCAGAGCGCGACCTTCCTCGTCGGTCTTAGCTGACGTGACAATCGTGATATCCATGCCACGTACGCGGTCAATTGAATCCACGTCGATCTCGTGGAACACCGATTGCTCCGTGAGGCCGAACGTGTAGTTACCCTGACCGTCGAACTGATTGGGGTTCATGCCGCGAAAGTCGCGGATACGGGGAAGAGCCGTAGAAATCAGACGGTCCATGAATTCCCACATGCGATCCCCACGCATGGTCACGTGCGCACCAATTGGCTGGCCCTGACGCAGTTTGAACTGCGCAATGGATTTACGTGCGCGGCTCACAGACGGTTTCTGGCCCGTAATTTTCGTGAGGTCCCGAATCGCCCCATCCATTGCTTTAGAGTCGTGCGCTGCAGCCCCGACACCCATGTTCACAACTACCTTCACGAGTGATGGCACCTGCATGGTGTTCTCGTAGTTGAACTTCTTCTCGAGGTTCGGGCGTACCTCGTCTACGAACTTAGTTTTTAGACGCGGGGTCATGCTCCGATCTCCTTCCCGGTCTCGAGGCCGCGTGCCGCTCCACCGCGGATAACGCGGATCGGGTTGCGGTTAACGCGCTTGCCGTTCTCGTCAACATCGATGCGGAAGCCAACGCGTACGCGCTGCTTCGTGTCGGGGTCAACGAGCATTACTTTAGACACGTGGATCGGTGCTTCAACCATCTCAATACCACCGGTTGCCGCGCCCTGGGCTGTCTGCCCTTGACGCACGTGACGCGTCTTTAGGTTCACACCCTCGACCAAGACTTTTTGGTCTTTGGGGAATACTTTAATTACGCGCCCCTGCTTACCCTTGTCACCGGGTTTGAGTGGTTCTAGTCCCTGCTCTGCACGACGGGCGTTGCGTGCATCAATCTTCTTCTGGTCTGATGTGCGGCCAGAGATGACCTCAACCAGATCGCCCTTCTTAATCTTTGCTGCCATTAGAGCACCTCCGGCGCTAGTGACACGATCCGCATGAACTGTTTTTCACGCAGTTCACGGCCCACGGGCCCAAAAATACGGGTCCCGCGAGGTTCGTTGTTGGTGCCGAGGATTACGGCTGCGTTCTCATCAAAACGAATGTAGGAACCATCGGGACGCCGGCGTTCCTTGCGCGTGCGCACAATCACTGCCTTAACGACCTCACCCTTTTTGACGTTGCCGCCAGGGATCGCGTCCTTAACTGTGGCGACGATGACGTCACCTACACCCGCGTAGCGTCGACCGGATCCACCGAGCACGCGGATGCAAAGAATTTCCTTCGCCCCCGTGTTGTCGGCGATCTTCAGTCGCGACTCCTGCTGGATCATTAGTTGTTCTCCAATCGTCGAACCGGTTCTCCAGCCCAGCGGGCTGAGCCTTGTCGAACGTATACGGACTCGTGCAACCAGGTGGCTGCACATCTTCTTCGCCAGTTCCTGCACGTGCGGCACACGAACCACACTCGTGCGATGCGGTGCCGGTTAGTGCCTGGCTCGCGTTTACGCCTAAACCTCGTTATCCCCACGCTCTGAAAATGAGCGTGCGTACACTAGTTCCGCGTAAAAACGCAACCTCATTAGTCTATGCCATCCGCTTCCCCAATTGGAAGGAGGATTAGTCGCACCATCTGTGCCTTTGCTCACGATAAAGTGAGAGGCCGCCCCGAGGGGCGGCCTCCAGTAACAATCAAAAGTTACTTCGCGCGTTCGATGATGTCGGTTACGCGCCAACGCTTCGTTTTCGACAGTGGACGGGTCTCCATGATCCGAACAAGGTCACCAATGCGCAACTCATTGTTTTCGTCGTGCACCTTAACCTTCTTCTTTTTGGTCATAACCTTGCCGTAAAGCGGGTGCTTAACCCGGTCTTCCAGCTCCACTACGACCGTCTTGTCCATCTTGTCGCTAACCACGTGGCCGCGACGAACCTTACGTTCGCCCCGCACCGGTTTCGTTGCATCAGCCATTTAGATCACTCCTCACTCCCAGGCGCCGTGCGGATCCCCAGCTCACGCTCACGCGCCACAGTGTAAATACGGGCAATATTTCCACGCACCGCCTTGAAGCGACCGTGATCCTCTAGCTGACCGAGAGCCTTGGAGAACCTGAGGTTAAACAGTTCCGCCTTAGCCTTCTCCAGTTCGGAAGCCAGCTGCGTGTCGTCCATCTCATCGAGAGCGGCGGTTGTCAGACGATTGTTGTCTGCCATTATGCGTCACCACCTTCACGAACAAGGAAACGAGTCTTAATAGGAAGCTTGTGCTGGGCGCGACGCATGGCCTCGCGAGCCACGCTTTCCGGCACACCAGCTAGTTCGAACATCACCCGGCCGGGCTTCACGTTCGCAATCCAGAACTCCGGAGCACCTTTACCGGAACCCATACGCGTTTCCAACGGTTTCTTTGTGAGCGCGTGATCGGGGAAAATGTTGATCCACACTTTACCGCCACGCTTAATGAACCGAGTCATGGCAATACGCGCTGCCTCAATCTGACGGTTCGTAATGTACGCCGGCTCCAATGCCTGGATGCCGTAATCACCGAACGAAATCTCGGTGCCGCCTTTAGCCATACCGCTACGCGTTGGGCGGTGTGGCTTGCGGTACTTAGTACGTCTTGGGATAAGCACGGCCTAGCCCTCCGATCCTTTTTGCTCAGCCTTCGCGTCCGCAGCGGGTGCTGCCTCACGCTTTTCTGACTGATTGTTCCTACGCTGCCCACCGGAGCGACGCTGGCCCCGGCGACCACCACGGCGTTCGCCTCGACGACCACCACGGTTACCAGCCTCGACTTGCTGCTGAGCGAACTCCCGCTCCGTCAAGTCACCCTTGTAAATCCACACCTTCACACCAATGCGGCCGAACGTGGTCACGGCCTCGTAGAAACCGTAATCAATGTTCGCGCGCAGCGTGTGCAGTGGCACCCGGCCCTCACGGTAAAACTCCGAGCGCGACATTTCCGCGCCCCCTAAACGGCCGGAGCACTGAACGCGGATACCTTTAGCGCCCGAACGAAGAGCGGACTGCATGCCCTTACGCATCGCGCGACGGAACGACACGCGCGCCGC
This sequence comes from Gleimia hominis, assembly GCF_002871945.2. NCBI lineage: Bacteria > Bacillati > Actinomycetota > Actinomycetes > Actinomycetales > Actinomycetaceae > Gleimia > Gleimia hominis. The sequence continues at coordinate 115,459 of NZ_CP126963.1, read as the reverse complement.
CAGCTGCTCTGCAATCCCTTGCGCAACCAGACGCGCGTCCATTTCCGCGTTCTTAACTTCCAGGATGTTCAGCTGAACCTGTTTGCCCGTCAGCTTCTCAAGCCGCTGCCGCAACCGGTCGGCCTCCGCTCCACGGCGACCAATCACAATCCCTGGGCGAGCGGTGTACAGATCCACTCGAACCCGGTCGGTTGTGCGTTCAATGACGATGCGGGAAACACCCGCGCGTTCCAGGTTCGCGTTGAGGAAATCGCGGATCGCGAAGTCTTCAGCTACGTAATCGCTGTAACGCTGCCCTTTAGTAGTGGAGTCAGCGAACCAGCGAGAGCGGTGCTCGGTTGTTACACCCAGCCTAAACCCGGTGGGGTTAACTTTTTGACCCATTACCGGCCTTCCTTCCCAGTCTCGTCCTTCGTGCCCACTACTAGAGTGATGTGGCTGGTGCGTTTCAGAATCTGTCCCGCCCGGCCCTGTGCGCGGGGGCGGAACCGCTTCATCGTTGGACCTTCGTCAACAAAGGCTTCCACGACGTAAAGGTCTTCCTCACGGAAAGTTTCCCCAGCGTTTTGTGCCAACACGCGTGCGTTAGCGACGGCACTGTTCAATACTTTGTTCACATCAGTTGCTACAGCATGCGGAGCGAACCGCAAGATGTCAGCTGCCTCAAGGACCCGCTTGTTGCGAACCTCGTTCACAACCCGGCGAGCCTTCATGGGCGTGACGCGAACGTAGCGCGCCTGCGCCTTAGCTACCATTGTCCTTGCCTCACTTCTCCTCGGGCGCCTTAACGGCGTCCTTTGCGGTCGTCCTTGTCATGGCCGCGGAATGTCCGAGTGGGAGCGAACTCGCCGAGCTTGTGCCCCACCATCGATTCCGTGATGTACACCGGCACGTGCTTGCGCCCGTCGTGCACAGCGAACGTGTGCCCCAGGAAGTCCGGGGTGATGACGGAACGACGTGACCAGGTTTTGATAACGTTCTTCGTGCCCTTTTCGTTCTGAGCGTCCACCTTCTTTAGCAGGTGCTCGTCGACGAAAGGACCCTTCTTCAGACTACGTGGCATTTTTTGTCAGCTCCTATCAGCGCTTTTTGCCAGTCCGGCGACGGCGCACAATGAGCCTGTCGCTGGCCTTGTTCGGACGACGAGTACGACCCTCAGGCTGCCCCCAAGGTGACACTGGGTGACGACCACCAGAGGTGCGGCCTTCACCACCACCGTGTGGGTGATCCACCGGGTTCATAGCAACACCACGAACTTTCGGGCGGCGTCCCTTCCAACGCATCCGACCGGCTTTACCCCAGCTGATGTTGGACTGTTCTGCGTTCCCAACCTCACCAACGGTGGCGCGGCACATGATTTCGACGTTCCGGATCTCTCCGGACGGCATACGCAGCTGAGCGTAACGGCCTTCGCGGGCCACTAGGCGCACGGAAGTACCGGCGGAACGCGCAATCTTTGCGCCCCCACCCGGATACATCTCGACAGCGTGAACAACGGTGCCGACGGGGATGTTGCGCAAAGGCAGGTTGTTCCCCGGCTTGATGTCCGCGTTCGCACCCGATTCCACAACGTCACCCTGGTTCAGCTTTGCTGGCGCCAGAATGTAACGTTTTGTCCCATCTACATAGTGCAGCAGGGCAATGCGCGCGGTACGGTTCGGATCGTATTCGATGTGCGCGACCTTTGCGGGTACGCCATCTTTATCGTTACGGCGAAAGTCGATGAGGCGGTAGGCGCGTTTGTGCCCGCCACCGCGGCGACGTGCCGTGATGCGACCGTGGTTGTTACGACCACCGGTCTTGGTCAGTGGGCGAACCAGAGACTTTTCCGGAGTAGACCGGGTGATCTCCACGAAGTCCGCCACAGAGCTGCCGCGACGTCCCGGCGTCGTCGGCTTGTATCTACGGATTCCCATGTTTATCCTCTACTCTTCGTGTCTCAGGCGAGGTCACCGAAGATGTCGATCGTGCCTTCACGCAGTGTGACAATGGCGCGTTTCGTGTTCTTTCGGCGGCCGATCCCGTCGCGCGTGCGATAGGCTTTGCCCTGTCGGTTTTGCGTCGCGACGTGCGAGACCTTTACGTTGAAGATCTTTTCAATCGCGAGGCGGATTTCAGTCTTGTTCGACCGCGGGTCAACGAGGAAGGTGTACTTCCCCAGATCCATTAGGCCCGAAGACTTTTCGGTAATGACCGGCGCGATGATGATGTCGCGAGGGTTTTTCGCTAGTTCCAGGCTCACTTGTTGCCCTCCTTAGCTGCAAGGAACTGCTCGAGCGCGGTCTTGTGGAAGACAACGTACTCGGAGTTCATTACGTCCAGCGTGTTTAACTGGTCTACGTACAAAATGTGTACGTTAGGAAGGTTGCGTACCGACAAAATGTTGTTGTCGTCGCCACGGAACGTTACGTACAGCGTGCGTTCCCCCGCCGTGAGGCGATCTACCGCTACGCGCGCTTCCTTCGTTGAAATTTTGTCTTCCGCAATGAAACCGGTGACCACGAGGATACGGTCTGCGTCCGCCCGGTTAGAAAGCGCACTGTACAGAGCCCCGAGCTTCATTTTCTTAGGGGTACGTTGCGCGTAGGAGCGCGGCTGCGGTCCGTGAACCACACCGCCACCAGTCCACTGGGGTGCGCGGATTGAACCTTGGCGTGCCCGGCCGGTGCCTTTCTGACGCCACGGTTTCTTACCGCCACCAGAAACTTCACCGCGGGTCTTCGCTTTGGCGGTACCCGCGCGGGAAGCGGCTAGTTGCGCTTTCACTACCTGGTGAATGAGGGGCACGTTGACATCGCGGCCGAAGTACTGTTCGGGTAGTTCCGCGGTCTCAACCTTCTTGCCCTCAACGTCTAGAACGTCAACTTTGTTAGCCATCGTTACGCTCCTTTCACGGCCGTGCGCACGAGCACCACGGCGTTCTTGGGGCCAGGAATGGCGCCCTTAATGAGCAGCAAGCCTTTGTCGGTGTCGACACCGAAAACGCGCAGGTTCTGAACTGTGCGCCGCTTGTTCCCCATGCGGCCTGCCATCCGGAGGCCTTTGAAGATACGTCCGGGAGTTGCGCAAGCCCCGATTGAGCCGGGTTTGCGGTGGTTGCGGTGTGCACCGTGCGAAGCGGAAGCACCACCGAATCCGTGGCGCTTCATAACGCCTGCGAATCCTTTACCTTTGGTGTTTCCGGAAACGTCTACCTTTTGGCCAACCTCGAAGATATCGGCAGCCAGTTCTTGGCCCACTTCGTAGTTGTCCGCGTCGGAAGTACGTACTTCCACGAGGTGACGGCGCGGCGTTACACCCGCTTTCTTGAAGTGTCCCGCGAGGGGTTTTGTAATGCGGCGAGGGTCAATCTCGCCAAAGCCTATTTGTGCGGCTGTGTAGCCATCAGTCTCTTCGGTGCGCACCTGCGTGACGACGTTGGTGCCCACCTGCACGACCGTGAGTGGAACGACTTTACCGTCTGCGTCCCACGCCTGGGTCATGCCGAGCTTGCGGCCAAGTAGCGCCTTAACGGGCGCAACCGCGTGCTTGGTGTCAGTAGTCATTTTTACAGGTTTCCTCAGAGTTTAATATCGATTTTCACGTCAGCGGGCAGGTCGAGTCGCATGAGCGAATCCACTGCCTTGGGCGTCGGGTCGATGATGTCAATGAGACGCTTGTGTGTACGCATCTCGAAGTGTTCGCGGCTGTCCTTGTACTTGTGGGGCGACCGAACTACTACGAAGACGTTTCGTTCAGTCGGCAGCGGCACCGGGCCCACTACCGTCGCACCGGCGCGTTGCACAGTGTCGACGATCTTGCGCGCGGAGCTGTCAATGACCTCGTGGTCATAGGACTTGAGCCGGATGCGGATCTTTTGTCCCGCCATGCCGTCTTTCCTCTCTTAACAGCTATTCACCGGTCCCCGCACTCGGGCGTGTCGCCATTTGCGACGCATTAGCGCGGCGCTCTTTCCTCACGGAGGAGCTGGACCGTATTGTGATCAAAGAACTTTGGGTGATTACCCATCGTTTGCGACTAAGTCGCGTAACGATATCTATCTAGCGAGGCATTGCCTCGTTTGACGCAACCATGACAGTCTTTCAGATTCACAGCGAAATTCCAACCCGAACAACAGCAATTAGACTGTGAATCACGTCAAAGTACAAAAATGTGGCCCGGACGCATCCGGGCCACATGTGGTAAATCCTAAATCAGATTAGGAAAGCACCTCGGTCACACGACCGGAACCAACGGTACGGCCACCCTCACGGATAGCGAAGCCGAGGCCGACCTCCATAGCGATCGGCTGAATCAGCTCAACCGTGATCTCCGTGGTGTCGCCAGGCATAACCATGTCGGTGCCCTCAGGCAGTTCAATAACACCCGTCACGTCCGTGGTACGGAAGTAGAACTGAGGACGGTAGTTGGTGAAGAACGGCTTGTGACGACCGCCCTCTTCCTTCTTCAGGATGTAAACCTGACCCTTGAACTTCGTGTGCGGCGTAATGGAACCGGGGATCGCGACAACCTGGCCGCGCTCCACGTCCTCACGCTTGGTGCCACGCAGCAGCAGACCACAGTTCTCGCCTGCCCACGCTTCGTCCATAGCCTTGTGGAACATCTCGATACCGGTAACAGTGGTCTTCTGCGGATCACGGATACCGAGGATCTCGACCTCCGCGTTCAGCGGGAGCTTACCACGCTCAACACGGCCCGTTACCACGGTGCCACGGCCGGTGATGGTGAAGACGTCCTCAATCGGCATGAGGAACGGCTTGTCCATGTCACGCTCGGGGGTGGGGATGTATTCGTCAACGGTCTCCATGAGCTTCTCAACCGCAGCTACCCACTCCGCGTCGCCTTCCAGCGCCTTCAGAGCAGATACGTGGATGATCGGCGCGTTCTCACCGTCGTAACCCTGGGAGTCGAGGAGCTCGCGCACCTCTTCTTCAACCAGTTCCAGCATCTCTTCGTCGTCGACCATGTCGCACTTGTTCAGCGCCACGATGATCGTTGGCACGCCCACCTGACGGGCGAGCAGTACGTGCTCGCGCGTCTGAGCCATCGGGCCGTCAGTTGCAGCTACCACGAGGATTGCGCCGTCCATCTGTGCGGCACCCGTGATCATGTTCTTCACGTAGTCAGCGTGACCGGGTGCGTCCACGTGAGCGTAGTGACGCTTGTCAGTCTGGTACTCAACGTGAGACACGTTGATGGTAATACCACGGTCGCGCTCCTCGGGAGCGTTATCCACCTGATCGAACGGCGTGAAGTCGTTCAACTCAGGGTACTTGTCGTGCAGTACCTTGGTGATTGCCGCGGTCAGCGTAGTTTTACCGTGGTCAACGTGACCAATGGTACCGATGTTTACGTGCGGTTTTGTCCGCTCAAACTTGGCCTTCGCCACTTGTGTCCTCCTGGACTCGGGTAGATGATTACAGCCTTTGGCTAGGAATTAGCCTAGCACCAAAAACGTGATCGATACTACGGGGTTTACATATTGTGCGCGGGTTAACGCCGCTTTTGCCTTAACTATTGCTATTCGCCATGAGCCTTGCCGATGATTTCATCCGCAACGCTCTTGGGAACCTCTGCGTAACTGTCGAACTGCATCGAGTAAACAGCGCGGCCCTGCGTCTTAGAACGCAAGTCCCCAACGTACCCGAACATTTCCGACAGTGGCACATGGGCCCGTACAACCTTCACACCGTGAGCATCCTCCATTGCCTGGATGGACCCACGACGGGAGTTCAGGTCGCCAATAACGTCGCCCATGTACTCCTCAGGCGTACGAACCTCAACAGCCATAATCGGCTCAAGCAGAGCCGGTGAAGCCTTGCGGGCACCCTCGCGGAATACCTGCACACCAGCAATCTTGAACGCCATTTCCGATGAGTCAACGTCGTGGTACGCGCCGTCGAGGAGCGTAGCCTTGACACCCACCACCGGGTAGCCGGCGAGCACACCAGTTTGCATAGCATCCTGAATACCCGCATCGACCGACGGAATGTACTCGCGCGGAATGCGGCCACCAGTGACCTCATTCACAAACTCGTACGTATTCTCGTCATCAACCTCGAGAGGCTCGAACTTACAAATCACGCGCGCGAACTGGCCGGAACCACCGGTCTGTTTCTTGTGCGTGTACTCGAGCTTCTCGACAGTCTTTCGGATCGTCTCGCGGTAAGCAACCATGGGTTTACCCACGTTCGCTTCCACTTTGAACTCGCGACGCATGCGGTCAACGAGCACGTCTAGGTGAAGCTCACCCATACCGCCAATAACGGTTTGGCCGGTTTCGTCATCCAAACGCACCGTGAACGTCGGATCCTCTTCCGCAAGCTTCTGGATCGCAACCCCAAGCTTCTCTTGGTCCGCCTTCGACTTCGGTTCGATGGACACGTGAATAACCGGCTCGGGGAACGTCATGGATTCGAGGATAACCGGCTTATCTTGCGCCGACAGCGTATCGCCCGTGGTCGTATCCTTCAAACCAATGAATGCGTAGATGTGACCTGCGTGAGCCACTTCAACCGGGTTTTCCTTGTTCGAGTGCATCTGGAAAAGCTTGCCAACGCGCTCACGCTTACCCTTGGTTGCGTTAAGCACCTGGCTGCCGGACTCCACCTTGCCGGAGTAAACGCGCACGTAGGTGAGCTTGCCGTAGAACGGGTGTACCGCAACCTTGAATGCCAGCGCTGCGAACGGAGCGTTCTCATCCGCCTCACGGGTAATAACTTCTTCTTCATTGCCCGCAACGTGACCTTGCACGGCCTCTACATCCAGCGGCGACGGGAGGTACTCCAACACGCCATCGAGCATCGGTTGGACACCCTTGTTCTTGAACGCAGAACCGGCGTACACGGGGTATGCGGATGAGGAGATCGTGAGGTCGCGAATTCCCTTGCGTACCTCATCGAGGCTCAGTTCCCCTTCGTCGAGGTACTTCTCCATCAACTCGTCATTTGCCTCGGCAGCTGCCTCAATCGCAGCGTCGTGGTATTCCTGTGCCTCATCTTTCAACTCAGCTGGAATCTCACGTTCCTCCACTATCGCGCCGAACGTGGGGTTACCCTTGTCGTCCTTCTCCGGGAAGTACAGGGCCTTCATTTCGAGCACGTCAATGACGCCCTCAAAATCGTGCTCCGCACCGATCGGCATGGTGATCACGATCGGGGTTGCCTTAAGGCGCTCGCGAATCGTCTGCAGTGAGTACTTGAAGTCCGCACCCAGCTTGTCCATCTTGTTGATGAAGCAAATGCGCGGCACGTTGTACTTGTCAGCCTGACGCCACACGGTTTCCGACTGAGGTTCAACGCCCTCTTTACCGTCGAATACGGCTACTGCACCGTCGAGTACGCGCAGGGAGCGCTCCACCTCAACCGTGAAGTCCACGTGACCGGGAGTGTCAATGATGTTGATCTGGTGGTTCTTCCAGTAGCAAGTAGTCGCAGCTGACGTAATGGTGATGCCGCGCTCTTTCTCCTGCTCCATCCAGTCCATGGTGCCGGCACCATCATGGGTTTCACCCATCTTGTAGTTGATACCGGTGTAGAAAAGAATGCGTTCGGTACAGGTAGTTTTACCGGCATCGATGTGCGCCATAATGCCGATGTTACGGACCTTAGTGAGATCCGTAAGTACCTCTTGTTGTCCCACGAAGTATTTCCTAACCCTTGTTTCTTACCAGCGGTAATGAGCGAACGCCTTGTTGGCCTCCGCCATCTTGTGAACGTCCTCACGACGCTTCACTGCGGCTCCAAGGCCGTTGGAGGCGTCGAGAATCTCGTTCATCAAACGATCCGTCATGGTTTTCTCACGACGCTTGCGCGAGAAATCCACCAGCCAACGCAGCGCCAGCGTGGTTGCGCGCGAAGCACGCACCTCCACGGGCACCTGGTACGTTGCGCCACCAACGCGGCGCGAACGCACCTCAAGCTGCGGCCGAATGTTATCGAGCGCACGCTTGAGCACTACAACCGGATCCTGCTCTGTTTTCGAACCAATGCCCTCGAGCGCACCGTAAACAATCCGCTGCGCCAGCGACTTCTTACCGTCGAGGAGCACGCGGTTCACCAGTTGCGACACGACCTTCGAGCCGTATACCGGGTCTTCAACGAGCGGACGCTTAGGAGCTGGACCTTTACGACTCATTACTTCTTCTCCTTCTTCGCACCGTACTTGGAACGCGCCTGCTGCCGGTCACGCACACCCTGCGTGTCCAAGGAGCCGCGCACAATGCGGTAACGAACACCCGGGAGGTCCTTCACACGACCACCGCGCACGAGCACGATGGAGTGCTCCTGCAGGTTGTGTCCCTCACCGGGAATGTAAGCCGTGACCTCGATACCCGTGGACAGGCGCACACGCGCCACCTTCCGCAGGGCGGAGTTCGGCTTCTTCGGGGTTGTGGTGTACACGCGGGTGCACACACCACGACGCTGAGGGCTTCCCTTCAACGCGGGGGTGGCTACCTTCGCGTGCTTGGTGCTACGTCCTTTGCGCACCAGCTGCTGTATTGTAGGCACTACTTCTCCGTATTCTTCTTACACGTTGTTTTCAATAGTCTTCGCGGCGCCGGAATGGCTCTGCCAGCCCCTGCACTGATTTCGGACACACCGGTGTCCGTCAGGGCCGGCCCGCCACCGCTTGAAACGCATAACCCCGGGAAAGCCTGAAGTTGATCGCTCATTTAGGTAACGTCCGGAGCTCCGACGAACCGTCTAGGAGCCCGCTATCAGCACTAAAGCTGAAAAATGATACCCGGCGACGCGGGCACCGTGTATAAATCTACGGTTTTGCGCGCTAAAGGTCAATATTTACTTCCCCGCAAGCAGCCTTCGTTATCAAACTCACTTAGACGCACCCTCGCCTCTACGCGCAAAGCACCGCCCCTCACTTGCGTCTGCGCTTCACTGTAATAACTGTACCGGCCGCGAACAAAGCCACCACAACCACCAGGGCCACCGCCTCATAAGCCAAATTATGCGCATTTACCGGGTGAGTGGGCGCAGACGGACCCGGATCACCATCCGACGCGGAGGCCTCAGGCGTATTTAATGCCGCCTGGGGAGCATACTGACCGGGCGAAGGAGACCGATGAATCGGATACATCGGAACGTAAACTTCCGTGCGGTAGCCCAACCGGGCCCCAACCCCATCGTCGTCACACGGCTCATTTGTAAACCCAAGCATCTTGCGCGTAATCGTCCCAATCCGCGAGCCCACTACCAGCTGCAGTGTCTGTCCATCACGCAACGTCACCCGCTTCGGCGCCGGCTGCCCCTTGTAGTAGAACACGCCGCCTTCAACCTCGGGAATATCTACCCAATCCGCATCCTCGCACCCATCCATAAACGAACGCGAATCAAACAAAACCGTCTGCGTCACCTCATCGGGCGTATCCGGTGACGCGGCCCGCGCCTGGACGGTCCACACACAACAAAAAATCAGCACAAACGCGAACACGCCAACAAAAAAGCGCAAACCGCGCTGCGCAACACGCACGCTACTACACACTCCCTTCAAAAACTAAACCAACCAAACTCAACTCCAACTGCCGAGCTTAGTTTCAATTGCGAAGTCAATCCCAGCCCAACTAAATCACAGCCAAACTCAGTCCCAATTGTACGGGTAGCAAAATGGCGGGAACCCGGCTGCCCGAGCTCCCGCCATCTTCAACTAGTCGAACTGACTACTCACCTTCCGTGAACGGCGCGTCAAAATCGATCGCGTTCAAAGAAGCGAGGAAATCTTCGGGTACCTCTCCCATCTGGAAATCCGCCTCCACGTAATCGGAGTTCGCCATCGCCTCGGGCGTCGGCTCCACGTGGATATCGCGGTAACGAGCAAGGCCCGTCCCAGCGGGAATCAACTTACCGAGAATCACGTTCTCTTTCAGACCAACCAGCGGATCCGACTTCGCGTTCATCGCCGCTTCCGTGAGGATCTTAGTGGTCTCCTGGAACGACGCGGCCGCCAACCACGAATCCGTGGCCAACGACGCCTTCGTGATCCCCATCAGCTCCGGACGGCCAGCAGCCGGACGGCCACCTTCCGCCACGGTAGCGCGGTTCACGCGTTTGAACTCGACCTCGTCAACCAGCTGGCCGGGCAGCAGCTTCGTGTCACCCGGGTCATCCAGCACGGTGACGCGACGCAGCATCTGGCGAACAATCACCTCAATGTGCTTGGAGTGAATGTCCACACCCTGCGAGCGGTACACCTCTTGCACCTCGTTCACCAGCTGACGCTGCGTCTGCGACTTGTTCCGAATCCGCAGCATCTTCTTCGGGTCCAAACGGCCCTCGGTGAGCTTCGTGCCAACACCGATGTGTTCGCCGTCCGCAACCAGCGGTTCTTGCCGCCGCGACGTCTCCACCACCAGGTCCGCTTCCCCATCATCGCGTTTAATGATGATCTTGCGTACCGCCGGGTCTGAATCGTCAATAGAAACCACGCCAGCAGCCTCCGCCATCTGCGCCTCACCCTTCGGGGTGCGGGCCTCAAACAGCTCCTGAACACGCGGCAGACCCTGGGTAATGTCCGCTGCGGACGCCGCCCCACCCGTGTGGAACGTACGCATCGTCAGCTGAGTACCGGGCTCACCGATAGACTGCGCGGCAATAATCCCCACGGCCTCACCGATGTCCACGCGCTTACCAGTGGCAAGTGACCGGCCGTAGCAAGCCGCACAGGTCCCCACTGCGGACTCGCAGTTGAGCACAGAACGGACCTTAATCTGGGTAATGTTCGCCGCAACGAGCTTCTCAATCGCCACGTCCCCAACGTCCGCTCCCGCTTCGAGGATCACGTTACCGTCCGCGTCCTTCGCATCCGACGCGAGAGTACGCGCGTACACCGTGGTCTCCACGTTGTCCGCCACGTGCGCCACCCCGTCTTCATCCAGGGTCGCGATCGTCATCGTCTGCCCGCGGCGCGTACCACAGTCCTCTTCTTGAACGATCACGTCTTGCGACACGTCCACCAGACGCCGAGTCAAGTAACCCGAGTCTGCGGTACGCAACGCCGTATCCGCCAGGCCCTTACGAGCACCGTGAGTAGCAATGAAGTACTCCAGCACAGACAGGCCCTCGCGGTAATTCGACTTAATCGGCCGCTCAATCAGCTTCTGCTTCGGGTCCGACACCAGACCACGCATACCCGCTACCTGGCGGATCTGATCCCAGTTACCACGCGCACCTGACGACACCATCTGGTACAGCGTGTTCCGCGCCGGGAACGCGTCTTCCATGGCATCCGCCACTTCGCGCGTCGCTTCCGTCCACGTTTCCACCAGGCCGGCGTAACGCTCGTCGTCGGTGATCTTACCGATGTCGTAGTCACCTTGGATCTTCGCGGCTTTTTCTTCGTATTTCGCGAGGATCGCTTCTTTCGACGAGGGGCTAACCAGGTCGGAGAATGCAATCGTGATCTCAGACCAGGTGGACCAGTAGAAACCGGCTTCCTTCAGTGCGTCCAAGGATTCTGCTACGAGGACCTTCGGGTAGCGTTCCGCGAGGTCGTTCACGATCTTGCCGAGCGCTTTCTTGTCCACCAGCTTGTCCACGAACGGGTAGTCCACGGGTAGCAGCTGGTTGAACAGGGCGCGGCCCAGCGAGGTGACCACCTCAATTGGGTCCCCTTCGCGGTAGCCCGCCTGCGGTTCCCAACCGGCCGGCGGAATCGTCTCGTTGTCCAAACGCAGGCGAATCCGCTGGTTCAAATGCACCTTGCCCAGGTCGAACGCCATGAGTGCTTCCGACACGGACGTGTAGCGCGGCAGCACTTCGTGTCCTTCTTCGTCGCGCGGCACTTCCAGACGTGGATCCGGGTCGTTCGTCAGGTGGTACAGACCGATCACCATGTCCTGTGAAGGCATCGTAACCGGGCGGCCATCCGACGGCTTGAGGATGTTGTTTGAGCTGAGCATCAAAATCCGCGCTTCAGCCTGCGCTTCTGCGCCGAGCGGCAGGTGCACTGCCATCTGGTCGCCGTCGAAGTCCGCGTTGAACGCACCACAAACGAGGGGGTGAAGCTGAATTGCTTTCCCTTCAATAAGCTGCGGTTCGAACGCCTGGATCCCCAGACGGTGCAGCGTGGGCGCACGGTTCAGCAAAACGGGGTGTTCAGCAATAACCTCATCGAGAACGTCCCACACCTCGGGACGCTGCCGGTCCACCTTCCGCTGCGCCGCCTTAATGTTCTGCGCGTACTTCTTTTCGATAAGCCGCTTCATAACGAACGGTTTGAACAGCTCCAACGCCATCTGCTTGGGCAGACCGCACTGGTGCAGCTTCAGGCTTGGGCCCACCACGATCACAGAACGACCGGAGTAGTCCACGCGCTTACCGAGCAGGTTCTGCCGGAACCGCCCCTGCTTACCCTTCAGCATGTCGGACAGGGACTTCAGCGGACGGTTCCCCGGGCCCGACACGGGCCGACCACGGCGCCCATTGTCGAACAGGGCATCCACGGATTCTTGCAGCATCCGCTTTTCGTTATTCACGATGATTTCGGGCGCATTCAAATCCAGTAGCCGCTTCAACCGATTATTGCGGTTGATTACGCGCCGGTACAGGTCGTTCAAGTCAGACGTTGCGAAACGCCCCCCGTCGAGCTGCACCATGGGCCGCAAGTCCGGTGGAATAACCGGGATCACGTCCAGCACCATGGACTCCGGTTTGTTATCCGTGGTGAGGAACGCGTTCACTACCTTCAAACGCTTGAGCGCACGCGTTTTCCGCTGCCCCGTTCCCGTGTTAATAACTTCGCGTAGTTTCGCAGCTTCGGCTTCTAGATCGAAGTTCTTCAACCGCTCCTGCACCGCAGCCGCACCCATGGATCCTTTGAAGTAGATCCCGTAGCGGGCCTGCAGTTCGCGGTAGATCCCTTCGTCTCCCTCCAGATCCCCGACTTTGAGGGACTGGAACCGATCCCAAACCTGCTCCAACCGCTCTAAGCGCTGTTCGAAACCACGGCGGATCTGATTCATCTCCCGCTCGCCAGCTTTACGCGCTTTGTCGCGCGCATTCTGGGTAGCGCCATCAGCTTCCATCTGCGCGAGCTCTTCCTCCAAAGCCTGCGCCCGCTGGTTAATCGCGCCGTCACGCTTATCCTCAATGTGCTTGCGCTCTACCTCAAGCTCATTACTCAAGGTGGGAAGGTCCTCGTGGCGAGCGTCTTCATCCACCTCGGTAATCATGTACGCCGCAAAGTAAATGACTTTCTCCAAGTCTTTCGGCGCGAGGTCCAGCAGGTACCCAATGCGTGAAGGCACGCCCTTGAAGTACCAGATGTGGGTCACGGGGGCGGCCAGTTCAATGTGGCCCATGCGTTCACGACGCACGTCCGCACGCGCAACTTCAACCCCGCAGCGTTCGCACACGATTCCCTTGTAGCGCACCCGCTTGTACTTACCGCACGCACATTCCCAGTCACGAGTAGGCCCGAAAATCCGTTCGCAGAACAAACCTTCCTTTTCGGGCTTCAGGGTGCGGTAGTTAATGGTCTCCGGCTTCTTAACTTCACCGTGGCTCCGGGACAGGATGTCCTCGGTGCTTGCCAGACCAATATGTAATTTTTCAAATGTATTGGCATCGATCACGATGAGAACTCCTTATTAAATGTCGTCAATCAAGGCGCCGGCCTGCGGACGGGTGTCGAGGGTAATCCCTAACTCTTCCGTCGCTGAACGCGCCGTGTCGTGGGTCGTCAGGTCAATCACGTTACCTTCCGCGTCCAGTGCCTCAACGTTCAAGCACAGTGAACGCATCTCGTACATGAGCACGCGGAAGGACTCGGGAATCCCTGCCTCAGGAATGTCCTCACCCTTCACAATCGAGTTCACAACCGACACGCGGCCCTTCATATCGTCCGACTTAATGGTCAGCAGTTCCTGCAGCGCGTAGGCCGCGCCGTATGCCTCCAGCGCCCACACTTCCATCTCGCCGAAACGCTGGCCACCGAACTGGGCTTTACCACCCAGCGGCTGCTGCGTAATCATCGAGTACGGGCCCGTGGAACGGGCGTGAATCTTGTCGTCCACCAGGTGGTGCAGTTTCAGCATGTAGGTGTAGCCCACCGCCATGCGGTACGGGAACGGTTCCCCACTGCGCCCGTCGTAAAGCTGGGCTTTACCTTCGTCGTTTATTAGGCGCTGGCCGTCGCGGTTCGGCAGCGTGTTGCGCAGCAGCCCCATGAGGGTTTCTTGCTCCACACCGTCGAACACGGGGGTAGCAACGTTGGTGCGTGCAGGCGCTTTAATGCCTTCCGCCGGAATGTGTTTTGTCCATTCCTTCGCCGCTTCAACCGCTGCGGAGGCGTCCCAGCCCATCGCCGCGATCCACCCCAGGTGGTATTCCAGTACCTGTCCAACGTTCATACGCCCGGGCACACCCAGTGGGTTCAAGATGATGTCGACCGGGGTGCCGTCCTCAAGGAACGGCATGTCTTCTACCGGAAGTACCTTGGACACGACACCCTTGTTACCGTGGCGGCCCGCGAGCTTGTCACCAACGCGGATCTTACGGCGTTGCGCCACATAGACCCGGACTTTCTGCTGCACACCTGGCTGCAGTTCGTCCTCGTCCGCGTTTGCTTCGCGCACCCCGATCACGATTCCGGATTCGCCGTGGGGGACGCGCATCGACGTGTCCCGCACCTCCCGGGCTTTCTCACCGAAGATTGCGCGCAGCAGACGCTCTTCACTGGTCAGTTCCGTCTCCCCTTTAGGCGTGACCTTACCGACCAGAATGTCGCCCGCTTCCACTTCTGCGCCAATGCGGACGATACCGCGTTCGTCGAGGTCCGCGAGCGCCTCTTCAGACACGTTCGGCAGGTCGCGGGTGATCTCTTCGTAACCCAGTTTCGTTTCGCGCGCCGCGATTTCATATTCCTCAATGTGGATTGAGGTGAGCACGTCGTCTTGGACCACGCGGTCCGACAGGATGATCGCGTCCTCGTAGTTCAAACCTTCCCAGGACATGTATGCGACCAGGAGGTTCTTGCCGAGCGCTAGTTCCCCGCCCTGTGTGGCGGGGCCGTCTGCGAGTAAGTCCCCCACCTCAACGCGGTCGCCTTCGTCTACGACTACGCGCTGGTTGGTGCAGTTACCCGGGTTGGAGCGCCCGAACTTTTCGAGTCGGTAGGAATCCGTTCCCCCCTCATCAGTCATGATGGACACGAGGTCGGCCGATACTTCTGTGACGACGCCCGCGTTCTTCGCGATAATCATTTCGCCGGCGTCCACTGCGGCGCGTCGTTCCATCCCGGTTCCCACCAGCGGAGCTTCCGTGGTGAGTAGCGGCACGGCTTGACGCTGCATGTTCGCACCCATCAGAGCGCGGTTCGCGTCGTCGTGCTCGAGGAATGGAATCATCGCGGTTGCCACGGACACCATCTGGCGGGCAGACACGTCCATGAGGTCGACGTCTTGCGTGGGAACCAGGCCCGGGTCTTCCCCAGCGATCCGGCACAGCACCTGTTCGGCAACAAATCGGCCCTGGTCATCCAGTTCAGCCGATGCCTGAGCGATGAAGTGCCCGTTCTCTTCGTCAGCCGTCATGTAGTGGATTTCGTCCGTTACTTGACCGTCCTTAACGACGCGGAACGGGGTTTCCACAAACCCGAACGGGTTGATGCGCGCGAAGGTTGCGAGCGAACCGATCAGACCAATGTTTGGGCCTTCAGGAGTTTCAATTGGGCACATGCGGCCGTAGTGGGACGGGTGCACGTCGCGCACTTCCATGCCGGCGCGGTCGCGGGATAGACCACCGGGCCCGAGGGCGGACAGGCGGCGTTTGTGCGTCAGCCCGGCCAACGGGTTGTTCTGGTCCATGAACTGCGACAGCTGTGACGTGCCGAAGAACTCTTTGATCGCCGCGGTTACGGGGCGAATGTTAATCAGTGACGTCGGCGTGATCGCTTCGATATCCTGCGTCGTCATGCGTTCGCGGATGGTGCGTTCCATGCGCGCCATGCCGGTGCGCACTTGCGCTTGGATCAGTTCGCCTACCGCCCGGATCCGGCGGTTACCGAAGTGGTCAATGTCATCCACGTCAAGGGGAAGTTCAACAGGTTCCCCATTGCGCATCCCCGCGAATTTGATTTCTTCGCGTTCCCGACCGGTGGTGTTGCCGCGTTTGTGTAGCGCCAGCAGGTATTTCACGGTCTGCACGATGTCTTCAAGACGCAGCACAGATTCGTCGAGGTCCGTTTCAAGCCCCAGTTTTTTGTCGATCTTGTAGCGACCAACTTTTGCTAGGTCGTACCGCTTGGGGTTGAAGTAGAAGTTTTCAATGAGGTTCTGCGCGGCTTCCGCTGAGACCTGTTCCCCCGGGCGGATCTTGCGGTAGATGTCCGTCAGTGCTTCTTCTTGCGTGGATACCGTGTCTTTTTCGAGGGTTTCGATGAGCACTGGGTAGTCCGCGAACATGTCCCGCAGTTCCGATTCGGGAATGCCGAGGGCTTTCAGGAAGTGGGTTACCGGCTGTTTGCGTTTGCGGTCGATCCGCACCCCCACGGCGTCGCGTTTGTCGATTTCAAACTCGAGCCACGCACCGCGGGAGGGAATAATTTTGGCCGTGTAGATTGTCCGGTCGGAAGTCTTGTCGGCTCCGGCTTCGAAGTACACGCCGGGTGAACGGACGAGCTGCGACACGACGACACGTTCGGTGCCGTTGATAATGAAGGTACCGCGGGGTGTCATGAGGGGGAATTCCCCTAGGAACACGGTTTGAGATTTGATCTCACCCGTGGTGTGGTTCATAAAGTCGGCTTGTACGTACAGCGGTGCTTCGTACGTTTTGTCTTTCTCGCGGCACTGTTC
Source organism: Gleimia hominis (assembly GCF_002871945.2). Classification (NCBI taxonomy): domain Bacteria; kingdom Bacillati; phylum Actinomycetota; class Actinomycetes; order Actinomycetales; family Actinomycetaceae; genus Gleimia; species Gleimia hominis. Next base: position 98,649 of record NZ_CP126963.1, on the reverse strand, counting down.
CACGGAGTACTTCGGTGGTTCAAAGTGGAACTCGCGAAATGCGAGCGACATGGTGCCAGCCACGTCTTCGATTGGTGAGATTTCGTTGAAAATATCTTCTAAGCCAGACGTTTCCGGCAGTACTTTCCGCCCGGAACTGTTCGCAGCTTCCACCCGGGCACGCCACTGATCGGTGCCGAGGAGCCACTCGAAACTTTCTGTCTGTAGGCTTAGGAGGTTTGGGGCCTGCATCGGTTCGCGAAATTTGGCGAACGAGATGCGCGGCGACAAATGGTTAGCGGCAGAATGACTCTGTGCAGCCAAAGGGCAATCCTTCCCAGCTTTCATTTAATGCGCGCGGCGCTTATGCCCCTCGCTAAACCCCACTCACGGACACTAGCGCTCTTTTCATGTACGTGAAGCAGGTAGCATCGGACAATATGCGCAACTGTCTACACTACCAGCACTAATAGTGTTTGCCAATACCACTAACTGTATCGTGTGGCAAATCACGACACTTTGGCCGCGCCGATCCCCCACTTCTCGGGGTTATCCCTGGGCTCACGCCCGACCACCATGCCGCATTTTGCAGGCGCCAGTAGCCGCAACCTGAGTAGCAAAAAGGGAGGCCCCGGCGTGGAGCCTCCCTTTTTTTGAAGCTGGTTTCGTTACTTGAGGGTAACGGTACCGCCTGCGGCCTCAATGTCGGCCTTCATCTTCTCAGCGTCTTCCTTCGAGACACCCTCGGCAACCGTGGAAGGCGCACCTTCAACGCGTTCCTTGGCGTCCTTCAGGCCCTCACCCGTGATCGCCTTAACGGCCTTAATCACAGCGACCTTCTTGTCGCCGAAGGAGTCGAGGACAACCTCGAACTCGGTCTGCTCTTCAGCGGCGTCTGCTTCGCCACCAGCAGCGGGAGCTGCGGCAACAGCGGCTACTGGAGCAGCAGCCTCAACGTCGAATTCTTCCTCGAACTTCTTGATGAAGTCGGACAGTTCTACAAGGGTGAGTTCCTTGAAAGCATCAATCAGCTCTTCAGCGGTGAGCTTAGCCATAATGGCACTTCCTTCCGTTTACCCCAGGTGGGGTGGTTTAAATTATCTCGCTATTACGCGGCTTTAAGCCGCTTCTTCCTGCTTTTCACGCAGCGCGTCGACGGTGCGAACCATCTTCGTGGGTAGCGCAGCGAATGCAAATGCGGCCTTGGACATGCCAGCCTTGAGCACACCTGCAGTCTTGGAGAGCATAACTTCGCGAGACTCCAGGTCCGCGAGTTTCTTAACTTCTTCCTCAGACAGGTGAGCGCCTTCCATGACACCGGACTTCAGGACCAGTGCCTCGTTCTCCTTGGAGAAATCACGCAGTGCCTTCGCGGCGTCCACAACCTCACCGGTCACGAACGCGATCGCGGTGGGGCCAACCAGGTCTTCAGCTAGGAAGTCGTAGCCGGCTTCCTTCGCCGCGATCTTAGCGAGCGTGTTTTTCACCACGGAGTATTCGGCGTTCCCGGCCATCGAGCGACGCAGGTCTTTCATCTGCGCCACGCTCAAGCCACGGTACTCAGTCAGCACAAGCGCATTCGCTTCGCGGAAACGCTCCGCCAAACGAGCTACTGTCGCTTCCTTATCGGACCTTGCCATGGTCCTCCTTCCGTGATCAGCCGTGGCCCCAATGTGGTTAAACGTGCGGGGAATTAAAAAGTCCCTGTGCCACACGCGGGTGCACAAGGACGAAAACTCAGCTTGTAACTCACCTGCGTAGGCTCCATCACGGATTTAACCCCAAGGGGTACCAACGGTCTTTGGCTACCCATTAGCTTAGCCCGCGCATTCGCGCTTGCCAACCCACCGCCAGGTGCATTCAGTCACAAGCCCTACCCCGAGGCACTTTGCTCGCCACCGCACAAACGCGGCGCCAACCAGACCTACTCACAAGCGAGCACTGCGAGTAACCATCCCACCTACAAACCCGCATTTTGAGAAACCGCTGCCACCCCACCAAAGTAATGGAGGCAGGTCGGGTGGGTAACAAAAAGTGGTGGGAACTAGAAGCTCCCACCACTTAGTGTTAAAACGCGTTACGCGGCGTCTTCGCTGTCGAGGTTCCGTGTCTTCGTGGCATCCAGTGGGATACCCGGCCCCATTGTGGTGGAAACCGTTGCTTTACGAATGTAACGGCCCTTCGAAGCAGCTGGCTTCAGGCGCAGGATTTCGTCGAGCACAACTGCGTAGTTCTGCGTCAGAGCTTCCGCGGTGAACGAGGTTTTCCCAACAATGAACGCGAGGTTCGAGTGCTTGTCGATGCGGAACTCAATCCGCCCACCCTTAATCTCTTTAACGGCTTTCGCCACATCCATCGTCACCGTCCCGGTTTTCGGGTTAGGCATGAGGCCACGCGGACCCAGCACCCGGCCGAGACGACCAACTTTACCCATGAGGTCTGGGGTTGCGACGGCCACGTCAAAGTCCGTGTACCCACCCGCGACCTTCTCGATCAGGTCGTCAGATCCAACTTCGTCCGCACCCGCGTCGATAGCGGCTTGCGCGCGGTCACCCTGAGCAAAAACCAGGACCCTTTGGGTCTTGCCCGTGCCGTTCGGCAACGAAACGGTGCCGCGGATCATCTGATCGGCTTTACGCGGGTCAACGCCTAAGCGGAACGTGACCTCAACGGTGGCGTCGAACTTAACAGTTGACGTTTCTTTAGCGAGGCGGAATGCCTCAAGAGGAGCGTAGACCTCCCCCTCATGTAGTTTTTCAGCTGCCTTCCGGTAGCCTTTGGAACGCTTTTTCATCTGCTCTTCTCTTTCTGCAGTTGCGGTTTGGGCAGCGTGGCCCTCCCACGAACACTTGCTTATTCTACGGTGATCCCCATGGAGCGGGCGGTGCCGGCGATGATCTTGGACGCGGCTGCGATATCGTTCGCGTTCAGATCCTGCATTTTCGTCTCAGCAATCTCGCGAACCTGCGCCTTGGTGAGCTTACCCACTTTGTCCGTGTGGGGTGTGCCCGAACCTTTCGCCACGCCAGCGGCCTTCTTAATCATCTGAGCGGCCGGCGGGGTTTTCGTTACGAACGTGAAACTGCGGTCTTCGTAAACCGTGATTTCAACGGGAACGATGTCGCCACGCTGGGATTCAGTTGCTGCGTTGTAGGCCTTGCAGAACTCCATGATGTTCACGCCGTGCTGGCTCAGCGCCGGACCAACCGGAGGCGCTGGGTTAGCTGCACCAGCCTGAATCTGGAGTTTAATTAGGCCCACTGGTTTTTTCTTCGGTGCCATATATAAGGGTCCTTAATACTTACTCGTTTCCCGAGGCGTTGTGCCCACGGGCGTGCGTGCGCTCCACCCACCCAAGCGGAATGCTTCCCGGTTTTGGGCCGCGTTTTCGCACACTACACGATCGATTATCTTAACGCGTTGAGGGCGTTGAATGCCACTAAGCGTGCGGCAAATCACCTAGTCGATCTTCTCGATCTGGTCGAAGCTCAGTTCGATCGGGGTTTCCCGCTCGAAGATCATGATGGACAAAGTGACTTTCCGCTGCGCCGCATCCACACTCGAAACCGTGGCGGGCATGTTTTCAAATGGCCCTTCCTTAACGGTGACGGATTCACCCACCTCATAGGTGATTTCTGGTGCGGTAACAACCTGATCTTGCGCCTGCTGCGCTTCTTCTTTCGATTCCCACATGGGCGTCAGCATGCTCACAACTTCGTCGAGTGTGAGGGGGAATGGGTCGTACGCGTCCCCCACGAATCCGGTTACCGCCGGGGTGTCGCGCACTACGCGCCAGGAGGCTTCATTCATGTCCATGCGCACGAGCACGTAGCCGGGAATGCGCACGCGGTCCACCTTTTTCTTCTTCCCCGCTTTGGTTAGTTCCGTAACGGTTTCCATCGGCACTTCCACCTGGAAGATGTAGTCTTCCATGTTTTGCGACGTGATCCGCTGCTCCAAGTTCGCTTTTACGCGCCGTTCGTGCCCGGAGTAGGAATGGATTACATACCAGTCGCCCGGTAGGTACATAAGTTCTTCCCGTTTCGCCTGGACGGGATCCACTTCTTCCGCTTCACCGTCTGCGCCCGCTTCAGCTTGCACGTCTGCCTGCGCGTCGGCTTCACCGTCCGCTGCGGTTTTTGCAGTGTTTTCTTCCTGAGGCTCTGCCGCTAACTCGGTAGGGGCCGTGTTCTCCGCGTCGGCCGACTGTTCAGCCGCCCCGGTTTCACCTGAGGTGGTTTCTGCAGCGGTTTCACCTGAGGGGGTTGCTGCCGCAGCTTCGTTAGAAGTGGTCTCAGCTGTGGTTGCGCCTGAGGTTGCTGTTTCAGCCTGTTCCTCAGGGGTAGGTGATGTTTCTTCTGTAGTCATATGCCTGTACCTCGCAGGGTATTAGTGCTCGTATAAAAAGGAACACACCCTAGTTACTAGGGTGTGTGAATCGACGTGTCTAGTATAAACGATCGGGTTTCAAACTGCCATTACGCGAAAATGAGTTTGTTTAGCCAGCCGAACAAGAGGTCTAGAAGCCCGGTGTACGCCATGACGCAAAGGACGAATACGAGCACTACCAGGAAGAAGGTCCACCACTGTTCCCCAGTGGGCCACACGGTTTTTTTAAGCTCGGCAATCACCTGTTTAACGAACAGGATGATGCGGCCAAAAAAACCTGTTTTCGTGTCAGTACCGGAGGTTCCAGCGGACGGCTGATTGGACACGGGCGCGACCTCCTTAAATCTAAAACACTCGTTATTATACCGCAGGGCAGGAGGGACTCGAACCCACAACCGCCGGTTTTGGAGACCGGTGCGCTACCAATTGCGCCACTGCCCTTCCCTCACGCTTTTAACGCGACGGATTGGTGCACTAAGTGTGCGGATAAAAGTTTATAGGTCCGCGGCGAACAAGTCCAACTGGTGGTTCACATCTATGCCGCACCCCACAGGTTTGTGGTTCACCGTTTCTTCACCCGCTGTCTCGATGCGGTTTACGCGAAGAATATACAATGTGGTTTCGAACCACGTTTTACAGCGTTTTTGGAGCGCCGTTTATTGCGTTTTCAGATCGCGTTTTATAGTGTTTTCCGGATCGCCGTTTCCAAGTTTTAAGGAGTTCCCAATTTGAGTACTGCAGCAAAACCTCGCGTGTCATCTCGACTCGGGGCGATCACCCCGTCCGCTACGTTGGCGGTTACTAGCCGTGCCCGTGAGCTGCGCGAGCAGGGTCGGCCCGTGATTAGTTTCAGTGCGGGCGAACCCGATTTTTCCACGCCTGATTACATTGTACAGGCAGCGGTTGAGGCCGCCCAAGATCCAGCGATGCATAAGTACTCCCCGAGTAAGGGGTTAGCGCCGCTGCGCGAAGCTATTGCTGCGAAAACGCTGCGCGATTCGGGTTACGAAGTGGACCCGGCGCAGAACATTTTGGTAACAAATGGGGGTAAGCAGGCGGTGTTCCAGGCGTTTGCCGCGGTGATTGACCCCGGGGATGAGGTTCTGCTCCCCACACCGTACTGGACCACTTACCCCGAGGTAATTGCGCTGGCCGGCGGGAAAACGGTTGAGGTCTTCGCCGATGCAACGCAGGACTACAAGGTGAGTGTTGACCAGCTTGAAGCGGCTCGCACCTCAAAAACGAAGGCACTATTGTTCTGCTCACCGTCGAACCCCACGGGCGCGGTGTACACCCCTGAGGAAGTGAAAGCGATTGGTGAGTGGGCGCTTGAACATGGGATTTGGGTGCTGTCGGACGAGATTTACGAACACCTACTGTACGACGGGGCGCAGCCAACACACATTGTGAATCTGGTGCCGCAGCTGGCGGATACGGCGATCATCATGAATGGCGTGGCGAAAACCTACGCGATGACGGGGTGGCGCGTCGGCTGGATGCTTGGGCCGGCCGATGTGATCAAGGCCGCGACGAGTTTTCAATCGCACCTGACGTCAAACGTGTGCAACATGGCGCAGGCAGCGGCACTGGCAGCGGTGTCTTCCGATTTGTCGGCGGTAGCGAAGATGCGCGAAGCATTCGACCGGCGGCGCAAGGAAATGGTTCGCCGCTTGCGCCAGGTGCAGGGTTTTGACGTGCCCACCCCACACGGAGCGTTCTACGCGTTCCCCGCGGTGAGCGATCTGTTTGGGACCAAGATTGCGGGCCGCACGATTAACTCGTCCGCAGACCTCGCGGCAGTCCTGCTGGACGAAGCTGAAGTTGCGGTAGTTCCCTCCGAGGCGTTCGGCCCCTCGGGGTTCATCCGCATGTCCTACGCGGTTTCCGACGCTAACCTGGAAGAAGGTATTGAGAGGATTAAGCGCCTCATCAATCAGTAGCGAAGAACCTCAGGGGCAAAGGTAGCGGCCAGAACCTCAGAGGTGGTAGGAAACACTGGAGGCGGCACATGCTACCGGAACTGAAATCCGCGAAGGCAAAATCTCCCCGCGCAACCGTGCTCGTAGCACACGGGTACGCGGAGCATTACGGGCGGTACCACGCGCTCACGAAGGCGCTGCAGAACGCGGGATACGACGTGTATGGGTACGACCACCCGGGGCACGGGCGTACGGGTGGGCCGCGAGCGCGGGTGGACGTGGGGCATCTGATTCGGGTGCATCAGGATGTGCGCCGGCAAGTACTGCGCGAGATGCGCACGCGCAAACTGTTTTTGTTTGGACATTCGATGGGTGGTTTAGTTACCGCCGCTTCGGCTTTGCTCCGCCCGCGGGGTGTGGCGGGCGTGTGTTTGTCCGGGCCGGCTTTTGAAACGGCACCGGTTCCCACTTGGGCATTCGCTCCCCTGGGGATTCTGGCGCGGGTTTTGCCGGGTCTGCCGTTGATTTCGCTTGAGGCTAGCGCGGTGAGTCGCGACCGTGCGGTGGTGGCGGACTACGAGCGGGACCCCCTTAACTACCACGGGCGCGTACCCGCATTGACGGCTATTACGATGGTGCGGAACGGTTACCAGGCACTGCGAAGAGCGCAGCAGTGGTCGCTGCCGCTGCTGGTGTTTCAAGGTACCGCCGACAAGTTGGTGAACCCGCGGGCAACAGAACGGTTTGCGCGCAGCGCCACCCGCGGTAGCGCGGACGTCACGTACGTGCCGGTGCGCGATGCCTACCATGAGGTGTTCAATGAGCCACAAGCCCCTGAACTGCGCGCCCAGTTGATTGCATGGTTAAATGAGCGCATATAACCTGCACGTAGGCTGAATCGGCGTTCTAGTGCTGCAATAACTTTAGAGATGGGAAGGGGCGTGGGACCGCGAGCGATGCGCGACCTAAGGACATTACCGAAAGCACACCTGCACCTGCATTTCACAGGTAGTTTGCGGCCGCAAACCATGGTGGAGCTCGCCCGGGTGGAACGGGTGCGGTTACCTGCGCATTTGCTGGTGGACGATCCGCTTAGTGTGCCGAAGGATTCGCGCGGGTGGTTCCGGTTCCAACGCTCTTACGATGCGGCTCGCGCCCTGGTGCGCAGCGAAACTGTTATGCGCCGTCTGGTTGATGAAGCGGTTGCGGACGATGCGCAAGAAGGGTCGGTGCGGTTAGAGATCCAGGTGGATCCCACTTCTTACGCCCCGCACGTGGGTGGGTTAACTCCGGCGTTGGAGATAGTTCTGGACCAGGCGAAAAAGTCCTCACACAAGTGGGGTGTGTCCGTGGGGGTGATTGTGGCGGCCTCGCGGATGCGCCACCCATTGGATGCGCGCACCCTAGCGCGGTTGGCTGCCCAGTACGCTGGGGATGGTCCGGGCGAAGTGGTGGCGTTTGGACTGTCTAACGATGAGACTGCGGGGGAAACTTCGCTGTTCGGCGCGGCTTTCCGGATTGCGCGCCGGGCGGGGCTGCCGGGGGTACCACATGGAGGGGAGCTGCTGGGGCCTCGCCACGTGCGCGAGGTAGTGCAGTATTTGAAACCGTCTCGGCTCGGCCACGGGGTGCGGGCAACGGAGGATCCGGAGTTGATGCGCCAGCTCATTGACTCTGGGGTTGCATTCGAACTGTGCCCAACGTCGAACGTGTCGCTGGGCGTGTATGAGGATTTGGAGCGCGTCCCGTTGCGAGTGCTGTCTGACGCGGGTGCGCAGATCGCGTTGGGTGCGGACGACCCCCTACTGTTTCGTTCGCGCCTGCTGGATCAGTATGAGTATGCGCGCTGGATTGGGTTCAGTGACGAAGAGTTGGCGCACTTGGCGAGCAGTTCGATTGACGCGTCGTTTGCCCCGGCGGCGTGTAAGCGGCAGTGGCAGGAAGGAATCCGGCGGTGGCTGAGTACAGAGTTGTGAACTCGTTGATTAGTGTTGATGGGGTTGCGGTGCGTACGCACAAGTTTTTGCGTCCGCATCACCGCCCCAGTGATCCCACGTTTGTGATGGTGCATGGGATTGGGGTTTCTTCGAAGTATTTTCTTGCCTTAGCCCACCAGCTGGTGGACGTGGGGAACGTGTTGACGATGGACCTGCCGGGGTTTGGGGATGCACCAAAACCGAAGCGGTACCTTTCGGTTCCAGGGTTCGCAGCGGTGGTGCACGCAGTTTGTCGGCATGAGGGCGCGGCGCACCCCGTGTTGGTGGGCCACTCTATGGGCGCCCAAGTGGTGACGGAGGTGGCGGCGCGGGACCCGCGGGTGTTCCGGAAGCTAGCGTTGATTGGCCCGCCGGTGAACGCAACGGAACGCATGTTAGTGCAGGTTGCGTGGCGGTTCTTGCAGTCTTCGGTGTACGAGCCGTGGGACGTGACGTTGTTTGCGTTGCGGGCGTACGCGAAGTGTGGGCTGAGTTGGTTTGCGCAGACGTTACCGGCCATGATGACGTATCCGATTGGCCACCGGGTGGCGGACGCGGCGGCGCGCACCACGCTCATTCGGGGCGAGCACGATCAGATTGCGCCGCCGCGGTGGATCCGCGACCTGCAGTTAGCAGCTCGGGACCGCACGGGCGCGCCAGTACCGGCGTTTACGGTCCCCGGGGGTGCGCACGCGGTGGTGGTGCACAACGATAAGCGGGTGGCGGAGATTTTGAAACAGCTTGCGAACGCGGATCCTCTGCCCTACCAGCCGCCCCGCCCCGCGCGGACGATTACGGATGAGAATCGGACGAGTATCTACGAGGCGTTGACGGAGAATCGGCCGCAGTCACCACCGGTGTGTAAACGCGTAGCAATCATCGGGTTAGACTACGCGCGGTCACTGAAACTGAGTGCGGTACGAGGGGTAGAAACCGTGCTGGGAACCGGGGTGGATGCACAGTCGCTGCGTACGCCCGGTGGCCCGGTGGCTCTGGGTATCCCTGGGGTGTACGAGAACTGGCGGTACCTGTCTACCTGGGGGCAGGCTCTGCATGCCGATGGTTGGGATGTCCACTTGCCAGCGGATTTTGGGCGCATGCTTGGGCCGGTTACGCTGTTGGCGCGCCGGTTAGAGGACTACTTGGTGCACAATGATTTACGCGACGTCACTTTATTTGCCCACTCTAAGGGCGGTTTGGTGGCCAAAGAGGCAATGGGACGGGCCCAGGGGTGGCGCATCCGCGGACTCGTGTCACTTGGCACGCCGTATTCCGGTTCTTCCCTCGCTGATCACGTCCCCCGATTCTTAGGGATGGCCGGGCTCAGCCCCAGTAACCAGGACATTGTTTCTGAGTTCTTGTCCACTGAGGTCAATGACCGCATCATTTCTTTACAGGCCAAATGGGATGAGCACGTGCCGGCGGGCACTTGGTTGCCGGGAGCAACGGTGGACACGATTCCGGTTTACGGGCACAACCGGCTTCTGGACGAGCCGCAGGCCACGCAGGCGCTGCTCACCGCGATGCGTTCACTGCAGGTAAACGGGTTCGGGAACTAGTTCAATCCCCCACTGGGCACGCACACCCTGCTGCACTGCGCTGGCGAGGGCGCGAATGTCTTGCGCTCGCGCGTTACCGCGGTTGGTGATTGCGAGCACGTGGTCGGTGGATAAGCTTGCTGGCGCTTGCGGATTGAGCCGGTATCCTTTGTCGAAACCCGAATGGGCAATCAGCCACGCTGCGGATAGTTTCACTTGCCCGTCGCCCACCGGAAACCGGGGGGCTTGCGGGTCGATTTGGCTCGCGCGCTCGGCATCGACGATGGGGTTTGTGAAGAAGGAGCCGGCGGAGTACGTGTTCTGGTTCGCGTCGTCCAACACCATCGATTTGGATTCGCGCAGGGCCAGCACGGCAGCGCGTACCTGCCGGTTGTCCACTCGCTGCCCCAGTTCACAACCGAGCGCGTTCGCTAGTTGCGCGTACCCAATCGGGGCGCTGAGGGACGCGTGCGGAGTGTGGAAATCTACGGATAGCACGACCCACCGCCCCGTGTTACGCCACTTTTTCCCCTGCGAAATACGCGCGTCGTGCAGCGAGCGTTTCAGCACGGACGTGCGGTACCCCATTTGCAGGTCCGCGACGAACAGTTGCCGCCGGCTGCGAGTGAGCCGGTCGTACACCCACAGGGATGACACTAGGGACGCCACTTCTTGCCCGTACGCCCCAATGTTTTGCACGGGTGCGGCCCCCACGGTGCCCGGGATCCCAGACAGGGCTTCGAACCCCATCCAGTCTTCCTGCACTGCCCGCGCCACCAGCGTGTCCCACGCGTGGCCGGCACTGACGCGCACCTCTACCCCACCGCATCCGGAGTTATGCAAAACCTCGAGTTCCTCACGCATATCGCGCACCACGACGCCCTCAAACGGCTGGTCGGACGGCACAATATTGGACCCACCACCAAGCATGAGCAGCGGTTTGCCCTCCCGGTCCGCTTCGGTGACCGTTTCAATGATCTCTTCTTCACTGCGGGCGCACACTACCGTTTCGGCATCCGCCCCCACCCCGAGAGTGGTCCAGTCCGCCAACCGGTGCGAATCCGGGTGGTACTGCCGGTGTGACGGACGCGCGGACACGGGGTGGTTGCTGGCCGGAACGTGGTCAGTGCATGAATCAAAGGATGCTTCCATATGTCTCACTCTAGTTCACGGAGATTGCTCAGTACGTATGTCATTCGCCCGGCGCACTTTCGTTATTGGGGCGATTGCGGCGCGCACCTTAGTGGGGTTTGTTACCGACCGTACCTTCGTTCGGGTCTTCTTCTTGAGGGTCTTTCAGCTGTGCGGACAGCATCACGGATACGGCAACTGGGATCGCGATGAACCCTAGAGCCCCGCGGTACCCCAAGTGTTCGGCTAAGAAACCGATTAGCGGAGGTCCGGCGAGGAATGCGCCGTAACCGATGGTGGACAGTACGGATAGGCGCGCGGCCGCCATGGCTGGTTCTTTTGATAGCGCTGAGGCTGCCGATGGGAACCCCAGGGCCGCTCCGATTGCCCATGCAACCACGCCCACCAGTGCGAGCGCCGGCCAGGGGGCTACCGCCTGCACGATTAGCCCTCCGATTGCGATCAGCAGCAGTGTGGGCACCAGGCGTTCCACAGGCCAGCGGTGCAGCAACGTGGAGGACGCGAACCGCGTGAAAGTAAGCACCGTCAAGAACAGTGCGAGCGTCGCCGTTCCCAACGTGTCACTAACGTGGAATCCGTCCACCATCGCCAGTGGTAACCAGTCGTTCGCTGCCCCTTCCATCAGCCCGGTGCCGAGGACGAACACGCCGATCAGTAGCGTACGTTTTTCGCGCCACGCTCGGGAAGTGCGTTTGTTTCCACGCGTTGAGGTTCCAGCCAAGTCCTCAATAATAGGTTGCGGAACATAGTTCAAACCGGCCCAAACGATCCCCAGAAGGACGCACACCACAACGGCAGCTAAGTGTTGCGCCACCCCGATGTGGAAATACGAACAAGCTGCGCCAATCAGTGCTGCCACTACGGTCCCCACGGAATAGGCTGCGTGGTACCAGGGCATGCGGACGCGGTGGGCGACGACTTCCACGTAGCCGCCCTCCACGTTCATCGTCGCATTGGCCATCGCGATCCCGATTTGCGCGAACGCCAGTGCGGGGGCAAGCAGGCCGGCTGCTCGGGCCTCATACGCAAGAATCACTCCTGTGATCCCAGTGGCCCATACTGCGTAAGCACCCCAAATCGTGACTCGTGGCCCCCAGCGGCCCACGACGGGGCCGGATGAAGGTAGGGCGATGAGGGAACCGAGTGAACCAATCAGGAGCAGCAACCCCATGCGGGAGGGTTCTAACGCGAGTTCACTGCGGATGGTGGGGATTCGGGCGAGGAAACTCGCGACCGACAACCCGGAGAGGAAGAAGGTGAGCATCGTGGCGATGGACGCGCGGGTGATCTGCTTTTCAGTCAATGCGATCCTCAAACGTTAAAACAACCCCCCACGATTGTGAGGGGTTGAAAGTTTTCCGTGACGCCTAGCGGGTCTCGCGGTGAGCCGTGTGCTTGCGGCAACGCGGGCAGTACTTCTTTAGCTCTAGGCGGTCCGGCGTATTACGACGGTTTTTCTTCGTAATGTAGTTCCGCTCCTTGCACTCCGAACAGGCCAGAGTGATCTTAGGGCGAACATCAGACGACTTGCTAGCCACTTTAACTTCCTTATATCTGTCGGAGAATGGTTATCGGTTTCCCGCCTAGGAGTCGCCTGAGTGCTCTCGGATGACGCCCGGGTAGAAAATCCGGTAGCGGGGGCGGGACTCGAACCCGCGACCTCACGATTATGAGTCGTGCGCTCTCACCAACTGAGCTACCCCGCCGCAAGGGTGGTTGCGGCCCTAAACCACAAACCGAGCCCCGAAAGGGAATCGAACCCTTGACCTTCTCCTTACCATGGAGACGCTCTGCCGACTGAGCTATCGGGGCAACGCGAACAACTTTACCGGCACACGCGCCCTGCGGGCAAACGTTTGCGGTGCGTTTGTCGTCACATCTTTCGCTACTGCGAAATGGTGGCGGAGGAGGGATTTGAACCCCCGAAGCGAATCGCGGCTGATTTACAGTCAGCTCCCTTTGGCCACTCGGGCACTCCGCCTTTAACGATTGAACACTAGCTCGCGTTCAACGACGCTTGGAAAGATTATCAGACCGCCCGCCTTAAATGCCAATTACACTAGGGTGGCGTGACGAAGCTCCCACATTGCATTATTTAGATACCCTTGAGGGGGTGCGCGCAGCGGCTACTCGGGGAGCGAACCCACGGCTGGGGGCGGCGGTGTTAGGAGCAGGCAGACGCCAACCGCAGCTACGCAACAAGCCGACCACCGGGACTCGCTGACAGCAGGAATAAACGGGTGGCTGGTGCGCGCCGATATTAGGAACGAACGGAAGTAGTCGGAGGGGAAAATGGCAGACTCATCATTTGACGTTGTGAGTGAAATTGACCGGCAGGAGGTGGATAACGCGGTGAATCAGTCGGCGAAGGAAGTTGGGAACCGCTACGACTTTCGCGGCGTGGACGCGCGGGTTGAACTTAGTGGAGATCAGATTCTGATGGAGGCGAACACGGCTGAAAGAACATTGGCTATTTTGGACGTGTTGCAATCGAAGCTGATTCGCCGCGGCGTTTCACTAAAATCTTTAGACCTCGGGGGCGGGGAGCCGAAACCGTCGGGGAAGATCTTCCGGCTCACTGGGGACCTCAAGCAAGGGATCTCACAAGACCAAGCAAAGAAGATTACGAAACTTATCCGCGACGAAGCGCCCAAAGGTGTGAAAGCGCAGATTCAGGGGGACACGGTGCGGGTTGCCCACAAGTCACGCGACACGCTGCAGGACGTGATTGCGCTGCTGAAGAAAGCGGACCTGGACGTCGCACTGCAGTTCAAGAACTACCGGTAGGCGCGTCAGTAGCCAGCGATTTTTTCGAGGCGAGCGATCCGTTCCGCGATTGGCGGGTGAGTGGAGAACAGTTGCGCCGCCCCACCGCGCAGCGGATTCGTGATCATCATCGCAGCCACGTTCTGCTGGTTCGGCGTGGCTTGCAGAGGTGTCTGCGTGTTCCCTCGCTCCAACTTACGCAGCGCACTCGCAAGCGCCAACGGGTCTTCACTGAGCACCGCGCCCGCGCGGTCTGCCTCATATTCACGGGTCCTACTGATCCCCAGCTGCAGCATCGTCGCTGCGAGGGGCGCCAAGAAAGTCATTAGCATTGAGATCAACGGGTTCGCGCCCCGCCAGCGCCAGCTGCCGAACATGAAGATCTGCGCGATCGAAGTAATTAGAGAGGCAATCCCACCGGCAATTGTTGACGTGAGGATGTCCCGGTTGTACACGTGTGACAGCTCGTGGCCGAGCACTGCGCGGAGTTCACGCGGCTCCAAAAGCTCCATAATACCTTCTGTCACACAAACGGCTGCATGCTGCGGGTTCCGACCCGTTGCGAACGCGTTCGGTGTGCGCGTGGGCGCCATGTAGATCGCTGGCATAGGTTGACCTGCTTTGCCAGACAGTTCCGCAACTGCGTCGTACAACTGCGGTTCATGCTCCGCAGACACTGCCACTGCCCGCATTGACCGCAACGCGATTTTGTCTGAGTTCCAATACGTGTATAGGGACATGAACAGGCCCGCAAACATGAAGATCCAGAAAAATGTTGGCGTTGATTGCCACGCGGATAACCAAGCGCCGATTGCGCCCAGCAGGCCCCACATAACGCCGAACAGCAGAGCGGTCTTAAGCGTATTTGAACCCATACATCCTCTTCCCCATTTTGATTAGCCGAATCTACGCTACGACAGTTGGCTGAAAGAAACCTCAACGCCAACAGGCGGAGCTTGACACATTCATTCCCTCAAACCTAACCTTGTAATGATAATTGTTCTCATTACTGATTGATTTCTAGATTGAGGTGTGATGAAACCCCAAACCCGTGCCCTCCTGGCCACCGGCTGCGCACTGTGCTTAACCACCGGCCCCGCGTTTGCCGCATCGACCCCGGCCACACTCGCAACTACTCCGCTTGCAACCACTCCGCTTGCAGGCGCTCCAGCGCATGCCCAAACCGCCGCGCACACCTCCTCAGCGGCGCACGCCTCCTCAGCCGCCGCGCTTTCCACCATCACTTTCTGGTCTCTATTCAACGCCTCCGCTGAAGCTGCTTCCGTTAACGCTTTTGCTAACGCCACTCCCACGCAGGATGCTCCCACTTCCGGTGATCTGGACATGTTCTTCGTCCACCCCCACCGAGGTACCCTCAAGCTGGAAATGCCCGCGACGCCCGGCACCAACGCGAACAAGACAGCGGCGAATCCCACGTCTGACAGCCCGGTTCTGCGTCCCGCCCCGACCGCGTTATCGAACCAGACCAAGCGGATCTTGGGGATCGGCAAACCCACGTTCTTCTACCCTGCTGACGCTCCCGCGGGTTTGCGCACGAGCTGGAACGCGCAAGCGCTTGGAGAAGAGTTCGAGGACCTGACATTCACCTTTAAAACTGTTGAGGGACCCGGCGACGCCTACCTCCTCGGTGGTAACCAGAAAGACGGGTGGGCGCCGATCCTCACGGGAGCAAAAGGAGCGAAGACAGCGTCTTACGCCGTTACTCCCGGCGCTAAGTTCGCGGGGGTACCTGCGGGTAAAAACGCGTTAAGCTGGGCATTCACCGCGCCGGGTACGTACAAAATGACCGTGGTTGCACGCGCAGCTGGCGCTCAGAAAAGCGTGGAATCCGCCCCGGTTACCTACACGTGGGAGGTAGCAGACAAAGACGGCACAACCACCACCGCTACCCCAACCGCAAAAGCTCGCGAAGATGCAGCCACCAATGACAGGTCTGCACCGCGGGCCGCGCAGCCCATGGATGGGCAAACCCCTCAGGAAAATGCGGCGAACACGCAAGACCCCCACAAAGACCGGGCCGCGGACAAAACCCAGGCAGCGGACGCAACGGCAAGCGCAACTGCACAACAGGCAGGCAACGCGGGTAAAAACGCGGGTGGCAGTGATCAATGTCAGCAAGTTCAGTTGGAAGGCAACGAACTGATTGCGCAAATTAAAGACGACCGTTCCAGCCCCGCGAAGAACGTGCCCGCCGACAGCATCGTGTTTCAGCTGGGTGAGAGTGCGAAGCAGAAACTACCGCAAGCACTCGGGCCGGTTGCCGCCGGGGACGTGTGGGCCATCGGATCCACGCAGCAGCAGGGGGTACCTTGGCTCGGGGCAAACACGATGGACCCCAAACTGTTGCAAGAATCCACCGGTGACGTCACCTGGACACTCACGTCATTCAGCGGCCCGGGCGCCATGTTCGTCTACGAATCTGGGAACTTCGGGCAAGTAGTGGGCAAAGAATGGTTCCAAGGTAGTGGCAACAAACCCTCCGGCTCCGTCACGATCGCACGCAACACGCACGTGCACCCCAACTGGGTGTTCTCAAAACCAGGTACGTACCGCGTGGGCATCACCCAAACCGCAACAATTAATGGGCAGAAGAAAACTGCGGTGGCGAACCTGTCGTTCCAAGTGGGGTCCGGTTCCATGTCCGGCCACTTTGACCTAGGGAGCACGGTTGGCAGCAAAACCGTTTGGCAAACCCCCGACGGTAAAGAATGCACCCCCACTGCCGACCAGCAGCAAACCGGCGCGCTGGCGCAAACCGGTAGTTCCCCACTTGCTCTCGCCCTGGGGGTACTTGCAGCAGGCATGGGGATCTTGGGGCTCGGTTTTATTGCGACGCGGCGCAATGGACTCGCTGCGAAACAGGGTAGCTCCAACCGATGAGACCTGCCCGTTTCCGCTTCCGCACCCGGTTCAGGGCCCGCCACTTCGGCCTCCGCGCACTCCTTATTAGCCTGTGCGCGGTACTGCCCCTAACCGCGGTGGGATGCGACAGGCACGCCCTTAAAACAGACGGACGCATCAGTGCGGTTACGTCCACCCCGATAATCACGGACCTCGCCCGGCAGGTGGCGGGCAACCGCGCGCGCGTAACCGGGTTGATGAAACCCGGCTCTGATCCTCACACCTATGAGCCGTCTTTGCGTGACATTCGCAATGTGGCGAATGCCGACGTGGTGTTCACCAACGGCCTCATGCTAGAAGAACAGGCGTTGACCCGGGCGATTGATGCGAACCTGCAACCGGGTGTGCAGGCAATCGCGCTTGCGCAAGCCGCGCAAGATCAGGGCGCGCGCCTGATTCCCCTGGTGGAGGACGCGGCACTAGACACCGTTTGGCTGGGGTTACGCACCATCGGGAAACCCGCTGGAGCCTCTGGGAGCTCTGGAGACTCTGGGGACGCTGGGACTTCAGAGAACGCGGCTGCGGCGCGCACGGTGACGATGCATTTGGACCGCGTGGAGGGGCCCGGGCAACTATTCGCCTACCTGACCGGTACGTTCGGTACCCCCCAGGTACTGCTTTCGGCGGACCACCCGGAAGTGGAACTACCCGCCGGGGCGCACACGCACGTGTCGTGGGCATTCACCCGCCCCGGCGTGTACCGCGCGCAAATCCGCGCTCACGTGACCGGCACAAAAACGACACTTCCGCCGCGTACCATCACGTTCGCGGTGGGGGTACCTGCGGATCCGAATAAACGCGTGCTCACCAGCGGCCACCAGGACATTACCGCGGACCTAACCCAAGGGGCCATCACCATCCAAGGGGACCGCCCCACCCGCAAGAACGCGGGCACGGCAAAAACCGCACACAAAAACGAGGCCGGCGCAAAGGGGAAATCGGGGGAGCAAAACCGATCCAACGGCACCCAGGTGTCAAACACGCAGTATTCACAAGCCCCAGAGGACGTGGTGATTTCAGTTCCATCCAAAACCTTGCAGCAAGTACCCGCGGACCCGCAGTTTCGATTCATTGGGGCACAAAACTCTGAGGTTTACCTACTGCCTCAAGGGGTAATTGGTAAGCACGTGCACGGCGAGTTGGATCCGCACCTGTGGCACGACGCGCAGAACGCTATTTTGTACGCGCAAACAATCGCGGACCAGCTCTCAAACCTAGATCCGGACGGGGCCGCGCAATACGCGCGCAACTTGCATGCGCTGCAAACCCGCCTTGAGCAGGTGGATCAGAAAATGCGGGCCAGTATCGCGCGGATTCCCCCGGCTAAACGCAACCTGGTGACAACCCACGACGGCTACGGGTACTTAAGCGCGGCCTATGGGATTAACATCGCGGGTTTTATCACCTCTTCCCCAACGACCCAGCCGTCACCTCGGGACCTAATCGCATTAACCCGCACACTGACGAATCTGAAGGTGAACGCAGTTTTCTTAGAACCGAACGCCAGCGGGTCAAGCAATGACCTGCAGCGCGCTGCCGAACAGCAAGGCATTCGCGTGTGCCCGATCTATGGGGATTCCTTTACTGAATCTGTTAACAGCTACGAAAAAATGATGACCGCAAACGCGCAGAATTTGCTGCGCTGCCTAGGAGGACACCACTGATGACACCGCCCATCCCACCGACACGCACGCGCCCCACCACCACGCGGCAGCGCCTAGCAGTGCGGGCGCAAAAATCCCGGTTGCGTACCGCCCTGGTTTGCGCTGCAGCAATGCTGGCCTGCGGGTGTTTCGCCGTCGCACCGGTTGCGGGGGCGCAAGCAGCGGCGCCGTCCCTCAAGCAAATCCAAACTACGCCGCAGCCAATGGACAATAACGATCTGGACCAAACGGTTTCCGGCGACGAAGAACAGGCAAAACCAGGGACGCGCAAGGTCGTTAAGGCCGGTCACATGGATATTTCACCCGCGATTGAACAGGGGAAATTGTCTTTGCGGTTGCGGGACGATTCGGAGGAAAAACCGGTGTGGCGCAGTTTGGATGACGTCGTGTTCGAACTGGGGGAACCAGCGAAACAGGTGTTGCCCGACAGTGGGGATTTCACGTTCACGGGGGCGAAAGCGGGGGACGCCGTGTGGGCTAGTCCGCAGGCACAGATCGCGAACGTGCCGTGGATTGGGTGGAATACGCAGTCCCCAACCCTGGGTGATACGCGTGGGGTCACGTTTGAATACGTGGGGCATTCCGGTGAGGGTACCTTCACGGTGTTTGAGCAAGCCGGTGGGTTCTCGCATCCGCAGGTGCTGTGGTCGTCGCAAGAAGGTCAGTCGCGCAAACTCTGGGTTGAACGCAACACGCACACGCACGCGAACTGGGTGTTCACGAGCCCCGGCGTGCACTTAGTGCGCATGCGCATCACCACGGATGGCGATGGGAAGAACCGGGGTCTAACCGCGGAAGCGACGTTGCGGTTCGCAGTGGGAGGCGCGGATTCCGCGCAAGCTTTTGACGCCACTTGGCAGGCACAGGATGGCGCTGGGGCCGCGCAGTCGGACGGCGCGGATGCATCTGAACCAGCTGCCACCCAGACCAAGAGCGAGGGATCGCAGCCGAATGCGGAGCAAGACTCGGTGCCCACGATGCTGATCGTGGTGCTCGTGGTGGGCGCACTGATTCTCGCCGGTGGCGTCGGCCTCTACCTGGGGCACAATGCGAAACTGCGTCGGCAAATGCGCGCCCATACCCAAGGTACCCCCACAGGTGAAACCCAGCGTACCCCCACGGGGCAAACTCAACGTGCCGCTCAATCCGAAGGTCCGAGCGAAAACGAAAGTACCCGCAAGAGCGAGGGGACCCACCAGGCACAGGGGCCGCGAGAGGGCGATGACACGGCTGGGGGTGCAAACGCGTGACGAGCTTAAATGATCAGCGCGCGGCCATAAACGTGGAAGCGCTCCAGGTGCGCCTAGGTGGGAGAGCCGTGTTGCAGAACGTGAACACAACCGTGCACACCGGTGAGTTCGCGGCCCTCATTGGTCCAAACGGAGCGGGGAAAACCACGCTCATCCGGGCTCTGCTGGGGCTCGTGAAAACCACTGGTAGCGCGCAAGTACACGGCCGCGTCGGATACGTCCCCCAAACCCGAGCATTCGCCTGGGACTTCCCCGTGAGCGTCGCCCAAGTAGTGCAACTTGGTCTGCTTCCCACCCAAAAGCTACTGCACCTAACCTCCGCGGGCGACATAGAACGGGTAGAGCGAGCCCTGGACCTCGTGGGCATGACCAGCATGAGTCAACGCCAAGTTGGGGAACTGTCCGGCGGGCAGCGTCAACGCGTACTCCTGGCGCGCGCACTGGTCACAGACCCGGACGTGCTCATCCTCGACGAACCGTTCACCGGACTGGACCAACCCACAATCGACACGCTCACAGACCTGCTGCAACGCCTCACAGAAAGCGGGAAAACCACGCTCATGTCCACCCATGACATCGGGCAGGCCCTAGACACCGCGGACCGCGTGATCCTCCTCAACCGCACGGTGCACGCACAGGGGCATCCGCGGGGCCTCGCCGACCCGCAGGTGTGGGTCGACGCGTTCGGGGTGCGCGCGTCCTCCCCATTAATCGCAACCGTGCACGCCGTAATCTCTCGGCGCGAACAGCTTGCACATGCCGTGGAGGTGGCGTCGTGATTTCCTTCTTCGATTTTCTACTCGACATGACGAACCCCGTTTTGTCATTCCTCCCAAAAGCCCTGATAATCGCGGTTTTGGCGGCCACGCTGTGCGGCATCGTCGGAACCCACGTGGTGCTGCGCGGCATGGCATTTATCGGGGACGCAGTTGCGCACGCCGTTTTTCCCGGAATCGCCATCGCTTTCGTACTGGGCGGGTCCCTAGTAGCCGGAGGGGCGATCGCCGGGGTGAGCGTCGCCGTCCTCGTCGCCGTCCTGTCTCAGCATCGGCGGATCAAAGAAGACGCGCTGATCGGTATCCTTTTCGCTGGTGCGTTCGCAGTGGGGGTGATTGTCATCTCCACTTCACAGGCGTACTCCGCTTCCCTATCCTCGTTCCTGTTTGGATCAATCACGGGCGTAACCAACTGGGATATCGCCGTGACCGCGGGGATAGGCATGCTCGTGCTCACCCCCCTAATGGTGTGGCACAAGCACCTGACGATGGTTGCGTTGGATCGCGAAATGGCCCGCGCAATGGGACTGCCCGTCATGCTCCTCGACATCCTCCTGTACACCTGCGTGGCCGGCGCGGTAGTCATATCCGTGCGCACCATCGGTAACGTCCTGGTCTTAGCTCTACTGGTTGCCCCTCCGGCAGCAGCGCGGATGCTGACGGACCGCATGGTGCCCATGATGGCGCTCGCCGCCACACTCGGTGGGGCCGGCTCGTTCTTCGGCCTGTACTTCTCTTGGGCCCTCGACATCCCCACCGGCGCCTCAATCGTTTGTGTCCTCACCCTCATCTTCATAGTCCTGTTCCTACTCGCCCCGCGCCGAGGTCTTCTAACTGCGCGG
Organism: Gleimia hominis; assembly: GCF_002871945.2. Classification (NCBI taxonomy): domain Bacteria; kingdom Bacillati; phylum Actinomycetota; class Actinomycetes; order Actinomycetales; family Actinomycetaceae; genus Gleimia; species Gleimia hominis. The sequence continues at coordinate 77,476 of NZ_CP126963.1, read as the reverse complement.
TTCCAACCCAACCGCGCTATCCCCTCGAGCGAAGAAACGAACCTGCCCGCACGCACAACCGCACGTGAACAAGCGAAGGTGCCCGCACGTGAAGAAACGAACGTACCCGCACGCGAAACTGCACGCTGCTAGGAAGAAAACATGCTGAACAACAACTTTGAAAACCACTTTTCACCGCGAGCACTACCCCGCTCGTTGGCGCTGAGCATCGCAACCTTGCTGTGCGCCGCACTTGCCGCCGCCGTCCCGTCGGGCGTCACCGCCTGGGCTGGCCCCGCAGACGACCGCCAAGTTGCCACGTCCGCACACGTGGACTCCCCGAAGGTTTTCTGGGAAGGAAAGAACTTCGCGTTGCACTCCGAGTTCAAAGGGGCCCTCCCCCGCCTCGAAGAAACCGTGAACTACGTCGGACACGGCTGGGACGCCTTCGGAGAAACGCCTCTGCACATGTTCCAAATCCCCTCCGACCCCCAGTTCGCGTCAATCGGCTCCCCCGGCCAAATCCTGTACGCTGCTCCGAAAGTGGCCGGCCCGCAAAACTCGCCTATCTTCTCCGGTTTCGGGGCGGACGCCAATATTCCCGTTGAGGGGATGCGTGACTCCTCATTTAACCTCGAACTCGTTGGATTTACTGGGCCGGGAGACGTGGACCTATTCACCTGGGCGCAAGGCTGGCCACTGACCCACATGCTGTCCTCACACGTAAAAGGCCTCAACCAAGCGTGGATTACGCCCGGGCAGCACACGCACAACATCACGACCTTCACTAAACCCGGCTCGTACGAACTAACCTACCGGGTCACGGCGCGCGACAAAAAAGGCCGGTTCATCGCCTCCAAACCCCAGATGCTGCGGTGGCAAGCCGGGGGTACCCAGCCATCCAAAGACGGGTTAGGCGATGTCGCCACCGCATTCAACGCGTCTCAACAAACTGGGCAGGCGCGTGCCTACCGATTCTCGCTGTCCCCACGCCCCGACCCAGAAAAATCCGGTGAGGACCAAGAGACCCTCATGAAATTTGAAACTGGAAACGACAGCGACCAAGGGACCGTGGTGTTCTACCTAGACGGGTATTTTCTTGCAGAAGTACCCGTGAAAGCCGGGACCGGGCAGTTCAGTGAAGTGCTGGGCTCAACCGAATCTGATCTGCAGGCCGTGTACATTCCAAATAGTAGCGGCAACAACGGCGACCGGTTCGTCACCGCGCCCGTCAAATACGCGGGGAAACCAGGTACGGGCGAAACCACTGATGCGGGCACGTTTCCAAAGCCGAAACGCGGCGCGCAAACCTACGACACCGCGGATATCGCCGCAACTTCGGGGAAAATGACGATCGAACTGAAACCCAGTGGAGCGGGCGACGGTTCCGGGGTGATTCACACGAACCTCGCAGATCCACGCGTGTCCGCCCGCGTGGTCGGGGGACTATACGAGTCGGCAGATGAGAAGTACGAATCCTGCCCCATCGACTTCATGTCCACCCCTGGGCACCGCGACCAAGTAGTCACGTGGGACGGTTGTGACAACGGTAAGTACTTTTTGAAACTGCAGATAATCCCCACCACGCGCACCAACCTGGGGGTTACGAACACAGAGCCGGAGCAGCCCGACTTGAAGCGCGGCATGCGCACCGAAGTTCAGATGCCGCAGGCTGCGTTCCAGGCACGTACCACGGACTCACTGGAACCCATGGACGCAGCCGCCGACTTCGCGCCCACCCCACCTTCTCCTTCTGGGGATCCCGAGGTACCGCCTTCCTCAGGCGATCCCGACACACCGCCTTCCTCAGGCGATCCCAACACGCCCCCGTCGTCGAATCCGCCCACCAAACCCGGCGGCTCCGGGGGGTCAGAAAAACCCCCGGCAACAAGCAGCAAACTCGAAAGTACCCCCGTTGAAATCGCGACCGGTCACGTCGACATCGCAGTGTACAACCCGTCCGCGCAGCACTTAGGTATCGCAGTCGGAGACGATTCGCGCACCCACGCTAATCAGGCGGTGCTGCGCAAACCAAGTGCCGTCGCCTTGCGGGTTAAAGACAATACGCGAGTCAAACGTTCCGGCCGGATATTCGCAGGCAGTGCTTTCGACTTCCTGGGCCCAACTGGCACGCAGCTGTATGCCCTGGGGCAAACCCAGGAGCGATCCAAAGTGTGGCCCGGTTTTTCTACCGAACGCGTGAATTACCAAGATTTCCCCAAGGGCGTTCAGTTAACGCTTAAATCCCGTTCTATTCCTGAGGGCGGCAAGTGGTGGGCATTCGAGATTCCCGCGGGGTTCAACAGCGGTGTGGAACACATCGCGTCAGCGGATAAGCCCGGGGTGGTCGATGGCTCATCCCCTACTCACAAGCACGTGAACTGGGTGTTCACAAAACCCGGTGAGTACATCCTCGAGCTACAGGCAAAAGGCACGACCACTCGCGGCAATACCGTTGAGGCGCCGGGCGAATCCGTGTGCTTCCTGGTGGGCACGCAAACGCGTCCGTCCGCAAATTGCCTCGCAACCGGCAGTGTCCAAGGAGGTGGGAACGGCTCCGGTGGATCCCAACCGAGCCGCCCCGGCAAAGGCACGCCCTCAGGTAATAACGCAGGTGGTAACACGGGAGGCCACGCTGGCTCCAAACCGGGTGAGGACACCGGAAGCCACGCTGGATCTGGGCCAGGTGCGGGCGCCGCAGCTAGCGGATCGCCCTCTGCTGCCGGTGGACCTTCGGGCTCCTCAGGCCCCGCGGCTGGCCAGGAGACTGGAAACGCAGCTTCCGCGCCAGAAGCACCGGGCGCGCCGAAAGCTGCGGATGCTACGGAAGGTGAACCGGCCGCAGACGACGCGCCATTAGAACTGGGTACCCCCGGGGAATCCGCGGCCGGGCAGAACCCAGCGGCCCGACCCGCTTCGGCAAATACCGCTGCCTCGCCGGGCCACACGTGGCTCATTCGCAGCCTCTACGGCCTCGGTGCAGCGATGGCACTGGCAGGCACTTTCCTCATCGGCCGGGCCTTCGGCACCAAGATCTAGTAGCTTGATCTAGCAGCGCTAGAATCTAGCGGCGTAAATCTAACGGTCTGGAATCTAGCTGCTTCAAACGCATAGCTGGCCGCGTCAAACCGACTGCCGCGGCGGAGCCAAGCGGTTCAGACAAAAACGCTCGCTGCCTCGAACGCCCCTTGCTGCGCCCGCTACATACACTAAGTGTCGGCTACGCACTATAAACCGTGTAGCCGACACTTTGCTATAACAAGACGTGTGCCTTCTAAATGGTAAGGCACGGCAGAAAATGATCAGGCACGGCAGACCGCCAGGCTTGGTGATTGAGTTAAGAGATCAAGCTCTTGGCTGGGTTAAGAGACCAAACCTCTGTGTCAGGCGGTCAACCTGGTGCCTCTACTCCCCCGGCACGCCAATCAGGTCGATACCGTCGGTGTCCTTACCGTGCGAAATCGAAGTCATCGCGTTGCGCGACACTACTTTCACGCGTTCCCGTGGGCCACGGTCACCAATCACCTCACCGTAGTCCTCACCTAGTTGCTGTTCGTACGCGTTCAACAGTTCCCAACCATGCCACGTGGTGTACGCAATTGAACGCGAATCCAACAGTTCAAGCATCGCTTCGTGCCCAACGTTGTCGCTCGTGGCTTTCAGCTTGCCCGCCTGCGCATCCTCTACCAAGTGGCCGATGGTTTCTTGCGCATCAGATTTCGTGGAACCAATCAGCCCCACCGGCCCGCGCTTCACCCATCCGGTTGCGTAAATCCCAGACACTGGCTCACCGTCATCTCCCAGCACGCGTCCCCCCATGTTGGGGATTATGCCGCGCACGTGGTCAAATGGGATTCCTTCGATCGGGCTGGAGAAATATCCGATCGCCCGGTACACCGCTTGCACCGGAGTTTCCACAAACTCACCTGTGCCTTCTACGGAACCATCCCCCGTCAGCCGGGTCCGTTCCGTGCGGATTGCCGCCACGTTCCCATCGTCGTCCGCCAGCACCGCGTTCGGTGAGTGGAACATGTGGATGTGGATCCGCCGGCTCGCCTCATGCTCTTCTTCCATCGCATAATTCGTGAGGGCCTTCACAACCTGCTTAGTTTGATTAGACCCGGCGATCGCACCCTCAGAAGCCTCATCGAAATCAAAATCTTCTTCGTAAACGATAACGTCCACGTCCGGCTGCTTCCCTAACTCCCGCAGCTCCAGTGGCGTGAACTTCACCTGCGCGGGCCCGCGCCGACCGAAAATGTGCACGTCCGTGATGGGGCTCTTAGCCAACCCCTCTGCCACGTTCTGCGGAATCTCCGTCACCAACAGGTCCTCAACGTGTTTCGCAAGCATCCGGGACACGTCCAAAGCCACGTTCCCCACGCCGATCACTGCTACCTCTTTTGCCTCCAGCGGCCACTCCCGCGGGTAGTCCGGGTGCCCGTCGTACCAAGACACGAAGTCGGCAGCCCCATACACCTGCGGCAACTCCACACCCGGAATGTCCAGCGGGTGATCCCGGTCCGCGCCGGTCGCGAAAATCACGGCATCGTAGTGCTCGTGCAGCTCCTCAACAGTCACATCCTCACCGATGTTCACGTTGCCGAGCAGGCGAATGTCCCCGCGCTGCAAAATCTTGTACAGCGCCACGATGATCTGTTTGATTCGTGGGTGATCTGGAGCCACCCCGTAGCGCACCAGGCCGTATGGAGCTGGGAGACGCTCAAACAGGTCAATGGACACGTCCAAACCTGATTTCGACAAGATGTCAGACGCGTAGATACCGGCTGGCCCCGCGCCTACAACAGCTACGTTCAGTGGTTTCTTCTCAGTCACTTTAAATCAAAACACCTTCACGCCAGAAGAATAAAACAACATCTAGTTTACGAAAAACCCGCGTCGGGCGCTATCGCGCACCCCACGCGGGCATTCCAAAAATGGTTTCACGAAATCCGGTCCACCATCTGATGAGCAAAATCAACTAGGAGGTTCTTCGCCTCACATTCCTCCACCGCACTTAACGCATCAATTGCCTTGTCTACATAAGTGCGGGCCATTGAACGCGTGCGTTCCACCGCCGCATGATTCGCAAGCTTCTCCACGACACCACTCAAAACCGCGGGGTCACGAAGGTCCTCATGCTCTAATGCCTGAAGGATCTGCTTGCCGCACTCATCCAGTTCACCGCGCTCGCGGTCCTGATGCAGCAGTAGCACCGGAAGGGTAGAGACGCCCTCAACCAGATCCGTTCCCGGGGTCTTGCCCGTCAACTCCGAATCGGAAGTTAAGTCAATCACGTCGTCCGCTAGTTGGAACGCAATCCCAACTTGCTCCCCGTACTCCCCCACAGCTTCCACAGTTTGCGGCCGGGCCCCACCGAACATGGCGCCGAACACGGCGGCCGCGTTTATTAGCGAGCCCGTTTTGTCTGCCAGCACCTGCACGTAAAAATCCACTCGGTCTTCCCCATCTGTGGGGCCGAACGTTTCGTTCAGCTGTCCTAAGCACAACCGTTCAAACGTGCGGGCGTGGTAGTCCACGGCCTCGGTTCCCAAACCGGCAGTCAGCTTGGACGCCCGAGAAAACAAGACGTCACCGGCTAAGATTGCGCGGTTGTTACCCCATTGCATTTGCGCCGCAGGGACACCCCGTCGTTGAGGGGCCGCGTCCATGACATCGTCGTGGTACAGCGAAGCCAGGTGTGTCATCTCCACGGACGTGGCCGCCGCAATCACCTGTTCGCTAGCTGCCTCCCCCGCTCCCGCTAGGTGTGCGCACAGTAGGGTCAGGAGGGGGCGGATGCGTTTACCTCCAGCGGTCGATAAGTGCGACAGTAACTCGTTAACAAACGCTCGGGATTCGCGCACGCTCGTGGACAACAGTTCTTCCACGCGCGCCAGGTCCGCGTTGATCCGCTCTTCTAATGGGCTCGCTACAGGGATATCACTCACGGTAGCAATACAACCACATTCGACAGGACTTCGAGAACTGGGCCGGGGAAGATCCCCAGCGCAATCGTGAGCGCTGCAGCGATGAGCACCGCAATGTAGGTGTATCCCTCAGACTTAACCACTACCGTGCCCTCATTGGGTTTCTCAAAGAACATGAGGACTACGAGCCGGAAGTAGTAGAACGCGGTGATCGCGGAACACACGAGCGCGATGATTACGAGCGCCAGTTGTCCACCTCCGATACCGGCGGAGAACAGGAACAGTTTCCCAACGAAGCCGGAGGTCAAAGGGATGCCCGCGAACGACAGCAAGAACAAGAGCATGGAACCGGCTACCAGCGGGGATTTGCGCCCCACGCCCGCCCAGTGTTTCAACTCTGTGGCCTCGCCAGTGATGTTCGCGTTCGCGTCCGCGTGCCGCACCAAAGCGATCACCCCAAACGCCCCCACCGTGGCAATGCCGTAAGCCAGTGCGTAGAACAGTACGGACGCGGTAGTGGCTTTGTCCGCGGCAATGACGCCGATCAAAATGAACCCGGCGTGCGCGATTGAGGAGTATGCCAGCAGGCGTTTTACGTCGGTCTGAACCAGGCCCGCGAAAGTACCCACCAGCATTGTCAGCACCGCCACGACCATGAAGATCACCAGCAGGTCCCAGCGGAACTGGTTGGTTACCGTCAGGTAAATGCGGATCATCGCTGCGAACGCCGCGATCTTGACTGCAGCCGCCATGAACCCGGTGACGGGCGTTGGGGAACCTTGGTACACGTCTGGTGTCCACGCGTGGAACGGGGCGGCACCAACTTTGAACAGTAGGCCCACCATCACCATGAACACGCCGGCAACCAAAAGCCAGTCCATACCCGGAACGAGCGGGGCGAGTCTTGACACGCGCGAGAAGTACAGGCTACCGGAATAACCGTACAGGAACGCGAGCCCCATCAGGAAGAAACCAGATGAAAAGGCACCCAAAATGAAGTACTTAAGCGCCGCCTCATGCGAAAGTTGCCGGCGACGACGCGCACTCGCAGCCAAAATGTACAGCGGTAGGGACATAACTTCAAGGGCTACGAACAGGGTAATGAAACTGTCCGCAGCGGGGAACACCATCATGCCACCCAGGGAGAACAGCATGAGGGGGAACATTTCCGTCCGCTGATAGTTCGCGGCAATGCTCTGGTTTTCGTTTGAGGATCCGGGGGCGTCCGCGGGTTGGTTTGCGAAGTACCCGTCGCCCAGTTCCGACCGGTCGGCGAACACCAAAATAGAGAGGAAACCGATGACCAGCAGGATCGCTTGTGACGCGAGGGTCAGCGGGTCTTCCACGTACTCCCCGAGTGAAGCGGGGGCTTTCAGCACGGTTGTCCAGCGGGACACGATCAGCACGAGGGCGGATAGTATCGCGATTATTGACAGGAGGATCTGCGCGGTCCGACGCATTTTGCGCGAAGCAAACGCTTCGACGAGCACGCCCAGCACACCGGCGCCGAGCACGACAATTACGGGCGATAGTGCCCACCAATCAATCGGGGGTGCCTGCAGTGTTTCGACATTCATTAACGGACTCACTTATCGCTCCCTTCATGAGCAGGTGCGCTGGTTGATGCCCCCGCGTTTAGGTGCGAGAGCGCGGTGTCCGCAACCGGGTTGAGGGACTGCACGAGCGGCGCAGCCCAAACACCGAAGATGACCATGGCGACGATCAGCGGTGCGATCACTACTTTTTCGCGTGCGGACGCGTCAGTGGGCGCGGTACCTTCGGAAGGTACAGTACCTTCAGTGGGTACCGGGCCGGTGAACATCCTCTGGTATGGAATCAGCACGTACAGTGCAGCGAGAATCACGCCGAGCACTGCGAAGAATGCGACCCAACGGTTAACTTGCCACGTGCCGACTAGCACCAGGTATTCGGGGACGAAGCCCGACAGTGTGGGCAGCGCGATCGAAGCCAGCCCGGTCACGAGCCAGGTGCCCGCGAGGACGGGCGTTACGCGTTGCCATCCGCCGAAGTCCGCGATTGTGCGGCTTCCGCGACGTTGCGTGAGGAAGCCGGAGATGAGGAACATCGCTGCGATCGAGATGCCGTGCGCCACCATGTAGTACATGGCGCCCACCAGGGCTACGTGCGTGCCGATGTAGATCCCCAGCACCATGAATCCGAAGTGGGATACAGAAGTGTAGGAAATCAGCCGCATGAGGTTCTTCTGTCCGATTGCAGCCAGCCCGCCGTACAGAATGGAGATCACTGCGAGCACCAGGATTACGGGGGCGGCTTTCGCGGACGCGTGTGGGAACAGCGGTAAACACAGCGTGATCATCCCGTAGGTGCCGAGTTTATCGAGCACGCCCACGAGCAGTACGGAAGTGCCGGGGCGGGCTTGCTCAGCCGCGTCTGGGAGCCAGGTGTGCACGGGCACCATGGGGGCTTTCACCGCGAATGCGACGAAGAAGGTGGCGAAGATAGCCATTTCTGCGGCGTGCGGCAACTGTAGGTTCGCGAGGTTTTCGAAGAGGAACGCTCCTTCGGCGTTACCGCCGTAAACCACGAGTGCGATTACGCCACCTAGCATTACAAGTCCGCTGGCTAGTGAGTACAGCAGGAACTTGAGGGCGGCTGCGCCCGCGCGGGGGCCACCGTAGCGGCCGATCATGAAGTACACGGGGATCAGCATCGCTTCGAACACCAGGTAGAACAGCACGACGTCGCGGGCAGCGAAGATCAGCATGATGAACGCTTCAAGGATCAGCACGAGCGCCGCGTAGTTACCGGCAGACGATGCGCTGTCGTGGTTGGCTCCGTCTTCTTTCCACGCGGCCACTAGTACCAGGGGCACAAGAGCTGCTGCTAACAGGATCATCGCGAGGCTCAACTGGTTTACCCCAAGTGCCCAAGAGATACCTAGCTGGGGAATCCAGTTGTGGGTTTCAGCCAGCTGGTAGGTGCCTGCGGCGCTCCAGTTGAACATGAGGCCAGCGGCGATTGCGAGCACGAGTTCGATTAGGGATACGACCAGTGCGATTTGCCGTCCGATTGCTCGCAGGGGCGCAGCCAAAAGGGTTGCGATGCCCGCGATGGCTGGTAGTGCCACTAGGGTTGCGAGCCATGGGAATGATGCATGGGTTATTTCAAGCATGTGCATGGGTATTCCTCCGCTCCTACAGTCTGGTCACTGCGACGACGATAAGAGCAATGACGACGCCACCCAGTATGAAGGCGGCGTGAGCGCGCACGAAACCGGTCTGTAGTGCGGCCACGACGCGGCCAAACCAGGCTGCGAGGCGTGCCCCACCGTAGATCGCTCCGTCCACGACGTATTTGTCACTTCCGACCGTGCCTTTAACGAGGGCTTGGCCGGGAGCCATGAAGATCGTTTCGTTCAGGGTGTCTTGGTACAGGTCGTTGCGTGCGGCGTGAACCAGAGAGTTCCCAGCTGGGATGGCCACGGACACTTCGCTCCGACCGTATTTTACCCACGCCCACACAGCACCGATGAGCACGACCACGAGGGTCGATACTTCAATCACCACTGCCGGGAGCACGGGTTGCGCTTCTTCAGCGGTGCCGACCACGGGGGCGAGCCAGTCTACGAACACACCGTTTATGGTGAGTAGGCCACCGATGGCCACCGCTCCGATTGCCAAGATGATCATCGGTACTGTCATCAGTGCGGGTGATTCATGAGGTTCTACTTTCTGTCCGCCGAGCGTGTCTCCCCACCGAGCTTCCCCGTGGAAGGTCATGAAGAACAGGCGGGACATGTAGAACGCGGTGATGCCAGCACCGATTAGGGCGATGAGCCCGTACACCCAGCCGGTCCACGCGGTGCCTTCGATCGCTCCGAAGTGGTTGGCGGTGAACGCGGTTTCAATCAGCTTATCTTTCGAGAAGAAACCGGAGAATGGTGGCACCCCGAGGATCGCGAGCCAACCCATCATGAACGTAATCCAAGTGACTTTCATAACTTTGCTTAGGGCCCCGAAGCGACGCATGTTCACAGAGTCGTTCATGCCGTGCATTACGGAACCTGCACCGAGGAACATGAGCGCTTTGAAGAACCCGTGGGTGAACAGGTGGAAGATCGCGAATACCCAGCCGATAGGCCCAAGGCCTGCGCCGAGCATCATGTAGCCGATCTGCGACATGGTTGAGGCGGCAAGCACCTTCTTCATATCGTCCTTTGCACACCCGACGATCGCGCCGAACAGTAAGGTGATTAGCCCGATGATTGCCACTGCGGTGGCGGCTGCGGGCGCGGCCAGGTAGATCGCGCCGGAACGCACGATCAGGTAAACCCCGGCGGTAACCATTGTCGCCGCGTGGATCAGTGCGGACACGGGGGTTGGGCCCGCCATGGCGTCGCCGAGCCAGGCTTGCAGTGGGAACTGCGCGGATTTACCGCAGGCGGCGAGCAGAAGGAAGAGTCCCGCGAGAGTCATCGCGGTGCGGGGCGCAGTTTCCGCCCCGGCCAGCACATCCGTGAAGTTAACGGAACCGAACTGGGCCACCATCACCATCATGGCGAGGAGTAGGCCGACGTCGCCGACACGGTTCATCACAAACGCTTTCTTCGCGGCCGTAGCGTTGTCTGGCACCTGGTTCCAAAATCCGATGAGGAGGTAGGACGCCAAACCGACGCCTTCCCAGCCAACGAATAGGACGACGTAGGACGAGCCGAGCACGAGCGTGAGCATCGCGGCGATGAACAGGTTCAAGTAGGCGAAGAACCGGCGCCGGTCCGTGTCATGTTCCATGTAAGCGATTGCGTAGACGTGAATGAGGGACCCAACGAAGGTCACGAGCATCACGAACGTCATCGACAGAGGATCCACGAGGAGCCCCGCGTTGACCGCGAAGTCACCCGCTGGGATCCATGAGAACAGTTCGGAAATCATGGTCCGGTCGCCTGCTCCGACCCCAATCATTTGGACGAGGATTACTAGTCCGATCACGAACGAAGCCCAGGACGCGACTGTGGCTAAAACGTGTCCCCACTTATCGCTGGCACGCCCCATTACAAGTAGGAGCGCAGAAACTGCCATGGGGATCGCGATCATCAGCCACGCGTATTGCGCCGCGCCAGTAGCTGGCGCTACGGACGCTAGGGAAGGCACAAGCGTTGGTACTAAAGACATCTGAACCTCCCTAGTTCTTCAGTAGGTTGACTTCGTCGACCGAAGTGGTGCGACGGGAACGGAATATGGAGACGATGATCGCTAAGCCGACCACAACCTCGGCGGCGGCGACGATCATCACGAAGAATGCCATCACTTGCCCCGTGTAGTCCCCGTGGATGCGGGCGAAAGTTATGAGGGTAAGGTTAGCTGAGTTCAGCATCAGTTCCACGCCCATGAGCGATATCACCGCACTCTTACGCACCACCACGACGGCGGTGCCGATGGAGAAAATGATTATCGCGAGCGCTAGGTAGTAACCGAGGCTCATTGGTCGTCCTCCTCAAGTTCTTTCTTGGAATCTCCCGCTTCGATCGCGGTCGGTGCGACCTGTTGTTCCAGGCCGGTGGGCGCTGCTTTACCTGCCATGCCCCACGCTTGCGAAGCACCGACCCGGTCGTTAGCTGCCTTTCCGTGCAGAGACTGCGTGGAGTCACCGCGCGCCACTTCCGCCAGCTGCCTGGCAAGCTTGGGGTCCACAGCGGATAGTTCGCGGTCTAGGCCACGGACGCGAAGTACGCGCGGCACGGAGTCTTCAACCGGCTGTTCGGTTTCGCCCGACAGGGCAGCGATGTCCGCCGCGTTCGTCCGGGCGTATACACCGGGTGCGGTGTGCTGGCCAATGTGCCGACCTTCAGCTGCGTAGGCAGCCATTTTTGCTTCGACAACGTGGCGTTGGGTCCGTTTAGGCGTGAGCCGGTCTGCGTGCGTTAGGAACACGGCGCCGAGCGCCGCGGTAATCAGCAGGGCGGCCGCGAGTTCCATTGAGAACCAGTGCCCACCGAACAGGGTTTGTGCCAGCCCTTCAATCGGTTGGTCTGACGCTGCTTCTTCTGCGAATCCGCGGGCGACCGGTAGGTTCGAGAACACTACGGCGGTCACTAGCGCTACAGCGAGTAGAATCGCGGCGATCACCGCGGTGGTTATGTATCCGCGGCGTTGACGCGCGTATTCGTCGGAGGCTTGAATCCCGATCATCATGAGCACGAACAGGAACAGCATCATGATTGCGCCCGTGTACACCACGATTTGTGCGATCCCGAGGAAGGGGGCGGACTGCATGATGTAGATGACTGCCAGGCCCACCATGACGGTCACCATGGAGATCGCTGCGTACGCTGCTTTTTTGAAGAATAGGACCCCTAGCCCACCGGCGATCATTATTACCGCGACGCCGCAAAAGAGGATGGCTTCACCGGTTGAGCCCATGGTTGCGCCCGCCGGGGTGGCCATTTCGGATGTAAGCATCATTTCTTCGCCTCCTGCGCGGAGCTTGTTGCCGGCTGGCGGTCGGTCACTGCGTTTTGTGCCGATTCGATTGTCGCGTCTTGCGGCCGGTGTTTCTTCACCCAGTCCACTTGTGATTGCTGAGGTCCGGTTACTTCACCGCGATAGTAGTTGTCGTCTGTGGTACCTTCCGCCATCGGGTGGGGGGCACTCAGCATTCCTTCTTCGAGGGGGGCGAGCAACTGCTGTTTTTCAAAAATGAGGTCGCGGCGCGTGTAGTCGGCCAGTTCGAAGTCGTTGGTCATGGTGAGGGCTCGCGTGGGGCACGCTTCTATGCACAGGCCACAGAAGATGCAGCGTGAGTAGTTCACCTGGTAGACCCTGCCGTAGCGTTCACCCGGGGAGTACTGCGCACCGGGTTTATTGTCGCCGGCCTCCACGAGGATCGCGTCCGCTGGGCACGCCCATGCGCAGAGTTCGCATCCAATGCATTTTTCGAGGCCGTCGGCGTAGCGGTTCAGCTGGTGGCGGCCGTGGAACCGGGGCATTGTGAAGGGGCCCTCAAACGGATACTGCTCGGTAACTGTGGGTCGGAAGAACGACGTGAAGGTCACGCCGTATCCCGCTACGGGTGCGAATAACGAACCGAAGAACCCTTTCGGATCTTGTTCGTAACGCATTTCGTCGTCACCGTGTTTTTGATTCTTCTCACTCATTGTCTGTCTCTTTCCCACTAGCCGTGGCCGACACGCGACCGGCGCGTGGCGACGGTGGTAAATGCTGTCCCGGAAGTGGAGGTACCGGGTAACCATCTGCGAAGGCATCCAATGGTTCGTCCGATGGTGGGGTTTCCACCTCGGGTTTATCTGTGATCCACAAGATGATCAGGGCGATTACGAATACTCCCGCAACTCCGCCGAGGAGGACCGTGTAGGAGGAGGTCACCCAGGTCTGTACGCCGCGTACCACCGCGACGATTACGAGCCAGGCCATGGACACGGGGATAAGGATCTTCCATCCCAGCTGCATGAACTGGTCGTACCGGAACCGCAGGAGGGTACCTCGGGTCCAGACCATAAAGAAGAACATGGTCCACATCTTCAGGTTGAACCATAGGAAACCCCACCAGCCGCTATTGAAGTCGATGAATGGGACGTAGCTTAAGCCGAACGGGGCGTGCCACCCGCCGAGGAAAATTGTGGTTGCCACGGCGGAGACGTTGAACATGTTGATGTATTCGGACAGGTAGTACCAGCCGAACTTCATGGATGAGTATTCCGTCATGTGCCCGGCAACCAGTTCACCTTCTGCTTCTGGCAGGTCGAACGGGAGGCGGTTAACCTCACCGACCATCGAAATGACGTAGACCACGAACGCGGGAAGCAGGGCGAAGGCCCACCACACTGGGTATTGGGACGCCACGATCTGCGACGTGGACATGGATCCCGCCACAATGAACACCGACACGAGTGACATCCCCATTGAAAGTTCGTACGAAATCACTTGCGCCGCGGAACGCACGGAACCGAGCAGCGGTAATGTCGAGCGGGTTGACCAGCCACCCAGCACGGTGCCGTACAGACCGATTGAGGCGATCGCAAGAATGTAAAGTACGGAAATCGGGGTGTCCGCTAGCTGTAGCGGGGTTGAGCGCCCAAAGATGTGCACGTTAGGCCCCATTGGGATCACGGCCATCACCATGAATGCTGAGAACGCGGAGATTGCCGGGGCGATGAAGTAGATGAACTTCTCTGCCCTGTCGGTCCAGATGTCCTCTTTGAATAGGAGCTTCCCGGCGTCTGCGAACGCTTGGAATAGTCCGAGGGGGCCGGCAACGTTTGGGCCGGGGCGGGTTTGCATGCGCCCGAGGCCGCGGCGTTCTACCCACAGTGCCATGATCACGGACACGATCAAGAACAACACTATGCAGATTGCCTTGATGAGGGTGATCCACCACGTTTCTTGACTAAAGTCCGCTGCCGCCGTGGTGGGCGGTGCGAACGGTACCAGCAGGGCCACTTATTTCACCTCCGCTTTTACCAGCGAGACCACGCTGCCCGCGCGGGCCCCCAGGTTTTCGTGTACAACGCTACCTTCTGAGCATTCGGGTACCCACACGACGTTTTGCGGCAGGTCCGCGATAGCAACCGGTAGTGTGATGGTTCCTCGTTCGGAACCGACCGTGACGGGTTCGTCTACGGTAACGCCCACGCTTTGCGCGCTTTGTGCCGACAGGTAGGCTACCGGTTTGCGTCCGGTTCCCGCGAGGGTCGGGGCGTTGTCTTGCATGCGTCCGCTGTCGAGCATGGGTTTGTGCGTGGCGAGCACCGCTTCGTTTGCTGCAGGTGCGGCCACGGGGTCGGCCTGGACGTCCGGGTCGGACATGCGGTTCCTGTCCCAGTTCATGAGTTCGTTCATTTCCGCATGCGTTGCCTTCAGCGTCGCGATGCCCAGGTCGATACCCATGTCTTCTGCGATTCGGCTGAGGACTTCGCGGTCGGTTAGTGCCCGGGAAGATAGGACTTGCCCGAAGGGACGCAGGCGCCCCTCCCAGTTAATGTAGGTCCCGTTCTTTTCCGGTGCGGGTGCAACCGGGAGGACTACGTCCGCCATCTCAGTTAGTTCAGACTGGCGCACTTCCAGGCTGACCACAAACTTCGCTTTCTGCACTGCGGTGCGCAGGGCTTGTGGGTCCGCTGCGTCGCGGGGGTCAACCCCGCCGAGCACGATTACGTCACGCGCGTCTTGCGCGGCGTCAGCCACGATTCCTTCAGCACACTTGGCGGTGTCGTCGGGCACCGAGGTACCCCACACAGCCGACAGGTCGGCGCGTGCTTCCGGGTCTTCTACGCTGCGGCCGAATGGGAGGAGTCCACCCACGAGCCCTACGTCTAGGCCGCCGCGTTCACCGGCGCGACGTGGAATCCACGCCAGCCGCGCGCCCGTGCGTTGGGCGAGTTTTGCAACCTGCGTGTAAAGCCCCGGAACAGTTGCGGCGCGTTCCCCAACCAGGATGATGCCCGAGGCCAGCTGGTCCGCCAGCTCTCCGTCGATCGCGGCAATAACTTCCGGTTCTGTTCCGGGAGCAGCACGCAGCACGTTTGCTGCGAGTTTGCGGCTTCCCGGAGTGGTCATCGGAGCAACCGTCGTCACCTGCGTCTTCCCGGCGAGGACGCCCTTGCGCAGTCGTAAGAACACGGAGCCAATCTCGTCCTCAGGTTCAAGTGCAACCAAGAGGACGCGCCCGGCCTTCTCCAGATCTTTGTAGGTCACATCCAGGCCTCGGCCGGCCACGCGGGCTCCGAGGAACTGGGTTTCTTCCAAGCTGGTGTTGCGCATGCGCTGGTCAATCTGGTTGGTTCCCACCGCGACGCGCGCGAACTTGCTCCACGCGTATGCGTCTTCAACGGTAAGGCGCCCACCTGGGAGCAGCACGTTGTTCCCGGCTTTGGCATCTTTCAGAGCGGATGCAACGCGGTGCAGTGCGTCGCCCCACGACGTGGGAACCAGTTTTCCATCTTCACGCACCAGCGGGCTTTGCAGCCGGTCGCTGCCCGTAGACCATTCGAATGCGAACCGGTCTTTGTCGGTGATCCACTCTTCGTTCACCTCCGGGTCGTTACCGGCTAGGCGACGAACAATTTCACCGCGGCGAATATCCACGCGGATCGCGGAACCCGAGGCGTCGTGTTCCGTGATCGAAGGGGTGGACACCAGGTCGAAGGGGCGTCCGCGGAACCGGTAGGATGCCGCCGTTAGCGCACCGACCGGGCAGATTTGGATGATGTTACCCGAGAAGTAGGAGCCGAACGGGCGGTCCGACTGGTCCCGCTGCGCTTGCGTGAGCGGGCCCGCACCTGAGCCTGCTTCCACACCGGCGTCCCCTTCCGGGCCGGATACGGACAGGTCGGGAGGCAAGACCCCATCGGTGATGGCTTCGTTGTGGTAGCCGAGGATTTGCGTGTCGAAACCACCAACTTGTTCACCCATGAAGTAGTGGTCGTCCGTGGGGGAACTGCCCCCGCCGCGGCCTTGCAGGTCAATGAATGCGTCCCCTGCGATTTCTTTGCCGAACCGCACGCAGCGTTGGCACAGGATGCAGCGGTCGCGGTCCAGCAGAATGTTCGAGGTGACCCGCACGGGTTTGGGGAATGTGCGTTTCGCGTCGATGAAGCGGGTGGCTTCGCGCCCTTCCGTCATCGCTTGGTTCTGCAGGGGGCATTCGCCACCCTTGTCGCACACAGGGCAGTCCAGCGGGTGGTTGATCAGCAGGAACTCCATGATTCCGTGCTGAGCTTTTTTCGCCACTTCGGACGTGCGTTGGGTTTTTACTTGCATGCCGGGCATAACCGTCATGGTGCATGAGGTTTGTGGTTTCGGCATGGTGGAGATTTTGCCGTCCCGCCCGGG
This sequence comes from Gleimia hominis, assembly GCF_002871945.2. Lineage (NCBI taxonomy): Bacteria > Bacillati > Actinomycetota > Actinomycetes > Actinomycetales > Actinomycetaceae > Gleimia > Gleimia hominis. The sequence goes on along the minus strand of NZ_CP126963.1, from coordinate 60,738 downwards.
GGCTGCGACCTCCACTAGGCATTGGCGACATGCGCCCGCTGGTTTTAGTAACGGGTGGTCGCAGAATCGGGGAATTCGGATCCCAGCTTGTTCTGCGGCGCGGATAATCAGGGTGCCTTTGGGCACGCTAACTTCGGCGCCGTCAATCGTGAGCGTCACCATTTCTTGTGCTTCACTCATCGCTCTCCCCCCTGTTTGAAGACGGCGGATGCTTCGTACGGGAACATTTCGCGCGCCGGCGTGTGCATGCCCGCTTCGAATTCTTCGCGGAAATGGTCAATGCCGCTGCGTACCGGGGTTGCGGCTGCGTCCCCTAGTGCGCAGAAAGACCGGCCGGCGATGTTTCCGGCGATTTCGTACAATAGGTCAATGTCACCAGGTTCGCCCTGGCCTTGTTCTAGTCGCAGCATGATCTGCTTCATCCAGTACGTACCTTCGCGGCACGGAGTGCATTTACCGCACGATTCGTGCTGGTAGAACTCCGTCCACCGGGTGATGACGCGAACCACGGAGGTGGTTTCGTCAAATACTTGCAGCGCGCGGGTGGCGAGCATGGAGCCGGCTTCAACCACTGATTCGTAGTCCAAAGGCACGTCTAGGTGTTCTTCGGTGAACAGTGGGGTCGATGACCCACCGGGGGTCCAGAACTTGAGTTTGTGCCCGTCGCGAACTCCGCCTGCCATTTCTAGTAGTTGCCGCATAGTGATCCCGAATGGGGCTTCGAACTGGCCGGGGTTGTTCACGTGTCCGGAGATGGAGAACAGGCCGTGTCCAGAAGATTTTTCTGTGCCCATTGACTTGAACCAGCCGGTTTCGTGGCGGAATATGCCCGCTACTTGCGAGATTGATTCCACGTTGTTCACCACGGTGGGGCGGGCGTAGAGGCCCGCGACAGCGGGGAATGGTGGTTTCAACCGCGGGTGTCCGCGCCGGCCTTCGAGCGAGTCGAGCAACGCGGTTTCTTCACCGCAGATGTAGGCGCCCGCACCGGCGTGCGCGGTGATGCGCAGGGTTTGGTCTTTGTTTGGCCCCAGGTTCTCCCCCAGGTAACCAGCTTCTTCTGCTTCCCGCACCGCGGCGAGCAGGCGGCGGTAGACGTGCGCCACTTCGCCACGCAGGTAGATAAATGCGTGTTCGCAGCGAATTGCGCGTGCTGTAATTGCCATTCCTTCGATGAGGACGTGGGGGTTCGCCATGAGCAGCGGCATGTCTTTGCAGGTGCCGGGCTCGGATTCGTCGGCGTTGACCACGAGGTAGCGTGGTTTCCCATCGTCGGGCGGGAGGAATGACCACTTGAGGCCCGTGGGGAACCCGGCGCCACCACGGCCGCGTAAACCGGAGTTTTTCACGAGTTCTGTGATGTCACTCGGTTCCATGCGCATAGCTTTTTCCAGACCCGAGTACCCTCCGCGGGAACGGTAAGATTCGAGCGTCCAGGAACGGTCTTCGCCCCATCCTTCCGTAACTACCGGCGTTAGGGTACCGGGTTTACTGAAACTAACGGCGCTCACTGTCCGTTACCTCCCTTATCTTCGGGTGTTACCGCTGGGCGGTCTGCTGACGAACCGTGTTCCCCCGCGTGCGGGGGTGCGTCGTCACCAATTGCGTCCGGAGCTGCTTGCACCGGGGCCGCCCATTCGTGCTGCTGGGCAATGTTCAAGCCGCGCAAGGAAGCTTCCCCAGCGGATGGTCCCTCGTCAACTAGACCGTCTTCAAAACCGGCTAGTAGATGCGAGATTTCTTTGAACGTGCGCACTTTGTGGGGCCCGCGCGTGGGTTGCACGTCTTTCCCGGCGGTGATGTCGTCCACCAGCGCGATCGCGGATTCAGGGGTTTGGTTGTCAAAAAACTCCCAGTTGACCATCACCACGGGCGCGTAGTCGCATGCCGCGTTGCATTCCAAACGTTCGAGGGTGATTTTGCCGTCGGCCGTGGTTTCGTCATGCCCCACTCCGAGGTGACCTTCTAGTGCCTCGTAAATCTGGTCGCCGCCCATCACTGCGCACAGCGCATTGGTGCACACGCCCACGTTGAAGTCACCGTTGGGGTGGCGTTTGTACTGCGTGTAGAACGTGGCGACTGCGGAGACCTCCGCTCTGGTGATGTCGAGCTGCTCGGCGCAGAACGTGATTCCGTCTGCCGAAACGTAGCCGTCTACAGATTGTACGAGGTGCAGCAGGGGCAACAGGGCAGAGCGTTCGTGGCCCGTGGGATAACGAGACAGGATCTGCGCTGCTTCTTCTTCTAACCGCGCCTGTGTTTGAGCGTCGAACATTAGCGGTCTACACCTCCTAGAACCGGGTCGATGGATGCCATTGCGACAACCACGTCCGCTAACTGGCCTCCTTCAGTCATCATGGCAAAGGCTTGCAGGTTCGAGTAGGAAGGGTCGCGGAAGTGTGCGCGCCACGGCCGGGTGCCTCCCATGGATACCAGGTGGCAGCCAATAATCCCTTTGGCGTGCTCAATCGTGGAATATACCTGCCCGGCCGGCACCTTGAAGCCTTCAGTTACGAGTTTGAAGTGGTGGATCAGCGATTCCATGGAGGTACCCATGATTTCGCGGATGTGTTCGTATGACGTGCCTTGACCGTCGGCTCCGACAGATAGTTGTGCGGGCCATTTAATTGCCGGGTCCTGAACCATCACCGGTTCACCCTCAGTTGCGTCGAGCTTCTTGAGGACCTGGTTGATGATCCGCAGCGACTGGTAGCACTCATCAAAACGCACGAGCACGCGGTTGTACGCGTCAGACTTGTTCTGTACCGGCACGTCAAACTCGAGTTGGTCGTATCCCCAGTACGGCTGCATTTTCCGCAGGTCCAGGGGCAGGCCGGCAGCGCGCACACCCGGGCCCGTGGTGCCGAGCGCCATGAGCGCCGCTAAAGACATGTAGCCCACGTTTTGGTGACGCAGTTTGAAGATCGGGTTCTGTAGCGTCAGGTCTTGCAGCTCCCCAATATCGTTGCGCACGCTCGGCAGCAGTTCGCGGATGTAATCCGTGGTGCCCTCCGGCAAATCCTGCGCTACCCCACCGGGCCGGAAGTACGCGTGGTTCATCCGCAGGCCGGTGACGCGTTCGAACACACGCAGAATATTTTCGCGCGCACGGAACGCAATGGTCATCATCGTGGTGGCACCCAGTTCGTTCCCACCGGTACCGATCGCGACGACGTGGGAGGCGATGCGGTTCAGTTCCATCATGAGGATGCGGATCAACTTGGCGCGCTCGGGAATTTCGTCTTCAATGTCGAGCAGTTCCTCCACTGCTTTGACGTACACGGCTTCGTTCATGAACGGCGCAACGTAGTCCATACGCGTGCAGAACGTCACGCCTTGGGTCCACGTGCGGTATTCCATGTTCTTTTCGATACCCGTGTGCAGATACCCGGTGTTCAGGCGCGCTTCTCGCACCACTTCGCCGTCTAGCTCGATGATTACACGCAGCACACCGTGCGTTGAGGGGTGGACGGGCCCCATGTTCAGCACGATGCGTTCGTTGTTTAGCTCATCAATTTCTGCGAGTACGTCTTCCCAGTCCCCACCGTTGGCAACGACTTCGGGGAGTTCCTCCACGTCCAACGCGGAGGCCGTAGCATGAAAAACAGGTTTTTCCTTCATTAGTTGTAAGACCTCCTAACGTCCGCTGGGGGAACCGTAGCGCCCTTGTATTCAACGGGTACACCACCGAGCGGGTAGTCCTTCCGCTGCGGGTGTCCGACCCAGTCATCAGGCATCGCGGTTCGGGTTAAGCCGGGGTGTCCTGTGAAAATAATTCCCATGAGGTCCCAGGTTTCTCGTTCGTGCCAGTCGTTGCCCGGATAGACAGAAACGACCGAGGGGATGCGTGGGTCCTCTTCCGGACACGTGACTTCTAAACACAGCATGCGGTTGTGCGTAACTGACATGAGGGCGTACACCGCGTGCAGTTCCCGTCCCTTATCGTTCGGGTAGTTAACGCCAGATACGCCGAGGCACAGTTCGAACCGCAGGTCCTGATCGTCACGCAAGAACTGACAGACCTGCTTGATGTGCTCGCGGGTAATGAAAATGGTCATCTGGTCGCGGTAGATGGAGACGCGTTCAATCACATCCGCAACCTGCTCGCCCGAATCCGTAATCAGTTCTTCCAGCACGTCGACAACGGTGTCGAACCAACCGCCGTAGGGGCGTTCGGACTCACCGGGAAGACGCACTTCGCGGGTTAAGCCACCGAACCCGGTGGTGTCACCACTGCCGTGCACCCCCCACTGGCCGGTGCGGATATCCACCAGCTCCGGTTGAGCTTGGGCCCGTCCGGATGGTTTCTGTGGTTCGGGTGCTGCGCCCTCACCTGTGGTTGATGGAATGTTTTCACTCATGCCAGCAGCCCCTTCATGTCGTGCGTGGGGGTGGCGGCGAGCGCTGCGGCCTCCGCCTTACGCGCAATTTCTTCGCGGTGCGCCCCCAGAGGTTCCTTACCGATCTGCTCGCGCAGCACCAAGATCGCGTTAATAAGTGCCTCAGGCCGCGGTGGACACCCAGGCAAGTACACGTCTACTGGAACGATGTGGTCGCAGCCTTGCAAAATCGCGTAATTATCGAACATGCCCCCACTGGATGCGCACGCCCCCATTGAAATCACCCACTTGGGTTCGGGCATCGAATCGTAAAGACGACGAACAATCGGCGCCATCTTGTGGGATACGCGCCCCGACACGATCAGCAAATCGGAGTGACGCGGCGAGGCGCGGAACACCTCAAGCCCAAAACGAGACATATCAAACCGGGGGGTACCAGCCGCCATCATTTCAATAGCGCAGCACGCAAGCCCCATCGTTACTGGCCACTGGGAATGCTTACGGGCAAGCCCCAGTACTTTCTCAATGGACGTCAGCCCGACACCAGCGGGCAAGCTTTCTTCAAGACCCATTAGTCATACCTCCCATCAGGTCCAGTCCAGGCCGCCGCGGCGCCATTCATAGACGTAGGGCACGAGGATTAATAGTAGGAACGTCATCATTACAACCAGGCCAAACAAACCCAGTTTTCCAAACGAAACCGCCCACGGGTACAGGAACACGACCTCAATGTCGAACACGATGAACGTCATCGCCACCAGGTAGTACTTCACGGGGAAACGCCCGTGGTCTGCTTCCGCTTCGGTGGGTTCCACACCGCATTCGTAGTTAGCGGTTTTGATTTTGTTTTTGACCGTGGGTCCCAAAATCGCGGAGGCTCCCAAACCTCCCAGCGCCACAGCCACCGCTGCCGCCGCCATTATGAGCAACGGGATGTACGGATTGGTCATTGCGCGTCCCCTCTCCAATACGTGCTTGAAATTTTCGGTGAGCCCTGCGGCTCGTTCGTGAACTCTGCTGCCAGTGTAGGCATGCCCGCTATTAAACGCAGATTGTAGGCTGCGTGCGGCTGCTGTGTGATCATACTTTCGGCACCACCTTTGAGAGCGTTGCGATCAGGTGGTCGTCGAAGTCGCCGCCTTTGCGTTCGAAACTGTCGGACAGTAACTTGTGCACGAGTTTCATGAGGCGGCGGCGGGGCAGACCATATTTGGTGCACAACCGCATAATTTTAGGATTCTCAATAAGGCGCACGAACACGCGGCCAAGCGAATAGTAGCCACCCCAGTCTTCCGCAAGCGCTTGCGTATACGTTTCCATCGCGAGGTCGAATCCGGCGTCGGATCGGCGCGACAGAGCGGACACAATTGATTCGGCGGCGTATCGCCCAGCACGCATTCCTGGGGCGATTCCTTCGCCGTTAAATGGTGAGACCATTCCACCGGCGTCACCGACGATTACGAGGCCATTTTCGTAATGCGGCTTTCGGTTAAATGACATGGGCAGAGCTGCGCTGCGCAGTGGTCCTTGCTGGTTTTGGTCCGTGAGTTCCCATTCTTCGGGGAGGTTCGCGGTCCAGGTGCGGAAGATGTCGCGGTACGGCAAAGTGGTGGCTTTTGCGTTTGAGGACACGGAGCCGAGCCCAACGTTTGCTACTCCATTGCCCATGGGGAAGATCCAGCCGTACCCGGGGAGGAGCTCGGATTCACCGCGTTTGCCGCTCCAGAGTTCTAGGTGCGACTCCATCCAGTCGCCGTCCCCAAGCGGGGTTTTGAAGTAGGCGCGGGCCGCTACCCCCAGTGGGCGGTGCGCTAATTTCTCGATGCCGCGTGATGTTGCTAGGCGCGCGGCTACCCCACCGGCGTCCACCACGGCTTTGGCGCGGAACGTGACTTCGCGCGCCTGCTTGCCCCGCCCTACGCGGGCGATGATTCCGCACACGCGCCCGGTTTTGGTTTCGAGGGCGCGCACGAACGTGTGCTCTTCATACAGGTGTACGCCCGCGGATTGTGCGCGCCGCGCGAGTTCTTCGTCTAGCTGCATGCGCGTGCGGGTCATGCCGAAGTCGGGGGTGGATTTCTGCTCTGGCCACGGGAGGTAAATGGAGTGCCCGCCGCCAATTACGTGCAGGCCCGTGTTGCGTGTCCACCCCGCGGTGTCCACCCCCATTAGGTGCACTTCTGCAACGGCCGCGGGGGTTAGCCCGTCGCCGCAGATTTTGTCGCGCGGGAACTTTGATTTCTCTATTAGCGCGACGTCTACACCGGCGCGCGCTAAGTAGTACGCGGTTGCGCTCCCCGAGGGGCCGGCACCTACGACGAGGACGTCGGTGTCAATCACGTCCGCCACATTCGCCTCCAACAGGTGTTCCTCCAATCATGGTTGCTCCTCAGGCGCATTACCTAAAGCGCGGGCGTACCGTTGGTACGGCCCACAGCCACTACTCCACACTACCTACTTGCCTTTTATTCGGTTCTAGGTAGTCATGATCCGCTTGTTCTACCGGATAGTGGGCTGCCTGGTTCGCAAGGGACTAACGTCTTTAAGCCACATTCGTGTTGCTTATTTATTCTTCACCATAACTTGGCATGTTTTTCGCAAAATTCTTTGTGTGTTTTACCGTGCAAGCGCCGTGTGGAAGGCCACTATCCCGAAGGTTAGGTTGCGGTATTTCACGTTGCGCCACCCGCATTCACCGATGGTGCGTTTCAACGATTCCTGGTCGGGCCAATCGGTGATCGATTCGGTCAGGTAGTCGTACGCCACGTCGTCGGACGAGACGAGGCGGGCGATTCGTGGGAGTACGTATCGGTTGTAGGTGCTGTATGCGGCGCTGAAAACTTTATTTTGGGGGTGTGAGAACTCGCATACCAGAAGGCGGCCACCGGGGCGAACTACGCGAGCCATTTCTTTGAGGGCAGCGCGCGTGTCGACGATGTTACGCAGTCCAAATGAGATCGTGGCGGCGTCGAACGCGTTGTCTTCAAACGGGAGGTTGGTGGCGTTGGCCTGTACGAATTTGAGGTTGGGGTAGGTTTTGCGAGCAACGTCTAGCATTCCTTCCGACAGGTCTGCGCCGACGACGTCCGCACCCGTTTTCGCTAGTGACGCGGTGGAGCGCCCCGTTCCCGCCGCGAGGTCGAGCACTTTTTGCCCGGCTTTGGGGGCGAGAGTTTTCACTAGTTCATGGCGCCAGTACCACACCGTTCCAAAGCTTAGGGCGGCGTTGGTGGCGTCGTATCGTTTTGCGACTTTGTTGAACATTCCCGCTACTTCACTGGGATTTTTGTCGAGGTTTGCGCGGTCTACGTCTGCGGCACTGATCTTTTCATTCATGGGCACAATTCTTACACTTTTCAGCGCGATGACGTCGAAACATACGCACGCCCGTCAGCTTCGGGTGCACATTCACCCACTTGGGCTGGGGCCGCGTCCGGGGTTATTCGCGTCTTGTGCCCGCGCGGGGCATTCGTCACTCCCCCTGGATTCCAGTTATCGCGTCTACCGCGGCGTCCATTAGCCGTCTTCACCTTTGCGTCCATTAGAGTAGGGTCTCGTGGCTAGTATTTCGTTTTCCGTTCAGTGCCAGACCGTTGCCCCTCGTTCTTTTCATGAGGTTCTAGGTGAGGCCGATGCGTCCACCCTTTCGGTTTGGCGGGGGCCCGCTTACGCAGGTGCGGCGCAACCCACGGTTGTGGGCAGTGGGTATGCACTCGTACTCATCAGCGACGGTGCTGCGGTGCGGACTCTGGTGCAGCCAACTGCATCTGACCTTGCGCGTGCAAGCGAGCCCGAGCAGCCGGTTCGTCCAGGCACACCGGTTGCCTCGGTGGGGCATCAACCTCACCTACCTATAATTGGGAAGGCGTGGCGCAAACTAACGCAAAACGCGGCTGCCCATTCGGATGCGGACACGTTGGCGGCATTCACAGCTGCGACCGGGCTGGAGCTACCTCTAGCGCTAATTTCCGGTGGGTTCGGACCGCACACGCCTGCCATCGCGGTGGTGCCAGAACGCATGTACGTAGAGTATGCGGGCCAAGCATGGTCGATAACGCACCACGTGGACGCCTCCAGGGCTGCTCAAAACCACGCTACGCTGAATGGTTCCACCTCGCGGTCCGCGGATCCGACCCCATGTAGCACTGATGCAGCCACACGAGTGTCAGAAGCAGCCATGCCACAAGCGGGAGCAACCGCACGACAAACGGATCCGACCCCTATGTGTGCGCCCAGTGGGATTAGCCGAGAGTCGGGGAAGATGACGCCCACGCAGTGGCAGGCCGCGGTGCAGAGCCTGGTGGTCGACTTGAAGAGTGGTCTGGCTGAGAAAGCTGTGCTTGCGCGTGATATTAACCTAGTTGGCAGCCATATTGATTCGCGTTTCCTCGCTCACCGGCTCGCGGAGCAGTACCCCACGTGCTGGGTGTTTGCAGTTGCTGGCCTGCAGGGTGCCTCCCCGGAAATGCTCGCGAGTGTGCGGGATAGGCAAGTGCGCTCCCGCGTTTTGGCAGGCACGTGCCCGCCGGGTGAAGGCGCGGCTTTGATGCGTTCTGAGAAGAACCGACAGGAGCACCGATTAGCGGTCCAGTCCGTTGTTGCCTCATTGCAGGAAGTAGCCGGTGAGGTGCACGCACCCCAGGCGCCGTTTCTCTTAGAGTTACCGAATGTTACGCACCTGGCCTCTGACGTGGTGGCGTCCCTCCCAGGTACTACCCTGGCGGGCGCTGGACCACGCGCCGGGTCTGAGTCCGCACCGGAACTGGCAGGCGCTGGGCCACGCGCCGGAACTGCGCGGGTGTCTCAGCCGGTTGGGTTGTGGAATGTGGTCAGTGCACTCCACCCTTCGGCCGCAGTATGTGGCACACCGACGCAAGCTGCTTACGAGTTGATCGTAAAGCACGAGTCAACTGAGCGCGGCCGCTACTCCGGGCCTGTTGGCTGGATGGACGCGCGAGGGGCAGGTGCGTGCGCGATCGCGTTGCGATGCGGGCAGTTGACCCCAGATGGGCTGGCGATGCAGGTCGTGGCAGGCGGTGGCATTATGCCGGATTCGCAACCAGACCTAGAGCTAGCGGAGACGGAAGCGAAACTCGCGCCCGTCCTCACTGCTCTAGGTCTAGCGAAACCACTCTAGGTCTAGCAAAATGCTAGCTTCGGGTTTCGCTACGGGCCTGCAGGGTGGCTTGCACTTTTTGGATTTTGCCGCTGCGCGCGAACTCAATCGTCACCTGCTCTCCAGCGTTGTATCGGCGAACAAAACCGGTGAGTGACTGCGCGTTCGTCACTGCTTTGCCGTCGATACTCAAGATCACGTCCCCTTGTTTTAAGCCGGCTTCTTCTCCGGGGCCGCCACGAACAACGGACTGCACTTGCGCTCCAACGCGGTTCACCCCGTCAACTTGCACGGGTGCAGAACTGATCGACACCCCGAGGAACGCGTGCTGTGCCTTCCCGTTTTCAATCAGCTGCTTAACCACGTTCGAAACGAGGTTGGAGGGGATGGCGAACCCAACGCCGATTGACCCAGCGCTTTCACTGGACCCGGTGGAAGCGATCGAGGAGTTAATGCCAATCACCCGCCCGGTCTCGTCGAACAGTGGGCCACCTGAGTTCCCAGGGTTAATCGACGCATCAATTTGGATCGCGTTGGTAACCACGGTGTCTGCTTGGCGGGATTCGCGTTGCATTCCAAATGGGTTGGGTAGCGATCCCATTTCGTCGTCCGGGACCGCTGTTTTAACCGCTACGGGCCGGTCTAGTGCCGACACGATCCCCGTGGTGACGGTGTCGTTGTAACCCAGGGGTGATCCGATTGCCATAACTGCTTGGCCTACCGAGAGTTTCTCGGAGTCCCCCATGTTGGCGGCAGTCAGGTCTTTGGGTGGGTTGGCAAGCTTGATTACCGCGAGGTCTGTTTCTGGGTCAGTGCCCACAATTTCTGCTTTATACAGCCGCCCATCGGTTAGAGATACGATTATCTGCCCGCCGTTCGTGGCATTTGAAACAACGTGGTAGTTGGTGACCACGTGCCCTTCCCCGTCCCAGATAACACCCGACCCGGTGTCAGCCGAATTGCCATTGGAAACTTGGATGGAAACGGTGGCTGGACGCACAGCTTTCGCTACTGCCTGCCAGTCTTGCGACTCCCCTTTAGCCTGGACGATGTCTGCGGACTTACCTTGTGGTTCGTGGGTTTGGGTTTGCGAAGAAACTGGTTGTGACGCGTTTTTCGCCATGTAGTATCCTGCGCCAGCACCGGACACGCCGCCGACCAGTAGCGCCAAAACAGCTGTGCCCACCACGATTTTAGATTTTCCACCGCGTTTATTTGCGTTTCGTGGTTTTTCTTGAGGTACCACAGGCGGCCAGGTTTGCGCTTCCGCTTCGGAGTAGCTGTCACGGGGCATCTCGCGGGTATCGGTTTGCTCATGGGGTGCCTGCGAAGGTGCTTGAAAGCCTTGTTCAGCATTGGCCTGCGGGTCGTTTTCCTCGCGGTTCACGTGTGGGATCCCTGTTTGACTGTCACCGGTAAACGTCGGTGAGTTCGGATCCCATGTTTCATCGTTATTCATTAAGCGTCCTACTCTTTAGTTAGAGCTTCCATTAAAACTGTCAACGTACCTATGTTTACGCACCAAACTTAATACCCATAAAGTATCATCTGAACGTTTCCTGGAAGCCTCATGGGTGCGCTTTTGTCGCGTGGAAGGCCTCTTGCACCCCATTGCCACGTTTATCTCTTTACCCCCGTTGGCCACGTTTACCTCATTGCGTACGTTTGCCACGTTTACCTGTCTATTTCGTTGCCTCGCTTTATTCCAGTTCTATAACCCGATCGTGTCGCTGTGCCACGCACGGATCTCGGGCGCGCATACACTAACGGGAGCGTTATGTTATCCCCGATGCTCACCGTGTTTATTAGCGCAGACTTTTGAGGTACGAACCCGGGTAACTGGTTGCGTCACCAGTCCTCAAACGCAGCCCTCACTATTCCTTGGTAGTGGCAGACCGCCACCACCGTCGACACCAGGAGGGTGAACAGAATCTGGTGTTCCACAAGAAAGCTCAGGTACTGCATCAACACGTCAGCGGTAGCACAAATGTCTTGCGCGTATTCGAATAGGCCAGCATGGAGCCTGCTATCCGAAAACTATTCTAGGACCCCGCCGGTAGCGAGTGCGCATGCTTTAGCCATTCCCAATGCCGTAACAGCATGGCCAACACCTTTAATTGCATTCCTATTCTCGTGGTCGAATTCCCAGTACCCATAATAATTCCATAATCACTCGGGCCAATAGAAGCTAGTCAGCAAACATATTCTTGAGGGCCTGCGCGGCCCCGTGGGGGCTGCAGACCACGTGAATTATGCGCGCGCCCTCAAACGGAGCGTTCAGAATCTTTAAAAGTTTTTCGTCACCGCGTGCCGTCGACAGTTTCGCATCCCATTGCGCCGTTAGTTCCTCTTCGCGTGAACCATCTAGTGCCCCGCCCCGCGTATCAGGCATTCTTGACATCTCAACGCGCCGGTACGAATACCCGTAAGCGTGAGCAAGTGCCTCATAGTCCACATTCTGTTTCTGCGCAAAATAGCGTTCGTACATTTCTTTTGAGGCTGCCTTTCCGTGCTCTAAGGACTCAAAAATTCGCCCACCAGCATCGTCTAACACGACGATGTCCAACTGCGCACAGCCCTGCGATTGCCGCAGCGAAGAGGCGTCGTGCAGAAAAGTAACGTCCCCCAGTAGCACGCGCACCGGCAAACCCAGCGCCGCATGTACCCCCTTCGCTAACGCCACGGTTCCGTCAATTCCCGCCTGACCCCGATTCGTGTAAACCCGCCGTTTACCGGTCTCAGCCCAGGACTGCTCGACCCCAGCGGGTTCTTTCGCCAGCAAATCCACGTACCGAATAGCGTTAGACGCACCAAGTACCAAAGCATGCTCACGTGGGGTTTGTGCACGCTCCATTTCTTGTGCACGACCACTTTGCTTACCACCGTTTTCGACGTGGAACTGACCGGTGAAAACCTGCCACACCAGCTGCGCTGCTCGAGCAGCGTCCGGCACCCCCGTGGTTCGCAGTGCAGCCGCTCTTTGTTTCCACTGCCGCGCCCAAGCCGTTACCTTCTCGGGGACACCACCATCTTCTTTGCGTTCACCCTCGTTTATTCCCCATGGTTCGCCAGGTACCCCCGCCACATCACCTGGTTTACACGGCGCCGCCAAACGAGGAACCACCACGTCCGCGTATCCGCGCACATCGGGCCACTCGCTCCCCTCAGAAACTACGATTATCCGCACGTCTGGCCGTGCAAGGAGAGCAGAAACAGGTCTCGAAATAGTGGGGGTACCCACCAGCACCACCTGCTGAACTTCACTGCTGTAACGCCGGAGCATTTCTTGCTGGTGCGGGGTCCACCACGGGCTTCCAAAAGCGGGTGAGGACGGTTCCGCCAGCAGGGGGTATCCCGTAGCTGACGCATACGCTACCGACGTACCATCGTCCCCATTGCCCGCAACGATTACGGTTCTAAGAGACGCATCCACCACGGCTTCCCAAGCGGCCGGCTTCGACTGCGTGGCGTGCACCTCAGGAATAGGAACAGAATCTACCGAAACACGCGGGGAAGCCAAAGGGGGTATTTGCGTAGGGACACTTTTAGAACTAGACGTGTCGCGCATTTTGGGGCGCACAACAAAAGAATTTTGAGGGCGCACAGCAGAAGGGGGTACCAGGGGTTCGCGAAACGCCACGTTAATGTGGACCGGACCACCCGGCATATCCACAGCTCGGACGGCTTTATGAACAATTTGGTTCACCAGCCCTCGGCGCCACTGGGGCCCTTCCACCATTTGGTCAGGAATATTCAACACCGGTGCAAATGGTGTGAATAAGGCGGTCTGATCTGTTGTTTGCGACGCCCCTACGCCATGCCAATCCCATGGCCGGTCCGCCGAAATAACAACCAGGGGTACGTGGGAGTGCGCGGCCTCAATCACTGCTGGCAGCAGGTGCGCAGGCGCTGTACCCGACGTGGTCACCACGGCCGCAGCCTTACCGGAGGCCCGCCCCAAACCGAGCGCAAAGAAACCTGCGCTGCGCTCATCAATCTCTGGATACACCCGAATCGGGTCTACACCAGTGGCTGCCGATGCTTCCACACGGGTCGTCGCTTCTGCTTTCGCGTCTGACTCTGCTTCCGCGAGCGCATATAGCAGCGGGGCGTTCCGTGAACCCGGGCATACTACCCAGTCACGCACCCCCAGTTCCAGCAGGGTTTTCACGATCTGACGCGCAACTTCTACCGCCGCCACCATTTTATTTTCCCCCGTGCGCGTCTGACTTGAGATTCGCAATCGCTTCAAGGCGGTGCATCCACCTGTTTATGATTTCCTCATGAGGGCCGCGTTCCCCCGTATCAATCAACGTTTCGTCGGGCGCGTGGTCTTGCGCCAATATACTCCCATCTTGAGGGAGCACGGGAGCGCACACGTCCTCAGTAAACATCTGTGCGGTAGCTAACCCACACGCATACTGCAACTGGGGCAATGCTGCTGCGCAAGCCACTGCCCTAGCAATCCCAACTGAGGATTCCAGGGCAGAAGAAACGACTGCTGGCAACCCGGCTTGTTCGCAAATCTCTAGCAGCTTTCTGGCACCCCCTAGTGGCTGCATTTTTACTACCACCAGATCGGCTGCATCAGCCCGCGCTACTGCAAGCGGATCCTCCGCACGGCGCACTGATTCATCAGCAGCCACCGGAACATCCACGCACTTTCGTACCTGCGCTAATTCCGTAACCGTCGCACACGGTTGCTCCACGTATTCCAAGCCCCCTGCCGCTGTGTCTAGGGCCTTCACTGCCGTCACCGCTCGCTCCACCGTCCATGCTGCGTTCGCATCCACACGGACTTTCCCATGGTGCCCCAGAGCTTGCTTAACTGCCGCGACACGTTCCACATCTTCTGATAAGGGTACGCCCGGATCTGCCACTTTCACTTTCGCAGTAGTACAACCACCCGATTGCGCAACTATTCTTTGCGCGCGATCAGGATTCACAACGGGTATTGTCACATTCACAGGAACCCGATCGCGCTGCAATGGCATGGGTGGTTCGTTGATTTCTGCTAGCGCTGCGGCGAGCCACCGGGCGGATTCATGCGGGGAGTAGTTCCAAAAAGGTGAGAACTCCGCCCACCCCATTTCACCGTGCAGCAACAGACCATTGCGAACGTTAATGCGACGGAACCGGTTCCGCAGAGGCAGAGAGTAGTACACAACCCTGTCCACACCTTTAAGCACCCGCCGAGCCGCTGGATGCCACTGAGACGCCGGTACCTCATGCATAACCCGTTTGGTGGCACGTCCGGCACCAACTCTATCTTGATTCTCTGCGCGGTCACAGCTGCAGGCTTCACCCATTGTAGTCACGTCCCCCATTGTCCCTTTTTGGAGTCCAACCGCAAATAGAGTCCAACTGCAAATAATGAGGCCTACGCAAAACACTTCACTAGCACCGCATTGAGGTTATACACTGAGCAGTGTTTCATATGCTATTTAACCAACGAGGGTGGGCACGATGGCTTCATTGAAGAGCCGTAGAAGATGGAGCAATGGGCCTACCAACACGAGTACGTGCGGCACACGCCCAATAACGAAAAAGAGAATATAATGCGCACTTTTTCACGCCAATTTCTTTTAATAATAGTTCTTGTTGTGATCCTATCAGTGTCAGCTATTGTTGCCTGGAGCACGTTAACTAACTCCGCTCACGCGGACAAGCCTAAACTCACCAACCCCACCCTTAATAGTTACGAGCAAGAACACCCTGTGCCAGATCCAGTATTAACCAAGTTAGCACCAGAAATAAGCATGGTTAACGAGGCATATCCGCCAGGTGAGCGCGCCCCATTACTAGCTGAGCTCTTACCTTGGGCGGTTGGTAGCGAGATCGAAGAAATGGACAATTCTACTGTGGTGCTTTCTGCCCCAAAGGATAATCCAGCTGCAAGACAAGTAATAAATAACGATAAGGATCATTCGGATCGCGATTCTCTCTCGAACAAAGTGCGGGTCGTTACTAATAAAGGTGACGTGGCTGTTCTTGCAGCGCATGACTGGGAATGCAAGTGGATAAGTGAATATGTCAGCGCCCGTGAAGCACAAGACAACCCGCGGGCCAAAAAAGCAGAGAAAATGGTGCGTAAATTCCCCCACCTGGAAGCGATTAAGAAATTTAATCCACAATTAGGTAAGGATCACGAAGCTTTTATCTATCCAGACATCTTTACGGAAGACTTGCAGTCAGCGCGCAGTTGGATCGCAAACTCGTGTAAAGAATAGTACTGAGCAACACGAAGCTTCGAAAGCGTGTCTACCAAGAGCTTTTCCCACCCGTGTAATGAAAGCTGGACCTAGAGCTTGAACAACGCACTTAGCATAAAACCCTGCACTTCTTGTGCTTACCTCTAACGAGTTTTCTGACTCCAAAGAGAAGAAGCCGTAGAACTTGTCGGCTACCATGTTGTCGATCTTATTCGATAGCCCGTCCTTGAGGTTGGCTCGCATTCTTGGCTCTACCACAGCTGCGGCCGCTTCCAGTACCTCGCCAGCCGAAGACTCCAGCAAATTAGAGGCGGCGTTCAGGGAGTCAATAAAACTATTGGGAAGCCGGATTTCTACCTACCCACTCTGACCTCATTGTTTTGTCCTTCTACCCTCAGGGGCAGTGTGGTGGGCGAGCACTAACGGTCTACTAACCATCGTTGACATTATCTTCAGAAAAAAGCATGTCCTGGGAACGCCGGCGTAACTTGACGCTGAAGCATTGACAGCTACTCAGAAAACAAGTATTTCACAAGAATAATTATTGCCAGCTACAATCATTCTCGTTTGCGTTAAACCATTAAAAAAGTTTGACGACATACTTCGTAGCATTTGGAAGTCTCTTATTGGAATAGCCGCAGCGTGTGCGGTATTTGTAAATGGAACAGGAATCGCGCTAGCTGATGATCAATCGCAAAGCATCATCACGAACATTTGACGACAACCACACTGTCAACAACTAGCGGCCAAGCCCTACGAGAAAATGCCGGTCTTAGTTTCAACGAGTCTAGCTATGCAGATCCTCTCGCGAGAGCTCTCGTTGAAGATGAAATAGGGCTTTCGGAACAGCAAGCAGACGCGTTGCGGTCTGACAAAGTACCCCTAGTCTAAATCTTGAAAGCTCCGCTGAAGCACTATCTTATGAGGTAGTTTCTGGTGTCTTTTCGTAAGATGCACAGATTTTCAACAGTTTACCTAGCGTTAACGAAGAGGCGGGCACAGTCTCTATACCCAGCCCTGGGACTAGAGAAATGTTTTCCCTAGGGGGGAAAGGCTCACGCAGTTACCGAAGTAGTAAACGGTGTTGCTCGCACTCAAGATAAGAGTGTAAAGGAACACATTAGCGCGGTGTTTCACGTAACGGCAGATGAGTCAGGGCAAATAGTGGGCGTTATTAAAGAAGATGATGTTTCCTTCATGGATTTCAGTTACTCGTTACCAGAAGGATATGGGATCGAAAGCAATCAGATGGTGGTTTTAAGTCATTTACCAAGGAAGGCGCGATAGAAGGTGAAATTGGTACCCCCGAACTTTAGATGCAAACGGAGAAGGGCTGGTGCTTCTCACGCCTTCAACAAGGAGCAAGAAGTATCAGCTCAACATATTAAGTTGTTAAAAGCAGCTTCTCTTCATCATACGAATAGCAATTTATGTATGATGAATGACAGGCTAAGACCGCACGTTTGGATCAGATGTTGTATTCCTAGTTAGGATCGACCACGTAGCCATATGTCCAAGAGTGCACCTACACATAAGATCCCTCAGCTTTTCCGGTATTAATCCAGAAGCTAAAAAGTAACAGCGCTAAGCCAATGATTCCAATTAGGAAAAAGAATACTCTTCCCCCTTCTCAGTACTCGCATTTTATTGTCACTCGAAACATGCCCTGTATACATTTCGTGAGTTAAAGAGTTCGATCGAGAACTGCTGAACCTCTGGGCCCGCAGCTTTTGCTGCGTCAGTAACAGCAGCGTTCAAAGCACTCTTTTTAATCAATCCACGTAAACGTGTCTTCTTGTATATAGAAGACACCTTCTTTGCGAAAGTGACAGCACCACCAACGGTCTTAATGGCCGACTTAATTTTGATAAGTTTCGCAGGACTGAAATTGGTGACGACCGCTAGACCAATTGCAGCCCCACAGGCAATCCAGTTAACGCGCTCTCGCGGTAGTGCGTAATACCAATCTTGCAAAGCTTGCGGATCATCCTTTGCAAGAATCTCATCCGGTATTGACTCAATATGCTGAAACGCATCAAATAACTGCTCTTCGATGAGGTTATCTAACTTTGCATCCCAGTCTGTAGAAATACTATAAAAACCGTCGTTATATATTTTCGTCGAGTTAGATAAGTTTGCCGAATTATTTGTCAGAGAAGCATTAGACTGCTGATACTTCATCTCCTCAATACTCGGTGCAGCAGAAGCAACGCCAGCGGTCGAAGAGGCGAGCGCCAAGCTCACACTTGCTCCGACAATCATGCTTCTTATTTTCTCCTTTCTGCTTGCGTGTCTCACCACCCGCGCCTGCTGGTGGCCTCTGTTCCGTCATAGCCGCTTGACTGTTACGGGGAAAACGTCCTCGTCTTGAAAGATTAAACTAAGCGTGCCATAAGTCCCATTTTCTCGTCAATAGTTTTTCTTCACTTAAATTAACAACAGCCCACGCTCGTCATATGCACCGCCGCCATTATCGCCTTGGCCGCAGGGAACCACCGTGAACCCGGCATCTTCAAGGTTCTGGCTCATTTGGACCGCCCGTCACCGGATGACCACTTGAGGTCGCCCCAAAGAAAAACTATAGTCCGAGCTGATCGCGCGATCATCAGTGCTGCGAGCAGTGTCACCGCGCAGCCAATTCAGGAACCCCATACAGGAATTCTCTTCCAACAAGTGCAGAAAATAGCAGTGGCACCCACCTACAAAGTGGGTGCCCACCACACGATATCGTGTAATAACTACAGGTTAGCGATTGAATATATATTCATGTTCCTAGGGTTCCTATGATTGTTTAAATCACTTTTGCGGTCCACGAGGATTCTCCCTATCGCGGAAGAACATTTTAGAAGCGATTGCCGTTAGCAACATTGACCCCATAATTACAACAATCCAAGAAGTAGGTTCCGATAATGCACCCGCACCTTTAGCTAAACAAACAATTAGCCAAAGCAAGACGAGAATCGTAACGAAAAATCCTAATGAAAACACTAGCTTCGTATTCATATGTGTCATTATCCTGATTAAAATGCACACGAAACGGCGGCAACTGCTAGCGCAGATGCCACAAGAGCGGGTCCACCAAGAGCTTTTCCTGCTCCTGTAATGAAAGCTGGGCCCAGAGCTCGAACAACTGTGGATGCGGCTAGGCCCCAATTCCAAGCAGAAATTGCAGTAGTGATTGCAGTCCAAGTGCCATAAGTAAAGGCCGTTGCAGGAATTCCTAGCCCACCGAGAACAACACACTTAGCGTAAGACCCAGCACTTCTCGTACTTACATCTATTGCGTTTCCGGATTTCAAAGATTGATTAGCTTCATTAAAAGCGTTGGCTACAACATAAAAATCCTCCATCTGTTCCGCGTAACCGTCAGTTACCACAGCACCTTCATTGACCTGATACTTGCCGTTAACTTGGGGTATGTATCTAGTAAATAGGATCTCTAAATCTTGAGCAAATTTTTCTACATACTCATCTGACGTTGTTGATGCAGAGTTGACGTTCATAGAGTAAGTGGAAATGTTTTTAGTATTCACCTCTCCCAGAGGTAATGAGGTTGCCGACGCAATACCTACCCCTGTCAGCGACAAGGCTCCAGCTGCAACAGCAGCGACGAGTGAGTAAAAGATGTTCTTTCTGACTTTCATGTCTTCCTCCTTGTGTGCCTCACCACGAGCACCGTGCTGGTGGCCCCTGTTCCGCCATGATGCTTCTTGGCTATGGCGGGGAAACCTCCTCTCCTTCAAGGAATAAAAATAGTGTGCCATAAGTCCCATTCTCTGGTCAATAGTTTTCTTTCACTTAAATCACCATCAGGCTGCGCTCGTCATATACACCGTCGCCATTATCGCCTTGCCCGCAGGGAACCACCGTGAACCCGGCATCTTCAAGGTTCTGGCTCATTTGGACCGCGCCCCACCGGTCGAACGCGATCTTTCTGATGTTGAACCGTGTGCCGAGCCCCTCGATGAATGCTTCAATCGCATCGTAGTGGACGACGCTTCCCTCAGTGGTCTGCAGGAACCGCTTGTTGCTGCCACAGGTCGTAGGGCACGTGGTTACGAGCGACGCGGAGGTGCAGGTTGTCCTCGGTTATACAAAAGCAGGGCGCGATCACGTATTTCTCGTCATCCTCACCAGGGCTTGGTGGGAAGACGGGGACGAACGCCATGATATCCTTCGTCGAAGCGAAAACCAACCCGCCATAACACGCCCTGTCTTCTAGTTCGGAGAGGTTTACAGGAGCGGCGTTGCTGTTCCAGGTGTGCATGGGCATCCACCGCACCGACTGCTTCCCCCACTGATTCAAACGCAGCTGGCGGAAGGTGTTTTTACCAGCCGGATTCTGGCGCGCCGAGTTACACGCCCCCGCACCTTCTCAATGGGCACGGTTACGTCTAGGGACGGGTTGGCTTTGCACCAGACGTTCCCGTCGGTCCAGTCATCCTCCCGGTCTGCCCCGTAGATTACGGGGTAGAACGTGGGGTCATGCTTCTTACCGGCGATCATGTCCTTGGCTTTTCGTGCTGCTCGAAACAAATCGAATGAGTGTCAGTGCCAGCAGTGGTGATCAAAAAGTAGAGCGGCTGGGTTCATGCGTCCCCGGATCCTTTTCTCATCACATTAAACAAGGCCCTATTCGGTTGAGTGTGCAGCTCATCGAATACGACGCCAGAGGTGTTGAACCCGTGCCTCGAATACGCCTCCGTCGAGAGGAGTTGGTGGGCTTATAAATAATGCGCTTTTGACTTCTTAAAATCTTCCCCCTTTTGGAGAGGGCTGGTGACATGGCAACCATGTCTGCGGCCACCTCTAACACGATCGAAGCTTGCCCACGGTCAGCAGCGCCCCCCATAAACTTCAGCACGCTTGCTGTAGCAGTAGCTAAAACAATGAGCATTACGGTTACCTATTTACCAGGATTAGCAATGCGACGAATTTCTAACTCGTACCAACGCAACGCAAAAACCGACCAGCACGATGCGCTCATAATCGCTCAGGCTGCCCGCACGATGCCACACATTACGATCTTTTCGCGCCTTGGATGAGCAAAAAGCTGAGCTGGGAATGCTCGCTAGATTTGACGATGACCTAGCTCGGCAACTCCCCAAAGCCGGAAAACGTCACAACCAAGCCACCATTGCTCTAGCGCGCAGACGGTTAAAAGTCTCTTCGCCATGATCCGAGACAACTAGCCCTACAAAACCACCCCATCAAACCAGCCACCTAGGACTTGCCGAAAGAGATAGGGGCATCTTACTTTCAACAAGCCTGCTCCCCACCTGGCAAGAAGTACTTAGATCACTCCGCCGCAGGCAAATTTTTTCCCTAGTCACAAGCGCAATTTAGTCGATGCCTAAGCTACGCCAGCAGATTCTTTGTATCTAATCCGCTCCCGTTCCCGACCCTGCGATAGACTTCAGGCATGTTCTTTTTCGCGTTCATCCTGGGCGTACTCAGCCTGGCTGCCACCGTTTACCTCCGCGTCGGGTCACCGCGATCACGGTGGTGGGAACGCACTGACGGGATTATCGACGAAACCTTCGCGTTCCTCTTCCTCCCCGCTCTAAGTGCCCTACTGCTCGGGCTAGTTCTTGTGGGCGCCGGCATGCTCTCCGGTTCACTACCTGCACTGCGCATCATTTTCTTCATACTTGGAGGCGCCAGCGCCCTCATCGGCTTAATCGGCTCTCTAATGGGACTGTTCAACGCCCAAACACCCCGCTGGCTCCTACCGAAATGGCGGATCAACAGCCCGTACAGGAAAAAGAATAAGTGATAACCGATCACGATTAGCAGACGGAAATCCGTCGATCGCACAGTTATTTTTCGGCAAGCACCACCCAGCTAATGCTCCCACGGGTCTTCAAAACCATTTGACCAACTAGTAGACGGCCACGGGGCCGCGCGGACCCTCAATAACCTCAATCTCGCAAGAAAAAATGTCAGACAAGATCTGCGGCGTCATAATCTGCTTTGGCGTACCCAGGCAATACACTTCCCCATCTTTCATCGCGCAAATCTGATCTGCGTACCGCGCAGCAAAATTAATATCGTGCAACACCATTAAAATCGTGCGATCAAACTTGTCCGCAGCACTCCGCAAATGCCGCATCATCTGCACCGAATGCGCAATATCTAAGTTATTCAACGGCTCATCCAGCAGCACATACTCTGTCTCCTGCGCCAGCACCATCGCCACGTACGCGCGCTGCCGCTGCCCACCAGAGAGCTGATCAAGGTACCGAGACTCCAGGTCCTCAAGCCCTAAAAAATCAATATAACGCGAAACAATCTGCTCATCTTCGGCGGTCAACCGGCCATGCGAATAAGGGAACCGCCCAAAACCAACCAGCTGGCGCACAGTCAAGCGGGTAACAAAATGATTCTCCTGCTTCAAAATCGCCAAAATCTTCGCTAAATCCTTCGACTTAGTAGTAGACACGTCGTAGCCCGCCACTTCAATCGCACCCGCATCCATATCAAGCAGCCGGCCAATCATATTCAACAACGTAGACTTACCCGCCCCATTCGCCCCAATCAGCACCGTCAAACCACGCTGCGGAATCTGAATATCAAGCGGACCAATCTGAACAGTGGTGGAATAATCCTTACGTGCCCCGCGAATATCAATCACAAGTACCCCTTCTTCACGATCACCACGAGGAACGTTAATCCCCCCACCATCTCAATAATTATCGAAACCACGCCCTGCGCGTAAAACACATGGTTCATCAGAAAATACGCGCCCGTAAGAATCGCGAACCCAATCGCAATCGCCATCGGGAACAAGTAGCGATGATCGTACGTGTCTGCCGCCTGATACGCCAAGGTGGCGGTCAAGAACCCGAAAAACGTTAGCGGCCCCACCAGCGCCGTAGACACCGCCATCAGCACCGCCACCAGCGTGAGCACGTACACACTCCCCCGCCGGTGGTTAACCCCCAGGCTCGTGCATGCCTCGCGCCCCAGGGCAATCACGTTCAACTGGCGCGAATACGCGTACAACGCAACTCCAGCCGCCAACACCAACACAAGTGCATACGGGTAATAAGACCGGTCCGCGTTATTAATAGAACCAAATAGGCGCGCTTGCAGCACGTCGAACTCCGACGGCAGCAACATGCGCCGCATAAACGAAGCCATCGCCGCCAAACCCGAACCAAGCACGATCCCCACCAGCAGCATCACCTGCATATTCCCGCGCCTGCCAGACAGCAACCACGAGTACAGAACCACTGCCAGCACCACCATGGCCGCGACCTGCAGCAAAAAAGGCCCCACACCGGTGAACGCCACGAGCGCCCCAAGCCCCAAGAAGTAAACCGTGGCCGTGTGAATAAGCGTGTACAAGGCTTCGAACCCAATGATCGACGGCGTTATGATCCGGTTCGCCGTAACCGTTTGAAACGCTACCGTCGCCAACGCGTGACACACTGCTGCGAACGCGATCGCAACTAGCCCGTCGGCCCTAAGGCGTGCCACAATCCAAAACCCAGGTTTCGTAACCGGCACCGGGTTGTTGTACAGCAGCAAACCCGCTGCGAACAGTACTCCCAACCCACCAATCAGCGCCAGCAAGGCGAAGTACCGCCTGCGTTGAAACGGACGTGCAAACGCGCCCACCTGGCGCTGCTCGCTGCGCGCCGCTACAGGCTCGCCCCCCACGCTGCCCACCTGGAGGTCCACGCGCGCGCTATTCGCTGGGCTTTTAACGCGCCATCTTTCGCGGCTACCAGTGTTTCCACGCACCCGTTCGCGGGTTTGTAAACTACTGCGTACACTCACATCGATCGCCTCCGGTACAAAATCAGGCCGACGAACACAACTGCGCCCAGCACTCCAAGAATGAGGGACACGGGTACCTCAAACGGACGGATAACCGTACGGGCCAGTAGGTCGCACACCGTCACCAGACAAATCCCAACCAAACACACCCAAGGCAAGTTTGAACGCAAGTCATCGCCTCGAACAAGCGAAACCATATTCGGCACTATCAACCCCAGGAACGGTAAGTTCCCGACCACCACCGTTACCACGCCCGTCGCGACCGCGATCACGCCCGTGCCAAACGTGACGATCCGGTTGTAGTTCACACCCACGTTCGTCGCAATGTCCTCCCCCAGGCCCGCAATAGTCAACCGGTCCGCAGAGATAAAAAAAATTAAAGTGACCACCACGATTACCCACAAGAACTCGTACCGCCCCTTGAGGATCGTGGCGAAACTACCGGCAAACCACACCCCAATGGACTGCAGCAGATTCGTTTTCAACGCAATGAATGTGGAGATTGAACTCACTACCGCGCCAAGCATGATCCCAATAATCGGCACTATCAACGACGAACGGAGCGTGACGCGCCTCAAGAAACTAAAAAACACCATGGTGCCGACGAATGCGAAAATAATCGCCCCCGCCATGCGCGTGACAATCGACGCATTCGGCACGGTTGCGAGCACTAGCAGCAACCCTAAACCGGCCCACTCCGTGGTGCCAGTGGTGGTGGGCTCTACGAACTTGTTCTGCGTCAGCAGTTGCATTACTAAACCGCACATCGACATCGCGGCCCCCGACAGCACCAGGGCAATGGTGCGAGGAATGCGGGTGATTTGGAAGATAGCAGCACCGTCGGCTTGCCCGTCCACATCGTACACGCCGGTGCGCAGCGACAAGTAGATGAGCCCTACCGTAACCACTACGCCGAAAAGTAGTGGCCACGTGAACAGGCGTCCGCGCGAACGCACCCCCTTGCGTGTAGGGCCACCCTTGGGAGTGGGTGCACCCTTGCGTGTGGGGGCGTTCTGCGCGGACACCGCGGTGCTAGCTGTGTGCATTAGGAGTTGAGTGCCTCAGCGAGTTCTTCGAACACCTTAGTTATGGTTTGCTGGGACTCGTTGGTGTACGTGTCGTTCGGCGCGTAGTAAATGTGTTTTTCTTTCACGGCAGTCACGTTCTGCAAAGCCGGCGAGTTGTCGATTACGTCGCGAGCCGGCTTCGAATCTGAATCTGAGATCGCTGCGTCACGGTCTAGAACCAGCAGCCAGTCGGGGTTCGCCTGCGCAATCGCTTCAACAGAAACCTCGTCTCCCTTGTGGTCGGAGGATTCCCCTTCAACGTGTTCCAACGCGGGTTTCCAATCGAAAATCTCAAAGAATGGGCCAAAGAAACGCCCCACGTGCGGCGCGATGTAACCGATGTTTCCGCCCGACACGTTCAGGGACATCACGGTTTTGTCCCCAAGTTTCTTACTTGCTTCCTTGAGGTCTGCGATTGAGGTGTCGAACTTGTCGTTCAGTTCTTTCGCTTCATCTTTCTTTTGGAAAATGTCGCCCAGGATCGTGTTTGCCTGCTTGAGACCGTCCACGAGCGCTTTGCCGGATCCTTCTTCGTCGAGTTTCAAGTTCAGGTCGATGACCGCTGCGGACGGCGCGATTTCTTTAACTTTGTCGTAGTATTTTCCGAATCGCTGCCCAACGATCACCAGGTCGGGATCTTCCGCCGTGATAGCTTCCAGCTTTGGTTCTTTATGATCGCCAATATCCGTGATGGAGTCGTCTTTAACAAACGGGTTGTCGGCGGGCATCACGGATTTCGGTACTGCAGCTGGTTTGATTCCCCAGTCCGCAAGCGTGTCGTACGTGCGGTTGTCGAGTGCCACAACTTTTTTGGGGTTTACCGGTACCTCCACTTTTTCGCCCCGCATGTCCGTAATTTCTACGGTTGAGGCGCTAGAAGCGTTCGCGTCTTTTGTTCCGTCGGCGTCGTTGCTGTTGGAGGTGGAGGAGCTGCAGGCTCCGAGCATGAGCGCACCCGTAGCGACGATTGCTGCCAGGTTCATCATTTTCTTATTACGCATGTTTTCCTTTTCTAGACTCTGCAGTCTGGGTCGATGCGGCGTCTGTGCGCCGCCGGCCTAAATGTGCACTTGAAAACATGTTTCTTCCTTTGGTCGCGGGAGAAACACTAGCTAAGTAGCGCGACATTCACCGCGAGGTTACCATAGCCTAACCTTAAGTTGCGACCGGGGCGTGGTGTTTCACATTTACGTTTGAGGCTGTGTGCCGCCTAAAGATTAGACTAGAGGCCATGACGGCTTTACCTTTTGTTTCGGACACTTTTACGCCGCAGCGGTGGCGCACGGTGGAAGGGTTTGATTTTACAGACATTACGTATCACCGAGGGATTAGTCGCGGTGAGGGCGATGGCCGCCCGGCGGGGGCGGACCTGCCTGTGGTGCGGATAGCGTTTGACCGCCCATTGCTGCGCAACGCGTTCCGCCCGCACACGGTGGACGAACTCTACCGAGCGTTGGACCACGCGCGGCAAACCCCGACTGTGGCGGCAGTTGTCTTGACCGGTAACGGCCCCTCCCCTAAAGATGGGGGCTACGCGTTTTGCTCCGGTGGAGACCAGCGGATCCGCGGTAGGGCCGGTTACCAGTATGAACAATCTGAGGTGGGGGAAGACGCGCCCACGGCGAAGCGGCGGGAAGCGATTGACCCGGCGCGGGCTGGGCGGTTGCACATCCTGGA
The DNA here is from genome assembly GCF_002871945.2 of Gleimia hominis. NCBI lineage: Bacteria > Bacillati > Actinomycetota > Actinomycetes > Actinomycetales > Actinomycetaceae > Gleimia > Gleimia hominis. The sequence continues at coordinate 34,541 of NZ_CP126963.1, read as the reverse complement.
GGTTCAACGACTGATCCGGACGATGCCCAAGGTTGTTATCGCCGCGGTTCCCGGGTGGGCGGCCGGGGGTGGGCATTCACTGAACGTGATTTGTGACTTGTCGGTGGCTTCGCTTGAGCACGCCCGGTTTATGCAAACGGATGCGAACGTGGGGTCTTTTGACGGTGGGTACGGGTCCGCGCTGCTGGCCCGCCAGGTGGGTGACAAACGGGCCCGCGAAATATTTTTCCTCGCCCGCGAATACGACGCACAAACCGCGCAGCAGTGGGGTGTGATAAACGAAGCCGTACCCCACGCACAATTAGAGGACAAGGCTTTAGAGTACGCGGCAATCATTGCGACGAAATCGCCTCAGGCTATTCGAATGCTGAAGTTCGCGTTCAACCTGGCGGACGACGGGTTGGCGGGCCAGCAGGTGTTTGCGGGGGAAGCAACGAGACTGGCGTATATGACAGAGGAAGCGCAGGAGGGCCGGGATGCGTTTGTTGAACGGCGCAACCCGAACTGGGCAGATTACCCGTATTACTATTAGGAGCCGTGCGCGCTCTACTTGCTGGCGAGAGAGATTTATTAAGGTGATGTGTTTTGAGTGATCCACAGTTGATGCTGGTGCCTGGAAGTACGGCCCCGTTCGCGTTGACCCGCACGTATTCGGCTATTCATAAATTGTGGGAGTTTTTTGAGCGGGAGGAAAAAACGGGGCAGGTCAGAGCGCAGTGGATTATTGTTGCGCCCCGCCCAGACAAGCAGTGCTATCCGGACGTGCTAGCGGATAATGCAGCAGCGTTGCAGGCGCGATTCCGTGCGGTTCCTGAAGACGTGGACGTAATTGTGGAGACGTCTGGATCAGCCACGGGTTCGCCGCATTTGGTGGGCTTGTCGTACTCGGCTTTGGTGGCAAGTGCGCGGGCGACCCACGAGGTGTTGGGGGGCCCGGGCCGGTGGATTACCGCGTTGCCTGCGTATCACATTGCGGGGTTGCAGACGCTGGTGCGCTCATGTGTGGCGGGTACGTCCCCGGCGATTGCGGATATGTCGAATGGTTTTAGCGCGGACAATTTGGTGCGCGCATGCCGCTCAGCTTTGCCGAGTTCGGGTAACAACCCGACTGGGCGCACGTATCTTTCGCTGGTGCCAAAGCAGTTGCGTGACGCGCTCGATACCGGTGGGGAGCTGGTTGACCTGCTGGGGCAGTTGGATGCGATTCTTGTTGGCGGGTCTGCGTTTGACCCGCAGTTGCGTGAGCGTGCCACCGAGGCAGGGCTGACGGTTGTGGCCACCTATGGGATGACGGAAACCGGGGGTGGGTGCGTGTACGATGGCCGCCCGCTGCCTGGTACGCGCGTGCGTATTGAGGACGGGTGCGTTGAGTTGGCGGGTAACACACTGTTTTCCGATTATATTGACGCGCCCGGTAGTGCCCAGATTTCGCTTGAGGGCACCACTCGGTGGTTGCGTACCGGTGACCGGGGGCGGTTGCACGATGGTGAGTTAACTGTGTTGGGCCGGGCTGACGATGTGATTATTTCCGGTGGAGTGAACGTGGATCCGACCCAGGTGGAGCACGCGATCGCGGCCACGTGCCCTGAGGTGGACCAGGTGTGCGTGGTGGGTCTGCCCGACCCGATTTGGGGACACGTTGTAGCGGCTGCAATCACGTTGAAAACCACGCCTGAGGCGGCAGAGAGCTCGGAGGGGGTTGGGTTTGACGCCGCGGCGGCCAAAGAGTGGGGGCCGCGGTTGCGTGACCGCGTGGGGGACGCATTGGGAAGAGACCAAAGTCCACGTGTCGTCGCAGTAGCCGCGCAGCTCCCCACCACGGGTATCGGAAAGATTCCCCGCAAGCAGGTGCGTACCCTGATTGAGCAAGCCCGCAAAGATGGAAAGGTGTGGGAACGCTAATGGCTTCCTTGAACGATTGGGTGGAGGGCGCGCGCCTGCGTACCCTCCCGGCTGCTGCAGCGCCAGTGTTTATTGGTATGGGCGGGGCCGCGTACCTGGGTGGTTTCTCTTTCTGGCGGTCTGCACTGGCCTTGCTGGTGGGCCTTTTACTGCAGGTGGGGGTGAACTTTGCGAATGATTACTCCGATGGCGTGCGGGGCACGGATGAGCACCGGTCGGGACCGCCACGCTTAACTGCCGGGGGTGGAGCGAGCCCACGTACCGTGCTGACTATAGCCCTGTCGTGTTTTGGTTTGGCGGGGCTGCTGGGCCTCGTACTGCTGTGGATTTCCGGCCAGTGGGTACTGCTGATTCCCGGTGTGGCAGCGGTGGTGGCCGCGTGGTTCTACACGGGTGGACGCCATCCGTACGGCTACATGGGGGTGGGCCTGTCGGAGCTGTTCGTGTTCCTTTTCTTTGGTTTATTCGCCACAGTTGGGACCACGTGGGTTCAAGTTCCCTCCGCACCTGCCCGCCTGTGGGTTGGCGCTACCGGCGTAGGGCTATTGTCGATCGCCCTGCTGTTCATTAATAACATTCGCGATATCCCAACCGACAAGCTTTCGGGCAAGCGTACTTTGCCGGTGCGCCTGGGGGATTCCCGGTCGCGGCTAGCGTATTACGGCCTGGTTATTATCGGAGTGTGCGCGGGCACGGTTGCGGCCCCTGGGTTTTTAGGCAGCTTGTGCACGCTGGTGGTACTTGCCGCACTTGCGGTAATAGCTGCTCGTCCGGTTTGGCAGGGAGCGAGTGGACGCGATTTGCTGCATCCATTGAAGATGACCGGGATCCTCACCCTCGCCTACGGCCTGCTAGTTGGCGGGTTCTTAGCGCTGGCCGGTTTCTAGCGGCGGCTTTTCCCTAGCGCTGGCCGGTTTCTAGCGTTGACGCACCGGCCTTTCCCAGCAGTCCGGCGCTTTGCCGCTGGCATCATCCACGGGTTTTGCGGCGCTGTTCAGCATTCAATCAGCGCATGTGGGTACACTGGGGCAGTAGTCGTTTTGAGAGGACATAATGGGGCGGATACTTCTGATTGCAGCCGCGATTGCGTTGGCGATCTATGCGATTGCAGATTGCGCCCGCACCCCTAACGACCAAATGCCCGCTCACCTTCCGAAACCTATTTGGCTCCTAATAATTTTGTTAACCACCCCACTGGGGCCAATTGGGTGGATTATTATTTCACGGGTCATGAGGGCAGAGAACAATGGTGGCCGGCTCGATGCCAGTATCTGGTCTTCGGACGAGTCCTCTATTCAAGGCATCCAGTTTGGACATCAGCACAACCGGCCCCCGCGTGATCTGGGGCCAGATGATGACCCGGAGTTCTTGTGGCGGTTAGAAAAGGAACTGCGGGCAGAGCGTCAAGCCCGTAAGAATGCTAACCAGGAACCGGATCTACCGCGGGAGCAACAGCCTCAGGAAAATAATGGTGCTACGCCGGAGAGCAAAAAATCTGACACCAAACCGAACGCGACCGATGACGTCGAAACCGACCCCGCTGACGAGACTGACCCCAACGCGGCCAATGACGTCGAAACCGGCCAGACCGAAAATATCGGCGTGCCAGAGGACCAGCCGGATGTGAACAAGCCAGATGCCGACCTACCGGATGCGGACCAGCCTACTTGTCGCAACGAGATTTTGGATGGCGAGGCAAACGCGCGCGAGACAAACGAAGGTGACGTCGACGAGGATGACGATGCGCGTGCGAACAGGTGCGATAATGACCCGGACGAGTCGCGGTAGTAGGCTTATCTTCCGCTGTGGTTTTTAATCGAAGAGCCGCGGTGGTTTCTGTTAACCTAAAGAAGCAATCACGGGAGCCGGATGGCTGAGAGGAAGGCCACGACCTTCGACCGTCAAACCTGATCTGGGTAATGCCAGCGCAGGGAGACCTCTTCACACGCCCACTCGGGTGGGCTTGTACCCGTGCCCACCGATCAACTGAAAGGGCACAAAATGAGTAACCAAGAAGACCTCACGAAACCTGTTTCTTCCCAGGGGTGGCGCGTAGTAGACATTGTGGTCGCCGCTATTCTAGGTATTGCCACGGGACTGATTTTTTTCGCGTGGAACTCAGTTGGGTACGCGTGGTACAAATCCATGGACGCGGTAACACCCGGGTTCGGTGGGATAGCCACGGGGATCTGGTTCTTGGGCGCACCTTTGGGTGCGTTGATTATTCGCAAACCTGGTGCCGGGATTTTTGTTGAGGTCCTAGCTGCTTGTGTGTCAGCGCTGCTGGGTAACGTGTGGGGAATCACCACGCTGTACTCGGGGTTGGCGCAAGGTATCGCCGGTGAGATTCCGTTCCTAGCGACGCGGTACCGCAAGTTCTCGCTCCCAATCGCTCTGGCGTCCGGCGCTCTGTCGGGTGCGGGCGGTTGGTTCCTGGAACTGTTCATGTCCCCCAACCTGCCTAAGGGCCTAGCGTACAACTCGATTTACCTGGTGACGCTGTGCATTTCTGGACTGTTCTTGGCGGGCCTGCTGGGGTACCTGCTGGTCGCGGCGCTGCGCAAGACGGGGGCGTTAGCGGCATTTAACTCTGGACGCCAGTCGTAGAACAAGGGGCGTTGACGTTGATCCGAGCCACCGACTGGGGGTACACGTTTGAAGGTCAGACATGGCCTGCGGTTCAGCATATTGATTTTGAGGTAGAGCAGGGTGAGCGCGTACTTCTACTGGGCCCGTCTGGGAGTGGTAAATCCACTTTGCTGACAGCGTTGGCTGGGTTGTTGGGGTCGCAGCACGACGGAGTTGAATCGGGTTCTTTATTGATTGACGGCGTGCATCCCTCGCGCATGAAGGGCCAGGTGGGCCTGGTGATGCAGGACCCGCAGTCCCAAGTCATTTTGCAACGCGTGGGTGATGATGTTGCGTTCGGACTTGAGAACATGGGAGTTAGCCCAGACCGGATTTGGCCCCGGGTTGAAGCTGCGCTACAAGAAGTTGGGCTTGAGGTACCCCTGAATCGGCCCACTGCAGCGCTGTCCGGCGGGCAGCAGCAACGCTTGATCTTAGCCGCTACCCTAGCGATGCAGGACGAGCACCATCGGATCCTGTGCTTAGACGAACCGACCGCTAACTTAGACACGGAAGGTATCGCGGAGATTCGTGATGCCACTAAGCGGGCGCTGACTGCGGACGCGACCCTCATTATTGTGGAACACCGGGTGGAACCGTGGCTGGACGTGGTGGACCGGCTGATTGTGATTGGTCACGACGGAGTCATTGCGGACGGACCGGTGCAGGAAGTGCTGGAGGCTGAGGCACAGCGTCTGTTAGATGCGGGCGTGTGGGTGCCGGGCAACCCGACTGGCTTGTCGAAACGAGATTCGTTTTCTTTAGGCACAACCGCGGGTTCTTCTTCTGCGGGTTCCAGTTCGGTTTCTTCGAGCTCAGAATCAACTTCGTTCCCCACGTGTTTACGCACAGTTGATCTAACGACGGGCCATGGCAAGCACGTGGTTTCGACAGGTTTGGACCTAAAGGTGGAGTCCGGAGTTTCCACGGTGATCACGGGGCCGAACGGAGTGGGGAAATCTACCCTCGCAATGACGTTAGCGGGTTTGTTACCCCCCGTGTCCGGTCGGGTGGAAGCCACTGAGGTTCTGGACCCACCTAAAGGCCGCTTAGAGATCGCCAAGTGGGCGTCTAAGGATTTGTTGACGCGTGTGGGCACTGTGTTTCAGCAGCCGGAGCACCAGTTTGTGGAATCCACGGTGGCGCGTGAACTTGAGGTGGGGATGCGGGCCCTCGGGTGGGACGATAAGCGCATCGGGAAGCGGCGTGACTACCTGCTGGACATGCTGCGGATGACGGATCTGGCGGACCGTAACCCGTTCCAACTCTCGGGTGGGCAGGCGCGGCGCTTGTCGGTAGCGACCGTGTTGGCAACGTCGCCGAAAGTGATGATTTTGGACGAACCAACGTTCGGGCAGGATCGCAACACGTGGTTGGGGTTGTGCAAATTAATTCAGGAGTTGATTGATGAGGGCCACGCGGTGGTGTCCGTAACACACGATGAGGAGTTCATTGACGTGCTGGGAGAACGCCACATTCACCTCGACTCCGGTGGCGACCACCCGGAACCTGGACACCGGGGGACCGTCACCGCAAGCGGCTCCCAACCAAACTCCACTGAAACTGGGGTCCGCATTGACTCCGTAGAACCTGATAGGGGCGGGGCGCGCACCGCTTTTGAGGCGGGAGGGCGAGCATGAAAACTCGGTTTGATATTTTGAACCCGGTGTCCCGCCTGGGGCTTACCCTACTGTTGTCCGTACCGATTTTGATCACGTTGGATTGGGTGAGTGCGAGCGTCATGTTCGCACTTTTAGTGTGCGCGTTCGCGTGGGCACGCGTGCCGTTTCTGTGGCTTTTAAAACGCGCACTGGGCCTGTCAATTGTCGCTTTGCTTGCCGCGGTTTCGATGGCCTTGTACGGGAAGGTGGAGGGCACCGTCTGGTTCTCTTGGGGGTTAATCACCGTGTCTGAACGGTCGGTAATCCTTGCAATAGCGGTGTTTCTACGCGTTCTGGTGCTGGGGTTAACTGCAATCGTGCTGCTGGGGAGTGTGGATGCCACCCGGATGGCGGATGGTCTGGCCCAACGCGTGCACTTGCCGGCCCGGTTTGTACTTGGCGTGCTGGCTGCGGTGCGGATGGCAGGTTTGTTGTCTGAGGATTGGCGGACTATGGCGATGGCCCGCCGCGCGCGCGGCTTAGGCGACACGGGGCGGTTACGGCGCTGGCTAACCATGGTGTTCGCGCTGCTAGTACTGGCGATTCGGCGAGGCACGAAGCTCGCTGCTGCAATGGAGGTGCGCGGTTTTGACCAGGGTACCCCCCGCACTTGGGCGCGCCCATCGACGTTCCACCGGGCCGATACGATCGCGTTCGTTCTGGCGATTGCGGGGTCAGGGATCGCACTTGGATCTGCCGTGTGGGCGGGCACATTCTGGACCGTGCTGTCGTGACCACTTTTGACCCCGCTGCCAACCGCACCAGGAGCAGCACGCCTAGCCACCACCACACGCGCGACACTGGCGGGCAAAGCTCCGGCTCCACTCAGCAAAGTGCCAGCCAAGCTACCTCGCAGCACACCCCACCCCAAGCTGCCTGTCGGCAAAAGGCACCTCGGTCTCTGTGCCAGCTAAACGCACCCCAAGATGCCTCGCGAAAAACACAGCTTGAGTTACCCCGCGATTTTGAACAGTTAGTGGACCGTATTGTGCGTGCAGCGCGAAGCGATTTTGCATCGCAACCCACCCCGTCCGCAACACAACCCCGCGCGTTAGACCCGCAACACGGCATTTCAACTGCACCTCACCCTGCGTTACCGCCGCTCCCGAACGCCTTCCCGCTTGTGCTTATCGATGGTGGTTCCGGGAGTGGGAAAACCACACTCGCGCAACAGCTATTTGAGGCGCTTCGCCCCTACGCTCCGAGGTTGCAGCTGGTTCACTTAGATGAGTTCTACCCCGGTTGGCATGGTCTGGCTGCCGGTTCGCAGATTCTTGAATCGAATATTCTCAGGTACCGCTTTGAAACCCCAACAACTCAGAACGCGCCACAACCGCCTCATGCGACCCCGGCACATCCTCCAACTGACTGCACTTCCCCCCGCGCCAAAGCGCACGGCAACCATGACGAGCCGGGTTATTTTCGTTGGGACTGGGAGCATAACGAACCCGGCTCTTGGGTTCGGGTTCCCGCGGACGTGCCTTTAATTGTGGAGGGGTGTGGGTCCCTCACCCGCGTTAGCCGCCGGTATGCATCTACCGGAGTGTGGATGGCGGCGGACCCTCAGGCGCGTAAAAAACGGGCATTAACCCGCGACCGGGGTGCGTTCGATGCTTGGTGGGATATTTGGGCAGCGCAGGAATCCGCGCACTGGGCGGCGAACGCCCCCTGGGAGCTGGCGGACGTCACGGTCAACATGCTGCGGTGAATACTTGCCGCTAGGGTTGTGGTGTGTACGTAAGTGTTATTGTAATTGGCGCTGGAGGGGCCGGTTTGTCCGCGGGCTACCACCTCAAACGCCGGGGATTCACCCGCGCTACTCTACCCCCTAATATCACGACACCGCGGCCCGCCACTTGCACAACCCATGCCCCCACCCCCACTTATTTGATCCTAGACGCGGAAGAGGCCGCAGGTGGTGCCTGGCTTCACCGCCCCGATTCGCTAACTATGGCTACGTTAAACGGTATTTTCGACCTGCCGCATTTCAGTGTGAAGCAAGCGGGACTGCCGGACGTGAACACACCCGCGAACCAGGCGGTACCCAAGTATTTCGCTGCGTTTGAACAAGCGAAAAACCTGGGGGTCGTGCGCCCCGTCACGGTTACTAGTGTTGAGGCGATCGCGCTTTCGGATACTCCCGCTTCCGCAGCTACCCCCGGCGGCACCATTACCACTGGCGGTCCACACTCGAAGAGCGAACCGAGCATTCCCATCTCGACGGACCTACCTGGCAGCCCCAACTCGAAGGACCGACCGGGTTTTCGTGTCCGCACTAGTGCGGGTACTTTCACGTGCGCAGCGATTATTAATGCGACGGGCACGTGGAATAACCCGGTTCGCCCGCATTACCCGGGGATGGATACTTTTGCGGGAGTGCAGCTGCATTCGCGTGATGTGCGTGACGCAGAGAACCTACCTGGCCCCGTGGGAGTTGTAGGTGGGGGTATTTCTGCAGTGCAGCTGCTGGAGCAGGTTTCGCGGACGCAGCGCACCGCTTGGTATACGCGCCGGCCACCCGAGTTTTTAGATACCCCGTTTCGAGGTGAATTCGAGGGACGCGAAACCATCCGCCGGGTTACCCAGCACACTGAGGCAGGCGGGGCTCCCCGGTCAATCGTGTCGTTCACGGCGTTGCCATGGACAGATTACGCACGGGCCGCGTGGCAGCGGGGAGCACTTAAACGCCGCCCCATGTTCACCGAAATTAAACCCAAAGGGGTGGTGGAGGCAGACGGTTCGTTCACAACCCTGAACGCGATCGTGTGGGCCACAGGGTACCGACCCGCTCTCAAGCATTTAGCGCCCCTCAAGTTAGAAAACGAGCAGGGCGGAATACCGATGGATGACACACGGGTGCGTAAGTACCCTAACCTGCACCTAGTGGGATACGGCCCCAGCCAATCCACAGTGGGTGCCAACCGGTTCGGCTGGCGCGCCGCCTTAGCCGTATCCCAATACCTCAAGGTCTAAGAAAAACCTCAAGATCTAAGAGCGTAAACGCTACTGCCCATACACGTTCTGATAGCGGTCGTACAGGGCGTCGATATGGGGTTGTTCCACATCAATTACGTCTCCAAGCTGCTTAGCAATGTGGACGGTGCGGGCAACTTCTTCGACCATCACCGCGGCTTTCACAGCTGCCCGCGCATCCTTCCCGATTGTAAACGGCCCGTGGTTTTGCATCAGCACCGCTGGGGACCGGTGGCCGCGCAACGTCTCCACAATGCCCCGCCCGATCGAATCATCACCAATAATCGCGAACGGCCCCACGGGCACTGGACCACCGAACTCATCAGCCATCATCGTGAGCGCGCAAGGGATCTCCTCCCCCAGCGCCGCCCAGGCGGTCGCATAAGTCGAATGGGTATGCACCACACCCCCGACCTCAGGCATATGGCGGTAAACATATGCGTGCGCGGCAGTGTCCGACGACGGCTGCAAATTCTGCGCCGTCCCATCGTCGATCTTATTACCCTCCAGGTCACACACCACCATGTTCTCCGGTGCTAACTCATCGTACGAAACCCCGGAAGGTTTAATCACAAACAAGTCCGCGCCAGGCACCCGCTCAGACACGTTCCCCGCAGTCCAAACCACCAACTGCCACCGAGGCAACTCAGCATGCAGATCCGCAACCACCTCACGGGTGTGCGCCACCGCCTCCTGAACCTCAAGCGGCTGATCAGACAACACCAGCATCTACGCCCTCTCTCCTTTACGTTTCAACGCCTGCGCCCGGATCCGTTTCAAATCATGCATCACATCATTTTCACGACCAAACAAATCATGCAAATACTTGTAATGCTTAAACAGCTCATCGTACTGCTTCGCACGCTCCTCATCGGGCACGTACGCCGCCTTAATCCGCTTGCCCATATGCGCCGCCGCATCCGCAACCGACTCGTACACACCCGCCGCGCACGCCGCGAAAATAGCTGACCCCAACGCCGGTGCCTGCGCCGACTCCGCCGTCGACACCGGTAGACGCGTCACATCTGCAAACATCTGCATCAAAAACGGGTTCTTAATCAACCCACCCGCAGCCACAAACTCCGTGATCTCAACCCCGTGGTCCACAAAGTTCTCGATAATCACCCGCGCCCCAAAAGCCGTGGACTCCATAATCGCCCGATACTGATCCTCCGGCCGGGTCGCAAGCGTCTGCCCAACCATCAAACCTGACAACTGCGAATCCACCAAAATAGACCGGTTCCCGTTATGCCAATCGAGCGCCACCAGGCCGTGCTCCCCCACTTCCTGCTGCTGCGCCTTCTGCGTCAACAAATCGTGAATCGACAGACCCTGATCCTCAGCCTCTTCGTAATACTCCGCAGGCACGCAGTTCTCCACAAACCACGCGTAAATATCACCCACGGCAGTCTGACCGGCCTCAAAACCCCACAAGCCATCAATCAAACCACCATCAACCGTGCCGAACGTACCCGGCACCGGCTGAAACTCGGGGCCCGAAACCACGTAGCACGAAGACGTCCCCATAATGGCCGTCAACTGTCCAGCCTCCGTTGCCTGCACCGCCGGCGCCGTCACATGCGCATCAATATTGCCCGACGCCACCGCCACATACGCCGGCAGCCCCGTCAACTTTTGCCCCCGCTCCGACAAAGTCCCCACCTTAGCGCCCAGCGGAAGAACCTCAGCGGACATCTTCTGCGAAAACACTTTCTGGAACTTCGGATTCAAACGCGCCAAAAACTTCTCAGTCGGATACCGCCCATCCTGATACATGCGCTTATAACCCGAATCGCCCGCAGCGTACGTCAAGTTACCCGTCAGCATCCACGTGAACCAATCCAAAGCGTTCACAATCTGATCCGCAGCCTCATAGACTTCCGGGGCCTTCTCTAACGTCTCCAACGCCTTCGGCATCAGCATCTCTGAAGACAGCGTCCCCCCGTAGCGCTCCAACCAGCCCACGTTCATTTCCTTCGCCAAATCAACAATCCGGCGAGTCTGCTCCTCTGCCCCATGATGCTTCCAAAGCTTCACATACGCATGAGGATTATTCTTAAACTCCGGTTTCTCGCACAGCGGCGTGCCCTCCGCGTCCGTCACCAACACGGTTGCGCTCGTCACGTCAACGCCCAAACCCACGATCTCCTCCGGCTCCACCCGCGCATCCTTCAGCGCCGCCGGAATGATCTGCGCCAGAACCTCCAAGTAATCCGCTGGCACCTGCAAAGCAAACTCGGGTGGAAGCGTGCGATTATCACCCGCAGTCAACGTCGAATCCATAACGCCATGCGGATAATCCATCACAGCGGTCCCCAGCTCCGCGCCGTCAGACGTGCGGATCACAACAGCACGGCCCGACAAAGTGCCGAAATCTAAACCAATAACGTATTTCTCTTTTTCACTCACCGGTATCATCCTCATTGAGATCGTGCCCGACCGCGTGGATCGCGCTTACAAAACAATCAAAATCTTGCCCACCCAGGCAGATAACACTAGCCGCCAAAGGGGCGGAAAACGAGCGGCCCCAGCCCCCAGGCCAGGGCCGCTCAAAACAGGTACCTGCTACGGCAACCTACTTATCTTCCGGGTGACGGTGACGCCCCCAGAAACCATCCTCAGCAAACAGGTTCTCCACAACCTCATCCAGCAGACCCAAATCCACCAAAATATCCAAAACCGTGTACCTTGACCGAATCTGCTGCGCCTGGAAATGCGTCTTATGGAACCGCTCCCAATCAATCTTCAACATCTCCGGGTGATACGGCGCACCCGCCGTACGCAGCTTATCCATCGCTTCCTGAGGAGACATCAACTGCTTGGACACGCGTTCCTTAATCGCAGGCCACTGCTTCTTAATCAGCTCAACGCGCTCACGCAAAGCCTCACCCTCAAGGTGCTTATTCAACGAATGCTTAACCGCCTGGTCCGCGATCTTCTCAATCTGCATAGACCGCACGTAGCGCTCCACCTCATCCGCCGACTTCGCGTTAGCCACAATCTTGTCGGTATCCAACGCGGCAACGTCGACCTTCAAGAGCTCCTCCCACAGAGCACACGACGCAACCGTGCCCACACCAACCTTGTTGCCATGCGACAGTGGTGGCTCCCAATCCAAGCCGTGACCCTCCATCTCCCACACGTGAGAGAACTGGTGGCCCGCACCCGAAGCCGGACGGGACGACTGCGCTGCCTGCATCGCCAAACCCGACATGATATTACCCTCGGTTAACAAACCGATCGCATCCACATCGCCATCAGCAATCGCCTGCGGATCACCCAGAACCTCACGCAAATTACCCTGCACAAGGCCCCACACGTAATCGTCAATCGCTTCGATCCCCAACTCGTCAGCCGCAATCCAGTCGGCACCAGCTGGGATCTTCTCAATCAAATCCCCATATCCGGTTTCCACCAACCGTTTCGGAGCATGAGCAATCACATCCAAATCCGCCACCAAAGCAGCCGGAGCCGGGCACGAACGCGTAATCTTAAACCCATCAATCGCAATGGACGCGCCGAACGCTGCGTAACCATCCACAGACGGGGCCGTACACACGTTCATGTACTCGCGGCCCAACTCGCCCGACGCGAGCTTCGCAATATCATTCAACGTACCCGAAGCGATCGAACACACAACCACGCCATCACCCAGCGGCTCTAAGTGTTCACGCAGTTTCGTCACATTCTCATAACCGGCGTACAACGTGGGGGTACCTGGGAACACGTAGGGTTCCTCAACCGCCTCCACCCCGGCATCCACCAGGGATTTCACAACCGCGTCACCACACGCCTCAAACGTATTCCCGTCGGCAACAACCAGAACTTTCTTCCCCGGGAATGTCTTCTTAAAAATCTCCCCAGTGCGGGTGACAACGCCGCGACCAAACGCAATCTCACGCGTCTCCGTGGCCGTCCCAAGCGCCTTCTTGATCAGTTCAGTGGTCATATTTTCACTACTCCCTTTGAAATGTGAATCTTCTAAGAAATGTGATCCACAGTCTTGTGGGTCAACTCTTGCATTACTGGGTACGCATCCATGTACTGCTGCAAGTAGAACTGGTATTCCTCGTGCGCATCCATGTTCGGTTCAATAGTTTTCGTCTCGTGCACCATGTTGCGTGCCGCCGCAGGCAAGTCCTTATACAGACCCGCCCCAACCGCCGCTAGCATGCACGATCCAAGCACCACCGCGTCCCCAACTTCAGTTAACGTAATCGGCTTACCAGTCACGTCCGCGTACATCTGCATCCACAGTGGCGACTTCGTAGCACCACCACAGAACACAAGTTTGTTCGGTTCAAAACCCGACTCTTTCATCATCAAGAGGTTGTGTTGCGTCCCGTACGCAACGGCCTCCAAAATCGCCCGGTACATGTGCTCGGGCGTGTGTGACAGCGACAGGCCGAACATCAACCCGCGGGCTTTCGAATCCGTGTAGGGCGTGCGGTTACCTTGGAAGTACTCATTCATAATGAGGCCGTCGCAACCAATCGGAATTTCCGCGGCCTGCCGGTCCAAGATCTCATATGGGTTCAACCCGATCCGCTCCGTGGCTTGCACGATGTCGCGGGCGAAACCGTCTTTGAACCACTTCAGCACCGACCCGGAAGACACCAGGGATCCCTCCACGGTGTACTGGCCGCGAATTACCGCGTCCGTATACGAACCCATGAAGCCCTTACCGTAAATCGGTTCCGCGCTCTGCCCAGTCATCACCTGGGACGAACCAGTAATCACCGCGAGGGCCCCGGGTTCAACAACCCCCAGTCCGATCTGTCCGTGCCACGCGTCACCCCCACCTTGGGCCACGGGAATACCGGGGATGAGGTTCAGTTCGTGCGCGGTACTGGCCGAGAGGGTGCCTACCACTTCCCCGAGTGCGAGCACGCGTTCAGGGAGTTTCTCGAACACATCTCCGCACCCGATGTGTTCAAAGAAGTCCGTGGGCCAGCCGCCGTGGTCACCGTTGTAGTAGGAGCGGATCGCAGCGGTGTTAAGGTTCACCGTCCACTCGCCCGTCAGCTTGTAGGTGAGCCAGTCTGGCGCGTCCACAATTCGGTAGGCCTCTTTGTAGACCTCTGGCTCGTTTTCTTTAATCCATGTGGCTTTGAAGGGGTACCATTCGGCCGTGACCGGCATGGTGTTATCCCCGTTGTATTTCTTCGCCCAGTGTTCGATTTCGTCCCCGCGGGTTGCCTGTTCGGTGGCGCGCACGTCCATCCACATGATGGCTGGGCGCAGCGCGTTACCGCGTTTGTCGAGGGCCACTACCGTCATCGTGGTGGCGTCGTAGGATATCCCGGCGATGTGCCGCGCGGCCACACCCGTTTGGTCAAGCACACGCGTAACCGAGGCTTTCAGCGCCTCCCACCAGTCCACTGGGTCTTGTTCGGCACGACCGGGCCGGGGAAAGTGTGTCTTGTACGGGGTGGCCGCAAACCCAATGGAGTTGCCCCTCAGGTCGAAAATCGCGGCTCTGCACGATTCCGTCCCGAAGTCAATCCCCAGCAGGTAGGGCCCCTCGTATCCAGGTGTAACCATTGTTTTGTCCTTTCAGCAACGCTGCTTTATTTTAGTGTTCGAGCGAAACGGTTCGGTGCGGGGCCGGCCGTTCGGTTGTTCGGCTCTGGCGCGTCTACTCGCCGGGTGTTTATTCGTCCGTTTCAGACCACCCCAGTGACTCCCACTCGTGAGCGGGGATTAGGCGGTCCACCCGGTCGAGAATAAAGGTGGGGCGCTGTTGTGCCGGCAGTGCGAGCGCGTCTTCAACGGTGTTTTCTCCGGTCAGGGGCATGGCGGAAACCATTCCGGTGTTCACCGCCATCCCGATGTCCGTCAAGAGGCGATCACCCACCATCATGCAGTGCGTTGGGTCTACGTCCAGGCCCGAGATTGCTTCTTCAAGCATCACGGGGTTGGGTTTACCCACGTTCATTTGGCATTTGGTGCGGGTGCACGCTTCGATAGCTGCGATGATGGCGGCGGCGTCAGGCTCGCCGCGTCCACCTGGGAAGGGGCAGAACGGATCCGGGTTGGTTGCTACTAGGATCGCGCGTTTGTAGAACCAGATGGCGTCGAATGCGATCTGTAGTTTCTTGTATTCGAACGTACGGTCGTAGGAGGCGACGACGATGTCGATTTCTTTCGGGTCGTCACTCATTTTGATTCCCGCGTCTTTGAACGCATTGATCAGGGGTTGTTCCGCAATGGGGTACACAACTTTGCCGGGGTGATTGTGTTTAAGCCACTTGGTCATGGTCACCACGGTGTTCGCGATTTCAGATATGTCCGTGGGCATCCCGAGTTTGTGTAGTTTTTCTACGTACTGCTGCGGGTCTTTGGTGGGGTTGTTGGATAGGTAGCGCACAGGGATTTCTCGGCGGCGAAGTTCTTCGATCAGCCGTTTCGCTCCTGGCAGTAAGTGGTCTCCCAAATAGATGGTGCCGTCCATGTCAAAGACGTAGGCGTCGTAGAACTCCTCTGGGAACGAAATGTGAGCATTCGCGTCTGTCATCGATAGTTCCTTACTGTCGTTTTTTACTGTGTTTTGTGCGCTAACTTCTGTGCGCCGCTGACTTCTGTGCTGCGTCTTGTGCGCCGCTGGCGTTTACGCTTCAGGTTTCCTCGTTGTTTACTCCCGATTTAACCCGTCGGGTTTGGGGGTGTGGTTCGCTGTCGAATGGGGCGCTAAACCCATGCGTTGCACCAAGCCGATTTGCCTTTTTATTACCTTAGTAGCGTATGTCTTTACCGGCTTCACAACATCTTGTTTAGCGCCACCATTTTCAGCTTGAGGTCCTATCCCAGCATTGCCCCCAATCCCATAACGAGCGTGGTGCATGGCCAGATGGCCCACGCGGGCGGGTCAATGTGAGTGTCGCCGTGATCGTAGAAGATCCGGGCGAAGAGCTCACCGGCACACGCAGCGATCGCACCGAAAAGCCCACCGAGCAGGAGGGCGACGAGGCCGTTGCCAACGATGGGTAGGAAGGTGACACCTGCGAGTCCACCGATGATTGTCATGTGGTGGGTTACGCCAATGGTGGAGCCCAAGGCCAGCAGGAAGATCGCGATTGCAGAGATTGCGAAGGGGAGCGTCTTTGCGTTCGCGAGGATTACTTCTTCGGCTCCTTCAGGTAGGCCCGCGCCCTGCGCGTAGGAAACGAGCATGAGGGAAGCGCCGGCACCGAAAATACCGGAGAGGAAACCTAGGGTGAGGTACTGGGAAGGCTTTTCTTGCCACTCGAGCCAGCGGTTGGAACCTTCGAGTTTACTGGTCCATCCAAATACTTTTGTCCGTCCGAACATGGCGCGTGCGGTCAGACCTGAAATAACCACTGTTGCGGCAACAGTATCCGTGTGCGATCCGAACCAGGGAATGTGTTGGATTAGGCGTTCCACAATGTACCCACCCATACCGAATAGCGCACCGACCCACAGGATCGCGGGATGGCCAAGACCTGCTAGGGACGTGTTTATGTCCCGGCCAAGACCGGTCTTATCCAGCTCGTGCGTGGTCTTTGCGGCGTATGCGGATGCTGCGGCACCACCTGCGAACGCAACGTGCGGGCCGAAGACCGGTCCGAACGCCAGGTAGGTGAATCCCACGTCGGACCCGGTTGCAAACGCAATTCCGAACCCGAGCAAAATAAGTACGCCGGTGAATCCGAAGGCGAAGTTACCGCCGATCACCGCACCGAAAAAGCCACCACCAGCGGCAGCAATTAGCCAGAACAGGTCCATGTTCCCCAGGAACTGGATACTCGCATCAGGCAAAATGTCTAACATAATTTTTCCTTCGATATTGTTGCGATCCCCTTTGGTCGCAACCCGTTGGCAAACTACTGTGGCGTCTTCGCCACACCCGCTGTGCGTAGCGGCATAGAGTGTGTGGCCGCTGCAGCGGCCACACTCCCTACGATATTAGCGTGTTAGCAACCGCCAACACCCTCAGCTTCACTATCGGTCTTGCCCGTGTCGTACTCTTCCAGAGCCGCCACTTTAACCGCTGAGCCCGAGTTCGGGTCGAACTTGTAACCCAACCATTCTTTCGCCAAACGCCGAGCTAGTTGCAGCCCAATCACGCGCTCACCGAACGTGAGCACCTGCGCATTGTTGGACATAATCAGGCGTTCCACAGAGAACGAGTCGTGAGCCACGGAAGCGCGGATGCCCGGCACCTTGTTAGCTGCCATGGCGACGCCCATTCCGGTGCCACACACGAAGAGTCCGCGGTCGGCTTTACCATCCGCAATCAGACGCGCACCTTTAACCGCTACGTGCGGGTAGTCCACGTCCTCATCCTTATGGACACCAACGTCAATCACTTCATCAACGCGATCGTCTTGTTCGAGGTCCTGCTTTAGAACCTCCTTATATTCGTACCCCGCGATGTCAGCCGCGACGACAATCCTCAGACCCATCTTTTCCCCTTCCTTGGGTAGACCGTCAATGTGACCGAACACGTCAAACATATCAGATAGTTAGATAAAAACAACAACTTTCCTGTTAGTTCTTTCTAGTCTCCGTGTTTTTCGTGACGCACATAACGATTGTTTCAGATTCTTGAGGTAATCTCACCTCAATGGCCGAAACATACGTCGCAAACCGCGTTAGCACGGCGCGACGAGAACGTGCACACCCGCCTCTTTCAGCCGATCCAGGGTTTCTTGAGGAGTGAGGGAATCAACGACCACGGTGTCAACATCGGTGAGCGACCCAAAGGCGTGCAGTGCCCGCCGCGCGAATTTCGTGTGGTCCAACATGACTATGGTGCGCGACGCCGCCTTCATCATCTGCCTCTTCACCGCCGCCACATCCGCATACGGATGGTAGAGCGTGAGGTTTTTAACACCGGACGCCGATAAAATACACACGTCCGCGTGGATACCAAGCAGGGTATCGCACGTAACCGGCCCCATCGTCGCTTCCGCCCACGCTTGATACTCCCCGCCGAGAAGCATCAGTGAATGCTTTGTTTTACCCGCCATTTCGCCCGCAACCAGCATGGAATTAGTGACGACCGACAGGGCCGGCCCATCCAACAGTTCCCGCAGCGCCCACACCGCCGACGTAGAATCGTCAATCAGCAGCGACGATCCGGGCACAATCAGCTGCGCCGCACACTGCGCCATCGCTTTTTTCTGAGGTTCTTCTTGCATCAAACGGTAACGCGCACTCGCCTCGTGCAACCCCGACGCGGTCGCGAACACTTTCCCGCGGTCGCGCGCTAGTACCCCCGCGTTTTCTAACACCGCCACATCGCGATAGACCGTCATCACGGACACGCCGGACTTCTCGCTCAGTTCCTCAACTGAAGTCTCTCCCTCTGACAGCACAATGGACGCAATCTGGTTGCGCCGCGCCCGCTGTTCCACGTGCTTATGGTCCCCCGTTTTCAATTACTCCCCTAGTTCTGTTTCGCCAGCGCCGCATCCGACACGCCCGGCACCATATCCGCCGCATCAACGAGGTATTTACTCGCCGGCTCCCAGTACGTAACGGAACGCAACGTCGCGCCGTCGAACTCGAAACTCGTGATTGAAGCCAGCGAACACTCGCGTTTACGCGGATCGTGTGCCAGCGGCCGACCCTCAACCCACGAACGCAGCGTCCAAATCGGGAGCTGATGCGACACCGCCAGCACCTCACCCCCCGCATACTTCTTCCGCGCCGCCGCCACCGCAGCGCGCATCCGCCGCACCAAGTCCACGTACGGTTCAGACCAAGAGGGACGCAGCGGATTGCGGTAGCGCCACCAATACTTAGGGTTCGCCAACACCGCACGGTTACGATTCACGGGCACGCCCTCAAACGAATTCCACGCTTCAATCAAACGCGCATCAGACTCCACTTCCAGCCCATACGCATCCGCCGTAGGCCTGGCCGTCTGCTGCGCCCGCAACAGCGGGGACGCCACCACCCCCGTGATCTGCACGCCCGCATCCTGCAGCCCCTGCGCGGCAGCCCGCGCCATCTGCTGGCCAAGCGCCGACAGTCGGAACCCCGGCATGCGCCCATACAAAACGGCTTGCGGATTATGCACCTCACCGTGACGCATCACATGAACAACCGTTCGCACGTCCCCTCCTGAAACGATTTTGGGAAACAAAAGCCAACTACCCGAGAAAAGTACACACAATAAAGGTATATACAAGAAAAGCCCCGGTTTATCGGGGCTGCCTTGCGAAGCTACTTCTTGTTGCGACGCTGGTGGCGCGTCTTCCGCAGCAGTTTGCGGTGCTTCTTCTTGGACATACGCTTGCGGCGTTTCTTAATTACGGAGCCCATGACCCCTCCTCACATAAATTAGCAATCACGTCTACTAACTGTTGATACTCTAGCGCGGCACGCACTTTGACGCGAAATCGTGGGCACTGCCAGGTAAGAACCTACTGGTTCTCGGTACCCGTCCCATTTTCTTCCCAACCCGATAAACCCGCATCAATCAGTTGAGACACAGCAGCCTGCGGCACCCGGAAAGACTTCCCAACGCGCATCGCCGGAAGATCACCAGAATGAATCATCCGGTACACCGTCATCCGAGATACCCGCATAAGATCAGCTACCTCTGCGACAGTGACGAAACGCGGTCTTTCCTGCTGCGACATCACTTTCCATTTCATTAAGTCGGGTTTAACGTGCCCAAACGGGGCGCATAGGTCTATCCTAATACAAGAAGCGAACGACGGATAGTTTTATGGCGTGTCTTTCCGCTTGGCGTAAATTTGTGCATGAGGAGGAAATGTGGCGCCAAAGTCTAAACCACCCCGCGGGTCGTGGTGGCACCGACTACGCCTTTCCCCTCCCTTCGCGGGTTCCCGCAACGCGCATTTTCGCCCCGCCACTGCTCCACCGGCACGCTTCAGCGGCCCCTCCATTCCCAAAGACCGGCGGGTCGCCATTACCGCGAGCGCACCCGGGCGGCTCGCACAGTTTCGCGCGTGGATAGACCACATTGCCCGGCAATACCCCACGCGGCTTGCGGTAATCGTGTTCGCACTCATCATCGCCCTGGTCACCGCGCTGCTGTGCCTTCCGATCTCTACTCGCGCACGCGTGGTACCGCCGTTCGTGGACGCTCTGTTCACCGCCACCACCTCCGTATGCGTCACCGGTCTCACCACCGTGGACATGAGTACCTACTGGTCCACGTTCGGCCAGTTCGTGGTGATGATCGGCATTTCCATCGGCGGTCTTGGCGTAATGACCCTGGCGTCCATCCTGGGGTTCGCCGTATCCCGCCACATTGGTTTGACCCAGCGGATGCTTGCTGCCTCCGAAACAAAAACCTCCAGCCTCGGGCAAGTCGGTTCCCTCCTTAAAGCCGTTGTATTCACCGCCGTCGGGGTCGACGTACTGCTCTTCATCTGCTTCCTCCCGCGCTTCCTCTCACTCAACCTCCCCGTTGGGAAAGCCGCCTGGCACGCACTATTTATGGCCGTGTCCACGTTCAACAACGCGGGCCTCATTATCCTGCCCGACGGGCTCGCCCCACATGCCACCGACCTGTCAATAATCGTGCCGGTAATAATCGGTACCGCAATGGGCGCCATCGGATTCCCCGCATTCATGGACCTGCGTCGCCACTGGTTCGAACCTCGGCGCCTGTCCCTGCACACAAAAATCACCCTCACCACCTACCTGTCGCTGGCGGTAATTGGCGCACTCCTGGTGGGCGCATCCGAATGGAACAACCCCGAAACCTACGGTCAGCTAAGCGCCATGCAGCGCATCCCCCACGCGCTTTTGTCGGGCGTGAATACGCGCTCATCCGGCATCTCCTTCATAGACGTAGGGCAGATGCACAAGGGCACGTGGTTCATCCAAGACATCCTCATGTTCATCGGTGGTGGGTCCGCATCCACAGCCGGGGGCATTAAAGTCACCACCATCGCCGTGCTCTCCCTCGCGGTGCTCGCGGAAGCGCGCGGTGACCGCGATATTGAAGCGTTCGGTCGGCGCATCCCCTACACCACCGTGCGCCTAGCAATCGCAGTAGCCCTCATCGGCACGTTCCTGGTGGCCGTTGCCGTCCTAATCCTACTGACCGTCACTCCCTATTCACTCGACGTGGTGCTTTTCGAATCCATCTCCGCATTCGGCACCGTGGGGCTATCCACCGGGATCACCCCGGAACTACCAGCCGCGGGCAAGTACGTGCTGATTGGCCTCATGTACCTGGGCCGCACCGGCACCATGACTGTCGCCGCTGCCCTCGCACTGCGACAACGCCGACGCGTAATCCGCATGTCCGTTGAACAACCCATTATCGGCTAGCGCGGCTGCAAGTGGGCAACTCACCCGCGCTAGCTAGCCAGCTTCGGCTTGCACGCCAACCTGGCTAGCCACCGGGACGCTGCTGCACCTCAAGTACGGAAGGCCGCCGCACCTCAGGTAAGAACTACCGGTAAAATATAAGCAACGCAACTGTGATTAGGAGAAGGTCTTGGCGGAAACAGATTGGCAGCAATCCAGCGGTACTTTAGTGATCGGCTTGGGACGTTTTGGCTCCGCCGTAGCCGCAACGCTAGATCGTCTGCGCCGCGAAATCTTAGCTGTCGAGAAGAATCCGACTCGTGCACAACAGTTCTCCGGCCGCGTTCCCCTGGTGGAAGCCGACGCCAGCAACGTTGAGGCACTGGAGCAACTCGGGGCACGCGACTTCTCTTCCGCCGTGGTGGGGGTCGGCACTTCCCTGGAGGCATCCGTGCTCATCACCGCGAACCTGGTGGACCTCGAAATCCCATCAATATGGGCGAAAGCAACGTCGCGTGAACACGGGCGAATTCTGCGGCGCATCGGCGCACACCACGTGGTCTACCCCGAGTTCGACGCGGGGCAGCGTACCGCCCACCTAGTTTCGGGGCGCATGCTCGATTACATTGAGATGGATAAGCAGGGGTTCGCGATCATGAAGATGCGGCCTCCCAAAGAAGTGCAGGGATTCACGTTGGCAGAATCGGATGTGCGCGCTAAATACGGGGTGAACGTCCTGGGGGTACTTGAACCTGGACGCGGGTTTGAATACGCGGACGGTTCCACCCGCATTGACCGCGAAGACATCATTATTGTCTCTGGCGAAGGTGCCCTGCTGGAATATTTCGCGAACCGACCATAGTTGGTGAGTTGCGCTGTGGAAAGTTGGGGGTACTTTGATGGCTAAGAAGAAAGACCAGTACCGCTGCAGTGAATGCGGGTGGACCACCACAAAGTGGGTTGGGCAATGCCGCGAGTGCGGTTCGTGGGGCACCTTAGAGGAAGACCATCCCACCGAAGTAGCTAGCGGGGTTGTACAAGCCATTGCGCCGCGCACTCCAGCCGCCCCTATTTCTGAGGTCAGTGCCAGCAACGCGCGCGCCTACCCTTCCGGAATGGCGGAACTCGACCGCGTACTCGGCGGCGGAATAGTGCCCGGGGCGGTAACGCTCCTGGCTGGAGAACCGGGAGTTGGTAAGTCCACGCTCCTGCTAGATGTAGCGGCGAAAACAGCGCGCGCCGCCGCACAGCGAGGTGGCGGCCCCGTACTGTACATTTCTGGCGAAGAATCAGCCTCACAAATCCGCTTGCGGGCCGAACGCATCGGGGCAATTACCGACCACCTCCTGTTGGCGGCAGAAACCAACTTAGAGACCGCGTTGGGACACGCGGATTCGCACACCCCCTCATTGTTAATAGTCGATTCTATTCAAACCATGTACTCGTCCCAGATTGAGGGCGCGGCCGGAGGCTTGTCGCAAGTCAGGGGCGTGGCGGCGCGTCTAATTGCCGCGGCGAAAACTCGGAACCTCCCGGTCATCCTGGTGGGGCACGTAACGAAAGACGGGGGGATTGCGGGCCCGCGCATACTGGAGCACCTGGTGGATGTCGTGTGCCAGTTTGAGGGCGAACGGCACGCGGGTTTGCGGCTGCTGCGTGCGGTGAAGAACCGGTACGGCCCCACGGACGAAGTGGGATGTTTTCAGATGGATGATTCGGGCATTGTGGAACTACCGGACCCGTCGGGCCTATTCCTGTCGGCCGCTAGCGCGGACACGCCGGGCACGTGCGTTACGGTGACGCTGGAGGGGCGCCGTCCCATGCCGACGGAAGTGCAGGCCCTGGTTGCGCACACGAACGCTGGGAGTCCGCGCCGCACCACTTCCGGGATCGACCACAACCGGGTTACAATGATGTTAGCTGTGATGCAGTCGCGTCTTGGCGTGGACACTTCCGCGGCGGATGTGTACGTTTCTACCGTGGGCGGGGCACGTACTTCAGAACCGGCGGCGGACTTAGCGACTGCACTGGCGATCCTATCTGCAACCACGAACCGGCCCGTTAAGAAAGATTTGATTGCGGTTGGGGAAGTATCTCTCACCGGCGAGTTACGAGCCACGATTGGTTTATCCAGACGTTTAAGTGAGGCCGCGCGGTTAGGATTTAAGAAGGCGATCGTTCCGGATCATGGGGCAGATGCGTTAGCTCGCATCCCGGGGATTACGATCTACCCCATTGCCGACTTGGCATCGGCCGGACGCGTAGCCCTGCAGACAAAACCGCCTAATGAGGCACTTGAGAAACGGAGTTAATAAAACAGGTCATGAGTCTTGACGCGCAGAATATGCGGAAGGTGCTGCAGGCATTAGCGCCGGGCACTCGTTTGCGCGAAGGGTTAGAGCGCATTCAACGCGGGCACACGGGAGCCCTGATTGTCTTGGGGTATGACGACGAGATCGAACAGTTGTGTTCGGGTGGGTTTGAGATTGATGTGGAGCTTTCGCCGGCTCGGTTGCGCGAGCTTGCGAAGATGGATGGGGCCGTCATTATTTCGTCTGACCACCGGCGGATTCGGCGTGCGAACGTGCAGTTGATTCCCGATTCGTCTATTCCCACTACGGAGTCGGGGATGCGCCACCGCACGGCGGAACGCACGTCGCGTGGCACTGGGATTCCGGTGATTTCTCTGTCGGCTTCCATGCGGGTTATCACCGTTTACGTTGGTGGTTTGCGCAAGACTTTGGTGGAGCCGGAAGTGTTACTTTCGCGCGCGAACCTGGCTTTGGACACGTTGGAGCGGTATTCGCAGCGTCTTGATGAGGACCTGGGTACCCTCACGGTTTTGGAACATCGGGATGCGGCCACGTTGCGGGAAGTAACGACGGTACTGCAGCGGATGGAGATGATTCGGCGGATTCATTCTGAGATTAGTAGTTATCTTGAGGAACTGGGTACTGAGGGGCGTTTGCTGGCTCTGCAGTTAGATGACCTGGTGAGTGGTGCGGCGCAGGAACGTAACTTGGTGCTGTGCGACTACGTGCACCCCCGGTCGGCGCTGCATCGCGCGCAAGATGAGCTAGCGAACCTGGATGGGGAGGCGCTGGTGCGGTTGGATGCGATCGCTCAGGCGATTGGACACCCCACGGTGGACGCGTCGGACCTCGACCAAGTGTTGAAAACACGGGGGTTGCGAGCCCTCACGATGGTGCCACGGTTGCAGTGGGCAATTATTGAAAAACTTGGGGAGCGTTGGCAGACCCTCACGCAGCTGCGGGAAGCTTCAAGCGATGAACTGCAAGAAATCGAAGGGGTAGGTCCGTATCGCGCGCAACTGATCCACGACTCACTCGTACGCCAGGCGGAAGCGTCTTCCCCTGAATCCGTCGGCTGGTAAACGCTGCCGGTGCGTGACGCTGCGCTCTGCCGGTAGGCGCTAGGCGGCGGCGCACCGTGCTTTACTGGTGGATGCGCAGACGCTACTAGCGGACTGTACTACGCACATGCGCGCCGATGCTCGCGGACTGTTTTGCGCGCACGAGCGGGGTTAGCGGACGATAACGACGCGTTGGTCTACTGGTTTACTTTCGCCCGCGTGTTGGATCGCGACCACGTAGGTGCCGGCACCAGAGTTCGATTGTTCCTCGCAGTTCGAGTAGCTGAGCCCATTCCACTCCAGGTCCGCTTCCCATTTGCGTCCCGGCCCAATGAGCAGTGGTTTCTTTGCGTCTTTAGCGGCGCATTTGGGTTGGTCTACTACCGTTTGGTCACCAGATTTAACAATGAGCCCCACGGAGGCCGGCCCACCATCGGTTAAACACGCTTCTTTCGAACGGTTCACCATGGCTATGCGCCCCACCCAGCCTTCCCCCACGCGGGTTTGCGCCGGCGCGTCTAGGAACGAGATCGACAAGTCTTGCGGTTTACAATCCGCGATTGGGGGTGCGCTCGAAACTGCTTTCTTCTGCGTTTGCGCGGTCGCGTTAATCCCCGCTTTGATCTGGTGCCCCACCCAAATGAGACCGCCAATCAAAGCAGCTACCAACACCAGCAGCAGCACAATCGAGAGGACGCGCCGCACATGAATATCCGCCGGCAGCTGGCTCTCCCCCACCCTTCGCGCGCGAGTTTGCACGGGGGTACCCTGCCCGGGCCGAGTTCGGTTTCTTGTGAACGCACCATCCTCGGGGCGGGCACCGATTCTTGTGGAGGTACCTCGCTTAGGTCTGTCGCCAGTCCGCGTGGGGGTACCCCGCTTAGGTCTGGCCCCAGTTCGCGCGGAGGTACCTCGTTTGGGGCGCAGCCGGTTTTCACTCGCTTCGTTCTGCCCAGCTCTGCTGGGGGCAGACTTGCGGGTCGGTTTGCGGTGGGACTCGTGACCACTTAGACGCATACTCAGGGCCTCGTTCTAACTCAAATTCTTAGTGGGTTTACCACTCACATCCGTGTCATCATCGTCAATCTGACACCAGCGTTCCACTACCACAGCCACAATCATCATCACCACAGCCGCGGCCGCATTCGCCAGGTCACACCAGAACGTGAGGGATGCGTAGGAAACACTCAGCTCCGTCACCAGTGGAATCGCCATGCCGACCAGGAACCCGGCAGCACCAGCACCAGTCCAAGCGATCGAGTTCGCAAACACGGCGGTGTTAAACGCCACCAGAGGGTCTACGCGCGTCCGCTTCGAGCGTTCACTTTGCCTCACTTGCCACCCGAACCCGCCGAGCACCGCTGCGACCAGCAGGAACATTGCGGCCAGAAGTGGGGAAATGTACCAGTACGAGTACGCTCCCATTTTCTGGGTCTGCGTAACCGCCACCCCTGCGGCGAGTCCAACGGTAGCTAAAATAGCTAAGGTGGTTAGGGAAAGTGGCTTCACCGCTTCCTCCGCTGTCTTTGAACCGGAATCGCCCCAGTAACCGTGGGCCGCACCGTTGTGGTTCGCCGCGCCCGCACATCACCGTCCACCGGAAGCAGACCCCGGGCGTAATCTTCGGGGAGCCCAGTTTCTAACCGCGGAGTTCGCCGCTGCCTAACCACCGGGTCTGAATCCAAGCGATGCAACTCATCCGCGTCGTCAACAATCCGCAGTGCAGGTCGGTGGCTCCCACGCGCACTCCCGCGCCCGTTCCCCCCGGCCGGCCCCACCCCCTCAAACGAATCGGCTACATCGGAAGGTAGCGCTTCTTTGGCCTCAGGGGCCGCGGAATGCTCACTGGGAGTGTCGAAGTCATGTCCGGCCACGGCTTGTTCTACCCACACGTCTGCGCACAGTTCAATCTCTTGATCACGAATCGCAGCCAGAAGGTCGCGCGCCGCCCCGTACCCCGGTAGGTGCGCATCGGCATCCACTTGCAACAGTGGAGCTAACACGAACGCGCGGTCCCACGCCCGCGGGTGCGGCACCTGCAGTTCCGGTGTGTCGATCTGCTGCCGACCGTAAGTAATGATGTCCAAATCCAACGGGCGCGGCTGCCAACCACCTTTTTCTGCCCGCCCGTGCTGCCCCTCAAGATACTGCAAAGCCGCCAGGAGGTCGTGCGGATCCAGTTGCGTTCGCACCCGCACCACTGCATTGTAATAATCCGGTTGAGGCGCTTGGTCGGCCCGCAACACAGGCTCGGTTCGGAACAATCCAGACACCCCGGTGCACTCAACTCCCTCAAGCTGATCAAGAGCAAGCACAGCCTGCGCCAAGTGCCGCCACGGCTGGTCCAAGTTCGCTCCCAAAGCGATGAAAGCGTCCTCACTTGTCTGCACTCGCGAATGCTGTTTATGGCGCTGGGACCGCGAAACGGGCGCACCCCTCGCCGGTATGCGGTTCGCGCGCATATCGCCATCAGACGCGCGCGCGCCTTGTTTTTCCCGGTGAATCCGAACAGTCACGTCCGCGAACGGCACGTCAATCGGGGCTTGCGGCTTGTGCACCACCACGTCAACGGCCTGCACGGCTTCGAATTCGAGGGCGCACTGCGCAATCCGTTCCGCGAGCGTTTCAATCAAGTTCACCGCCGGGCCGGTGAGAATGTGCTCCACCGCTACCGCCACCTGTGAATAGTCCACGGAACGCTCCAACGCGTCCCCACCGGCAGCACTAGCCGCATCCAAATAGAGAGACACGTCCGCAACGAAAGTTTGTCCACGCTCGTTTTCAAAGTCGTAGACACCGTGCCTGCCGTGCCCACGCAAACCAGAGATGGTGATAACGTCTAAGCCGTTTCGTTGCACTGCATCCCCCTCATATCGAAATTATTCTATTTCCATTCTCGCATGGCAATAAGTACTCGCAGCTTGCACCGCCGCAACATTCCCCACCGCTTCGTGCACCCGCACTCCCCAGGTGCCGTGCGCACTACAGATCGCCGTGGTGGCCCGCGTCAAATCGTCCACGTTCGCATTCGGCCCACTGATTGTCTGCAAGAACCGCTTGCGCGACGTCCCAATCAGCTGCGGCAGGTCCAGTGCCTGCTCAATCTGCTGGTGGCCAGCGAACACTTCCCAAGAAATCGACGCTGTTTTGGCAAACCCCAAACCCGGGTCAATCACAATCCGTTCACGTTTAACCCCGGCCTCAAGGGCAGCGTCCACCTGCCGTTGCAGTTCGTCAATCACCGTTGGTACCGCGTTCGATTTCAGCACCCGCTCATCTGGATTACCTGGGAAACCGCGCCAATGCTGCAGTATTACCACCGCGTCACTATCCGCCATAACCCGCAACATGTCCGGGTCGTAGCATCCCCCTGACACGTCGTTCAGTATCGCTGCTCCCGCTGCCGCCACCTGCTGCGCAGTACCCGCATGTACCGTGTCCACGCTCACCGCGATCCCCTCTTGCGTCAGCGTCTTCACGGCCTCAAGTATCCGCGCTAGTTCTTCTTCAGTGCTGAGGCGACGCGAACCCGGGCGAGTTGACTCCCCACCCACATCGATAATGTCCGCCCCCTGCTCCACCAGCGTGTGAGCGCGCTCCACTGCGGCGTCCACCGTGTTCCACTTTCCCCCGTCGGAAAAAGAATCCGGCGTCATATTCACAATGCCCATTACGAGCGTGCGATCTGGGAACGCGTGCCCGTCCTTAAAAACCGGTTTGCGTTTAATCACCTGGGTCATTATCGGCGTCCTCCCATCACTAGGGTCATCATCTCTTGCCGGGTCGCAGCGTTGTTCATAACCCCACGCAACGCAGAGGTAACAGTCGAGGCACCGGGTTTACGCACCCCCCGCATGGTCATGCACAAGTGCTCTGCTTCAATAATCACCGTTGCTCCCTGAGGCTCGAGCTTTTCCACGAGTGCATCCGCAATCTGCGTGGTGAGCCGCTCCTGCACCTGTGGGCGGCGCGCAAACCCTTCCACCACGCGCGCCAGTTTAGACAGCCCCGTCACCCGGTTGTTAGCCGGAATGTACGCGACGTGCGCGCGGCCAAAAAACGGGAGCAAATGGTGTTCGCACACCGAGTAGAACTTGATGTCGCGCACCAACACCATCTCTTCCGTCTGCACATCGAACAGCTTATCCAGATGCTTAGACGGGTCTTGCCCCAGGCCAGAAACCATTTCTTTCCAAGCGCGCGCCATTCGGGCCGGTGTTTCACGCAGTCCCTCACGCGTCGGATCTTCACCCAGTGCACGCAGCAGATCCGTCACGGCAGTGCGCACCCCAGCTTCGTCATACATGCCTTATTCGCCAGCCTCGCCGCGCATGGGTGCTGAGTCGAAACGTTCCGCATTCGGATCAGCCACGCGCGTGGTCTGCGGTGCCGGATGCTCCGGGGTTGGTGGGGTTTGCGACTGCGACTCCATCCCCACGGGGTCACCCCACTTAACTCCCTCAACCGCGGCATCAGACTGGTAATTCCACACGGGCCGCTCCTCCTGCTTAATCACATCCTTAAACAGTTCCGACAACTCGTTCTCGTTCAACGTCTCTTCCTCAAGCAAACGGCCCGCCAACCGGTCCAAAAGCTCCCGGTTCTTCGACAGGATCTGCCACGCCTCCCGCATCGCAGTGTCCATCAGCTGGCGGATCTCCACATCCACCTTCGCAGTCACTTCGTCTGACAGTTCAGTTACCGGTTTTCCAGCCCGCATCGCATACGGGTCATTCTCCGCACTCCCCACCTTCACGGGGCCAATCACGTCCGACATCCCGTACTCCACCACCATGGCGCGGGCAGTAGAGGTCGCTTTCTCAATATCATTCGACGCGCCCGTAGACGGATCGCGGAACACTAGTTCCTCCGCAACCCGGCCCCCCAGCGCGTACACGAGGTCGTCCAACAACTGGTTGCGCGTCTTCGAATAACGATCCTCCGTAGGCATCACCATCGTGTAGCCAAGCGCCCGCCCACGCGGCAAAATCGTCACCTTAGTTACCGGAGCCGTGTACCGAAGCGCAGCCGCACACAGTGCGTGCCCACCCTCGTGGTACGCAGTCACCGCCTTATCGTGCGCATTCATCACCCGCGTGCGTTTCTGCGGGCCCGCGATAACCCGGTCAATCGCCTCATCAATCGCCCGATTGTCAATCAGATCCGCATTCGAACGCGCCGTCAGCAAAGCCGCCTCATTCAACACATTCTCCAAATCCGCACCCGTGAACCCGGGGGTACGTTTAGCAACCATCTTCAAATCCACGTCCCCGGTAAGCGGTTTGCCTTGCGCGTGGACATGCAAAATGGCCTCACGCCCCTTCATATCCGGCGCTTCCACCCCGATCTGGCGGTCAAACCGGCCCGGGCGCAACAGCGCGGAATCAAGAATATCCGGCCGGTTCGTCGCCGCAATCAACAACACGTTGGTGCGCTCGTCGAACCCATCCATTTCCACCAGGATCTGGTTCAGAGTCTGCTCCTGCTCAGACGTGGCCCCACTGCCGTCACCGCGCCCACGGTGGCCACCAATCGCATCGATCTCATCGATAAAAATAATTGCCGGCGCTGCTTTCTTCGCCTTCTGGAACAAATCCCGCACGCGCGAGGCACCCATCCCGACGTACAGCTCAATGAACTCAGAACCAGACGCGGAGTAGAACGGAACATTCGCCTCCCCCGCTACCGCCCGGGCCAGCAAAGTTTTACCCGTTCCCGGAGGGCCGTACAGCAACACGCCGCGCGGAACCTTCGCGCCCACCGCCAAGAACTTCTCTGGTTTCGCTAAGAACTCGCGGATCTCCTGCAGTTCCTCCACGGCTTCATCCGCACCCGCAACGTCTTTGAACCGGGTTTTCGGCTTCTCTTTCGTAACATCTTTCGCTTTCGACTGCCCCATACCGCCCATGAGGCCGCGCCCACCAGCGCGCATCGAAAGCCAGTAGAAACCACCGAGGATAATCAGCATCGGTACCGCGAGCGTCAAAATCGACCCGAACGTCGATGGCTGGGGATTCTCCACATTGTAGCCAAGACGGGCATCGTTGCTCTCAATGCGTTTATACACCGTCTCCGCCTGCGCCTGAGAATACGTGAACGTCACCTTCCGACCCTGATTCTTACGAGGATCGCGCGGCCCCGTGCCCTCATGCACAAAATCCTGCGTCAACTCCAACGACACCACCTGGGTGCGGTCGTTCGCAACAATACTCTCCACCGTCTTACCTTTGAGCAGCTCCATCCCCTCATCCGTGCGAATAGACGCGGGTTGGAACAGTTGCCACATCGTGAAGGCAACCCCCAAAATAACGAGGATAGGAATCCAAACGGCAAGCCAGTTACGTTTCTTTTTTCCTTTAGCCACTGCGTACCTCTACTAATTGGAATATACGTGCGGAGCCAACGTCCCTACGAAAGGTAGGTTCCGATACTTTTCTGCGTAGTCTAAGCCATATCCGATAACGAACTCGTTCGGAATGTCGAACCCCACGTAGTCAACGGTAACGTCCACCTTCAAGGCATCCGGTTTACGCAAGGCGGTGGCGATCCTAACGGAAGCCGCGCCTCGTTCTAACAAGTTTGATTGTAACCATGCAAGGGTTAAACCCGAGTCAATAATATCCTCCACGATCAGCACATCCCGACCCGCCACGTCCGTGTCCAAGTCCTTCAAAATGCGGACAACACCGGAAGATTTAGTGCTTTTACCGTAAGAGGACACCGCCATCCAATCCATCTGCAGCGGCGTGTGCACCAGGCGAGCCAGGTCTGCCATCACCATTACCGCTCCTTTAAGTACCCCCACCATGAGGATGTCACGGCCCGCGTAGTCCCGGTCGATTTCGCCTGCCATCTGCGTGAGGCGTTGGTTCAGTTGCTGTTGTGTTATCAGGACCTTCTCCAGGTCCGCTCCCATGTCGTGAGCGTCCATATCCTTTTCCTTCTCGCCTTCGCGTGCACGCGCGGTTTGCTGCCCAACCGGTAGTGTCCGCGCCCCACCCGGTGGGTTGCACGTACCCTCGCGGTTACTCGATGCTTCCCAGTTTTCCACACTTACTCGACGAAACGTATTCTGATCCACCGTTTACCACTTTCGTCCCGCTGGGTTCGCCAGGCGCGTAAATTGCGTGGCAGCACGATGGGGCCTTGCCCGCGGTAATCGGTCACGAGTTTGTCTAGCGCTCGCGTGTGTTCCAAAGTGAGGGGTACTTGGGGGGACTGCACGGCCTGCACCGCCATTCGCAGCACCCGCGTGCGGACCGCCTGGCTTTGCGCTGCGAGCACGTCTACATCTAACCCGTGGTCGCTAAGTACCCTCGCTGCAATCGCATCTAACGCCTGGGTGTCGGCCTGCAGTAGTTGGGCGGTACGCGCCAGGGCGGGGACGATATCTTGCCCGAGGGCGTGGCACAGCGTTGGGATTGCGCGGTGTCGTAATGCGATTCTGGGCCGGGGGGTACCTTGGGCGGTTTCCCATGGGCCGTCGAGCTCATTCGTGGGGTCATGCACCACAGGTACCCCCAGTTCTACGCATGCCTGCAGTGTTTGCTCGCGACGTACCCCCAGTAGGGGCCGGCCCCATCCCACCGAGGTACCCCCGTGGTCGGTGCGGGCGTACGCGCGCATTCCTGCGATTGATCGCGCTCCGGAACCACGGCTCAGGCCCAGCAGCACACTCTCGGCCTGGTCGTCCATTGTGTGTCCGAGCAGCACGGTAGTTCCCGGGGTTTGCGCGGCGTCGCTTTGCAGGGCGCTGTAGCGGGCGTCGCGCGCCGCTGCTTCAACCCCACCATCCGTGCCCACGGTGGGAGCCAAGACCCGTGTAGGTACCCCCAGTTTTTCTAGCAGCTGCTTAACACCTGCGGATTCATCCGCGGATTCTGGGCGCAAACCGTGGTCCACAATCCGCGCTTCCACAGGTACCCCCATGCGAAACGCCTGATCAGCCGCCGTTATCGTCAAAGATAGCGAATCAGCCCCACCTGAACACGCACACACCACGCGGGATGGCTGGTGGTGCAACATCCACTGGCGCAACGCCAACGACACGGCCCGCACACTCCCGAGCGGAGTTGCCCCCACCAAATCACACACCGCGGGCCGGGCGGCACCGCGGGTTTCTTCGCGCTTCAAGCGGGCAGTTTGAGGGACGTTTTGCGCCTCAGCGTGCTCTGCCCCAGTGGTTCGTTTCCCCTTCGAGCGTTGGGGGTACCTAGGTTCCAGCGGGGGGTACTTAGGTTCTGCCGGGTGCCTCATAGGGAAATAAGCTCTCTAATAAAAACGTCAATGTCTTCGCGCGCAACATAGGCACCCTCTTTGGCGTCTGCGGCTTGAACAGCGAAGACCAGTACACGACCGGACTTAGTGGTCGCATACCCGGCGACGGCAGACACAGTGTCTAGACTCCCCGTTTTCGCAACCACGCGGGCTGCGGGTGCCTTATCCACGCGGTCTTCAAGCGTGCCCACAAAATGTCCGACCGACAAACTCCGAGACAGGGTACGCTGCTGCGGGTCTTCACTGTTCCACAGGGACCGCAGCACTTCCACGGTGGTGCGCGGCGCGATCTTGTTCGCGTCATTCAACCCGGAGCAATCATGCAGCACCAGCCCGTCACTGTAAACCCCGTGTTTCGAAATAGTGTCATGCACGAGCTGTGCCGCACTGCTCACATCCGACTTCTTCCCCGCTTTCTGCGCGCTGAGCCGGCACAACTGTTCCGCCCACGTATTATCCGAGTACTCGAGCATGCGGCGGGTTAGAGCGGCAATTGGCGCGGACTCCACCTGTCCCACCCGTTGCGGTTTCACTTTCTCGCCTGGGGTACCTACCGTAAATGGTGTGGCGGACCGGCTTATATCCACTTTGATTCCCCGCTGTTCCAACTGTTTCGCCAGCGTCTTAGCCGCATCCGCACCAGGATCGTCCGATGTCGTGTACTTACCTTCACTATCCCCAGTGTCAGTGCCGAATGCCGCTGCCGGGCCCACCCACCTAGTCAGCCCATCGGCAAGTTTTTCTCGGGCGGCCCCATCAAAAATTGCGTCGTGGTAAATCAGTTTCGTTGCCTGCTGCGCCGGCCCCGACGTATTTCCCTTGGGCGATTCCGCTGGGCTCTGGGTTCCCCGCGATTCCTCCGAGTTCTGGGTTCCCCGCGATTGCTGCGGTGTCCGCTGTTTTTGCGTGTTTTTCACCACTTGTTCCGCGAGGTCCCCCAGCCCTGCACGTCCCACGACCGACTCCGCGTTCCCCTTGTCTTTTGCGAGCATGAGGTCCCCCTCACCCACCAGGTGAAGGTCACCGTTCGCTGCTTGCCACACCGTGGTTTTAAGCGTTTCCGTTGCCTTGAGTTGCTTGGCGATCTGCACGGATGTCAGTAGTTTCGTAGTGGACGCGGGCGTGAGGGGTTTGCGCCCATTCCCGTCTAGCAGCACGTTACCGGTGAGTGCGTCCACCACGTAGGCGGCGGGCGTGTATTTGCCATCTTTCGCCGCTTTTTGCAGGTTTTGCCACGGTTTGTTGAGGTCTTTGGTGCGGATCGGAGGCAGGTTTAACTCCATGTGGGTAGGTAGGTTCGGGTCTGCAGTCAGCGCGGAAGGACTGGGCGGGAGGGCACCTACTGGGGGGCGCTCAGTGGTTATGAACCCGGGGACTATGTCGAGCGCGTCCGCAACCGCGTATCCGCCTACCAGTACGCTTGCGGTGGCGGCGCCGACCAGCATGATTCGCAGTCGTTTCCCCAT